>DATFSM010000077.1:0-32753 GCA_035262625.1 Bryobacteraceae bacterium
GCGGGCGCGGAGGATCCGGTCCTCCACTTCGGGCAGGCGCGCCGGCGGCGCAAATGCCTGGATCGCTCTCACCGCCAGCGCGGTTGCGGTAAATTCGCTCCCTTCGAGCGGCGGCCGATACGGCCAATAGTTCCAGTGTCCTCTCACGTGCATCGCTCCCAGCAACTTGTGAACCTGCATGGCGGTGCGGTAATCCGGCGGCAGGCCGGCGGCTGCCAGACCGGTCAGCGCGTAGCTGACGCTGATGAAGTCGGGCACTACCGAGGGATAGACGACGCTCCGGTCCGGGGCACTCAGCCGTTGCCTTACAGCCTGCATTTCGTCCGACAGCATTGTTTCGTTGATAGGAAACCGGCGTTCGCGCGCCACCGCAACGGCCATCATGCCGAGGCCCTGGTGGTGGCACGAGATGCATTGCGCGTTGCGGCTCCAGATGCTCGCACTTTTTTGTAGCAGAGGCAGGACGCGAACGACAGCATCGCGAGGACTGAGTTGACCGGATGCTTCCGGGCGGGCCGCGGCACACATGCTTCCCAAGGCCCCAACCATCGAAATCAAGGCATGGCATCTTCCTGGTTGTCTCATTTTCGATTCCTCCTTCCAAAAGGGACACTTCACCCCCGGGGCTTCCCGAGATTAGTGAGTTGGTGTTGTTAAAAGGCGGTTTTCGCTTATTGAGCGGCCTGCTAGGGTCCGAATGGGTTCGTCCTGAGCGGGGGCGGGCACCAGGTGCAGGGGTTCAACTTTGGGCAAACGCCGTTCGACGCGAACCCGTTGTAAAACATTGCGTGGCAGTTCTGGCAAAATCGCCGTTCGGGTTGTTGTGACACGCCTTTTCCACCCCTCGTGCGAGTGTAGAGTCATGCGGTGCGGCGCCGGAAGCCGCATAAGAATGCGGTCTCTGGTGCGAGCGTACGTTAACGTACAGAGGAACGAGCGGTGGTGGACAACGTTGTCAGGACCCCATGCCTACCCCGCCTGCCCCGCCGACGCCACGGTCAGGGAAACGCGCAGTAGCACGCGAAGGCCGATCTTTGTCCCTCGGCCCGGCGCGGAAGAGAGCCGCAGATCGGCGCCCATTTCCGCCGCTCGATGGCGCATGCTGGCCAGACCATTCCCGCTACCCGGGGACTCCGGATCGAAACCCTGCCCGTTGTCGCAAATCGATAGGTTTAATTGGCGGCCGCTCAGCTTGACTTCGATCTCGACCTTGGTCGCGTGGGCGTGGCGCGCAATATTCGTCACCGCCTCTTTGAAGAAGAGCAGAAGGTGGCGGCGCAGTTCCGGCGGCAGCTCAGCGCCCCCAGCCGTGTCATCCGACGGCGCGTGGAATACGACGGCCCGTTGGTCATCTTCCAGCATCGCCAACGCCGTAGTGCGCATGCGCCGCACCAGGTCCGCCAGGTGATCCTTACTCGGATCGACGGTCCACACGATGTCTCCGAGCGCCGCCCTCAGGCCGCGTGCGCGCCGGGCGATTTGATCGAGAAGATCATGATTGGACGGCTTGCGCTTGGCCAGCTCGCTGGTGATGGCGATCTCTGCCAGGCCGGCTCCGAGGTCATCGTGCAGGTCCGTAGCCAGGCGAGTGCGAACACGCTCTAATGCCAGCAGTTGACCTAAGCGATAACGGTAGAGACTATAGACGCTGGCAACCGCCAGAACCGCAATCATCGAGAGAAACCAGGCTCTCAACCACACGGGTGACAGGAGCCGGAATTCCAGAACGGCAGGAGCGCTTGGCGAGCCATCCTCCCCCACGCTGCGGACTTCAAACCTGTAGCGACCTGCAGCCAGGTTGGCGTAGTGCACCGACTGCAGATCGGTGAGTTCGCTCCACGATGTGCGGGCATTGCCCAACCGATACTGAAATCGCAAACGCTCAGCAGCCTCGAAGTGCAAGGGGCGGAACTCAATTTCCACGCTGGTTTGCTCCGGCCTGAGTTCGAGCGCGGAGATGGAGCGCTCTCCCAGTACGGAGACCGGGAACTCGGCGCCGCCAATCCTGATCGCTCGCAGAAGGGGCTGCGGCGGGGCGGCCCAGTGGTCCGGTTCCGGAATGTATCGCGCCAGGCCGAACGTGGAACCAAACCAGATGGCGCCCGCCCGATCACGATACACCTCTTGCGTCTCACCGCCAGGCAGTCCGTTCGCGACCGTGAACCGGCGAATCGCGCCCGTTTCGGGGTCGAGCCGGTCCACGCCGCGGCCATCAGCGACGTAGATCCGCCCCCAGCGATCTTCCGCCAGCGAAAACACTTGGTTGCTGGAGAGGCCGTTCTCGATCGTATACGGACTAAGCGCGAGCTTCTGCGCCTGCGGTTGATCCACACGCGCCAACCCGCCCTGGCTGGAGCCGATCCAGAGGCGCCCCGCGTGATCCACGAGCAGGGCATTAATAAAGTTGTGAGGAATGCCCTCTGTAATCAGCTCGGCATTGTCTCCGCGGATCCGCATAATCCGCGGAGAAGCAAAACCCACCCAGATTGTTCCGGACTTGTCCTCAGTAATGGAATGAACCGCTCCCGGTGCATCGCCCTCTTTCACGGGAATCGATCCGAATGCGCGCCAACGATCGGTTGTGTGGTCCCAGCGAGTGATGCCTTCGGCGGTGCCGGCCCAGATATCTCCGCGCGAATCTCCGAATACCCGGAGCACAGTCGGCCCGGGAAGTCCATCGCGCCGGGTATAAACGCGGGGCTCCGCGTCTGCCAGCGAACGCGCGTCGTCCGTTGGCGGATAGCATAAAAGCCCGCTGCCGCTGGCAATCCACCAACGGCCGCTGTGATCATGGACAGCCAACTGAACATGCCCCCAGGTTTCGTCGGTGACGCTCGGAGGCAGTTTGTAAGGGCGTGGGATGAATCGCCCTCCAGTGAATTCGTTCAGCGCCATCTTTGATCCTGTGATCGCAAACATCTCCCCCGTCCGGCTTTCCATCACAGCGCGAACGGTGCGCGATTCCAATCCGTCCGCCTCGGTGAACAACTCGCTCGGTTCTCGCGAAATCCTCACAGCACCCAGGTCGCTGATCCCGGCCCAGAGATTGCCGGCTGCATCCGATTCGAGTGTCCTTACAAACTGGCGGTACAACTCCGGGGCGGCAGGGAAGACTCGGAAGCGGTCGCTCTCCCCGGCATCCGGGCGGAAGTGGATGAGCGAACGAGAGCCGATCCACAAATCGCTGCCGCCATCCACATATAGCGACCAAATATCCGGGTCCTCGCCGGCAATGCGGTTGTACCGCGCCAAGATGGAGGGGTGGTCCGACTCTGTGCTCAATCCTACCAGCTCATTTCCTCCTACCCATATCCGCCCCCGCGCATCCTGCACTAGTGCCCTGGCGATGGGCGGCAGATCGCGTTGCCGCACCCGAACTGTGGAACCATTGGGGTCCCTGACCCACAGCCGGTACTCGCCACTGGGCACGAAACCAAGCACCCACAATCTGTGCCGGCCGTCTTCGAACAAATCAAGGACGGAGGGGGTAGCATCCTGCTCGAGGTGCACTGCCTCGGGCCGGATCGAACGCGCTCGCGAAGCAAAACGATAAAGGCCGGCCTCGGTGGCACACCAGATGGTGTGCTGCGAGTCCTCGATCAGCCGGGTTACTGAGTTGGCGGCCTCTCCGACATCCAGATGGAAGTTCTCGAAGTGAGACGCTCCAGGCGGCGCGACTAGACGGAACCGCGAAATCCCCGACCCGGTTGCGAGCCAGTAAGCGCCGTCGCTAACTTCTAGCACGTCCCGAACTTGCCGGTTCGGAAGACCATCCCGCGTGGTGAAATTGGTGAACCGATAGCCGTCGAAGATGGAGACGCCCTCCACGGTGCAGAACCACAGGAATCCCTTCGAGTCGCGACGGATCCGGTTCACCCAATTGCGAACCAACCCGTCTTCTGTTGTGAAAAGCCGCAGTGGCGGAACACCTGCTTGCAAACCACAGGCAATGAGAGCACCGAGCCACCATCGCAGCCGCATATGGGATTCAACAATCTTACACGAGCGACGAGCGACGAGTGAGGCGTATGCAGACCGTGGAGATACGCCAGACGGGTTGGGTGCGGGCATCACCCTGAACGGAAGACACCACGCTTCCGACACCGAATGCTGAAGGCCTGAGAATGACAGCGGGGCCGAATCCTTTAAACGAGCCGCGTGTCTTGCCCTGCGCGACACCACCTGCGGTGTGTTGTCGCCCGTCCGGGGAAAGAAGCGAAATCTATGAACGCGCGCATTGCATCTGAGAAATCGGGGAACTTTCAATAAATCAGGGGTACCACGGAATGAGCGGGTTAACAATGACAAACGCGGTAGTGTCTAGCTCCGAGATGGCCGGCAATCCCGACATCGGTCCGGTCGTCTGTGTTTACCATTTTCCGTTGTGCGCACCTGCGTCCACGTGCAGCACCTCCCCCGTGACACGACGTACTTCGGTCAGATAAAGGACAGCATCGACAATGTCCCGGATTTCCGAGATCTCTCCCATCGGCGATAGGCTTTGCAGATATTCCTTCGAGTCGTTGGCGTGCATCGGCGTATCCACCTCTCCGGGAGCGACTGCGTTGAAGCGGATACCGTCTTTTGCGTACTCCATTGCGAGGCTAAGCGTGATTGCCTCCAGACCGCCTTTCGTGATCATTGGTTTGGAAGCTCTTACTCCGGCGATGGGGTGGTGAACCATGGCCGACGTCACACACGTCACGCTCCCTCCCGTCTTCTGCGCCAGCATCTGCTTCACCGCAAGTTGTGTGATATAAACGTAGCCCTCAAGGTTTGTTTCGGAGAGCTGCCGGAAATCATCCGGCGTATAGTCGGTGAACGGCTTCGTGAAGAAGATGCCGGCATTGGCGGCTACCGCATCGATGGAGCCGAATCTGGAGATCGCTGTCTCCGTTACTCTCCTAGCGGTTGAAGCCTGGCCGATGTTCCCCTCCACAAGGGCCGGCTGAGTCGGCAAAATGCAAAGCGTTGGCAACCACGTTATGACCGAGATCGAGAAAGGCCCGGGCGATGCCGGCGCCAATTCCCCTAGAGGCTCCCGTGACAATTGCGGTTCTTAGCCCTGCTTGTGTTCGTGTCTCTGTGGTGCCCGGCAGCTTGGACATCCTTGCTCTCCTTGTCTCTTCTCCCACGCAGCGCCCTCCCGACAACTCGCTTCCCGTCGACTCCGATCTAGCGCGCCGGTTCGCCACCTGTGGAGTGTTCCACGAACGTCGCTTTGTTGCTGCCGGAACAGGCTTTGGCTGGACCGATCGCGCCCGCGCCGGTAGTGGGCCACCACACCGACGCCGCTCACTTTAATTGCGCCACTGGCGTTCATACGGGCCTCTCCTGAAATCTTGCGCGAAGCTCCAAATGATATTAGATTGACAGCGGCGCTGCGAGAGACAAAAAATAAGCGCCCTGATCATCTACATCGTGCGAAACAGTTCACGGTTTGATCTGCTCGCGCTGCGCGTTCGCTGGCGGGTGACATTCTCGGCCAATTTCCCTCCTGCTCTCCTCCCGAAACCTGAGGTTTTCGTCCTCCATGCGGCGCGCGGCTACTTAGAGGTTGGTCGCTTGTGCCTGTACTTATCGATGCCGAGGCGCTGGATCTTCGACTCCAGCGTCTGCCGTGGAATGCCGAGTTTCACGGCGGCTCCGGAAGGTCCGCCGATTCGGCCACGGCTCTGAGCGAGAGCGGCTTCGATCATCTCCAGATCACGATCTGGCAACCCCGAAAGCGCTTCGTGCGGGCTAGGAGAATCGGCCGGCTCAAGCTTTAACCAGCTCTCATCCACTGCGAAGGTATCGCCTTCACTCAGGATGACGGCGCGTTCGACGACGTTCTGCAATTCGCGGATATTGCCGGGCCATGGATAAGCTCGTAGGAGCTCCAGCGTTTCCTTTCTGATATGCCGGATGTTCTTGTTAACTGCGTTGGCGTACCGCCCGACGAAATACTCCACGAGCAACGGAATATCTTCCGATCGCTCTCGCAACGGCGGAACCTCGATTGGAAAGACATTTAACCTGTAGAAGAGATCCTGACGAAAGGTTCCGGCCGCGACGGCGGACTGCAGGTTGCGATTGGTTGCCGTGATCAGGCGAACGTCTACCTTGACCGGATGATTGCTCCCCACCCGCTCGAATTCCCGCTCCTGCAGCACCCGTAACAGCGCGCTCTGCGTTTCCATGGGAAGTTCGCCGATCTCATCCAGGAAGAGCGTCCCACCGTCAGCCGCCTCAAATCTCCCCAAGCGCCGTTGCAGCGCGCCTGTGAATGCCCCCTTCTCGTGCCCGAACAGCTCGGAAGAGATCAGCGATTGCGGAATCGCCGCGCAGTTGACGCGGATGAAGGCGCGGGTTGCGCGTTTCGATCTCTTATGGAGCGCTCGCGCGATCAGTTCCTTGCCCGTGCCCGTTTCGCCCAGAATCAGGACGGTGGAATCGGACGGGGCAACCATCTCAACCTGCTTCAAGACCTGACGCATCGGTTTCGAGGAGCCCACAATTTCCTCGAACATCGAGGAGCGATCGATTTCCTCTCGCAGCGCGAAGTTCTCGTTCCGGAGTCGGTCTTCCGCCATTTTTCGGTCGTCGATATCGGTTCCCGTAACGTACCAGCGGATGATCCGTGCGTATTCATCTTTGACCGGGTTGTACTGAATCAGGCTCCACCGGTAGCCGCCGCCCCTGATCAAATGGCGCGCTTCCAACTCGAATGGAATCCCGCGCAAAAGCCCCTCTCGCCGTTCGGCTCGGACACGGTCTACGTCGTCCGGATGAAAAACTTGCGTAAAGGAGGTTTGGTCGTTCACCGCGCGAATCGTGAGACCGGTCAGCTCCCGATGAACCTGGTTGACATACAGGATTGTGCCATCGGGCGCCAGGACCACGATGGCTTGGCGGATGGCATCGGTAATCGTGCGAAGGTCCGCCGCCACTTGGCGGAACTTCTCCTCAGAGCACTTGAGATCGTCGACGTCGGTATTGATCCCACACCAGCGGACAAGGTTGGCTTGCTTATCGTGAACCGGCGCCGCAGCGATCCGGAACCAGCGATACGCCCCGTCGAAGCGGCGAAGGCGTTTTTCCGTGGTGGCAGCTTTCTGAGACTGCCTGACATCATGCCACCAGGTTTCGAGCTGCGGGATATCGTCCCGATGGACTATTGCTTTCCACTCCCATCCGATCAACTGATCGGAAGAAAGCCCGGTGTAATCTCGAAATCGCTGGTTGATGAAATCCAGGGAGCCATCCGGCAGAGCGGACCAGGCAATGGTCAGCACGGAGTCGATGAAAGCCCGGAGGTCCAGGGCAGCCCGGGTTTGGCCTTCACTCGTGCCCATAGAGTGTATCCCGCGAGCCGGCAAAGCGTTGAGCGCGCGGCTTCCAGCTAGCCAATTATACCGTCTGCCAGGGTCGAAACGCGCGCGATCGGGCCAACCGGATGCTGGTTCGGTTGTGCGGTCTGAGTGATGGAATCAGGTGGCATTCGGCGCTCCAGGCGGGGCTCCTTCGGCGCGCTCGCGCACCATCCACTCGCACACGTAGGGGGGCACTGCACGAATTCAATACCCTCGTCTTCGCAGCTGATCAGGAACCGCACCACCGCGATGTCCACCAGGGTGACCTCGCTCAAACCGAAGATTTTACGTATGCGCGCGGGAGCAACTCTTCCGATATCGAAAATGCGGCCTTTGCCCTGGAGATCCCCTATCGCCCAGTGCTCTTCGCGCTGGTGAATATGTCGCACTTCCGGGATTTCCTGATGCCCAAGGGCGACTGACTACCGCGGAGTCTTGACCCCAAAGCAGGCGTCTCCCATATCAGGCAGAGCAGTTGTTGCCCCATTTATAGCGGAAACGCGTTGACGCATCGCGGGCGATGGGCTTGCCGTGGCCGAACCCGGCAGCATCGAATGAAAGCCCGGCAAGTTTGCGCTGGCTCTCGCGACCTTCTTCCAAATTCTCGAAGCCGACGGGATCACCGAGTCCCATGAGGTTGGTGCCCACATCGCCGGCAAACAGCATTCGTCCGGGCCGCCACAGCAGCGCGACCTGCCCTGCGCAATGCCCGGGAGTATGAATCACTTCGAAGCCCCCAGCGATGGGCAGTATTTCCTCAGTGGTTAAAGGCTGGTCGATGGCAACCGGCTCCAAGCGCTCGTCGGGATGGTAGAACAGCTTGCACAGCAGTCCAACCAGACCAGGTGCCGGCGTCATAGGCCGGAAAGGACCTCCGCTCTCGGCGATAGGGATATCGAGCGGGTGCATGTAGGTCCTCGCGCCTGTTTGCCGCACGATCGCAGCGGCGCTGCCGATATGATCGGGGTGGCCGTGAGTGAAAATGAGCTGCTTGAGCTGGTCTGGCGAACGGCCAAGCCCGCGGATCGCCGCGAAGACGGCTGTCTCCTTACCCGGGAAACCGGCGTCGATCAGGGTTAACCCGTCCGCGCAATCGATCAGGAAGGCGTTTGCCATCCCCATTGGGACGACGTACACACCTTGGACCACCGGCTTAACAGCCCCAGGCAGCATACGTGGCAGAGGGTCTGCGGTCGTCTTGTCGAGTGGAATTTCACTATGTCTTTCAAATGCCGGCTGTTTGGCCATGTACTTCTCCTCACATGAGTCCCGGACTCGTGTGGGTTTCTTCCGTCGAAATTCGGTCCGATCGCTCCCTCGAGGATCTGCTCCTCCTGCGGCCTGTGCTGATGACGGCCGAAGCCGCCAGCGTCGGATTTCTTCCGATGGTGCTTTCTACGAGCGCCGGAGCTGAACTGCCCGCTCGCGGCAGTCTCATCGGGATCGTGGCCTCGACATTTCTAACGCTTCTGGTGCTGCCGTTTGGGTAGCCCTGGTTCGCGGGCACGAATGACCCTCCGGAAGAATCAGGCTACTTGGCTTCGGCGATCATCTCGATGATCCTCTCCTCGACCTCCTGCGCTACGCGGGCCAGGGCTGGGGAATCGGAGAGCGCTTTCAGCATGGCGGATGGTTTCATCATTCCGATCCTTGTCTTGCCACCCTCGGAATAGACGGAGACACGGCATGGCAACGCCAGATTCAGGTCCATATCCTCGGCCAGAACCTCCTTGGCCCTTTGAGGGTTGCATATTTCGAGGATCTGGCAGGCATTGGGAAAGTCCACGCCCTTCTTCTTAAGCGTTTCCTGCAGATTGTGGATGTGCAGAACACCGAAGTTGTGTCGCTGAACCGCGACTTGCAAATCTGCCACGGCCTCATCCACGGCCTTCGGCGTTTCCACGATGTATTTCATGGTCTTCTCCTACTGCTCTGCGACAGTTCTGACATGACTTCCCCTGCGATCATCAGTTCCCTCCTGGTCCACGGCGCGCCCTGCCGTCTCCCATTTCACGATCCTCAAATCCAGCACGGCGATGCTGTAAAAGACAGGCACGAGCAGAAGGGTGATGAAAGTGGCAACGGCCAGCCCGCCAATCTGCGCGTAACAAAGCGGCTTCCACAAAGGACCGCCGTGGCTCGCCAGCGGAAACAGCGCCAGGATGGTGGCGCCCACGGTAATCAGAACCGGCCGCAGTCTTTCAATTCCGGCATCCCGAATCGCCTGCTCGAATGGTTCGCCTCTTTGGTGCATTTCCTCGATGAAATCGAAAAGCACAATCACGTGGCTGACGATGACTCCAATCAGGCTTGCAATTCCCAAGAACGCCATGAAGCCGAATGGCGAGCCCATCACGGCAAGGCAGACCAGTGCCCCGGCCACACCGTATGGAGTCGCGGCAAACACGAGGAGTGGTTTAACGGCGTTTCCGAACTGCAGCAGCAGCGCGCCGTAGATTCCGAGAAGCGAGATCGCCAGCACCTGCGCCAGATTTGCAAAACCGGACTGTTGCTTCGCCTTTTCCCCGCCGATCTCCATACGATAGCCGGGTGGGATAGTCTTCCCGAAAGCGTTCAGCTGCGGAAGTGACTTCTGCAGCACCTCGGAAGGCAGTACGCCCGGAACCGGGAAAGCATGGACGCCGATGGTCCGGAAGTGCTCTTGGCGGCGAATCCGCTCGGTCGTCATCTCGTTGACAACCGAAGAAATACTGCGGAGCGGAATTTTCTGCGGTCCCTGGGACGAATAGACGTAAAGATTCTCCACGTCGGAAAGCCGCGCACGTTCGGCGGCGCGCAAACGCGCGATCACCGGAATCTGCTGATTGCCCTGCCGCAGCGTCGTGACGGTGGTTCCGCTCATAGCCGCAGTCGCCGACGCGGCCACATCGCGATTGGTGACGCCGGCCAGGTTGGCCCGGTCCGGATCGATTCGCAGTTTCACTTCGGGACTTTCGGCAAACCAGTCGTCCTGCACAACCTGAACGCCGGGAATGGGGCGCAGAATGGCTTCTACCCGCGCTGCCAGCGACCGCAGGACTTCGTTATCGGCCGGTTCGCGGTTGGGATCGACATCGGACGTTCCCGACAACCGAATCTCCACCGGGAACTCGACGGGATTGGTCTGCAGCTGGTGGACGGTTACATAAGCTCCCGGCACTTCCTTTGCAACCGCCGACTGCAACTGCCCGATCATTCCCGGTGTAGCTTCTTTGTCGTTCAGCCGGATCAGAGCCTGCGCGTAGTTCCGTTGTTGCTGCTCGGGCGAGACCGAGAACCAGAAGCGTGGGGCGCCGCCGCCCACAAAAGTGGTTACGGAATCGAGCAGTTCATGGGAGTCTTTGACAGGATGATTACGGCGATAGCTTTGGGCCACCCGCCGTACGATAGCCTCCACGCGCTGCGAAGTCTCGTTTGTCAGCGAGAGCGAAGCATCATTGGGCAGCCACACGTCGACGTAGGACCAATACTGCACGTCGTCGGGAAAAAACTGACTCTTCAGTTTCGATGCCAGAAAAAAGCCGCCTCCCAGAAAAACAAGTGAAATCCCGAGCACCGCCCACCGCCGGCGGATGGCCAGCCCGGCCAGCCGGTAATAGGCGCCGTAAAAGCCACGACTTCGTTTCTCCTCGATCGGCGGCTCGGGATTTTGGCGCGGGCGCAGAAGGTAATACGCGAGTAAAGGAATGAAGGTCATGGAGACCAGACGGGAGGACACCAGCGCCGCCGTCATCACAATCGGAAGGCTGCGCAGGAAATCGCCGGTGCTTCCCGTGAGCATCAGAAAGGGGAGATAGGCAATGATATTGGTCGCCGTCGCGTAGAGGATGGCGCGGGCCAGCTTCGTGGGTCCGAGCCAGGAGGCATGAAGCCTCTCGATTCCGGCCCCCAGTTCGCGTTTGATGGCGTCATTGGCCACTACCGGATCGTCGACGAGAAGTCCCAGCGCGATAATGAGCGTTGCGATGGAGACCTGCTGCAGGTCGACGTGCACCATGTTTGCCATGCCGAACGTCATCGCGAGCGTGATGGGCATGGAGAGCGCCATCAACAGCGCCGAGCGCCACTCCCAGAACCCGATGAGGGCGATCATTACTACCAGCCCGATGGCCTCGTAAAGCGCTTCCATGAACAGATCGATGTTCTCTTTCACCTGCAGAGGCTGGTCGGAGGTGCGAGCGATGATCAGGTCGGCCGGCAGAGCGGCGCGAACCTGTTTCATCTTCTCGTCTACCGCTTTGCCGAACTTCTGAATCTGCTCCCCGGATCGCATGTAAACGGCGATCGTGATCGCGCGGTAACGGTGCGGCTGTCCATCTTTATCCGTGGTTGTGTAGAAGTTCAGGAAATTCGGTGGACCCTGATAACTGCGGCTGATGTCCACCAGATCGCGCAGGTAAATGGGCGGTCCTGATTGCGTGCTGACCAGAGCGCTGCCGATCGCCTGGGCGTCGTCGAACTTGCCTGAGGGATCGATGCGAATCTGCCGGTCGCCGGCTTCAATCGTGCCGCCCGGCAGGGTGATGTTGCGCGCCTGAAGGATGCTGCCCAGATCGGTGACCTGCAGGCCGTAGGATGCCAGTCGTTCCTGCGAATAGCTGAGATAGACGGCCTGTGGGAGGACGCCGCTCCGGTCGACGCGCGAAGTCTGCGGAACGCCCAACAGAGTGCGCGCGATCAGGTTCGTGAAATCGTCGAGCTGAGCGTACGTGTACTTGGCCGTCGCCACGGATTTGAGTTTTTCGCGTGTCTCGCTTACATCGTGAATGATCACCGGTCCGTAAGTATCGGGATCGAACTCCGACTCTTGCAAATGCGTTGCAATGTAATCCTGGAGATACGCCTTGATGCGTGTATCGTCCCGAACCGAGAACCCGTCGACGCCGACGAAGCCGCGCCCGGAGAGCAAACGCGATTGTTCGACAATTCCCTCTTTCTCGGCGTTTCGCCGCCCGTCCTCGACGTTCCGGGCCAGTGCGGAGGACGAAAGCGCCAGTGGAAACGTGTAGACAATGCTGACGCGCCGCGCTCCGGGGGAGACTTTCGAACCTCTAGAGGCGGTTCGCGCCGGGCGGATGGCGTCTTCCACCGACCGGGCGCGAATCTCGATGGCGAAATCGTCCTGCAGCGGGCTGGCCACCGTCATCATCAGGGCGGCGGTGTCGCCGAAGTCGCTTTGAAACTGAATGCCGGTTGTGCCGCTCGGCAGTTGCGGCGCGAGCGTCTGCAGCTTGAGATTGATATCGCTGAACTGTTCCTTGGTGTCCGAGACGTTCTCCGCAAGATTCACATACACAAAAGAGACGCCCGGCAGCGAGATCGAACGAATGCCGTAGTCATCGGGTACAGCGGGATGAATAGTCTTGTTCTGCGCGATGGTCTGCTCGATCGGCCGCGTGACCAGCTGCTCCACTTCCTGCGCTGTCGCGCCCGGCCATTGGCAGACCGCCACCGCTACCCGAACCGGTATATCCGGGTCCTTGCGCTGCGGCATGGAGGAGTAACCGTAAACTCCCCAAACTACAACGGCTATAAGCGCGGCCCAGGCGATTTGCCGGTGCTCGACGAAAAAGCGCGAGGTGTTGTGTTTGGTTCGAATCAGTTGCTCGTCGGTTTCATGCGGCATGGAATGCTCCTCAGGGAAGTACGTGAACTTCCTGGCCGTCGTGGACGAGCGATCCGCCGATCGCAATGAGCTTTTGGCCCGCTCGCAGGCCCCGCGTCACTTCGATCTGATTCCCGAAGGTTTGTCCGATTTCGATGACCTGCGACGCGGCGTATTGTTTTCCCTCGCGTTCGTTCAGAAGCATCACCGCGAAACCGCGGGGATTGCCAGGCGAGCGAATGACGGCGCTTAAGGGCGCGACAAGCCGTGGCTTCGCGTCGTGGGTCGCATCGGACGTAGCGGTTCCGAGGGTTACCGACCCTATCATTCCGGGCCGAATCTCCTCCCGCGGGTTGTCGAGCGTGACCTCGATGGAAAACACCCGACTCTTCGGATCCGCCTGGGGCGAGATTGCCGTGACGATTCCCGGCGCCTCGTGCCCCAGTGCGTCCAGCATTACCTTCTGGCGTTGCCCCGTGCGGATTTGGGAAAGGCTGGTGTCGGGTACCGCGAACACGGCCTTCACCGCGTGCGTATCGATCATGCTGAACCCGACAACGGCGCCGCCCACGATGCTCCCGCGGTCCACATTGCGCGCCGTGATCCAGCCGGTGAAGGGGGCCCGCAGCGACGTATCGCTCAGCGAAAGATTGGCGTCAGTCACTGCCACATGCGCATTCGCCACGCCTGCCGCGGCTGCCTTCACCGCCTCCTCGGCCGCCGTTACCCCCGCCCGCAGCGATTCGTACCGCCCTTTGGTCTGATCTAGCTGCGGCTTCACCAGACTGGCGGACTGAAACAGATTGCTGTCGCGCGTGTATTCGATCTCCGCCTCGCTGAAGTTGGCTCGGGCCTGCGCCAGTTGCGCCTGCGCCTGCGCCAGTTGCGCCTCCGATTGCCGCCGCTGCGCTTCGGCGCTCTCAAGCCGGTGCTGATAATCGAGCGGGCGCACCTGGGCAAGCTGCGTGTCCCTGCTGACCCGGTCTCCGGCTTCGACATTCCGCATCCGGCCGTCAGCGGCGCGCACCTGATCAATCTGCTCGATGATGCCGCCCGATTTGAACGCCAGGTCGACCTGCGCGAACGGCTCAATGCTTGCCGAGTAGCGCGCGGGTACGTCGGGCTGAATCTGTTCGGCCACGCCGGCCGTCACAGTCTGCACTACCGGCTCCGGAACACTTTGCTTGGCGCATCCCGCAAGAAAGAAAACCGCTGCCGGCAGGGTCAGGGCCGCAGTCGCAATCTCACGCCTCATCCTCATTCCCTCCCCAAACTTCGATCAAAACTGGCCTTCGCCCTCCAGAAAGCCGCCACGGCGTTCTCATAGTCGGAGCTGGCCCCGGAGACGGCCGTCTCCTGTTGCAACACATCGGCAAGAAGCGCCGCCTTCTGTGCGTAGCGATTCATCGCGACCCGCAGCTTTTCGCGTTCTGCCTCCTGCGACAGCGCCGTAGTGTCGAGCAGCGCCCGCGCTTCGGCCAGGCTGCGGAATTTCGCGTTTACATCCAGAATCACCTGCTGTTCGGCATCCTGCTCGGAAAGCGTAGCCTGATTCGCGGAGTCGCGCAGCGATTCGCTTTTATGCTTCTTCTGCCCCCAGTCGAACGGCTGCCACTGCAGGAGGAATCCCGCTTGCAGGATGTTTTGCGGGGCGAAGTTCACATTGGGCAGCGTGACGTAGGTGAGCGTGGCGCTCACGTCGGGAATATATTGCGCGCGCTCCTGGCGGACTGCGATATCCGCCTTCTTCGCCTGAAGACGGGCTTGCCGCACTTCGGTACGCTGCTCGACCGCCTCCCTGCGCGCGGCCTGCAGGTCGATCTCTTCGGGCGTGGGCATCGATTGCACTTCAACGGAGAACGGAGTGCTCAGATCCCGGCCCAACAGACGATTTAGGGATTCTTTCTGGGTCTGCTCGGTATCCCGCAAATTGAGCAGCTGGTAGCGCTGCTGGCTGAGCTTCGCTCTGACCGCTAAGCTGTCACCCTTCAATGCCGTCTGCTGAACCAGGTTTCGATCCGTTTCGGCCGCGAGCTCCACGAGATACTTCTCGTTCGCCTCCGCATTTCCGATCTGCGTCTGGGTCTGCGCGATCTGGTAATAAAGGTCCCGAACCGAGTGCGCCGTGTCCTGGCGCTGCTGCCGCAGGGTTTCCCGCGCCAGATCCTCTCCGATCTTCGACGAAGTCACCGACAGATGAATCTTCCAGAGCTGCGCCAGCGGCTGCGAAGCCTGAGCAAACACAAGTCCGGTGAACTGCCGGGGTGTCGTCACCTGCGACTGGCCTGCGGGAATCGGTCCGGTGGCGGGATAGAAGCCGAGGGCGCCTTTAGGAATGGTAAAGCTGATCGGGCGCAGCGCCTCCCCCCCGAGTAGGTAGGTCTGGAACTGCGGCCATCGCGACGTCCTGACCGCGGCCGTTTCCTGTTGAGCCGCGTCGACGCCGAGAGCGATCGACCGCACCTGCCGGTTCCCCTTCACAGCAACCGCGACTGCCTGATCGATTGTCAAAACCGGGATTGCGACCACGACGACTTCGGCAGCCTTTTGCGTCGACGGCGCGGGAGGCTTCGAACCCGGGACCGTCGAAACCTGTCCTTGCTGCGCCGAGGCGGTCGCAGCTGATGTGATCGAAGCTAAAGAGACGATCGCAAATACAGACAAGGCTTGGGCTGGCTTCATGGTCTAATCCTCAGGAGCGGCTCTTCTCCGGGGAATGCCACCCAATCCGCTAAAATTGGCGACTCCCCGGCCACTCGTAACGTACATTCGCGATGCGGGTCCGGTTAGCCGTTCCATGAGACTTTCGATTAACGATGGGCTCCGTTCTTGGATCAATTGATACGTTCGCGACTTCATCGGCCGGTTTCGATTCTCCTCGATTTTGATGGCGGCAACAAGCCTAGATCGAGTCCGTCGATAGGACCGATAGTGACCCATTCCGATACCTTTTGAGGACCTCCAGCGGTTCTTGTCTGCGGCGTCGTGGGATCTGGATTCGCTTCCAGCGCGCAAATTGAGCGTCGTTCGACCAAGGCCTGGCCCGGGGAAGGTCAAGCCCGCGGCGAACACCGCAAACGAATTCGGACTAACGGATTACATTTGCTGAATGTGGCAAGCCGCCGTAAGCTCTTACGCCATCGAAGAAGAGCGGCGCCGGGACGAATCAGCGCACCCGATTTTCGCTTCTCGTTCCAGCAGCGCTCAAATGCACCGCCAGTTTCTTCTTGGAGTTGAATACTCTCCACTGCACGGTGCCGACGGGAATGGCCTGAGCGGCAGCGATCTCGTGGTATTCCCACTCCTCGATGAAGCGCAGCGTCATCGTCTCGCATTCCAGAGCGTCGAGAAACTTCATCCAATTCCTGAATTCTCCGGCAGGCCCGAATGGACTGTCATTTGAGGCGGGCAGAGAGTCGTCGATGTCGGCCACATCCACGGTCGGCACCTCCCGGGCGCGCCGGGCGAAATACCGGCACGCGGCATGGCGCGCCACCTTAAAAAGCCATGCGCGAAACAATTTGTGATCCCGGAGCTGCCGGGCCTTCCGGTAGACCGTCAGCATCACTTCCTGCGCCAGATCCTCGGCGATGCCGTTTTCGTGACCTCGCCTCCGGAAGAATGCAACCAGTTGCGGCGAGAACACGCGGAACACGGCGTCGAAAGATTCGTCGTTCGCCTGTTGCAGAAAGCGTTCCGCGATCTCGCGCTCATGTACCTTCTTCATAGACGATCGAATATCCAGGCCCAGTGGACACGCACTTACCAATCCGGTTTGAGCCGACATCGGATCCAACTGCCTCGATGACTCCTGCCGCTGCGTAGCCGAGCCGCAAGGACAATTCGAGCTGTTCCAGGCAGAAGCCGCCCATGTAGGCAGCCTCTTCCCCGGTTCAGGCCAAACTCTTGAACTCGCTATTGACCTCACTTTTCCCAGGTTGTCGCGAGGACCCTCCCTCTTCCAGTTTGAGGTTTTCCGGACCACCGACCCGATGTAAGCGAACGATTCTTGACATATGACTCTCCTTGCTGACGAATCAATATGTGCTCAACATTGCCCGGGATTTGGCCATCTCCGCACACGCAAATCAGATCGATGGAGGGCGGCCGAAAATGCTGTGATGCAATGGTTCCTCTCCGATAGTGGTACGGCGGAGCGTGACAGCCGAATGCCGAGCCTTTGCATCCGGGATTGGAGTGTGGAGCGCTTGATTCCCAGGCGCGCAGCCGCGCCGCTTGGTCCAGCGACCACCCCGTTGGACTGCTGTAGCGCTCGAAGGATTTCGGTCTTCTCCGTCTCATCCAGGGACTGTTGAAGGCCGCTGTCGGCTGCCGACCCTGTCGCTGAGGTGAATTGCGGCGCGAGCTCGATCGCCGCCAGTGTAGGACCTTTGGACATGATCACAGCTCGCTCGATGACGTTTTGCAGCTCTCGAATGTTCCCCGGCCAGCCATAGCGAACCAACGAGGCCATCGTCTCCGGCGGTACCGTGTCGATGACACGCTCGCTCAAAGTGCTAAATTGCCGCACGAAGTGGTGAATGAGCATAGGGATGTCTTCCGGTCGTTCCCGTAATGCGGGAACCTTAATCGGAAATACACTGAGTCGATAATACAAGTCAGGTCGAAATTTCCTCTCATCTACCATCGCCTTCAAATCACGGTTAGTTGCCGCGATCAGTCGGACGTCGGTTCGAATCGTGCGCGTGCTGCCGAGTCGCTCGAATTCGCGTTCCTGAAGAACCCGGAGCAGCTTCGGTTGAACTTCCAGGGGAATCTCGGCGATTTCGTCGAGAAGAATCGTCCCACGATGGGCCAGCTCAAAACGGCCGATCCGCGAGGCAAGCGCGCCGGTGAATGCGCCCTTCTCGTGCCCGAAGAGCTCACTTTCCAATAGGCCCGTGGGAATGGCGGCGCAATTCATTTTCACGAAAAGGTTCGATCTCCGTGAACTGAGGTCGTGTAATGCTCGGGCCATCAGTTCTTTTCCCGTCCCGGTCTCTCCATAGATCAAAACCGTGGAGTTGGTCCGTGCGACAGTTTCGATGTCCGTCAGGACCCGGCGCAGGGTCTGGCTCTGGCCGACAATGTTCGCGAACGCACTTTCAGGGCGGCTCTCGATTTCTGTGATCATTTTTTCTTCATCCGGTTAATTGACGAATCATGCGTGAGCGGATAGCCATTCCATGAAACCTTCGATTCATGATGGGTCTCCGTTCGCGGATCGGTTGATTACATTCGCAACTCCGTCGGTCGGTTTCGATTGTCCTCAATTTCGATAGGGGCGACAATCCTAGATCGGGTCCGTGGATACGACCGATAGTGACCGATCCGATACCTTTCGAGGATCTCCAGGTGTTCTTATTGGCGGCGTCGTGGGATCTCGATCCGCTTCCAGCCGGCGCGCCGGGCGTCCATCGACCAAGCGCCTGGCCCCATGAAGGCCAACCCCGCGGCGAAAGCCGCCAACAGAATTCGGACTAACGGATCACCTTGGCTGAACACGGCAAGCCAGATCTCAACCGCGGCTGTCACTCCGCCGGCCAACCGCGTACGATAGCCAACTGCCAGAAAGACGCCCGCAAGCGCAGACAAGATAGAAAGAACGGTAATTGTTTCGAGCGTTGCGCCGCGAATGTAGGAGAAGGCTTCCCAAATCAAGACAGCGCCCGAGACGAGCCTGATCAGGAGCAGCCCGATAGCGGCCCAACCCGTCGGGAATTCGAAATAAGACCAGTTCAATGCCCAGATTAGGAAAACCGAACGACCGATAAAAGCCTCAAAAGGTACGACGGGTCCTCTCTTTCGAGGAAGCTACAGCTCGATGATGCCTCGCCTGATCCCAATGATTGCCGCATCCGTTCGATCCTTGGCGCCCAATTTCGACAGAATGCTCCTGACCCGGCCCTTCACACTCTCTTCGCTGATCGAAAGGTCAGCGGCGATCGCCTTGTTTGCGTTTCCCGCAGCAATCCCCCGGAGAACCGCGATTTCCCCCGGAGTCAGAGCGTCATCGGTCGCGTGCTCCGCAAGCTGATATGAAACCTCTGGCGAGAGCGTTCTCTTGCCCGCATGGACAGCGCGAATGGTATCCAGCAGTTCTTTGGCCACCAGGTTCTTCAGAAGATAGGCGCGTGCGCCGGCCTTGAGCGCGCGCAAAACCTGGACATCGCCGCTGTATGTCGTCAGCACGATGATCTTCGTGTCGCGGAATTCCGCACAAATCGACATCGTCGCATCCAACCCGTTCATCCCCGACATCTGCAAATCCATTAGAACGATGTCAGGACGATATTCGCGCGTGAGGGCGACCGCTTCGCGTCCGTTCGACGCTTCGGCCACAAGCTTCATGTCCGGCTGCCCGGAGATTAACGCCGCGATCCCTTCCAGGAACAGGGGATGGTCATCAACTGTCAGAATTCGAATTGGTTCGCTCATGCCCCCCCTTCCCGAGTAATCTCCAACGGTGGGTTGGAAATTTTGAATAAACACGCCGTGCCGGAATCCGCAGCACGATTTGGGTTCCTGTGCCACGTGCGCTCCACAGATCCAAACGGCCGCCGATCGACTCCGCCCGTTCCCGCATCCCCGAAAGGCCCCAATGTCCGCTGCGTCCCCCGCGATCGAAGATCTCGGGGTCAATTCCCCTTCCGTCGTCGCTCACCTGCAGCTCAAGCTCACGATCGCCATATGTAATTCGTACCCGGATGCTGCCAGCCTCCGCATGCTCGAACGCATTGCGCAGCGCCTCGCTTGCGATAAGAAAAATCTCATCCCGCAGCATTGGATGTAACTCGCGCGCTTCGCCTTTCACCTCGACCGTGGCCGATGTCGTGTTTGCGCCCGCAGTCTGCAAATCCTCGCACACGGAACCGAGTTCGCGCGCAAGATCGTTTGTAACCACCGTCGATTCGCGCAGGTCCTTCACCGTGTCGCGAGCCTCGGCAATCGCTTCCGCGCCCCTATCGAGAGCTACGGCAAGCGCGTTTTTGGCTTGCTCCGGCTGTGCAGGGATCAGGTTATGTGCGGCCTGAAAACGAAGCAACAGTCCTTGGAAACTCTGGAGCAGGGTATCGTGCAAGTCGCGGGCGATGCGCATTCGCTCGTCGATACGCTCCTCCATACGGGCATTGAGCTCGGCAGCAATCTTCCGCACTCGGAGCCGGTACACGCCGGCGGCGAGCATCGCCAGACCCGCAACAGCAAGCACGCGGAACCATTTCGTCTCATAGAAGAATGGCTGCTGAACGATTGCGCACGTGATGCCCTCGCGGTCCCACACCCCGTCGCTGTTGCAGGCGCGAACGTGAAACCAGTGCGTGCCAAGCGGAACGCTGGTGTAGATGGCTGTTCGCGCCGGTCCCGCATCGAGCCATGCGCCCTCCACGCCGTCCAGCCGGTACTGGAAACGGATTTTCTCGGGCGAAGTAAGTTCAATCGCGTCGAACTTGAGCTCCAAACGGTGATTGCCTGGAGAAATTACGATCTGACTCGGAAGGCGTTGCGTCTGGCGATCCACGGTGACTTCCTCGATAAAGATCGCCGGCCGGCGCTGCTGGTGCTTTAGCCGCGGCAGATCAATCATGGCCAACCCCTGTACGGTGGCCACCCAGAGCCTGCCCTCGCGGTCAATGACCATGTTTGGCCGGCCGACGCTGCATTGCGTCGAGCGCAGGCCATCTGCGCGGCCGAACATCATGTAATCCAACGGATCGGCGCGATGCTCTGGTGAGAGCCCGTCACTCGCCGCCGGAAATCGGTAAATACCATGGCCGCCACTAAACCATAGCTCCTGGTCGCGGAACTCGACCATATTCAGCAGATCGAGGTCCGGACCGATGTCCACCAGCCGGTTACCCTCAATCCGGCTGATGCCACGTGACGCCGAAAACGCATAGGGTTCGCCGGACGGCGTCTCGGCGAAACCGGTGTAAGGCGGGTCCAGGATCCGGTGCGTAGACGAGAGTGGCACGAATCGATCGCCTGTAAAGCGGTCGATACCGGCGCTCGATGCAGCCAGGATTCCGCCGTGCCGATCGGCATAAACCGCAGTCAAGTGGTCGCTGGACAGGCCGTCGACAGCGCTGTAATTCCGCAGGTGTCCGTCACGCAGACGGCTTAGACCCTCATCCGTAGCAAACCACACCGAGCCATCGGGCGAAGCTGCGATGGAACGGACAACAGTACTCCTCAGGCCCTGCGGCTCTGAGTACTGCTCAAATCTCCCGTCCTTGAAACGGAAAGCTCCGCCGCCCCACGTCCCGATCCATAGGTCTTGGTTACCATCCTCGGCTAGGGCCCACACGCAGGAATTGAGCAGCCCGTCCTTCTCGCTGTAAGTGACGAAACGCTCACCATCGAAGCGCGATATCCCCCCGCAGTTATTCCCCACCCAGACGCTGCCGTCATGCCGTTCGAGCACGGCCATGGGTACGTCATTAGGCAAACCATCGGCCATGGTGAACATGTGGACGCGTCTATCGCTGAATCGAATCAATCCATCGCCGTTGGTGCCGATCCAGAGATTGCCGTCGCGGTCGGAGAATATGCACCGTGGAGTCACACCGGTCAACAGCGGCTCCAGCGAGTCCCTGTGAGCCCGGAAAATGCCGGCATCCCGCAGCGCCCATACCGTGCCGTAGCCGTCCTCGTAGGTCCTTATTGGACGGCTGACTTCTCCTCCGCCGTAGGGACGGTAGCGGTAAATCGTATTTCGATCTTGGCGCGCGATGCCCCAGTGCGTAGAGAACCACATCGCGCCGGCATGATCCTCCATGACATGATAAATCACACCGCCGACCATTTCTTGGGCCGCGACGCCGGATTGCGGAGCTAACGCGGCAGCCAGCCCCGGATGCTTTATGATTCTGCCACTGTCCCATTCCAAGTAATCGTTGCCGTCCCCGATCAGGAAGCGCTCGTTCTGGGCTTCCAATTCGACTGCGCGTGCCTGGAGAATCATTTCAGGAAGACCAGAAACGACACGCTCACCGTTCAGCCGGTAGACTCCTAACGCAGTGCACACCAACAGAGCGCCGTCACGGGTGAACTTAAGCCAGTCCACCCCCACGTCTCTCGGATCGCCTGTGCGATAGACCCGCGCTGTTGACCTGCTCGGATCGTAATGCTCCACATCGGGAATGCGTACCAGACCGAGATTCGTTCCCACCCACAAACTTCCGTCCGGCCCCTCGGCAAGGGCCCGCACCGCCTGCAAAGCGAAGCCCTCCACGCGAAAATCGATCGGCGTAAAGTCCCGTCCGTTAAACCGGACTAGCCCGGCCCCCGTGCCGATCCACAGGAAACCGTCGCGGCTTTGAAGGATTGCATTCACAACGTTGTCTGGAAGTCCATCGTCCACCGTGAAAGTTGTCCGGATGTAGCTCGTTGTGGGCTGCGTGGAATCGAGCGCCAGCGCGGAAGGCGCCAGCACTGCGAGCACTAGAAGGGAACAAGAATGCAGGACAGCGTGCGTCAACGACATGGCCCCAGTCATCGCCTTGCGGAGCTGACATTTCATCATGGCAAAAATACCTCTGCCGTGGGCATACTGTAAAGTTCTGTAGGTGAGCGGTTATACCTCCGGCGGGCTACCGAGTCGCCGTTCGCCGTTCCGGTTGAAGTCGCGAAGCGAACAACCGATGATCGCGGTCCTCGGCAAGGGAGAAGCGGTATGACGAACGCCGATTGCATTCGGGTTTGAGCGTCGACGGCCACCCGTTGTTCCGGGAGGGTGTCGCCCCTGTGATCAACTCCCAACCCGACATGTCGCGGGCGGGGACTGCCTCGAACGGCATAAAGGCATTGAAGCCTTTCGCCCTCTGATACCGGACGTTACGGATCGGAGCGGCCTCGACGTGATGATCGCCATCCGGTCGGCGTTTCCGGACGTGCACTCATCGTGTTTACGACATTTGAGGGCGATGTGGGCGTGCCACGGGCGGCGGCTATCATGGTCCCAACTGCCAGACTAACCGAGCGTTGCGGAGCGTGGCGTCGATTTCCGTGACTCTGCCTCGGGCGTGAATCTCATAAAACGCGGCGTCACGGAGCCCGGCTGCCGTCGCGGCGACAGGGGCTCTTGATATATGTAATTTACTTTGTTAATCTACTTAAATAAGTATGCGCGAAACCAAACTCGCCGCCCCGCCGCTCGATGGCGACGTAGATAAAAGCCAAGGAAGCCCAAGAACCAGCTCTGCACCATTCCCAAGGTCGAAACGGCACGAATTAGGGGTTGGCGGTTATCATCCCCCGGCAACCGTTTCACTTCCCACGCTCCTGCACAAGCAATCGGACCAGCAATTTCGACGGCTCGTCCAGGACCTGCTCACCGTTTCACGGCGATTGGAAATGGCGCGTGACTATTTCGGACGCCGCATCCACGTGACGGGCCCGCAGTACAACCTTCTCATGACTGTCGCTCAACTGCAGGGCACAACAGGCGTCGGTGTCGGATCGGTGGCGCAGGCAATGCACGTGTCGAGCGCGTTCGTTACTTCAGAGACCGGCAAGCTTTCCGGTGCCGGGCTGATCAGAAAACGACCCAATCCTGATGACGGCCGCGGTGCGCTCCTGAGCCTGACACCTGCCGGCCGCCTGAAGATCGATCGATTGATCGGAGAAATTCGCACCGTGAATGATCTGTTCTTCGGGTTGCTCGGCGCTCCGCAGTTTGCCGAACTCTGTGCCAGCGCCGGGGCGCTCGCCCGCGGATCAAGCGAGGCGATGCGACACATTGAGAGAGTTGAGGAAGCATCGGATAGAACGATATGAATAAGACGTTTGTGATGATTCATGGATCATGGCATGGCGGATGGGCTTGGCGAGCGGTCGCGCGCCGGCTTTCGAAAAAAGGGCATCGGGCACAGGCTCCGACGCTGCCGGGCCACGGACCGGGGGCGATGCGTGGGGGGGTGGCACATCAGGATTGCGTCCGCAGCGTCGTGGCCTACATTCAAGAGCAGAAGCTGGAAAACGTTATTTTGGTGGGGCATAGTTTTGGAGGCTCGGTAATACAGAAGGTAGCGGAAGAGGTTCCCGGTTTGATCGAACGAACCGTTTTTCTGGACGCCCTTATCGTCGAGGACGGCCACTGCGTTTTCGATGCATTGCCGGCGGAGTACGTGGCCCTATTCAACGATCTGGCGCGGGCGAGCTCGGACAACACCATGCTGATCCCATGGGAAGTCTGGCGTGACAATTTCATCCAGGATGCGCCCGAGGCTGCCGCCCGCTCGCTTTGGGAACAGTTGTCCCCGGAACCCAATCAGGTGAACTTGGACAAATTGGAGCTGAAACGGTTTTACTCACTCGCCATTCCGAGAAGCTTTATCTACTGCCGCCAAGATAAGGCGTTGCCGCCGGGATACTTTCATCCCCGAATGTCGTCACGCCTCGGGAATTTCAAATTTCTTGAGATGGATGGCAGCCACGAGGTGATGTTTACGCGTCCTGAAGAACTGGCGGACAAGATCCTCGAAGCGAGCTTCGACTGATCTAAGACCGAACACTGTTGCAGTTCGGCCGTCGACGATTGGTTCCAATGCGTGGACAATGCTGAATATGGTTGTTGTTTCCGAAACCATGTGAACGCTTACTGGTGATGGCGCCGAACGAATTCTCTTGCCTTCGCGAGTTCTGGACGGTCAGAATCGGCGGTTCTCCATATCGCTAAGAATTCTTCGTATCGCTTTGTGGCTGTTTCGGTGTCACCTTGAAGTTGCGCGGCGCGAGCGAGCCCAAAGATGAGTTTGGGCCTATTCGGCGTACGCCGCAACGCTTTTTGGAAATAGACAGTTGCCTCAGCGGGGCGGTTGAGTTCCAGCAGGATATCTCCGCAAAGTTCGTTTGCCGGGATTGCGGGGTAGGGTGGCTGAGAAAGATCGTCGATCGAGTCTTCGATCGCAACGGCCTCCTTTAGCCTTAAGACGGCATTATCCGAGTCGCCGGCGGCCTCAGCCGCGAACGCTTCTGCCTCCTTGGCCTGCAGGCTGATGATCAGTTTGGCGAAGGGATGTTGGCCGCCCTCCTCGGACAACGAGATCAATTTCCGAGCGGCCGCACTCGCCGCTGTGAGATCCTTCCGTACCGCGGCGGCTTTAGCCTCCCACTGCCACTTGACCGCTTCGAAATCCCGGGAGGGCACGAGAAGCGGAATCGTGGCGGCCTCGGCCCAGCGGCCGGATTCCACCAGCAGCCGGGTGAGCATGTCGAAATAACCGTACACCACACGATCGGGGACTGCGTAAATAGTCCGACCGCGAACATGCCGCGACTCCAACTCCGGCGTATCCGAGGCTGTCGTCTTATCGGGCAATGCCTGGTATTGTGCGGCGATGATATCTACAGTGTGTTGCGCATCGCGATATCGCCCGAGCTGAAGGTAGGCGTATTCGAGATAGGTCAGGTTGTGAAAATCCCGATAGGCACCCGACTCGTGAGCGCGCTTGACATCGTCCTCTGAAACGTTCCATCCCCTGAGGTTGGTCGCCGCGGATTCCTCCCAATAGCCCAATCTCGTGAAAATATGCGAGGGCATATGCAGAGCATGGGGCACGGCCGCCGCTGCCTTCGCATACGCGCGAGCTGCTTTGAGGCCCAATGGTGCGTGCTCTGGATCGTCATACGCATGAATGAGATAGTGCAAGACGCCTGGGTGGTCCGGCTGGCGCGCGTACACCTCTTCGAAGAGTTTCGCGGCCTGCCCCTGCCGCTCGAATCCCTTGGCTCCCTCCGGAATGGCACCCAGAATAGACAGTCCATAGAACAACTTTGTTTCATCGTCTGGGTATTGGGCGTATACGGCCGCCATTAGGTCGCGGTAATTCTCGTCGCGCTCCGATTTCGTTCCGGCGCCAGCATCCTTGTACAGGGCGGCGACGGCACCCAGATAGAGCTTCTCGCGCGCGGAAGCCTGCGGCGCACCCAGACCCTTTTGGACTAGCGCCCACGCCGCTGTTTCATCGGCTCGTGAGGGCGGATCCCAGAACGGATGGTTGTACGTCATGGCAGCGCCCCAATAAGCCATGGCGCACGCGGGGTCATTCCTGGCGACCTGATTGAAGCGTTCCAAGGCGCGCACGTACCAAAAGTTGTGTAATAGTGCCAGGGCCCGGTCGAAATCAACGCTGACGGCGGGCGAGCAAGAGATCTCCATGTGAGCCCGTCCTAAGCCCTCCTCATCTGCGGACCGCGGCTCGTGACTTTCGTGCTGCGAGACCAATATCGCGGGCAAGGCGGTTGCAACGAAAATAGCGGGAATGAGAGGTTTCAAGTAACGCTCCTCCCTTCGGGCAGATTCGAGCTTGCTTTCATTTTACGCGCCATCCGCTTTCTCTGCGTCAGGCCAACGGATTCAACATCGCCGCAGCAACGGCCTGTTCGCACTCGTCCGCTGTGGGATGTTGCCGTTCGGGTAAAAATCACGGCGCATCGTGCAGCATGCCCATGCCCTGCATGGCGGCCTGAACGCGCAGTCGCTAAAGACAGCCTTGGTTCTAACTCGATTTGCACAGCCCGCTAGTCGACGTCCGTGTGCGACACCGTGCCGAAAACCGATCGCTTCCACGCAGGTACCGGCATTGGCTCATGGAAGAGCGCCCCGAGGAGACGATGGAAGCATTGATGGCATTCTGGTGAGGAGATATCCTCATCACAGATGTCGCGGCCAACAAAGTCCGTGTTGCATCTCGGCTCATCGCGGGTAGAATTCCGAACGAGCGCCTCTTTCCACCCTGATCCAGCGTAGGCGCCGATCTACCGGGATTAACCCATCGAGCGGCGCACCTGGCGTGAAGGGCAACGTGACACCCCAGACCGGCGTCCTTTACTCCGGCTTTGGCCGCAAACCCTTTATCCCATGATCACCGGAAGGGCGGCTACTGCTGAAGGCAATGGGTGCGGCTGATTCACCTGACCAATCGGCTCTGGAATCGTCGGGGGCGACGGGACTCGCGGCTGGAACCCGTCAATGTCGGATATCAGTCGCGAGTTCGTCGGTAACGTGTGGCAGTGCGCGAGCCGCTTAGCCCGAACCATCCCTAAGCAGCAGAACCACTTAGGCCGCGTACTTGTTCGTTCATCTCAACTTCATCCTGATTGGCCTAATGGATGCCTTCCGAAGAATTGGCCACGAAAGGAGAACTGACATGATTTCAGCAGCATTTCCGTACCAGAAGCAGCGGCGGCGGGTCCTCGGCAGCGAGATGGCGTATGTGGAGGTGGGAAAGGGCGATCCCATCGTGCTGCTGCACGGCAATCCCACCTCGTCGTACCTCTGGCGCAACGTGTTGCCGCACTTGCAGCCACTAGGCCGCTGCATCGCCCCCGACTTGATCGGCATGGGCGACTCCGACAAGTTGCCTCAGAGTGGTCCCGGATCGTATCGCTTCGTTGAGCACCGACGCTACCTCGACGCCCTGCTCGAGTCCCTGAATGTGCAGGAGCGGATTACCTTCGTTGTCCATGACTGGGGCTCGGCCCTCGGTTTCGATTGGGCCAACCGCCACCGCGAGGCCGTGAAGGGTATCGCGTACATGGAGGCGATCGTGCGGCCGCAGGGCTGGGACCACTGGGACAACATGAACATGCGTCCATCGTTGCAGGCGTTGCGTTCCGAGTCCGGCGAGATGATGGTCCTCGAAGGCAACTTCTTCATCGAGAAGATCCTGCCGGGGGCCATCCTGCGCACCCTCTCAGCCGACGAGATGGCGGAGTACCGGCGGCCGTTTGCCGAGTCCGGCGAGGGCCGGCGGCCGACGCTGACGTGGCCTCGCGAGATCCCGATCGAAGGCGAGCCTCCCGACGTGGCTGCGATCGTGGCGGCCTACGCGCAATGGTTGGCGACGAGCGATGTGCCCAAGCTCTTGCTGAAGGCCGAACCCGGTGCACTCCTCGCCGGCGGCGCGAATCTCGATACCGCCCGCGCGTGGCCGGCGCAGACCGAGGTGACGGTCGCGGGGGTCCATTTCCTCCAGGAAGATTCGCCGGATGAGATTGGGCGGGCCATCGCCGGCTGGATAGCGGGGCTGACGGGTGCCAATCCAAGCCTAGGTGATGGTCCTATGAGAGCTTCGCCTGGCGTTCTCGCGCCCTAGGGCTGGCTGGAACCGAGTAAAGGAGAGCTTCAATGAGTCAAAGTCGCTCGACCCCATCACCGAAGAGCCGCGGATCGCGGTCGAAAACACCGCCAGGGTTTTCCCAGACTTCCATGCCGGCTACATCCATCCACAAAGTCGAAGCGGACGGAGTCCGTATGTTCTACCGTGCAGCCGGCGACCCGAATTCCCCGACCGTGCTGTTGCTGCACGGGTTCCCGACATCGTCTTTCATGTTCCGCGAACTCATTCCGCGTCTCGCCACCCATTACCGGCTGATCGCACCGGATCTCCCCGGCTTCGGATTCACAGAAGTTCCCGCAGAACGAAAATACGTTTATTCTTTCGACCGACTGGCGGGGACGCTCAATGCCTTCACGCAGGTGCTCAAAATCAGGCGTTTTGCACTCTATGTGTTCGACTATGGCGCACCTACCGGATTTCGTCTGGCGATGGCTCATCCGGATCGGGTCACGGCGATCGTTTCACAGAACGGGAACGCCTACGAAGAAGGGCTCGGCGATGCCTGGGGGCCGATCCGGAAATACTGGGCAGAGCCAACGGCCGAGAACCGCGAGGTACTCCGTCAAAACATTTTGACGCTCGAAGCAACGCGCTGGCAGTATACGCACGGTGTGAGCGATCCGGAGGGAGTTCCACCGGAGGGCTACACGCTGGATACGGCTCTGCTGGAGCGCTCAGGGAACAAGGACATTCAGCTTGACTTATTTCTCGATTATGCGTCGAACGTGAAGCTCTACCCGGCGTTCCAGGATTATTTTCGGAAGGCGCGGCCGCCGCTGCTGGCGATCTGGGGTAGAAACGACCCGTTTTTCATCCCCGCGGGAGCGGAAGCATTCCGAAAGGACATACCCGACGCGCGGGTTGAGTTCCTGGACACCGGCCATTTTGCGATAGAGACGCACGTCGTCGAAATTGCCGACGCGATGAAAAGGTTCCTCGCCGGGAACGGCGTATCGCGCCGAACCGACGGGGTATCACAATGAGTTCTTTTGCTCAGAACGCCACGATCATATTGGTCCATGGCGCGTGGGCCGACGGTTCTTGCTGGCAGAAAGTCATTCTGCCGTTAAGACAAGAAGGACTCCACGTAACGTGTGCGCCGATCCCTCTCACATCGCTCGGCGACGACATAGCCGCTCTGGAACGCGTGCTTGAGAAAACCAGCGGGCCGGTCCTCCTGGCGGGACATGCTTATGCGGGCGCAGTGGTCGCCGGTCCAATCGATTCACGAGTACGGGCCCTGGTATAGGTAGCGGCGCTGGCTCCCGCTGAGGGTGAGACGGTCGCGGATGTTTTTTATCGCTCGCAAGCGCATCCGGAGGCGCCGCATCTCGAGCCGGATGCGAATGGCTTTATCTGGATGCCCGAAGGCGGGCTTCGCCCATGCGGTAGCACACCATTCCTCACCGGACCAGATCACCATTCTCCAAGCTGTGCAGCGGCCGATCTCTGTGAAATGCATTCAGCAGAAGGTTCCTGTACCGGCGTGGAAAGCGAAGCCGTCGTGGTTTTTGGTGGCGGAAGAGGATCGCATGATTGCGCCCGAGACACAGTGTTTCATGGCGCAGCGGATGGGCGCGAAGACGCGGATACACCGCGTTGATCACAGTCCGATGTATACGGCACCGGATCTGGTGGTTGGCCTGATTCTTGGAGCGGCTGAGGAAACGCTCGGGCAGTGAGGCTGGCTGTTGCCCATCTCCGGGAACAGAATCCGAAGGAATCCGCAACTTTCGTCCAACAGTTTCTCGCCGCAAAGAGCCCGCCGAAAGGGAGATAAATCGCATGAGGATAACAGAACCATACGGCGTGGTCGTACTGGGCAGCGGCACGGCCGGCAGATTGCTGGACTGGACGATGGCCAAAGAAGGTAAGCGAACGGCCGTCGTCGAGCGGAAGTCTAGCCGAACCGTCCATCTCGTTTTTCCTTATGATCGCAATCCTGGTCGCGTCCAGCCACAAAGTCCTGGCACCTTATGCGCCGTACTTTGCCGCTATCTCGATCGTTGCGTACATCGCCTTTGAATCTCCCGTATCTGGTATGAGCGCGAACCCCGCGCCTACACTCGGCCCCGTATTTTGCGGCCGCTACTGGCATGCCGTTTGGATCTATTTCGTAGCTCCGACTTTCGTTCTCAGCATGTCGTCAATCGAAAGCGGGCCCGGCCCCTGGGACGTAATGACGAGGAGCGCGGCGAGGTATAAGAGGCTAAGTTCATACCCCACAGGACCGAACTGCGCGCCCGACGCGGAAACGCTCAGTAGCTTCACCGAACTGAATCCGTATGGCAGGTGGACGGTGAACACCGCAGCCAGCAGCACCAGGGCAGTGGGAATGCTTGCCCAGACTACAAAGGCTCCCAGGAGCAAGGCCAAACCTCCGAGAAGTTCGGTTCCGATGGTCAGCCATGCCGCTAGGTGTGGCATCGGCACGCCCAACTGCTGCAGGATACCGGCAAATACATCCGGACCTCTCGACAACTTGGCGAACCCGTGCTGCATGAAGCCATAACCAACCAGCAGACGCATCGGGAGTATGCCCCAGCGCGCGAGGTCAGATCGTTGCATGGAATCCTCCTCCCGTATCACAAATCGACGACCACGTCGCCAACCGGCTGTGAGCAGCAGACGAGGATGTTGCCATCGGCTGGCTGGTCGAGTGGCTCCGGTCCGTAAACGATTTCCCCGGAGACCAAACCGCTCTCACAGTTATGACACACGCCGGTCCGGCACGACCAGCGGACTGGAACGTCGCACGCTTCGGCCAGTTCCAAAATGCTCTGGTAGGCCGACGGCTTCCAGTGTACGGCGATCCCGCTTCGCGCGAACGAGACGAGCGGACCGGCGCCTGTGTCGTCTTTGGGCGGATGCGGATTTCGGGTCGCTGCCCTGACGACACCGGGGGTCATGGGCTCGCTGCCGTTGAAGATTTCGATATGAATCCGCTCCGGCTCGACGCCGAACGTCGAGAGCGCTTCTTTCATATCCGCCATGAAGCGATTCGGACCGCAGAGGTAAACCTCCGCGCCTTGCGGAACGCCCGCGGCGTCGAACATCGATCGCGAAAGGCGGCCGCTGACGTCGAAGTCCTCCCCGATCTTGTCGAGCGAGCCGGGCCTGCTGAAACAGACGTAGCTGCGGCCATGCGCCAGGCGAAGCATGAGCCGACGGACTTCGGCCGCAAAGGGATGATGGTCCCGATCCCGAGCTGCGTGCAGCCATAAGACCTGACGCCTCGAGCGCTCCGCCGCCAGAGCATGCAGCATCGCGAGAACTGGCGTCGCTCCGATTCCCGCGCTGAGGAGCACCACCGGCCGGTCGTCGGCCTGCAGAATAAAGCTTCCGCGCGGCGCACCGACGTCGAGAGTATCGCCCACGCGCACATGCTCGCGCAAATAGGTTCCGCCCGCTCCGTTGGGTTCGATCTTCACGCTGATCCGATAGTGCTCGGTCGAGACTGGACCAGAGAGCGAATAGCTGCGAAAAAACGGCGCCCCGTCGGCCTTGTGTAGACGCAGGACCACATACTGACCGGGCAGGGCCGTTGGCAGCGGCTGGCCGTCCGGGTTCTGCATCGTCAGCGACAGGACGTCCGCGGATTCTTGATCGATCGCCGTTACGGCCAGGGGTCGAAATCCTGGCGCGGCCGGATGCGCGGCTGCTGCGGGCGCGAGGCCCGCGTTTCCATTCGATGGGCTCTTGAGCAGCGCCTCGAACGATCCTCGCCATCCCGGCGAAAGCGCCTTGATTCGCAATGCGCGCTCCAACCGCTCGCGCGCATGGTCGGGCGAATAGAGGAGCGCATTGATCTCCGCGATGGTCATTCGCTCTTTTCCCTCTCCGACCTTCACGATTTCATCGCCGGCACCGACTTCGCCTTCTTGTAAAACGCGGAAGTAGAATCCTGGCCGTCCGCTGGACGTCAGCAACGCCGGCATGTGCGGTTCGTTCATCCGAATGCCGATGCGATAACAGGTCACCCGAGGTTGCGTGACTTCGAACATCGCGCTGCCGATCTGAAAACGATCGCCGATACAAATAACATCGTCAGGCAATCCCTCGATCGTGAAGTTCTCGCCGAACTGTCCGTGGACGAAATCGGTTCGGTGCAGTTGTTCCTGCCAATAACGATAGGATTCGATCTGGTAAACGAAAACGGCGCGCTGCTCGCCTCCGTGCCCGCCGAGGTCGCCTTGACCGTCTCCTTCGAGATTCAACCGGCGGACGCGACAGCGGCCATTGACCGGAGCCTTCCAGATCCCGGTGTATACCGTGCGACCCTTCCACTCGATGTCGCGCGGAAGTCCGACATTCACCGATAGTAATCGATCCATAGCACCCGCCTAAGGCTGCTTGCCCGTTCCCGCTGGAACGCCAAGGTCGCGATCGGGGCCGTGCGGAATCACGGTCTGGCCAGACGCGAGATGAAGTGGGACGCCATCGAGTTGTACCGAGACAACGTCCGGTTCGAACGAAACCAGGTTATGGATGCGTCCGACTTCAGAATAGGCCTCCGGATACGACCATGCCGCCAGACGCGCGTCACCGATGTTGTAGTAACTGCACAGCCCTTTATACGGGCAGAAGGTCCGATGTTCCACCGGGGTAAGCGCCGCCTCATCTATGTCCGCGCGCGGAATGTACCACCGCGGAGCAAAGCCTGATTCGTAG
>DATFSM010000078.1:0-19556 GCA_035262625.1 Bryobacteraceae bacterium
TCGCCGCCCTCGCGTACCGTTGCGCACCGTCCCCGTGCCCGGAGTCTGGGCCGGTGGCGCTCGATCGCGCGTCTGTGGTGGACCTGACCGGGGCGGTGACCTCGAAGAACGCGGCGGGAGTGCTGGGCGGGACGACCACTGGGCAACTGAACTGGACGGCGCCGGCGAATCCGCCGGGCGCACAGTGGCAATTGATCGCGTTCTGGTCACGGGGCGTGTTCGCCCAGCCTGATCCGTTCAGCGACGAGGGCTATGCGCAGCTCATTCAGAGCATGGAACGCGGCTTGAGCGCGGAAGTGAAGGATCTGCTGAAGGCGAACCGGGGAGATATCTTCTACGATTCGCATTCGAGCGACAGAGGCAGCCCGGACGAACTCTGGACCAACAACATGGCGGGGGAGTTTCAGAAGCGCCGAGGGTACGCGCTCGTTCCGAACCTGCCGGCGCTCTTCCGCGAGATCTTTGATTTCAGCGACGGGAGCGCCCCGCGCGTGCGAGAGGACTTCTACGCAGTGCGAGGGGAGATCTGGATCGGGAAGCAGATCCATCCGCTGCGAGCGTGGGTGCGGAAGTACAACAATGCGCTACGCGTCCAGGTCGAGGGCGAGGCGAACATGACGATTCCGATCACGGACATGATCACCGCGGCCGCCGCGGTGGACCGGCCGGAACACGAGAACTTGTTCGTGGGGGACGAGATCGACAATTACCTGCCGATCGCGTCGGCGAACCACATGACCGGAAATCCCTGGTATTCGACCGAGTGCTGTGCCGCATTCGGGAAGAGCTACGCGCAGACATTCCAGGATACGGTCATCCGGATGCACCGCAGTTTCGCGGGCGGAATCACGAAGCTGGTCTATCACGTCTATCCCTATCGCGACGGAGCGACGTGGAAATGGCCTGGCTATAACAATTTCGGGCAGACGGGCTTTTCCAATGCGTGGGGTCCACGCGAACCCTACTGGGTGGATGCGAAGGAATACAACGAGTACTTCGCGCGTATTCAGCAAATGCTGACTCAGGGCGGCGCGAAGACGGATGTTGCGGTGTACATGCAGAACTACCTCTATCCGCCCTCGCAGGTATACAAGACCCGCCATTGGGGCGATATAAAACTCGCCGAGGCAGGATACACGCGGGACTATGTTAATCCGGACATGCTGAACCTACCGAACGCGACGGTGACGGGCAAACGGTTGGCGACGAACGGGCCTGGCTACAAGGCGCTCATCATCGACAGCGAACAGGGGCCGCCCACCGATCCGGTTAAGACGGCGATGCCGATCGAAGTGGCGCGAAAGATCCTCGGCTTTGCGCGTGCGGGACTGCCGGTAATCGTCGTGGGTACACCACCCGATCGCGTACCGGGCAACCGCCCGCAGTCCGATGCCACCCTGAAGAACGTTATCGCGGAGCTGCTGGCAGAGCGAACGGTAGCGCGGGTTGCGCATGAGGCGGAGGTCCCGGAGAAACTGCGGTCCCTGGGATTACGTCCGGCCGCGGAGACAGCGCAGCCATCCTCTCTACTGAGCGTCCGGCGCCGGGACGCAGCGACGAAGACGGATTACTACTTTTTCTATAACCAGGGAATTGTTAGTCCGCCGGACGAGCCGGGCACGCTGTTCGAGCCCGCTACCGGTCAGCCAGCGGAGGTTGAATTGAGCCTCGAAGGTCGCGGGCGTCCGTATCTGATGAATGCGTGGTCCGGGAAAATTACGCCGATCGCGCAATATACATCGGATGGCGCGCGCATCAAAGTGAAATTGCGGGTTTCGCGGGACAATGCCATGCTGATCGCGCTCGCAGAGGATGCGGGGCGATTTGGGACGCGGGTTCCCGCTGTTTGGGTCACGAAGACGGACGCACTGGGCGCTGTTGCTGACCGGGAGGGAATTTGGATTCGGGCGTCCGAGCCCGGAACATACAACACGACGTTGAGCAATGGGCGGAGCGTGCGAAGCGACATCCGCAACGTTTCGGCCGCAATTGACCTCACCGGAGCAATCTGGCATGTGGCCGTGGAGGACTGGCAGCCCGCAAATCCGTACGCTGATACGTTCGGACCGGCGGCGGCGGAAACACGAAAGGTGAGAGTCGAGTTCGGCCTGCCGGGGTTGAAGCCGTGGCCGCAAATACCCGAATTGGAGAATGCGTCGGGGCTGGCGACGTACACGACAGCGTTCGACCTGCCGGCCAACTGGACGACTGCCCAGGGCGCGAGCCTCAGCCTCGGAGAGGTCTTCGACAGTTTCACTGTGACGATAAATGGTCAGACGGCGCAGTTTGATCAGCTTGGTGCGGAGGAGGATGTCACGAGATATCTCAAAGCGGGGCGGAATACGATCGCAGTGCGCGTCGCGACGACGCTGAACAATCGTCTGGCGAAACTGGACGAGGACGTGGCGCAGCGCGGACTCGTGCAACCGTATGGCCTGATCGGTCCGGTGATTCTGAAGCCTTACACAAAGGCAGTGGTCTGGAAATAGCCTCTCCGATTGGGCGAATGTCTTCACGACGGTCTGATCGAGTCGCCATATCGACGGTGCCTCAGCAGGCTACTGCTGTTTTCGTTGCTGTTGTTCGTACCGTTGTGCGCGGTGGCCGCCACTCGGAAAACGGCACGGCGGATGGTTCTTAATTACGGCCGCTCGAAGACTATTTCTTTCGACGGGCCGGACGTTTCCGTGCCTGGGCTGCCGCTCTCTTCTGTGCCCAGCGGCGCTTCATGGCGTCACGGAGGCGTTGCCGGCCTTCAGGCGTCAATCGAGGTGCCCCCTTGGCCGGGCGGCCTCGCTTTCTTACGCCCATCGGCGTCGTTGTGCCTGTTGCCCGAAGTGCTTCGAGTGCTCTGTCGATCGCTGCTTTCTGCGCCTCAAGGTTCTGGATAACTTCATTCAGTCCGCTCACGTTTTCCTTTTCCTCCTGGCTGTTGTCCCTCGATCTTTTGCGAATAATATCGCGACCAGTTCTGAACTGGTCGCGATCGGCGGCGAACCCCTGTTCCCTTGATAGAGTGTCGATGGATGAGGCTCTGTGCCAAAATTCGTCGCGTCACAGCAATATGCGGCCTCTTTGTGGCCTTAGCCTCTGGCCAAAACAGAACTAAACCGAAAACTGATGAGGAGATTCGCCAGCGAATGATCGCCGAGTCTATTGCGGGCTATCGCGGGTCGTGCCCATGCCCGTACAGCACGGATCGGGCTGGGCATCGGTGCGGCGGGCGCAGCGCCTACAGCCGTCCCGGCGGAGCATCACCACTGTGCTACTCGAAGGATGTCTCTGAAAAGATGGTCGAAGACTATCGGCGGACACATATTGCCGGAATCTGACCTTTGTCTTCGGGCCTTTCGCCGCGTTGCCAGCCCAAGAGCCAGGGGTAAAAACAGACGATGTGCACCGAAGGCAATCGCCTTGCCGCCGACTACAGCCGCGCTCTAAAGGTGTTGGCTGCGGCACACGATCGGTATCGAGAGAGCGAAACGTCCGATGCCGAGCAATTTCGCCGCCTCCACCGGGCCGTTGGAGACGCTCGCCTCGACGCACGGCTCGCGGAGGGCGCTCTCGACCGGCATCGAGCAGGATGCCGGGTATGCGGAACAAGCAAACCAATGTAGCGGGCCGCTTACACTGATCCACCTTTTTGCCTATGCTTTCTTCGGGCGCCGAATGATCCGCGAGATCGGGCGTGCGCCCATCGCATATCCACAGGACACGCCGGATTAAGAGCTACGTGTGCAGTGATTCCCGCGAATCGGCGCATCCATCGTCCGGCCGCGTTGTCATCCGTGACACGATCTGAACTCGCCGGCAAGAGGAGGACGATTGTGCCCCAGAACTTTGCGCATACGATGTCAGCCGCGAGGTCTTGGACGCAAATGAAACAGATAAGCCGCGCGGCTGAATACATGCGCATGTCCACCGAACACCAGCAGTATTCAATCGCGAATCAGTCATCCGCCATCCGCGAATACGCTTCCGCGAATGCCCTTGAAATCATCCGCACATTCGTTGACGCGGGCAAGAGCGGTCTCGATCTGAAACATCGCCCTGCTCTTCAGTCTTTGCTTCAGACTGTCGTCTCGGGCGCCGCGGATTTCAGCATTCTCCTCGTCTTCGATGTAAGCCGGTGGGGGCGGTTCCAGGATGTGGACGAGAGCGCCTATTACGAGTACACGCTCAGGAGAGCGGGAGTGCGTGTCATCTATTGCAGCGAGCCGTTTCGGGATTCTGATTCGCCGATCGATTCGGTCATGAAAACGCTGAAACGGGTCATGGCGGCAGAGTACAGCCGTGAACTGTCGGCCAAGGTTTCCCAGGGGCAGCGTCGAATTGCACAGCTCGGGTATCGCCTCGGCGGCGTCAGCGGCTTCGGCCTGCGGCGGATGGCCATCGATCCGAACGGCTCGCGACGAACGGTCCTGCCGGATGGAGCCCAAAAGGCTATCAAGACGGACCGTGTGACTCTGGTGAACGGTCCAAAGCAAGAGCGCGGGGTTGTGAAAGACATCTTTACGCTCTTCGCCGATCAAGGGTTCGGCGAAAAACGGATTGCCCGCCATCTCAATGAGCGCGGCGTACGAACGCGCGCCGGCAACCGATGGTCAGGCGTGGTGATCCATCGCATGCTCACCAATCCGAAATATGCGGGTGATCTGGCATATTGCCGCACGGCGACGACGATGGGATCTCCGCCCGTGGACAATGCCCGCGAAAACTGGGTGTACGTACCCAACCGGTTTCCGCCGCTGATCCCGCGCGCCCTCTGGGACCGCGCTCAGGACAGGTTTGAAGCGCGGCGCACTCGTTGCGATGACGACGTGATGCTCGGGAGGCTTAAGGCCCTTCTCAGGAAACATGGGCGGCTCAGCTATGGCCTGATCGATGGCGAGCCGGGCATGCCGTCGGCACAGACGTATTTAAAGCGATTCGGCTCGATTGCTGAGGCGTATCGCCGTGTCGGCTGGAAAGCGGGGACTCGCGGCATCAAGACTGTCAATCGGACGGACGTTCGCGCCCAGCGTCTCGCGCTCGATGCCGCCGTCACGGCTCGCATCGCGGGTGCCATGAGCCAATTTATAAAGAACCCGGCCTCACCTGTCTGGACGATCAACGGCGAGCTTACGCTCGAAGCGGCGTTAATAGTTCCGACAGTTTTGGAAAAACGGAAGATCTTCTGGAGATACCAGCGGCGTAGCCGCCCTGGAGCCAAAGCGTCCGCGGGGGATGTTCTCGTGATAGCTCGTCTTAACGTCGGCCTGGATGCCATACAGGATTACTACGTTTTCGTTGGTTCCTGCCCCGCAACAATCAAGATTTTTGAAGAGAATGCGTGGGCGCTCGACCTTCACCGCTTCAGCGACCTGTCTTTTGTAGAGATGATCTGTGGCACCGTCCGGGTGTCAGAAATGGGGGCCGGCTATGAATGAGAAGCGATGGGTAGAGAATCCGGCAACCCTCGCCCGGCGATATCGAGACCAGGCGTCAATCCAGCGCGCCTTAATTGCCGACCTCCAGCGGTTGCGGACCGCTCTCGGTTCGTTGCGGCAAGCGTTGCAGACGCTTACCCGAGACGAACACTTTGCCACGTTGCTCCGCGCGGAAAACCTTGATGATGCCCCAATCGCAATCTGGAAGACGGCCTCCCGCATCGACGACAGCGCCACCGGGGAAACCCCCGGACTGGCGCCGGAACGTGTTCTGCATTCGCAAACGCTTCGGCCAAGAGTCCGGTACGAGTTGAACCGAATGACCACGACGCGACAGCAGGAAACTGCGCGGCTCATGCTTGGGTCGGGATGCTTCATCTCGCCATACGTGAGAGCCATCGTGGCGGCGTGCTCAATCGAGCAACTCGCGAAACCAAAGGCGAGAGCAAGGAAGATAGTGTTGGAGGAGCCTCTAAGGGCGAGCGCCAACAGGGAGATTACGAGCATGGCGAACGAACTCTCGGAGCTGGCGGATATCGGGGGCGGTCACCTGATCGCGGTCTTCGCAATGGCCCGCTATGCCGAACGGCTGCTTAGAAACAAGCGGGTCCGCCGATACCTGGAGTCGTACTGGCCGGGGATCGCATCGATGCTGACAGAAAACATCACGGATAAGATCCCGAGACTCCTTGGCCAACAGGGTCAATCTGCTTACTGAAGCGGAACAATGCCGTCCATGCTCTTTGTTCCGGCCAACGTCGCATTTGCCCCGGTGATCTCGCTGTTTTCGGGTATTCTGTAACGAACGCGGAATAGCCAGCGCGGGTTTAGTCAATTCGGTCCTTAACATGAGTCCCGAGAGACAATTGTCTGCCAATACGCAACTTGCTGAGCGGGTCCGGCGCAAAATCAGCCGCCGGCTCATTCCAGTTTTCCTTGCGCTTTACACTGTCGCTTATTTGGATCGTGCCAATCTCAGCTATGCCGGCCTCGACATGACGAAGGAACTGCATTTCTCGAACTCTGTATTTGGCCTCGGCGGCGGAATCTTCTTTCTCGGCTATTGGTTCCTGGAGATCCCGGGCGCCGTTCTGGTCGAGCGATGGAGCGCGCGCGGATCGTCGACAACTTGGAAATAATCCGTCAAGCGGTCGACGGTGACCGTTCGGCCGATATCCCGGCGCTCTGCCAAGAGGCCGGGCATCGCCAATCGGTTCAGTGCGCAAAAATCAGGCGTCAGGATTTAAGTGCCCTTACCGCGCGGCAGCCATGGAGCGAAGAATCGCTTTCAGATGTGATAGGGGCGGCTGGAAGGAATTTTCATCGAGACCTGCCAACTGGCGCTCGCTTTCGCGCAGCTTGCGAGCGGTCGCGTAGACGCCGTCCCTGGGCAGCGATGCGTGACTCACGGCAAATGTGGCCTCGACGAGGTTGGCGCCGTCCTTCGTGATGCCGAGGAATTGATAGGTCAGCTCGCTGTTATTGGGAAGATCGCCGCTCTCTTCTTGGGTGAACTGCACGAGGAACATAAAGCCGCTGAGCCAGGAACTTTCGACGCGCTCCACGCGAGCGCAGAGTGAGTATGCGGCATCGACGATGACGGGGTCGGCCTTCTCCAATGCCTTCATGCCCGGAAGCCGGGGCTGGCCGAGGAGGACTCTGAGCGCAGTCATAGACGAGCTCAGGGTGGGATACGCCGTGCTGAAATCCGCTACTGAGCGGTCGCGCAGCGGAATCACCTCGATGGTGTTGTCGTCGGCGCGGCCGGGGAGCCGGCCCTTCAAGTGAAGCACCGGCCGCAGCGGCGCGACGCCTTCGGGGATGTCTGTGCCGATTTCCTGCTGCGTGAGCTTCGGCTCCTGCTTCCAGGAGTGGCTGGCGAAATCGGCGGGGTAACGCACGGTTATGCTGTAGCTGGTGGTGGTCTGCTGCGCTGTGAGTGCAGAGCCGCAGAGGAGGGCGAAGATGAGGCGGCGCGGCACGGCTTTCGAAAGAATACCAACGCGCCGGAAATCCGGGCGAAAGACGGGCGAAGCGCCACGTAACTCGTGATTTAAGGCGGAGGGAGCTCGGCCGGATACTCCTTTGGCTAGATTTGGCAGGCCGACGCGAGGAGTGAAACGATCTCTGGCTCATTTCCACCAAAGACTGACATGACTGTTCCGCTCGCTCAGAGGCCGAAATTGGAACGCTGCGTGCCGGGGAATTTCCACACGGCTTCTATCTTAGGTGCCGAGTAGTCACGCCTGAATGCGGGGCATTGTATATTTGGCTGGTGTCACCGGAGCAGGAGCAACTTGTCTGTGACGCGCTCGTGCGGCTCGGCCCGGTGGAGACTGAACAGGGCCTGCACGCTGAGGGCGTCCATACGATCCAGGAGGTCCTGCATTGCACCCTGAACGACGCACGGGCTACCCTCCGAGATTTGCGTGTGCGCAAGCGGATCGAGGAGACAGCTACACCCGTCGAGCGTCTTGACCAGCCACACTTTCGGTGGGTACGGCCACCAGCTCAGGTTTGAGGGGCATGAACGACGAACGTGACTCATTGGCGCGAAGCTGACCATCCCTCAGTGCGGGCTTTCAGGGCCTATGACACTCCTGAAGTTCAAGCTGGCCGACTACCAGCGCATGATCGCTGACAGCATTGTCCAGGGGAAGGTACCTGACATCGGTAACCGCAATGTCAGGCGACGTAAGGATGACATCGTAACGGCATAGTGTCCTGCGGCCTCCGCGGCCGCGCACGTGAGAGATAGCGAGCGGACCCGATGGGCGGGATCTCTGAATCTCGTTCAGGAGGTCTGGCCGGGTGGTGAGGAAAACTCGAAAAGCGTCCCGCAGACCGTGCTGAGGCGTCGGACCGAGTAGCATCGGCTCGTCTTTCCACCACCATTCGCTCTTTAGCGGATCGGGGTGGTCTGTTTTGGGCGCGTTTGCATCCATTCCAGCGACTACGCTGCCGGACTGAATGCCGAGCCATTCGGCCAGAGCCTTCATCGTCCGCGGTTTGATCTCCCCCCACGATGCTCCCGGGGGAATATGGAAACTGCAGACTGTCAAGGGTGTGGAGCCGGAAAGTGCATGGACCACTAGGGCGCGTTCGGGGAATTGTAACTGGGCCAGGAGTTGAGACGAGTCGGCCCGAAACGGGCGGCGGCCAAAGATCGAACAGCCAAGCCTCCGGGCTCGCCCTTCATCAGTACCCGGTCGCCGAAGGGACAGGGACGATTCCGACCAGTCGAACAGATCGAGCTTCGACAATTCAGCGTGAAATCCCGGAGTGACTTCCTGAAGTGAGAGCAGGTCGCAATCAACACTGCGCAGCAATTCGACATGCTCGTTCTGAAGACTCCTGTTGTTCACGTTCCACGACCCGAATGTGAATCCCACAGCCACTGATACGTCTCTGTCTCTCGCAGACAGACAGGAAGAGCCGGGCGATTCAAAATCTCCTCGTACCTCTCGATCAAGACGATCCCATGAACGACCCGTGCATCCGATGTGAAGCCTCTCCCAGCTCATCTCGCGCGCCTTTGTCGTCCGCCGACCTGACACCCGGCCAGAGTCTACGAGCAGGCAGAGTTGCGGCTGAACACCTCAGTCCACATCGTCGATCCGGCCTCGGCTACCAACAGCCCGCTGTATGATAAGCGCAATTATGTACCGAGCCCTGTTGTTTCTTGTCGCCATTGCTGGTCTGGCCGCCGGACAACAGATCGTTGACTTTAAAGATCACGTTATCGAGTCCCACATCCCCGGCGGCTACACTGTCATCGTTGTGGACGTGAATCACGACGGCAGACCCGACGTGATTGGTATGACGCAACAGGTGACGAGTCTCTCCTGGTACGAGAATCCCACCTGGCAGCCGCACCTGATGGTCAAAGACATCCCCGCCATGGTCAACCTGGCGGCCTATGACATCGACGGTGACGGTTACCCCGAAGTCGCAATCGAGAGCGGCTTCAGCATGAACGCCTCCAAAAGCGAAGGCCTCGTCTGGCTGCTGTCCCATCAGGGCGATCCGCGTCAGCCGTGGAAGGCGACCCGGATCGACGCAGTGACGACTTCGCATCACATCGCCTGGGCCGATATTGACGGTGACGGCAGGAAGGAACTGATCAACGCCCCGCTCATCGGCGCCACCAACCTCGCGCCCAAATACGAGGGCAAAACGCCGCTCTTCTTTTACCGCGTCCCTGAAGATTGGTCAAGCGAATGGAAGCGTGTCCTGATTGTCGGTGACCTCAATGGCATTCTGCATCGTGTGCGGGTCGTGAACTGGAACGACGCCGGAAAGCGGGAGCAGTTGCTCACCGCCGGTTTCGATGGTGTGATCCTGCACTCGGCATCGGGCAAGGGTGACACTCTGAAGTGGGAGCACAAGCTGATTGTGAAGGGTCACGATACGGAGGACGCACCGCGTCTCGGCACGAGTGATGTCCGCGTCGCTCACCTTGGCAACCGCCGCTTCCTGGCGGCCGTCGAGCCGTGGCACGGCAATGAGGTCGTCGTTTACACCGAGAACGGCACGGGCGGGTGGCAGCGCCACGTCATCTACGACGCTCTCACCGAGGGTCACGAGGTCTGCGTGGGGGACTTCAACGGCGACGGCCGCGACGAGATCGTGGCCGGCGATCGCGCCAAAGGAAAAGTCGCCAGCTCCCACATCTTTTATTCCCTGGATGAATCCGGCAAGGAGTGGCATCATGAGGAGCTGGACCACATGGGCATGTCCGCGTCGGGCTGCCAGGTGGCCGATATCAATGGAGATGGCCGTCCCGACATAGTCATGATCGGTGGCGCGACGGCCAACATCAAGTGGTATGAGAATTTGGGACCTGCACGCCCGATCGTGAAGACTGCCGCGAATCACTGAGGCTCGCGACGCGGATCGGATCATTGAAAGCCTGGGGCGGAACCGATTTGCGTCAGGTGCCGAGGCGCATTCCTAAGTAGGAATACGCCAAATCTACCGGTAAGGATCGACGCGCGTTATCTGTAAATATCGGAAGCGGTCCCGGAGGCTCAGGAGATCGAGCTCCCGATTGGTAGCCGCCTCAGACAGACGGGCGATCGCCCGGCTGAGTCAATGTCGCCGATGTCTCAGTTGCTCGCAGATTCGTTGTGGTCGGTGCCGAACTGGTACGGCGGATCAGCGATGCCGCCGGACCGCGCTGCCACACCGCAGTCCGCCACGTGGGTGTGCTCATGATTTTTGCAGCTTCGCTCAAAGTGATTCCCAGAGTCGCCGCAAGCGCCTTGGTCACACGGTGACGCTCAAGCGACGCCATCAAAAGTGAAGCCCACATCACGCACAGTAAAGCTAATCGCACCGTAGGCAAGGTCCGCGACAAACCAAATCCGAGGCAAACAGGAAGGCAAATACCCCAGGCAAAGCCAAAAACAATCGCGAAATGCAAGCGAACTCGCCACATATGCGCCGGAAGACGGTCCCACACGTCCCCCGGTCGCCGAAACCGTTTCGGATACCAGAATTTCCACCAGCGCGGTTGTCGGAAAGCAGTCTGAATAATTCCGTGAATGCCAGATCCCTGTCGCCACAATGCCATCGCTGTACCTAAGACCGAACCGAGAAGCGCGATCAGACCAAACGCAAGGGCGATAGCCAGGATGCGGATAGGACCAAAATTGAATCGCCCCAGGATCGTCGCGAAAACGACGGTGGGTGTCAGCAATAAAGCCGCCATGCTGCTGAACCGCAGGATTCTGACAGCAGGGGCATCGATCTCATCGTCTATCGGAGCCAGTTCGAATCGCAGACTTTTTGCGTCGGGCCAGCGGTTCGCGGGGTCCTGCTGAAGCGATCGCTGGATTGTCATCGCAAGATCGCCGGCCACGTTCGGCGCCAGCACGTAAAGCGATCGTGGCTCCTGTGTCAGCCGCTGTGTAATCGCCGCCATCGGACTCTTGGCATCAAAGGGAAGGTGCCCCGATACCATTTCATAAGCCACAACGCCGAGCGAATAAAGATCCGAGCGCCCGTCAAGATCGAGGCAGCCACGCGCCTGCTCCGGGGACATGTAGGCCGGTGTGCCGATCAACTGGCCGGGCGTTGTGAGCATTGTGTCAGCCAGCGTAGCCTTCGCAATTCCGAAATCCGTCAGGCGCGGCGATCCGGAATCCGCATCAATCAGAATGTTATCCGGCTTGATGTCGCGATGAATGACCCCATGTCCATGAGCGTACGCGAGCGCATCGGCGAGGTCGACCAGAATAGTGCGGGCCTCGTCCGATGTGAGCGGTCCATCTCGCCGCAGTTTTGACGCCAGGGACTCGCCGGCCACGTAGCCCATGACGAAGTACATAAGGCCGTTGACCTCACCGAACGTGTACAGCGGAACGATGTTCGGATGATTGAGTCGCGCGGCCGTGCGCGCCTCACGCCGGAATCGATCGCGCGACTGCGCTGCGCCGGCGTGTTCGGGGGGCAGCACCTTGATCGCAACGTCACGATCGAGAGCCAGTTCGAACGCCAGGTAAACAGCCCCCATCCCGCCGCGACCCAGCAATCGGTCGATACGATACTGGAAACCTATAGCTCTTTCCAGAGCCTCGCGCACTGGATCGCCGACCGGGTCCTGCCACGTTTCGACGCGATCCCCGCACATCGAGCAAAAATGTGCCTGCGGCGCAGATGTGGCGCCACACGTCTGACATCGCATTCGGTTTCTCCCGAGAGTCCACCGCATTCTACTGCATTCTGCGCTCTTCCTGCATCGCTGACACTCGGTCACGCAGGGCTTTGTTTTGGATTGAATAGGCTGATATTGGTAACGTACCGGCAGGCGATCGTTTCCGAGAACAACGCGCCGAGACCAAACCATGGGCTACGTCGGAGAGGCGTTTTAGTATGATTCCGCTAGAACATGCCGTCGATCGTCTGGAGGGGCCATCTCACTTTCGGATTGGTCTCAATTCCGGTGAAGCTGTTCCGCGCCGCACGCAGAGAGCGGGTCCAACTGCACTACGTTCATCGATCTGAGCAGACTGAGCCGGAGCCCTTCACGCCTGGAAGCAGACGCGATCCGGAGCCCGACAGAATCGAACCGCAGCGCGCGCCTATTGAAAGGCCTTTACCGAATCGGGACCTGCCTGCTCCATTGCCAGTCAGTCGTGTCCGACAGTCGTTGATCACTCAGGATCATGAACATCCCGTCGGCCGGCAAAACGTTCTTCGCGGGTATGAGGTCGAGCCCGATCAGTACGTCGTATTCGAGCGTGATGAGTTGAAGAGGCTTCAACTGCGCACCTCCGCGACCATGGAGATCGTCCGGTCTGTCCGCTTGGCGGAGGTCGATCCGGTCTTCTTCGAAACGTCGTATTACGTGGTGCCGGATCGCGGCGGCGAGAAGTCGTACGCCCTGCTGTTTGAAGCGCTGACGGAAACGCAGCGAATTGCCCTCGCGCGAGTTGGCATGTACGGGCGCGAGCACGTGGTGATCGTGCGTCCCGGCGAACACGGAATGCTCGCGCATACGATGTTCTACACCGACGAGGTACGGTTCGAAAATGAGTTCCGCGCGGACGTGAATGGCCTGGGAGCCAAAGAACTGGAACTAGCGCGGACGTTTTTGGAGGCCATCGAAGCACCGTTCGCTCCCGAGGAGTTCAAAGATGTCTACCGCGAGGAACTTGAGTCGCTGATCGCGAAGAAGATGTCGCAGACCGGAGCAGCACCGGCAGCTTCAACCCCGCTAACAAACCAACCGGTCGTTGACATCTTAGAGGCGCTTCGGCAAAGCATCGCGATGACGCGCAAGCCGCCCGCGAAGGAGACGCAGCTGCTGCAGAAAGCGGTCGGCGGCGTAACGGAAATCAAGAGAGGAAAGCCGTCGCGAAAATCCCGATAGTCTGATCGCCGGGATCGGGCTGTTTCGGTTGTGCCCAGCCGCCTGAGTGCGATGTCATGAAGAGCTTCCCCGCTCAACGTTGTTCCTCCCGGACCACATCACGCGGAATCTTATCGTCCCGGAGAGCAATGAATTTTGAATGGCGCAGATGATTGTCCGGCGTCCATTCCACAAATTCAAACTGTCCGACGAGCGACGGTTTGAGCCATCCGCAATCAACCATTTTCGCGGCGGTCAGCCCTGCGCCCCGCGCTCGCGATGCTGAGCGACGAATAGAATCCGCAGTGACTCGACGCCAGAAATCAATTGCCTTTTTTCTTGAACTCTCCATAGATCGGTACCTGAAGCGTGCCGTCGTTATTAATGTCGATGGGCATTTCTTTCTCAGGATGTCCCGGCTCGCGAAGAATGATCTTGTCGCGAGCCACCCAGCATTCGAGCGTATCTTCGCCGCCGAATCCATTGCCCATGGTTGCCTTGCCGGAGCGGAAAATAATAGTCGCGGAACCCGCACCCGTGGTGACGTAACGGCCTTCAATCTTACCCGCGCAGCTTGTCATTCCCGGCTGGGGTGGTCCTGTCGTCTTGGCCGTGGCGGCGGGAGCCGGCGTCGATGACGGCCGCAGGTCTTTCGGTCCGGCCCATACGGTGCGGTTGCCGAACTGCACCTGATAATCCATGCCGTTTTCGAGGACGATCGTCCCGTCCATCCACTGTCCGCCGACGTTGACCTGTACCCGGTCGTGGAGCCGATATTGACCGGCCGCGTGGTCACGGGCGTTTGCGGCTCCGACGCGCCGCACTTCGGAGGGGTATGTCTTGATCACTTGGACGCCGTTAGCGTTAACTTTATAGTCGTTGCCCTGAATCGCGAGCACTTTGGCAGGCGTCCAGCCGAATCCGGTGAGGACTTCGACCGAGTCGCCCACGTTGATTCCGTTTGAAGAACTCTCCGCCTGCGCCGCTCCGCGCGCTGACACAGCCTTTTCCTCGGCAGCGGTCTGCAAATGACAGGTCCGCACGAATCCCATCACCTGCCCGCGAGGCGCGGGCCCACGCGATAACGAGCGCGTCCCGCTAAATGTCTGAACATCGCAACTCGAACCCGGCTCGTTGCCAGCGCATGAAAACACCTTGAAGCGAGTCCCGCCGGGACAAGTGTAAAACGCATCGAACTGGATCTGCGTTTGTCCCACGAGAAACGTTGGAAGCGTAATTCCGAATAGCGCGATTGACGACATCCACACGCCCCGTCGAAATCCTTTGACGTTCATGAATCCATTCCTCCGTCCGCCGAAAATCAACTCATTCTAAGTCTTTTTACTGGCGGGTTGGAAGGGGATGGGAACATCGGAACCCGTGAGACAAGCGATGAACGATGCACTTCACGCGCTCAATGGATTGCCTTGTTTTGGTCGACTTCGCCGCGACTCGCAGAGCAACCGTCCCGACGCCCGAACCGCGACGGAAGGAGACGAGACTTTAGGCGATGTCCTTGAGACTCTTACTGGAGACGAGGCGGCGTTATCACGACATATCGGTAGACAACCGGTTCCGAGAACAGTCGGCCCACGAGCAAACCCATGTCTGAGGATTGCCTTAGCTTCGCTGCGAATGTAGATGTGAGAAATCCGGTCGAACATGCTGGTCATGACTGCCGGGAGACGCCGAGCGGTGGAGTGGCGAATCTTCAGGAGCGAGCACTACCGCTCTCAGAGAGAACTGGCCCGGATGCTCAAATGCGGGCGGCGCACCGTTCAGGATATCGAGCTTGGCAACAGCAGTCCGACGAAGGGCCTCCTCACCGCTTCCGCGAGCTGGAGCGCGCGATCTGCGCCGAGGAATACCGTTTCCGCGAGGGGCCTTTGTTTTCGTAGGGGAATCGGGCCGACGCGCTTAATTTCAGGAAGGTCGGTCGCCGGTGTTGAGGGCGGGAGGTCGTCGCCAAGGCCCGCGCGCTGCGTAGATCCAGCCCTCGGCCACAACTGTCGGTTCCGGTCATTGCTTTTTGAGATAGAAGCGGCGTCGCCGATGAGCGTCCGATCTGGTTGTTCGGCCGCGACGGCAAACGCCGCTCCTTATTTGCAGCGATCTGCGGCTCTGACACCACCATTCACAGTTTCCGAAATTCGGAAATTCGCGCGGCCCAATATGACGATGATGTCTCCGCGCCGTACTTCGCGCCTAAGCTACCCGGCCCGAAGCATGTGAGACTTTTTCCTCAATCTGTGTGCGGATCAACTCTCTCGTCCTTTCCATGAACGCGCGCTTGTCTGCGAGACAGCTTTCGAGGAGCACACCGACGCCGGGATGCCCCAGCGTATCGGCCGCCGCGATCAGAAAGACGTAGCTCGCTACCTGCAAATGCGCCAGATGGCTTGCCTTGGCCAAAACGAAGAGCTTACGGGCGACCGGGCCCTGAATTTCGTTGAGTTCCCGACGAAAATCCTCAATGAACACCTGATGCAACCGTTGATTGACCTTAGCCGGTTTCTCTCCAATGAGTCTGAAACATTCGTCCAGTCTGTTCAAAAGTTGGGACGAAACTAACTCGCGCGCATTCAGCGCCTCTTTGATCTCCAGGTTGTTAGCGGCTTCGCCCAGCTCCTCATATATTTTCTGGCTTCGTTCCGCGCCATGCCGCAACTCGCTCAGCATGGACACGCAGAGTTCTCTCGCTGTGTTGATGGGCATTTCTTAAATCCTTTCGACAGGTTGGCTACTGCTGCGATACACGCAGCGAAATTCCGCGCATGGAAGCGGACGACCGCCACCCCCGGCCGGTTCACTTTTGCGCTGGAGGAAACGCACCTTAACGTGAGAATGCTGCCATCAGGCTGTTGACTGATCTGCATGCGGCGTCAAGGAACCCGAATTTCAGGAATAGGTGCGGAGTTATAGGCGCTGAACGGTACTTCTCTCTGGGACTACAACTTTCTGTAGAGCGACACTCCCTTGCAGCAAGCTCGCGAGGCAGCATTGATGCCACCAGGAGAAGTACGACAAAATGGAGCGGCGCTTGGTTCCGACATGACTGCAGCTCGAACGATCCGGCTGGGCGATAGTGTCGGGTCCTAATATTATGGCGACGCATGACGATTTCCCTGAATGCGACGCGAACCCAGGTATGATCACGCTTAGCATAAGTGAGCGTACTTGCGAGCTGAGTGTTTTATTACGACGGCCGCCAAAGGGCATCGATGAAAATCAGCGTACCGACGGACAGGAAGGCGATTAAAAAAACACGGTGGAGAACGCTCGACATCACGTTTCAGGCCGGTGGCATAAGGAGCGCGATTGGTCGTTACCAGAGCAGGCGATGCCATTGCGGAAGCTATAACGAACTATGTTTGCGCCCTTAGCCCACGGTTGAGGTCATCCAGTTGTCGATCCCTTCGATCGGCGACCGCTCCTGGAATCAAACAATGACAAGAGAAGAAGCTTGAATGGCGGGATTCTTCGTCTCGGTGGCAATGAACTCTCCGATACATCGATGAGCTGGCAGACTCTGGGTAGTCTTCATCCCAATCACTGCGACGAATGACCACGGGGGAACGATGTAAACGGGAAAGTCCCCGAACAAGATTTTTGCTGCTTTTTCAAAAGAGAAGACAATCACATGTGGGCCCAGAGCCTCTGCTGTAGCGCGCGTTTTTCCAGCCCTCGATACCCCGAAGAATCGGCACGCATTATCTCTCGCCCGATTTTTGGAGTTCAGCGGCTTGTTCTAAGGCGGCCACGCGGACTTCCACGTCCTCGATTTCAATGGCCTGCTTGGAGTGATCGAGCACGCTGTCGGCGGCCCGTACCCGAACAGATGCGGGCGCATTCGTGTCAACCATGATCTTCAACAGCGTCGAAACCGCGGCTGTCGATGCCTGCTGCAGGCGAGCGATCGACTGTCCAAAGGCGGCGCGACGAGCTTCCCGGTAAGCCGCCGCAAACTCCGGGATTTGCATCCAACGGACTAACGTGCTTGCGGTGATGCCAACCACTTTGGCCGCATCTTCGACATTCCGTTGATTGAGCAGGGCGGCGATGGCTTCCTCCTTCTTCCGCCCGAATTTCCATCCGTGGCCGGTCATCCGGTGTCTCTTCCGGAAATCCCGGCCTCGACGATCCGCGTATTTTTTCCGCTCGTTTTCAGAGTAATCTTGGGTGAATAGAAATCAGGAGGCGAAGATGCCAGGCTTGTTTCGCCGTTCCGCACAGTTGTTTTTGACAATTTGTTCCGCCGCCGTGGCGGCAGATGTCGCGCCCGAGCCGCCGCGCACGTGGATTGTCGCCGATATCCAGAGCGGCACGATTCCCCCGCCGGTTCGCCGCGCAGCCGTCACGCCGATCGGCGCCGATTATTACTATCGGATTCCCGAGCGCGTGATGTTCAGACGATATCCGGTGTATGCGGCCGGGCGCGAGCCGGTCGGGTATCTGGAGCGGCTTTCCCATATCGATCCCGAAGTTACATTCGATCTCCGGAAGTTGCGGACGACGGACGACTGGATTCGAGCGGGCCAGGAGGTATTCCGGTATCCGATCGGGCTGTTTCCGATGGAACAGTTGCCGGTGTGGCAGGGGATTCTCCAGCAGTCCGGAGCGCCGCCCGCCGCAGATGGCACGCTTCCGCAGTTCAGCATCATCGTCGCGGAAAAGGGTCGTCCGATGGTGGGATTCCTGTCGTGCGCGACCTGCCATACGCGCGTCGAGCCAGACGGAAGGGTGATCGAAGGCGGACCGGGGACCGTGCCCGATCTGCTGCTCGGCTTCCCACCGGTAGTAGAGGTCGCGCGCGCGTGGCAACGTTCGCTATTCCGTGTGCCGTGGATCGACAATGATCCGGTCGAGCAGTTTCGCTCGATGAGTATCGAGCGGATCAATGCAATCAAGGCTGCGATCCCGCTGGGGGTTGTGGGCCGACATGGAACCAGTCTGTTCTCGCCGGTGCAGGTCCCCGATCTGATTGGGGTGAAGGACTTGCGGTATCTGGATCATACGGGCTTGATGCTGCACCGCGGATCTGCGGACCTGATGCGGTATGCGGCCCTGAACCAGGGCGGGGACATGTTGTCGGATTACATGGGATATCGTCCGACCGCCTTTCTCTTGGGGACGGATACGAAGGACGACAACATTCCACCGCCCGAGACACAGCAGCGGTACAGCGATGCGCAGCTGTTCGCGCTGGCAAAGTTTCTGTACGCTCTGAAACCACCGGTCAACCCGAACCACCGAACGGCGCTGTCCTCGCGCGGCGAACAGGTCTTCGCGCGGGAGGGATGCGCACGCTGCCATACGCCACCCCTCTATACCAGCAACAAGCTCACACCTGCTCAGGGGTTCGCCGTGCCTGAAGAGCATAGGAAGCTGTATGCGATCGAAGACACGGTGGTGGGGACGGATTCTACCTTGACGATGCGGACGCGTCGCGGCACGGGATACTACAAAGTGCCCTCGCTTCGCGGCGTCTGGTATCGAGGGCCGTTCGAGCACAACGGGTCCGTCGCGAGGCTGGAGGACTGGTTTGACCCGCGGCGGCTGCGCAGCGATTACGTACCGACTGGATACAAGGGCTACGGCACCGCCACGCGCGCGGTTCCGGGCCATCCATTCGGACTGACGCTGGACGGCGATGATAAGGCAGCCTTAATCGCGTTCCTGAAGACGCTGTGAGGCAGAGTCTACGTAATGAGATCCGCATCTACGAGTCAAACGTGAACAGGATGGGCCGGGTGTCAAGACGCCCAGAAAAGCTCGATCGTTTGATCTAACGCTCAGTAGTCCTTCGGTAGGTTAGTAAATATGATTCGTCAGAAAAAATCGTGGGTGTGCGCCGGGATAACAACCGGCATGGAGTTGAGGATGAAAGAGCCTTACGAGAAAGGAGTAGCGATCCGCTCGGCCCCGAGTTTTGCATTGGATTCCGTGAGGTCTCCAGTGAAGCGTAAACAGGGGAAAAGATGGGCTGGGTATCGAGCTTCGAAAATTTGTAATCAGGGCGCCGACGCCGTACCCACTGCGGAAGGCCACACGCCCGGCAGCGCTAACGCGAGTTGTCGGACGGCCCTGCGTAGTCGTAGACCCCATGCACGTCTGGAAACTCCATGCACGAGAACCGGGAGACCTCGGAGATGCCTGAAGCGACTTTCTGCGACAGGTCGGCGGGTGAAGGCAGTAGCCGTACGGCCCGCGTGCACGTCTTCGAGGAGTCGGACAGCGGTACAGTACCGATGAATCATTCGAACAAAAGCGGG
>DATFSM010000079.1:0-173969 GCA_035262625.1 Bryobacteraceae bacterium
CGATCTGTCGCAGCCGGCGGGTCCGCTGCGACGCGCCTTCGATTCGATCGATCGGGAGGTTAATGGGCGCATTCAGCAAGCTTCACTCGCCGCCTGAAATCTGACGCATTCACTTCAGATTCTTTACTTCAAGACTTCTAGCGGCTCGCTTCAAATCCACTGCCACGAAGACCGTCTCGGCCTTATCGCTTAGTGCGGCGGCTGGGTCAGGGCGGCCAGGGAGCCGTCTTCGAGGCCGAACCAGCCACGGCTTTTTGCCTCTATTGCAGCCTGCGGGACAGGACAGACAAACGGCTTACCGTCTATGGCCGGATAAAAAAATTTCGTGCCTATAGACTATCCGTGGGCTTCGAAGGCGATTCGGCTATGGCAGTTAATACCTCGGAGGCGGTGACCGCATGAACGGCTACCTGGCGCGCAGCGCTCTTGTCGCATCACTCGGCGGTCTTCTCTTTGGCTTCGATACCGCCGTGATCGCGGGAACCACCCGCGCGCTCACCGAGACTTATCACCTGTCACCCGCGATGCTCGGCGTGACGGTGTCTATGGCCCTTTGGGGCACGGTACTGGGATCGCTAATCGCCGCGGCGCCCAGCGATCGCTACGGGCGTAAAGCGTGCTTGCAGGCGCTCGGTCTGCTCTACGTGATTTCGGCGCTCGGCTGCGCCTGCGCTTGGGACTGGTATTCGCTCGTTTTCTTTCGCCTGATCGGTGGACTGGCGATCGGCGGCTCGTCAGTGGTCGGCCCGATGTACATCGCTGAAGTATCCCCGGCAGCAAGCCGCGGCAGAATGGTCGCCTTCTTCCAGATGAATGTAGTCGGCGGCATCCTGCTCGCCTACCTTTCCAATTACCTGGTTTCACTGGCCAACGTCGGCGCCACCGAATGGCGATGGAAGCTGGGAATAGCGGCGGCGCCTGCCGCGGGCTTTATTCTTGCGCTGTTCACCATCCCGCAGAGTCCGCGATGGCTGGTCGCAGCCGGAAAACGCGAAGAAGCCGTCGTTGTACTCACGAGAATCGGCGAACCCGACGCGCCCAAGGAGATCGACGACATTTCGGCGACGCTGAGCGCTGAGCGCGTCAGCGGAAGTACCCCGCTCTTTCAGCGCCGCTACAGCAAACCCGTTTTTCTCGCCATTTCGATCGGCATGTTCAATCAGCTTGCCGGAATCAATGCGATTCTCTACTACCTGAACGATATTTTCGAGCGCGCCGGGTTCAGCCGGATATCCAGCGATATGCAGACGGTTGCGATCGGGTTTACCAACCTGGTGTTCACCATTGGCGCGATGACGGTAATCGACCGGTTTGGGCGGAAGAAGCTCCTCCTGGCCGGGGCGATAGGCACCGCCATTTGTCTTGCGGGAGTCGCCGCTATTTTTACCGCCAACCAGCATCACGAGTTGCTGGTCTGGCTGCTCATCGGCTTTATTGCCTGCTTCTCGTTCTCACAAGGCGCGGTTATCTGGGTTTACATCAGCGAAGTCTTCCCGAATTTGGTTCGGGCCAAGGGTCAGGCTCTCGGCAGTTTCACGCACTGGATCATGAACGCGCTGATTTCCGGGGTGTTTCCCGTGGTGGCGGCGCGATCGGGCGCAATTCCCTTCTGGTTCTTCTCCCTGATGATGGTGCTGCAGTTCTTTGTGGTTCTTCGGTTCTACCCCGAAACGCGCGGGGTCAGCCTGGAAAACATGGAGGAACACATCTCGGCGGCGGTCGGTTGAAGAAAGTAGTTCACAGGGATTCTCTCCCGCGATTTCAGCCACTTACGCCACAGGAAGGCAACGCGTCTGCCACCATCTCCATCGGAAGAGGAAACATGCGCCCGGACGCGAGCGGGCCGGACGTTGATGCTCGCAAATGTTATTTTGCGAGAACGAACCTGACGTTAATTATCTCTTTATGCCGTCGGGTAGGGGCCTATACGGCTTCTCTGTCCGCAAACCCTGATACACTTGCCCAGCCAGGAGGTGCACCGGTGAAGTCGCTCATCTACGCCCTTTCTTTTTCTCTCGTTCTCGCCACGCCCAACGTCCAGGCCGCCGCCAAACACAAAGTCCTCTTCAACCGGTTCCGCGTCCCCGAGATCGCTCTCTTCATCGCCGATGCCGACGGCCAGCGCGAACGTCCTCTCACGCCGCACCACGAATCGGAATACTCCCCGTCGATCACCCCCGACGGCAAATGGGTCGTCTTCACCGACGAGCGCTCCGGACAGTCCGACATCTATCGCGTTCACCCGGACGGCTCCGGCCTCGAGCGCCTCACCACCGATCCCGCCTTCGACGACCAGGGAACCCTTTCTCCGAACGCCTCCACGCTCGCCTTCGTCTCCACGCGGGGCGATGGCTACGCCAACATCTGGCTGCTCGACATCGCCTCCGGCAAATATCGCAACCTGACTCCGGGCGCCTTCGCCAGCCTCAGACCCAGTTGGTCGCCTGACGGCGCATGGATCGCATTCAGTTCCGACCGCGAGACGGCGCCCGGCGCCTTCCCTGGCCAATGGGAAATGTTGCAATCCACCGGGATCTACATCGTCCATCCCGATGGAACCGGATTGCGCCGCGTCACGCGCGCGGGCGGAGTCGCCGGAAGTCCCTCATGGTCTGCGGACGGCAGGCGCATCCTCTTCTATGAGACTGACGAGGTCGGCGCCTTCCTGGCCAAGGGCGCGCGCTCACGCACGGAAATCGTCTCCGTAGATATCGCTACGGGCGAGCGTGTCCAGTACACTGCGTCCAACGAAACCAAGCTCTCGCCGAAGTGGCTGCCGGGTGGTCGAATCAGCTATGCGATTCGCAGCGCGGCGCTCGACGCCGAAGGCCTGAAAATCTGGTATCCGAATCGCAAAATCGACACGATCGTCAAAGGACACGTACGCAATCCAGGCTGGTCCGCCGACGGATCCCAGGTCGTCTACGAACGGGTTCTGCAGCCAGCCTCGACGGAACACCTCGTCCCGACCGTCAGTCATGATCCCGAATTCGACACCGTCCTCAGCGAGCCGTTTCCATCTTTCTCGCCCGATGGCTCTCGGCTTCTCTATAGCGAATACGGCGCCAACGGAACATCAGCGGGAGACACCACCGTCAAGATTATGCGCGCCGACGGAAGCGACAAGAAGACCCTCTACCGCCGCGACGGCTTCACTTCCTACGATTCCGTCTGGTCGCCCGCGGGCGATCTGATCGCGTTCTGCCTCGGTCGTTACTTCCGCGCTCCCGGAACGCCCGGCGGCCAGATCGTTCTGATCAACCCCGATGGAACCGGCCTGCGCGTGCTGGCTGACGATGGAGTGAACAACGGCTTCCCGAGTTGGTCGCCCGACGGCAAGCGCATCGTCTACCGGCGCGGCAAACAACTTGCGATCGTCAACGTCGCCGACGGCAAAGTAACCACATTGACGGACGGCTCGCATTACGACAACTTCCCGCAATGGTCGCCGAAGGACGACGTCATCATGTTCACGAGCGACCGCGAAGACAATCAGTTCTCTCTCTACACGATTCGCCCCGACGGCAGCGGTCTGCATCGCCTCACGAAGAATTCGCGTATCGATGCGCATTCCATCTGGTCGAACGATGGCGAGTGGATCGTCTTCAGCAGTGGCCGCAAGGGCTTCAAGGATGAGATGGCGCTCTACGACGGCACGCCGCAGCCCTACGGCGAAATCTTCGCGATGCGCGCCGATGGCTCGAACGTTCGTCAGTTAACCGATAACAAATGGGAAGACTCCAGCCCCGGCTGGGCGCCCGAACCGCGCGCCGCGCAGTCCGCTGCTTCAACCCCGCGGCCGCCCAGGATTCCATAATCGGCTGGGCAACTCCCGGTCATGCCGAGTCCGGCGGCGAAGGTTCCTCTACAACGACATCGTGAGACGTTTCCTAAAGGAGATCGCCCGATTTCGGTTGGTACTTAGTCGAGCGGCCGGATCCAGATATTCCGGAAGCTGATCGGCTCGCTCGCGTCGCCGTGAGCCTGCAGCTTGATCGGCGCGCGGTCGTACTTCTTGTAAAACGGCTTGCCGATGTATAGCGTTTGGCCCTTCAGTTCGAAGTGATTCTCAACCAGCACACCGTTGTAGAACACGGTCACGTACGCTGGCGTCTTCACCGAGTCATCGGCGTTGAATGTTGGCGCGGTCCACACGACGTCGTACGTCTGCCACTCTCCTGGCTTGCGCGCCGGATTCGCCAGCGGGATGGCCTGCTTGTACATGCTCCCGGCCATGCCGTTCACATAGGTCTTGTTGTTGTACGCATCGAGGACCTGAAGTTCGTACCCGTCGTCGCCCGGTCCCGTCGATGCGAGGAACACGCCGCTGTTACCGCGGCCCTGACCGGAGCCCGTGATGCTCTCGGGAATCTTCCACTCGATATGAAGCTGATAATCGCGAAACGACCGCTTGGTTTCAATATTCCCGACGCCCTTGCCCTTATTCACCGTCATAACGCCGTTCGCGACCGTCCACTGCGCCGGCGTCTTATCGCGATTCGAAACCCATTCGTCGAGGTTCTTTCCGTCGAACAGCACGATGGCATCGGAAGGCGGCGCGCTTTCGGTCGTACCGGGCGTCACGACTTTGGGAACGGGCTCCCAAACTTCGGTGTCCTCGGGTTTCGGCTTCGGACCGCTCTGAGGCGAAGCTGGCGCCTGTGCCCAAACGGGCACGCACGCGGCGGCCAAACTGAGCATCAGAAATCGGCGGGAAAAGGGCATAATCATCGTCGTCAACGAGCATACATCGGAATGCCGTTCCGTGCGGGCCGGCCTCCCGTAGGGCCTTGTCCGGCCCTGTCGGAAATAAACCAGATTTAATGGTCCCGAAGGTACCATACTGCGCTAAACTGATGAATTCATTTGCAGTTGCCGCGACCTAAGTCCAAGTCGCCTGCCGCCGCGCACTTCCTTACGTTGTGCTCTCTGGGGATGCTCGCCTGCCCTGCCGCGCGGGGGCAGCAGTATTCGTTTCAGCTCTTTGGCCTGGATCAGGGACTGACGAACCTGACGGCGAAAAGCCTCTTTCAGGACCGCATCGGCTTCATCTGGGTTGGAACCGAAAACGGCGTCTTTCGCTATGAAGGCGAACGCTTCCGGAAATTCGGCGAAAAGGAAGGCCTTCCGGCGAGCGTCAGCGCCTCCATTGGTGAAGCGCCGGACGGATCCGTTCTCGTCGGCAAGCCACAGGGGCTGTTCCGCCTCAAGTCCGACCATTTCGAACCTGTGTCGCTAGGGCGGAAAGCCGGAATCTGGTACTACAGCGGAATCGTTCACGATGGCTCTCGAACCTGGGTGGCGACCGATGCCGGCCTGCTTTCCATCGGCGTTGCAACGGACGGAAGCCTCGTCGCCCAACCCGGACCCCGGCCTTCGTCCGACAGCCTGCTGCGCGCGCAGAGCGTTCTCGTCGGAGGTGACTCCGTCTGGTGGGGGTGCGGCAATTCGCTCTGCCAGTCCAGCCGCGGTCGTGTCACCGTGCGAGGCGAGGAATCTGGGCTTGACTCCGCGCCCGTGGTCTCGATCACCCGTGACCGGTCCGGCAATCTCTGGATCTCCCAGAAGCGCCATTTGCGCGTTCTGTATGAGGGAGCTTCCCGGTTCGAAGATCCTGAAACGCCGCTGCCTGTAGTCTCCCCCGGGGCTCCGCGCGTCGATTCCGAAGGCCGCTTGCTCGTCCCGACGAACGAGGGCCTGGCCATCAGAGAGGGTTCTTCGTTTCGCATTGCCGGCCGATCTTCGGGAATCCTCCCGCCCATCTACTCGGTGCTTCAGGACCGCGGAGGCTCCGTTTGGCTTGCCTTCGCCGGACGCGGGTTGGCGAAGTGGCTGGGATACGGTCTTTGGGAGAGCTTCACCGCCGCCAGCGGCTTAGGCAGCGAAACCATCTACGAAATTTTGCCGCGCCCCGACGGCACTGTGTGGGTAGGCAGTGAAGCCGGTCTTTTCCGCGGACGGCACGTTAACGGGGCTTGGGCGTGGACCATTGTGAAGTCGACCGGAGCCATCCCTATCCACGCCGTTCAGCCCGCGCCCGACGGCTCCATCTGGCTTGGGTCCGACTCCAACGGCGTCGGCCGCTTCGATCCGAAGACGGAGCGCGTTCACTGGTTCTCTACCGCCGATGGTCTCGACGGACAGAACTTCTGGGCGGTTCTGATCGACCGCGACGGCAACATCTGGGCCGGATCCGACAAAGGCCTCTTTCGTTCCTCTCCCGCGTCCATCCAGTTCCATCGTGTCGAAGAGGCTGCCATCAATGATGCGACTCTGAGCCGTGTCTTCACTTTGATTCAAGCGCCGAATGGCGACATTTGGGCCGGTTCGGCTACCGGCGTCTGGCGCTATTCCTACGGCGCGTGGAGACATTACACGACGGCGCAGGGTCTGCGCGACAAAACGGTCCTGGCATTAGCGGCCGCCCGCAATGGCGATGTGTGGATCGGTTATCGCCTGACCGGGGTGATTACGCGCCTTCGCGTCAATGGATCGAACCCTGTCTTCGAACACTTCGATCCGCCCGGAGGGCAGCCCATCAACATAACCTACTTTCTCGGCTTCGACCCGCGCGGACACCTTTGGGCCGGCACGAATCTCGGCGTTCTCATCCGCGACGAAAACGGACGCTGGGACCAATACGACCACCGGGACGGCCTCGTCTGGGACGACTGCGATCTCCATTCTTTCGCGCCCGATCCGGACGGTCACGTCTGGATTGGAACGAGCGCTGGTCTGTCCCGCTTTCTCCCTGATGCCGCGCGGACGCGGCCCGAGCCGCCTCGCACCGTCTTTACCAGCGTCGTCCGGGACAAGAAAGAGATGGACCCTGCTCGGCCTTTCTCCGTCCCGTATTCCTCGGATCCGTTGATCACTCGATTCACCTCGCTCCACTTCGGTCGCGATCGGGACATCCTTTTCCGCTACCGCCTGAATCCTGTCTCCGCGTCGTGGAGGGAGACATCCGATCGCGAACTCCAGTTTCCGGCGATGCCGCCGGGCAAGTACCGGCTCGAAGTGGAAGCGCGCGATACCCGGAGTGGCTGGGACGGGGCGCCTGCGTCGATCGATTTCGAAGTCATCGCGCCCCTTTGGAGGCGCTGGTGGTTTATAACCGGGCTCGTTTTGGCCTGCGCGCTACTCGTCGGCTACATCCTGCGCCGGAAGAACGCGAGGACGGCGGCCATTCGCAGCGCTCTGGAAACCGCCGTTCTCGAGCGCACGAAGGAGCTTTCCCATCAATACCGGCACGATGTCCTCACCGGTCTTCCCAATCGGCTCCTTTTCGGGGAACAACTTCAGCGCGAACTCCTCGCCGCTCCTCGTGAGAAGGTCTGCGTCGGTGTTCTCTTTATCGATCTCGATCGCTTCAAACGCATCAATGATACCTGGGGACACCAGACGGGCGATCAGTTCCTGAAGCGAATCGCGGATCGCCTTCTGTCCGGGCTTCATTCCGGCGAAACCATTGCGCGCATCGGCGGCGACGAATTCATCGTTTTGATCCCCGGACTAAGGCGCCGGAACGACGCCGCGATTCGCGGGCGCGAGTTGCAGCGTATGCTCGACGACCCGATCGCTCTCGAAGGGAAAAACGTATTCGCCACGATGAGCGTGGGTATCGCGACCTTCCCGGATGACGCTCTTGAAGCCAGCGCCCTCATGGCTGCGGCGGACGCCGCGATGTACAGCGCGAAGGCCTCCGGAAAGAATCAGGTCCGGCTGTTTGAGCCGGACATGAAGGAAGCCGCTTCGCGCCCGCAGAACATTGAGGACCGTCTGCGCGAAGCTCTGAGAAACAACGGATTCCGTCTTCGTTATCAGCCGCAGTGTTCTCTCGACGGCCGGATTATGGGTTTCGAGGCGCTGCTGAGGATTGATGGCCTGGAAGACGAACTCGGGCCGTCCGAGTTTATCCCGGTCGCGGAAGAGAGCGGGCTCATCGTCGAAATGGGCGCATGGGTTCTGCGCGAAGCCTGCCGCCAGATGAGGGAGTGGCAGGATCGGGGCTTGGCTCACGCGCGGATCGCAGTGAACGTATCGCCTGTGCAGTTGGCGCAGGACGACTTTGAGCCCGCCCTGCTTCGCATTTTGTCCGAGACCGGTCTTGATCCCGCGTTTCTCGACCTCGAACTCACCGAAACCGCCCTGGTCAAGAACACGGGCGATTCCGCCGGATTGTTAAAGCGCTTGCGCGCGCGCGGGATTCGAGTTGCGCTTGACGACTTCGGAACCGGATTCTCTCCCATGCATTATCTGCATCAGCTGCCGGTCGACGTAGTCAAGATCGATCGCGTCTTCATCCGCGACCTGGACGGTAATCCCAGCAGCGCGCCCCTGGTCGAAGGCATGGTGAGACTGGCCCGGATTCTTTCTCTGAACATCATCGCGGAGGGCGTGGAGACCGTCGCCCAGTTCGATGTCCTTCGCGAGATCGGATTCGATATGGCGCAGGGCAATCTGCTTTCCCCGCCGAAGACCGCCACCGAAGCGGAAGACCTCCTGCGCGTCCCGTCGCTCCACCCGCAGGATCTTAGTGAACCGCTACGGGTTCTGGCGTAAATGCGTGGAACGGAAGGTTGCCGTCGCTATCGAAGGGCAGGTCGTGCGCGTCTTCCACGATCTCCAGCCGCGGATGAGATTCGATCTCTGAGCGCATGTTCGCGCTCAGCCCGAGCAGTCCGATTTCCAGCGTGTTCTCGATCCAACCGATGCGAACCGACGAGAGATCGTGTTTGCCCACCGTCATCGAGATGCGCTGCAGGCATTCGCGATCGGTCGAAAAGTGAATCGGCAGCTTCGCGGCCGATGGCGTCGAAGCCGTCAGCGCATTGATCCACGTGGGAGTCGTATCGAGTTTGGCCGCGAGGCGGTCATGCACCACATCCGACAGCCCCAGGCCCACTCCGTTTCCATAGCTCGCGGAGCTCAGATCCCGAAGGAAAATCCGTTCGATCTTCGGCGTGTTCGGCCAGGGGTTGTACTCGCCCTGCGTTCCGCGGTTGACGATCTTCGTATCCATGCCCGCTCCGCTGAACTGCTTGCCGATCTCGTCGATCATCAGCACGTCCAGATCGAAAGGCAGCGAGGGCGCCCACGTCTTCACCAGCGCCTGAAGCTCTTCCTCCATTTCGAGCATTCGGCCCACGGGAACGGCGGTAAGCTTGGCGGTGTTGTGATACGCATCTTCGAGAATCGCCAGCCCGCCGAGAATCTTCCCTGACTTCAGAACCTGCGTTCCCACCGAACGAATCACCGCTTCCATGCCTAGACGGTACGCGTGCGTGTGATAGTTCTTCGCGCCGGCCCATTTGCCGAGGCCGATGCCCATCATCTTGAAAAGCCCGCTCTCGATCTTGCCCTCGAAGTCGGTGTGCTGTTTGACGCGGCCCACCAACATGATGCCGTCGGATTCCGAAGCGTGCTTATCGAGGAATGCCTCAATGCCTTCGGGCGTGCGCCCCAGCGAGATCACCTCGAGCGAACTGCGCACCGGGCATCCCATCGTTTCCTCGATGATCCCGTAGTGAGCGAGCACGTCCGCCTGGCCTTCCGCCGTCGCTGCGCCGTGACTGCCCATCGCCGGGAAGATGAACGCGTTCATGCCCCGCGACTTCCAGAACGCGACAACTGACTTGACAATTGTCGCGATATTGCTGATGCCACGGCTGCCGACACCGATCGCGACCGTCGCGCCGGGGCGAAGCGCCTCCCCGAAGCCGGCTTCGTTCAGCTCGGTCCGGATCGTTCCCGGGATGTCGCTCAGCCGGCGGTCAGGAAAATTCTGCTTCACGAGAAGCATTCGCGGGAAAGTCATGATCTTTGAGGATTATACAACCCGGACGTCAGGCCTGTTCCCATTGGTCCGACAATAAGCGGGCGTATTCTTCGGAGGCGTAAATCTCAAACTGAAACTGCTTCGAATCGAGCGCGTGAAACGGCCGAAGGTGCTGGAAACAGATGTATGCGTGGTCGGCGAATCGGTGGTAATGCCGCAGCAGCGTAGGTGACAGTGTTTCGAAAGGCGGCGGACTGCTGAAGAGGGTATGAACGCCGATCGCTCGCGAGAACACCGCTCGCCGGTCGGTCACGCCCCATCCCTCCAGCTTCTCGCGCACGGCGCCCGGAGGCTGTTCCACAATCAGAGCCGCGAAGCTCTGCTCCGAGTAGCTCGAAAACTCTCCGGCGCGCTCAGCGAAATCGACGCACTGCTGCAGCCACCGGAAAATGTCCTTCCCCAGGAAAATCAGCATCCGGATCTCTTGGTAACGTCCCATCAGAATGCGGCGGTCCAGATCCTCGCTGTCATCGAGGAGTTCACCTTTGGCTTCCTCGAGCCGCAGAGCCGCCTTCGAACCTTCCAGAAGTTCGTCGATGCTTCCACCCCCGCTGAACGGGTGAAGGATAAGCGGCGGCAGATGCCATTGACGGGCCATATATTAGCTAATTAATCGGCCTCGAAGGTCCAAAACTGTAACGGATTACTTTCTTTCGGTCAGCTTGACCCTGGCCGAAATCTTCTCAGTACCCCGAAGCACCTCTACCATTACTTCATCGCCTGGCTTATGCGCCCGCAAAGCATAAGTAAAGTCGTAGAGATTGGCGATGTCTTTATCGCCGAAGGTTACGAGAATATCGCCGGGCTTCAGACCCGCGAGCGCCGCGGGCGACCCATCGCGTACATCCGCAAAACGCACTCCTTTGGGTGGTTCGGCGAAGTCGGGAATGCTTCCGAAGTAGGGGCCGTATCCGCCTCCGCCCGAGCCGCTGACCGGTCCTGCCGCCCCCGAGTGCGGATCGCCCTTTTCAATGACGCGCACGAACTGAGGACGGGTTTCATCGTTATCGAGGCGCGTTGCGACAGCCGCCACGAGCCGAAGCAGCTCCACGGCGGCGTTGGCGTCGATCTTGTCCCACGTGTCGCTCGGCTTGTGATAATCGCTGTGCAGTCCCGAAAAGAAGAACAGCACCGGAACTTGTTTGGCGGTAAAAGACGTGTGGTCGCTCGAACCGTAGCCGCTGTTTCCCGAATAATCGATCTTGAGCTTCGGATACTGCGGCGCGATGCTGTCCATATCGCCGCGCAGCGTACTGCCCGTACCCGCGCCGCCGATATAGATCTTGCCGTCGCGAACCCGGCCGATCATGTCCATGTTGATCATCGCCTCTGCTTTGGATAGCGGAAGTTCGGGATGATTTGCGTAATAATTCGAGCCGAGCAGCCCTAATTCTTCGCCCGCGAAGGTCAGGAACAGAAAACCTCGTTTCGGCTTTGGCTGAGAAGAGAAGTACTTCGCCAGTTCCAGCACGCCCGCAACGCCGGATGCGTTATCGTCGGCGCCCGGATGGATCGTGCCCGCAAGCGAAGGGGCCAGGGAGAATTGTTCTCCGAGGCCCAGATGATCGTAATGCGCGCCAAAGATGATGTACTCGTCCGTCTGTCCCGGAAGATACGCGGCCACGTTGTGAGTAGTCTTTACCGCGCGCTCCACGTCTACGTTCTCGCGCACTTCGACGCGCGCGAGGGCGAATGACTGCGGTTTCAGATCGGCGTCGATCGCTTTCTCAATCTCTTCCAGGTTCTTGCCCGCTGCCGTAAACCAGGGCTTCACCACGTCCTCTTTGACCTGAATGCACGGGATTCCTGCGTCCGCCGGGCCTTCGGTGTTCCCGAAGCGTTCGAGTTCATCCGCGTCGGCTTTGTGATTCGCGCGGTCGTTCACCAGAATCACGCCGCGAGCTCCGTGCGCCTTGGCGTTGGCCGCCTTGCTGTAGACCTGCGAGTGGTCCGTGTAAACTTTGCCCTCGAAAACGCTGTTGGGGTCGTATTCCTGCGGTTCATGCGTCAGGACGAGCGCCAGCCGGCCCTTCACGTCGACGCCCGCATAATCGTCGTAGTTATATTCGGGGGCCGTGATTCCGTAACCCACGAAGACGACGCCCCCCGATACTTTTCCGCTTGAGGAAAAGTTATACGGAGTGAAATCCTTCGAAACCTGCAGCATCTGCGAGTCGCCCTGCGCGGAGACCTCCAGCCGGTTCGCGCGCCCGAGTTTCGCGCTCGTCGTCACCTGAAACGCCTGCAGGTAGCCGCCTTGTCCGGGCACGGGAGCAATACCGTCCTCTCGGAACTTGTCCGAAATGTACTGCGCCGCTTTCTCCAACTCCGGAGAACCGGTGGGTCGCCCTTTCAACTCAGGCGAGGCCAGGTATTTGATGTGTTCCAGATAACGCGCGGCATCGAATGACGCATCGCCGGTCGCGGCCGCTGCGACGAAGACCGATACTGCCGCAGCCGCGAATGCGAGAGAGAAAGGCGCGCGCCGGATCACTTGTGCAGAGTTCCTGGTTTGTTGGGAGCCGCAGATGGCGCGGCCGTGTCCCCCGGCGTCGCCAGGCGAACGTCGCATCCGCAGTCCTCACCAGCGTTCTTCGCGATCTTCTGATAGCCGATTTCATAATCGATTACGGCTTTCAGTTGCTCCCAGGGCATGGTGCCCGCCAGCTTGCGGCCATTAATGAAAATGGTGGGCGTCTGATTAAGGTCAAGCGCATGCGCCATGTCGATCGTCTGCTGAACCTCGCCTTCGGTTGCGCGGGTCGCCAGGCACGAAGACAGTTGCGCTGAATCGACGGGCTTACCTTTCGCGAACTCCAGAACCTTCGCCATCAAATTGTCAGGCGTGATATCGCCCTGATGATCGAAGATCCAGTCGTGATAATCCCAGAAAGTCGAAGCGCTTTGGCGGAAGATGCAACGTCCCGCGATCGCGGCCGACTTCGCCCAGGGGTGCAGTTGCTCCAGGGGGAAATCGAAGAAATAAACACGCGCTTCCTTGGGATATGTCTTCAGGATGTTGTCGCGCAGCGTCTTGGCTTCCTCTTTGCAGAACGGACACTCGAAGTCGCTGAATTCGGCGATCACGACGGGCGCGCCCGGCGTGCCGAAACTCGGCCGCATTTCCGTTTTGATCTTGTCGAGATCTTCTTTGAACGGGTTCTGCGCGATGTCGTAGACTGCGCCCCGAAAGATCTTCTGACCGTCCTTCGATACGTAAAACGTTTCTACCTGGCTCTGCGGGCCGCTGGTGCCGGTGACTTTTACCTGATAGAAATCGGCCATGGGGCCGGGTTTAGGATCGTCGATCGAAACCTGGATGGGCGCCGGCCATACGAACAGATGCCGCAGCCACACTTCCATCGTCTGTTTATCGAGGGCGGAGACTTTCTTCGCGGCGGGCTGTTGCGCGAAACAGGCGAGCGCCGCCGCAAGAATGAACACTGATTTTCTGATCATTGAATTTTTCTGCCGTCTCCTACATCACTGGTCCGATGCGCCACGGTACAAACTCGTGATGGCCGAGAATCTCAGCCTTCGTTCGCTCTCCGGAAGCGGTCCGAAGGATTGTATCGAAAATTTCACGGCCAATTTCCTGGACGGTCCGGTCGCCGTCGGCGATCGCGCCGGCATTGATGTCCATGTTGTCGGGCATGCGGCGGAACGTGGCTGTGTTGCTCGCAACTTTGATGACGGGAACGGTCGGAAAACCGATCGCGCTGCCGCGGCCAGTGGTGAATACGATCATGTTGCAGCCGCCCGCGGCAAGTCCCGCGAGCGAAGCGGGATCGTATCCCGGAGTGTTCATAAAGTTAAAGCCAGGAACGGTGATGCGTTCGGCGTAATCGACCGCGTCGGTGAGAGTGGAACTGCCCGCCTTCGCTACCGCGCCGAGAGACTTCTCTAAAATATTGGTCAACCCGCCCTCTTTGTTTCCGGGCGACGGATTGTCGTCGAAGCTGCCGCCGAACTGATTGAGGTAATTTTTATATCCGCGAACGAATCCGAGCAGTTTCTCCGCGACTTCACGGTTGCGCGCGCGCCGAACGAGCAGGTGCTCGGCGCCGAAGATTTCCGTGGTCTCAGCCAGAACGGTCGATCCGCCGATTGCCGCGATCATATCCGAAGCGACGCCCAGCGCCGGATTGGCGGTGATTCCCGAAAACGAGTCCGAACCGCCGCAGTTCAGGCCGAGAATGATCTTCGAGGCGGGAACCTCCGTGCGCTTCTCTTCGGCGCATTGCTCGAGCAGACCCCTGATCTCCCGGCGCGCCGCATCCTTCGCGCCACGCGTGCCGCCGCTGTTCTGCAACGTCAGGCCCACGAGACGGCTGCTGCGGGGCGCGTTGGGTCCCAGGTAGTGATCGATCTGGTTCACCTCGCAGCCCAGCCCGAGTACGACTGCGGCCGCCACATTGGGATGAGCGAGAACGCCGGAGAGCGTCCGCTGCAACTGCCGCGTATCGGGCCCGATCGACATTCCGCAGCCCTCGCCGTGCGGGAACGCGACGACGCCGTCGATGTTGGGGGGGAGTGTTTCTCCGAGAAAGCTTTGCGCGATGAGTTCGCTCGTGTAGGCGGCGCAGTTACTCGCGGCAACCACCGCGATGTAATTGCGCGTGCCGACGCGACCGTCCTCACGCACGTAGCCCATGAAGGTCGGCATGTTCGCCGGCGGAGGGGGGAAAGGCTTATCCGCGTCCGGAAATTCGTAAGCGAACTCGATCTCCTCGAACGCCACGTTGTGCGTGTGGATGTGCTCGCCCGGCTCGATCAGGCGGCTGGCCCGGCCGATGCGCTGCCCGTACCGGTAAATGTGCTCGCCCGCCTCGATCCGCATGAGCGCCACCTTGTGTCCCGCGGGTATGGACGCGCGGGCCTCGAAGCGGTTCCCCTCTACCTGCAGAACCTGTCCCGGCGCGACCGGGACGCGCGCAATAGCGACGTTGTCGCTCGGATGCAGGTGGATGGCGGAGTTTTCAGCCGTCGGAAGCTTTTGAATCTCGAGAAGTTCCATTGGATCGCTTGTATTTATTTCAGAAGGACGGCTTCATTGTTCTGTTCACCCTCATGCACGTGCAGCCGGGCGCCGGAGGGGTGAAACCAAAAGCCCGTCCCGTCGGTGAGAACCGGCAGATCGGCTGCGCCGTCCACGAAAAATCCCGCGTCGCTCTCCTTGCCGTCGAGGAGTTTCCCCACATGCGCGTGGAAATGGCACTGGCGGCGCGCGATATCGCCGTTCATCGCAACAGCCCAGTCCCCGCCCCACACTTCTTTGCCTTTGGCGATGGCGGCGTCCCAGAAGGCCAACCGGTCTCCGGCGCTCATTTTCGTAAGAGGATTGGGGCCGTCCACATGCGCGCGCGTCAGAATCAGCCAGCGATTCGGTTTAGCGGGATCGTTGTCGTGCAGCGCGAAAACCGGAGCTCCAGAGGACTGCTTCTCCGCCTCAAGACAAAGGCTGCAACCCCTGGTCTCGGTAATTGACGGGCTGTCCAGATTACAGACACAGTCGCGCACATCCGCCCTCACGGCAAAAGCCGCGAGAACGTACACAAGAACACGAAATCGCACTTTGCCTTCATTATAGGCGGTTGCGGACGACGCCCGGTTGACTGCCGGGGACTAAAGCGCGAGTGACTTCAGGTACTCCCGGAAAGGCTCGCCGAGATCATGGCGGCGAAGCGCAAACTCCACCGTCGCCTTCAGGAATCCGAGTTTGTCGCCCGCGTCGTAGCGCTTGCCCTCAAATTTAAACGCGTAGACAGGGCGGCTCCGCAGAAGGTGACGGATCGAGTCCGTAAGCTGCAACTCGCCGCCGGCGCCCGGCTCGATCTTCTGAATGGACGTGAAGATATCCGGCGTAAGAATATAACGTCCGATGATCGCCAGGTTCGAAGGGGCTTCACTGGCCTTCGGCTTCTCCACGAGATCGCGAATACGGTATACCCGGTCCTTACTGCCGTTGTGGGACACCGGCTCTCCGTCGATGCAGCCGTATGAAGAGATCGATTCATGCGGTACTTCCATGACGGCGAGCACGGGCGCGTTGAAAAACTCGAAGACGTCGAGCAGTTGGCGGATGCAGGGCGTCTCGGAGTCGATCACGTCATCGGCCAGCACAGCCGCGAACGGTTCCGGCCCGACCAGATCCTGCGCGCGCAGCACTGCGTGGCCCAATCCCAGCGCTTCTTTCTGCCGGATGTAAGACACGTCGATCATGTCCGAGACCTGCCGCACGATCGCAAGCAGATCTTTTTTGTTGCGCGATTCGAGCAGTTGTTCGAGTTCGAAACTGACGTCGAAGTGGTCCTCGATCGCCGATTTTCCGCGTCCCGTAACGATAATGATGTTCTGTATGCCGGAGTGAAGCGCCTCTTCCACTCCGTACTGAATGATCGGCTTATCCACCAGCGGCAGCATCTCCTTCGGCTGCGCTTTCGTGGCGGGGAGAAAACGCGTGCCGAGACCGGCCGCGGGGAACACTGCCTTGCGAACTTTCGCTGCGGACATCGTCTCTTACTCTTGCTCAGAACGGGTCCGATTGGCAAGGTCTCATATGGTACGTTGGTTGTTTCCTGACCACATATGGCTTATGTAATTGCGGAACCCTGCATCGGCACGAAAGATACGGCGTGTGTTGACGCCTGTCCCGTAGATTGCATCCATCCCAAGAAAGAAGACCCCAGATTCGAAGGGGCCGAGATGCTGTATATCGACCCTGTCGAGTGCATCGATTGCGGCGCCTGCGTACCGGTTTGTCCCGTTTCCGCCATCTTCGCGCTGGATGATCTGCCGGAGAAATGGAAGCAGTTCACGGAACAGAACGCTAAGTTTTTCGGCCGATAGACTCGTTGGCCACCGGACGGCTGACCCTGAACCAGAAACGAAGTTTCTGGGCCGCATGGTGCGGATGGGCGCTGGACGGTATGGATTCCTTCATCTATGCGCTGGTGCTTGCGCCAGCGATGCGCGATCTGCTGCCCCGTTCGGGAATTGAGCCCTCAGCCGGTAATCTCGGCTACTACGGCGGGATCCTCTTCGCTGTGTTTCTAATCGGCTGGGGCTGCGCTTTCGTCTGGGGACCGATCGCGGATCGCTTCGGGCGAGTGAAAACACTCAGCGCGACGATTTTCTGTTACTCACTTTTCACATTTCTTGGCTGCGTTGCAGGCGATGTTTACCAGCTTGGCGCGTACCGCTTTCTTGCGGGAATCGGGATCGGCGGCGAGTGGACACTGGGTGGCATTATCGTTGCGGAAGAATGGCCTGAATCGCGGCGCGCCCAGGGCGCGGCGTGGATGCACACGGGCTACTACTTTGGCGTGTTTCTCGCCGCGGCGGTGAATTATCTGATCGGCGCGCGCTACGGATGGCGCGCGATGTTCGCAGTGGGCGGCGCGCCTGCGTTGCTCGTAGCGTTCATCCGTTCGGGCGTGCATGAACCAGCGCGATGGGCGGAACGCGAGAAGCGCGCGGCGACCGCGCGACAGGCGTTCTTCGCTTTGTTCACACGGGAGTACCGCCGGCGCACTCTGCTGAATTCGATTTTTCTGTTCATTGCGATGATCGGGCTGTGGGCGGGTTCGGTATACGTCCCCGGGGCGGTGACTCAGATCGCGGCGCGTGAGGGTTTCGGCGCGGCCGACGCAGCTCGGCTGGCTTCCTGGGCGACGATGCTGCTCGCTTTGGGCACGATATTGGGGTGTCTGATGGTTCCGTGGCTTGCTGACCGGTTCGGGCGCCGCGGAGCGCTTGGCTTCTTCTTTGCCTTGATGTCCGCTTCGGTAGCGGCCGCATTTGGATACGCGTTCTATCTCGAACGGGGAGCGTTGGTTTCGTTTATTGCCGCGCTTTTCCTGGTGGGCGTCGGGGGCGCAAGCTTCTGCGTGTTCACGCTCTGGCTGCCCGAGCAATATCGGACGCAGTGCCGCGCGAGCGCGTTCTCCTTCGCGACGTCTGCAGGACGGTTCGTAGCGGCGGGCGCGACGTTTCTGGTGGGGGCGGGAGTTTCGCATTTCGGTACTATCGGAATTCCCGTGGCGCTCACGTCGCTAGCGTTCCTTCCAGGCCTGGCTTTGCTGCCCTGGGGCAAAGAGACGAAAGGCAAGCCTCTTCCGGCCTGAACATGAACCTTTCTCATTTGTTCGATCGTTCGTTAATCGGCCGCCGCGATGAAGTCGGGCTGGAGTTCGCAGGCGAGTCGTACACGTTTGGGCAGATCGAGACGCGCGCCAATCGCCTGGCTCAGGCTCTAATCCGCAGGGGATTGCAGCCAGGCGACCGACTCTGCGTTTACCTCGTAAATTCGGTCTTCATGATCGACGCGTATCTCGCTTGCGTGAAGGCCGGGATCATTTTCACGCCGATTAATATCCTTTACCGCGAGCGGGAGATCGCTCATATTCTGAACGATGCCGAGCCGGTCGCGTTGGTGACCGACGGTGAGGTGAACACGAATGTTCCAGTCTGGCGGCCCGAAGACCTGACGTCCGAAGCCGCGCAGATGGACGACGCGAGTCCGTCAATTAGCCGGGACGGTGATTCGCCAGTGGGGATCATCTATACGTCGGGCACGACGGGGACGTCGAAGGGCGCGGTGCTCACGCATAACAACTTCGCGGTGAACGCGATCAATCTGCTGGCTTGCTGGGACATCACCTCATCCGATCGTTTCCTCCTCGCGTTGCCGCTGTTTCATGTGCATGGGCTCGGCAACGGCCTGCACTGCTGGCTCGCGAGCGGATGCCGAATGCGGCTCCTCGAGCGCTTCGATCATCGCACGGCTACTGGCGAATTCCAGGATTTTCGTCCGACGCTGTTCTTCGGCGTGCCTACGGTTTACGTGCGAATGCTGGATTTCGGTCCCGGTGTCGCGCGGGAGATCGGCTCGTTCATGCGCCTGTTCGTTTCGGGGTCTGCACCGTTGCCGGCGGCAGTGCTGGAGCAGTTCCGCGAGCGCTTCGGACACACGATTCTCGAACGCTACGGGATGAGCGAAACCCTCATGAACATGAGTAACCCGTATATCGGCGAGAGGCGCGCCGGAACGGTGGGAATGCCGCTGCCGGGCGTGTCAGCGAAACTTGTGAACGGTGAAATCCACCTTCGCGGGCCGAACGTTTTCGCGGGCTATTGGCGGCGCCAAGAGGCGACTCGAGCTGCATTCGCCGATGGATGGTTTCGGACTGGCGATCTCGCGACGGTTTCGGATGACGGCTATTACACGCTGAGCGGGCGAAAGAGCGACCTGATCATTTCCGGGGGCTTTAACATCTACCCGAGAGAGATCGAGGAGTTCCTTCAGCAGCATCCGTGCATCGCGGAAGCAGCGGTGGTGGCGCGTGCAGACGCGGTGCGCGGGGAAGTCCCTGTGGCGTATGTAGTTCTTTCCAGGGAAGTCGAGATCGCGGAGATCGAGGCGCACTGCCGCAAGAATCTTGCGTCGTTCAAAATTCCGCGGGAGTTTGTAAAGACCGAGAAGCTTCCGCGAAACGCGATGGGTAAGATTCAGAAGCACCTGCTCTGATCAGACTTCGATCTGGCGGATGCGGGGAACAAGCACGTGAATCAGCAGTAAAGCGATCAGGTACATCGATCCGGCGGCGAGAAAGAGCGGGCCGTACGTCTGATGGGAATAGTCCAGCCACCAGCCGACGATCTTGGCGACGACGACGCCGCCGAGAGCGCCTCCCATTCCACCCAGGCCGACGACTGAACCTACCGCAGGGCGCGGAAACGTGTCCGAAGGGATCGTGAACAGGTTGGCCGACCAGCCCTGGTGTGCGCCTGTAGCGAGGCTGATCAGCGCGACCGTGAGCCATAGATTGCCTCCCGTGTACATCACGCCGGCGACTGGAACAACGGCTGCTGCGCAGATTAGCATGGCGGTTTTTCGGGCTTTGGAAAGATCCATGCCGTGCGCGGCGAGTTTCTTCGGAAGCCATCCGCCGAATACCGAACCGATATCGGCCACTACGTAAATCATGACGAGTGGCGGTCCGAGATGAACGAGGTCGAGGTTGTACTTGTCGTGCAGGAAGCCCGGAACCCAGAAGAGATAGAACCACCAGACCGGGTCAGTGAGAAGCTTGCCGACGAGGAACGCCCATGCGGGGCGCTTGGTGATCAGGCGCGAATAAGGGACGCGGGTCTGCGCTTCGTGTTCGCTGCCGGATTCGATGAGCCTGCGCTCTTCCGCCGTCAGTAATTTGTGCTCCGACGGGCGGCGATAGAAGCTCAGCCAAACGATGAGCCAAACGACGTCCAGGCTGCCGGTGAAGATAAACGAAGCGCGCCATCCGAAGTGCGCCGCGACGATGGGAACCGCGAGGGGCGCGACGATGGCGCCGATATTCGATCCGCTGTTGAAGATGCCGGTGGCGAAGGAGCGCTCGCGGCGAGGGAACCAGTCGGCGACGGTTTTGATGGCGGCGGGGAAGTTGGAGGCCTCACCGATTCCGAGCGCGAAACGCGCGGCGCTGAACTGAAACGGCGTACTCGCTAGCGAATGCAGCATGGACGCCGCGCTCCACACCGCGACTGCAAGCGCATAGCCGAGGCGCGTGCCGAGCCAGTCCATAGCGCGGCCCGCGAAGGGCATCATCAGCGCGTAGGCGAGTTGGAAGAAAGAAACGATCGACCCGTAGTCGGATTCGGTCCAGTGCAGTTCGCGCTCGAGGACGGGCTTGAGAATCCCGAGGACCTGACGGTCGACGTAGTTGACCGTCGTCGCGAAGAAGAGCAGGCCGCAGACGGCCCACCGGACGTTCGTTCCGAGGATGCTGCGGCGTTCGGTTGCGGCTACACTGCCTGGAGGCATGAGCGCTGCCGTTCGGCGACTCCTGTAAAGGTCTCGAAGTTCCCGCGGAATAGCCGCGTGACGTCACGGCGGATATCCTCGCGCGTCACCGGGCGGCCGTCATCGCTCAGAAGTTTATAGGTGTTGGTCAGGATCGGGCCGAGCGTGCGGCGCGTGTTGCGCCACTTGTAGATCACCTGTTCCAGCACGCGCGCATCGGAGTGCTGCGGTACGAAGCTCGTGCCCAGCATTTCGAGACGTTCGCGAGTCATCTCCTCGACGACGGACGGATTGTTCAGGAACCACCAGCAGCCGAAAGGCATCAGGTTGGCGAACTTCCGCGCGTAGACGCAGAGTTCGTGCTGGTTCTCGCGGCTGAGGACGCTGATGAGGAAACGGTTATCGGGGAAGTCCACGCAGAGGCGTTCCACAGAGCGAAGATCGGCTTTACCTACGGCGTCGCCGGCAAGCTTCAGCGCCGGGTTCACCAGATAACGGACTCCGATCATCACGGACATCGGGATGCCGACTTCGCGGCAGACCGGCAGGACGGATTCGCGGAAGAACTTCACACGGAGGCTGTCTTCGGGGTAGGCGAATGTGTCCGGCAGCGAGCACGCCATGTAGACGGGCTGCATGATCTCGCACCACTTCTGGATGAAGCGGCGGACTTCGGCGGTGGTCTTACCGGAGCCATCGGCCGCAACGTCGTAGCCTTTCGACTTCAGGATCTGCCAGTGCTGATCCCACTTGTTCAGGATGCGGTCGAGGCGAAGAACCGGGTGGAACTGCGGGTGACGCTCGGCGCCGCGTTCCCATAGGGGCGCTTCTTCGGGGTCGAGCGGGTCGTTGGTCATGACGACTTCGCTCACGCCGGCGAGTTTGAGTACGTCCTTGATGTGGGTCTCGATGGTTCGGCTCGCGAAGAAGGCGCGGGCTTCGCGCAGGTCGCCCCGCGTCGGAAGGCCGAAGGCGTTCAGGACCGCGACCACGCCGCGAGTCGATTCGGAAACCGGGGTGTTCTCGACGAACAGCGCCTGCCAGATATTGTCGGCCTTCTCGCGCTTCGAGAGCGCGAAGTACTCGGCGGGCTTGATGTCCGAGGAGCGGAAAAGCTCGGCTTCGAGGTAGTGATACGTGATCAGCTCATCGATACCCCAGAGCCCGAGTTCGCCCAGCGAGGGCATGAACAGATGGGTGTGGAGGTCGATGAAAGGCGTCTCGGCCAGTTCGCGATCGACGGCTTCCGCGATCTGTCCGGAGGGAATAGGGGAAGAACTCACCTTAATATAGGTATCCAATTCCGGGCGTCGGCGCAATTCAGGGTTGCTGAACGGATTGTTCAGGATAGTAATCTAACGGCAATGAACGAAGTCGTAGCGGCGGCCGAGCTAGCCGGGAACATTATCGGCGGGGATGGCGGCGCGTTCGTGATCGCGGAGTGGCGCGACGAGGGCGGTGTAACTGATCCGCCTCGGCTAATTGCGCCATTGCACATGCACCACAAAGACGATGAGGCCTGGTACGTTCTGAAAGGCGCGCTGCGGATTCGGCGGGGCGACGAGGTGGTGGAGGCCGCGGCCGGGTCGGCGGTTTTCGTGCCGCGCGGAACGCCGCATACCTATTGGAACGCGATCCCAGGGCCGACGCGATATCTGCTGGTGATGACGCCGCGTATTCATGCGCTGATTCGCGCGATTCACGCCATGACGGAGCGCACGCCGGAGAAAATGCGGGATTTGTTTCGGCAATACGATTCCGAGCTGCTCGTCTGACGCCGATGCTGGAAAAGCATAGCCTGGAAGCGCTGACCGAAGCGCTCGAGCGACTGGATAGCGGATTCGCGCGGCTGCCCGCGTTTGAAGCGGTTGCGCCGGGGCTGGACCGCATGGACGGCGTGATGGCCGAGTTGGCGGAACGGCTTCGGGACAACTATCCGTACTTCCATCCGCTCTATGCAGGGCAGATGCTGAAGCCGCCGCATCCGATCGCGCGAGCGGCTTACGCGCTGGCTACGTGGATCAACCCGAACAATCATGCGCTCGATGGCGGGCGCGCGACGTCGGCGATGGAGAAGGAGGCGGTCGCGGAGATCGCCGCGATGTTCGGGTGGCAGGAGCATCTGGGGCATCTGACCGGCGGCGGCACGATGGCCAATCTGGAGGCGCTATGGGTGGCCGGGCGGTTGAGCGCGGGCCGGACGATTGTGGCTTCGGCGCAGTCGCATTACACGCATGAGCGGATCAGCGCGGTGCTGGGGCTGCCGTTTGCGAAAGCGGCGGTGGATTCGCGCGGGCGGATGGATGTGGAGTCGCTCGAAGCGCTTGCGGCGCGCGGTGATGTGGGATGTGTTGTGGCGACTTTGGGAACGACGGGTGTGGGCGCGGTTGATCCTTTGCCGGAGATTTTGCGGCTGCGTGAGCAGTTCGGGTTTCGGGTACATGTGGACAGCGCGTACGGCGGGTACTTCACTCTGGCGGGGAATCTGCGGCCGGAAACGCGGATGGCGTTCGATCGCATCGGCGAGGCGGATTCGATCGTGATCGATCCGCATAAACATGGATTGCAGCCTTATGGATGCGGGTGCGTGCTGTTCCGCGATCCGGCAGTGGGGGCGCTTTACAAGCACGATTCGCCTTATACGTATTTTTCGTCGCGGGATCTTCATTTGGGCGAGATCAGTCTGGAGTGCTCACGTCCGGGGGCTTCGGCGGCGGCGCTCTGGGCGACACAGCGGCTGCTTCCGCTTGAAAAGGGCGGGGAGTTCGCGCGGTCGTTAGAGGCTTCGCGCGCGGCGGCTTTGGAACTCGCGGCACGTTTGAAAGGGGCTGGCGAGTGGGTGGTTCCGTTCGAGCCGGAACTCGACATTGTCGTGTGGGCGCCTCGGCGGAGTTCGGCGCGCGAGGTTTCGGCCGCGTCGCAGGCGATCTTCGATGAGGCGGCTCGGCGTGATCTGCATCTTGCGTTGATTCAGTTGCCGGTTGCGTTCTTCGCCGAGGCGTGGCCGGAATTGGTGAAGGACCGCGAGTATGTATTGGGCTTGCGATCGGTTCTGATGAAGCCGGAGCATGCGGTCTGGGTAGATGAGATCATTGCCCGATTGCGCGAATCACCGCATCCGTGACCCTTTTCGTCGTGGCGGAGCCACCTAGATCGGGCGTATGAAGGGCACGATCCGACAGGGTCTGTTCGATGGCGCGTATCAGGCGGGCGGCGGCGGCGTGTTCGCCGAGATGATCGAGCATCATTGAGGCGGACCAGAAGGAACCGATCGGATTCGCGATTCCTGTGCCGGTGATATCGAACGCTGAGCCGTGAATCGGTTCGAACATTGACGGGAACGTTCGTTCGGGATTGAGGTTCGCGGTGGGGGCGATTCCGAGCGACCCGGCAAGCGCGGCGGCGAGGTCAGAGAGAATGTCGGCGTGCAGGTTGGTGGCGACGATGGTGTCGAGCGAGGCCGGTTTCAGGGTCATCCGGACGGTCATTGCGTCGACCAGCATCTTGTCCCACTTGACTGCGGGAAATTCGGCGGCGGTCTCGGCGGCGATTTCGTCCCACAGGACCATGCCGTGACGCTGCGCATTGGATTTCGTGACTACCGTGAGGAGCTTGCGCGGACGCGATTCGGCGAGTTGGAACGCGTAGCGCATGATGCGCTTTATGCCGGCGCGAGTGAAGATGGAGACGTCCGTCGCGACTTCTTCGGGGAGCCCGCGATGAGAGCGCCCGCCGATCCCCGAGTATTCGCCCTCCGAGTTTTCTCGCACGATCACCATATCGATGTCGGACGGCCTGACGCCTCGCAGCGGGCTTTCAATGGCGCCGAGCACGCGGGCGGGCCGAATGTTCGCGTATTGGTCGAAAGGCTGGCAGATAGCGAGGCGAAGGCCCCACAGGGTGATGTGGTCGGGAACATCGGGCGCGCCGACGGCTCCGAAATAGATGGCGTCGAACGGGCGCAGTGTCGCGAGCCCGTCCGGGGGCATCATGACGCCGTGGCGGTGGTAGTAATCGGAGCCCCAGTCGAAGCGTTCGACGTGGAGCGAAAAACCGCCATCAGCGCGGGCGCAGGCGTCAAGTACGTCGAGCCCCGCGGGGATTACTTCGTTGCCGATACCGTCGCCGGGGATGGCGGCGATGTTGTAGGTGCGCATTCTCTCAGTTTGCGGGATAGCGGATTACGGTGAAGTTCTGAAGAGTCAGGGTATCCGGTCCGGCGGCGGAGAGCTGGCCCTGGAAATCGATCTTTACGCCGGAGGCGGCGGGTATGGTCAGGATGCCGGGGAGGAAGTTCAGAACAGTGCCCCAACTCTGGGTTGAAACTTCGGCGGCGGAAGGGCCGATGGCCACGTCGGCTTGCCCCACAAGCGCGGAGTCCTGCGCGCCGGCGTGACGCGTGAGGATTGGAGAACCGCCCCAGTTCACGGCGATGTCGAAGCCCGACGCGGTGTTCGCGTGGGCGAAGCTGAAGCGGATTTCGATGCGATCGCCGGGGTTCATGCCCGCGGCGGGGACATCGCAGCTTCCGAGGCTTTGAAAAACGTTGGCGGCGCTCAAGAGGCCGTTGGCGCTACAGAGGACCTGGACGGCAGGCCGATTCTGAAGCTGCGGCGAGTTGGGGGAACTGCCGGTGTTCGAGCCGGGCGGGTCGATGCGATAGGAGGCCATAAGCGTATCTCCGGGCATGGGAATGGCGGCGGCGACGAACTGAATGGTGGCGCCGTTGAGGCTGTAATCGAAGCCGCCCTTCATATAGACGCCGTTGCGGAAGAGCATCAGGCTTGACCCCGTGGGCGCGTGGCTCAGGGTGAACGTGGCGTTCGAACCATCGACCAGACCCGCGGGAGTTTCGGCGTCGAAGAACTGCGGGACGAGTCCGCCGCAGGGGCCGGTGGTTCCATCGACCATGACGCAGTCGCCGACCGCGCCGATGGCGGTGTCGATCTGGCCGTTCTGGTTGATCACGGCGACGCTGCCCGGGCCGAACGCCGGGCCTTTGACGGGGCGCTGGGAAAGGTCGGCTACGAGGCCGACGACGGTGGATTCAGAGATCGCGGTCTGGTTCCCGTTGGTCAGGTTGCTGGACGTGATCATGCCGGTGCGGACCTGCGCGACGGTGAGCGGGATGACGCTGGAGGGCACGGTCCAGGATTCGGTGAACTGCTGATTGCCATCGCTTTGATAGTGGACGGTGTAGGTGTTAGCGGGTGCGGCGGCCGCGGCGTTCGGCGCAAGCTGCACCATCAGGTTGCCGTTGACCACGTTGACGACCTGGCTTTGCTGGATGACCGCGCCGAGGTTGGCGGCGTTGAAGGTATTCCACTGGATGGTGAGGGCTCCGGTGAAGCGCGTGCCGTCGGCTTTGAACAGCGTGTCCTGGATGGTGGTGAGGCTGGCTTGCGCCAGGGCGGTTTGCTCCAGGGCGCCGGTTGCAAAGGCGGCGATCAGGAAGATCCCGTGGAGCGGCGTGGATCGGTTGGGAAGAAGTCGCATGGTTGTCTCTCGGACACACGAGTAGCATCGGGTGGGGCGGGAGGGCTGGTTGGCGAGCGGGGGGATGCCGCGGAAGAGCGCGATTTTATTGGGGTTGGGCGTTGAAAGATTTTTTGGAGATTCCCGTGAACGGCGAGGGCGAATTCCCTGGATGTCATCAAATATGACATACTATTGCATATGCGGACAACGTTAATTCTCGACGACGATCTGTTCGAAAAGGCCCGGGAACTGACTGGCATGCAGGGGAAGACGGAACTCGTGCGGGCGGGATTGAAGGCGCTGATCGCTATCGAGTCGGGCAAGCGTCTGGCGCGGTTGGGCGGAACCCAGCCTCGGTTGGCTGACGTTCCGAGACGACGGCCGGCCTGATGCTGCTGGCCGACACTTCGATCTGGATCGACCATTTTCGGCGCGGCGACCGGGAATTCGGCGAAGAATTGTCGCGCGGTGAGGTCCTGATGCATCCCTTCATCCTCGGCGAGATTTCGTGCGGCAATCTGAAAGATCGTACGAAGGTGCTCTTTGGCCTTAGTTGGCTGACGCGGGCGCCGCGAGCGACCGACGAGGATGTCGCCGAACTCGTGGAGCAGAGACGGCTTTGGGGCAAGGGGCTCGGCTGGATTGACGCCCACCTTCTCGCGTCCGCTATCCTTTCAGATTGCCGTTTCCGGACGCTCGATCAGCGGCTGGATCGCGCGGCCAGAGAGTTGGGGATTCCGGCATAATCGCGCGCTGACGCACTTCGAGCGCGACATGTATCCTGCGTTTGTTATCAGAGACAGCGAAACGGGGCTTAAGCCGCCCGATTCCTCGCTTTCCTGACGAGTTCGAGCACTTCGTTCGCTTCGCGGCGGATGGCGGCGCGCTCCTCCGGGGTGGGCATCACCTCAGGCGCGGGCGTTTTACAAAACGAACCAGGGTTTTCGGCGCGAAGCTGGGCGCAGAGCTGCTGATCCGCCTGCGACATCAGGTTTTCGAGGTCGCGCATGGTTATGCGACGCGGCTGCGGCGGAGCGGCGGGCGCTGAGGCTTTCGCCGATTCACTTGCGGTGATGCGGGAGGCTCGCAGCACCTGGGCGCTGTCGGTTAGTCCGACGCAATCCGTCATGTCGATTTCCAGGCGGACTTCGCGTTCGGTTTGCAGTTTGCGCAGTTCGGCGATAGAGCGGCGAAGCGCGAGTTGCGCGGCAGCGCGGGCGCGTTCGATGGATTTCCGTTTTCGATCGAGGGGGTCTTCGTTGGAATCGCCGGTTTCACAGAAGTGGTTCGCGAGCGCGACTTCGTCGATCCGGCAGCGGCGCAGGCGCCAGTTGGCTCCCAGGATTTCGTCCGCGAAGGTTTGTTCGAGGATGCCCTGGGGGTTGAGTTCGATCATGAGGGCTGCGCGGGTTTGCGCGTATTCGGTTTGTTCGTTCGTGAGGACGAAGTCCTGGAGAGGCACGTTGTTCGTTGGCATTGGATGTGAACCCTTTCGCGGCTCAGCCTAGCCTGCGACGGTACGGCTGCCACCGTTCTGGCTCGGGTTTTGTTGATTTGGCTTGGGAAATTGGCTCGACGAAGTTGTGAATCCAAATTCAGTCATCACATGTTTACCAGGGATTGCGCAGTGAGCGCAAATCCGGCTCGCGATATTTAGTCGAAAGATGTTTGTCATTATGCCCGGCCTCACGCCAATCCCAAGGTATCGAGATACGGCGCTACTGCCTGATAGACTCGCCTGATGGCTTTTGCGAAAACGGCTCCCGGACTGTGAAGCGTGGGAGCCGTTCTGAAACGCTCAGATTCGTGATTGCTTATGGTTTGGGTCCAATGTAGCCGTTGCCGGTGCTAAAAATCCACCCGCCAGAGACCTTTTCCAGATCCTCCTGGCTGATTTCCTCGCCTTCAGGCTTGCTTGGCGGAACTTCGTCTTTGCTGCTGTTGTTCGCTTCGCTCATTGTTGTGAGAATCTCCTGAGATTTTTTACCCACACGCCGGTTTAGACGCAGCATTGAGTGTCTCACCGACTGCGTGCCGTTACAAATAAAAAATTATGGCACTGGATTAGTCAAGTATGTCATTGCCAAAAATTGCTTGTCGCTGGACCCGGTGTACAAAGTCTCGATGCTTTGTTTAACGGGATTCGCGTAAGCGCCGAATACCCGACGAAACGCAATCACGCCTTCGCGTGACTCAACTGTTCTTACGGAACTAGTCCCAGATTTCCTGGATCCGCCCGTCTTCGATTCGAAGAATTGCGAAATGATTGCGCGTATATTCTCGCGTCGGATCAGAAGGATCTTTGTAGCGCTTGTCCCACATCATTACGACAAAAGGACCGTCGGCGAATTCCAGCACCGGCGCATTCTTCCACTCCGGCTTGATGTCCTGAGGCTGATGGTCCGGGAGGCTGTGAATGAACTGTTTCAAACCTTCACGGTCAACGGGCTCGACCGGATTGTGCTCTATGAAGGATGACGAAAGAAGCTTTTCGATGTCCTCGATGTGTCCATATTCCACGACATTCTTTTCGAAGCGCGTTGCGATCGCCAGGTTCTGTTGTTCCGCCGTTGAAGGTTTCGCTGTGTTCCAGGTGGAGGGCGGCGGAGCCGTGGACGGAATGAACGCAGGGGAACCAGGGTCTTTCCGGGCAGCATCCCAGTGCTCCTGTATCTTTCCGTTTTGAAGGCGAAACAGATCGAAGCTGTATTCATAGACCCACTGTGAAGAGTCTTTGGGATTTTTGAATTTGTGCTCGAAGACCAGCCAGACGAAATTTGCCTTTGCGCCCGCGACCACCGGAGGATTTTGAACTCGCTCGGGAATCGGCTCGATCGCAGGTCCGAGGCTCTTGAAGAACGTCATCAAAGCAGCTCGACCAGTAGGAATATTCGGATTGTGCTGGATGAAGTCCTCGGCTGCGTAGTTCGCGCCCAGTTCGGTGTGGCGAGCTTCGATGACTTCTCTCCACCAGTCGAGAACGAAAGCGAGGTTCTTCTCTTCCGCGGGAGTCATGGGGGCGACTTGTTTCGTGCTGGGGAGATGTCCCGGTTGTAGAGATTGACCGGATGCGGAGAACAAGGCAACGAAAAGCAATGGAAGAGCGATCGCGATGCGCACCGCCTCCGTCCACGCTAAATGAAATGAAATCCTATGTCGATCGCGTTCCTCGAAGACATCCTCGAACTGATCGTCCATTTGTCCCCCACATTCTGCGCAAATCCTGCTGTCAGAACTACCATTGGAGATCCGTAGAATCCGCATTTCAATCGTGCCGAAGAGCGCGGATCGGATCGATCCTGGAGGCACGGCGAGCAGGCGCAAAAGCTGCGAGCAGCGATACGGCGATCAGAAGCGCGGCTGTGCCGCCGACCGTCAGCGCATCCGAACCTGCAAGGCCGTAAAGCATGACTCGAATGAATCGCGTGAGCCACATAGCCGCAATCAAACCAAGCACGATACCCGCGCCCGTGACCCAGAATGCTTCGCGCAATACGCGGGAGAGAACCTGGCTGGCCCGTGCTCCCAGCGCGATGCGCAAGCCGATTTCTCCGGTCCGGGTATTGACCGCATACGCCATCATTCCATAAATACCAATGCTGGCAAGCACCAGCGCCAGCAAACTGAAACCTCCCGCAAGCTGCGCGAGAGCGCGTTCGTCCGCCAGAGTTGACCGTACCTGCTCCTTCATCGTGCGAACGTCGATCATTGGCAGATCCGGATCAAGGGATTCGATGGCTGTTCGAGCCCCGGTCAATAGGCTGGCCGGGTCCGCGATGGCGCGCAGTTCAACCACCATGCGACTCGGCCCGTTCGACTTCTGGACATACGGGGCATAAAAGGTGGGAGGGGTGTCGGTGCGCAGATCAGCATAACGCGTGTCCGCAGCGATGCCCACGATCTGAATCGGGCCCTCTACGACATCTGTTTCGAACGTTTTCCCGATGGGGTTCCCGTTGGGAAAGAACTTCTCTGCCAGCGCGCGATTCACAACCGCGACTTTCGGGGACGTCGAATTGTCATGCCGGTTGAATGCGCGCCCCTGCAAAATCGGGATGCCGAGCGTCTCAAAGAAATCTGTACCGACACCGTTGGTTTGAACCCGAGCGGGATCCTTTTGCTTTGGTCGGCCCAGGACATTGAAATTCGCTCCCGAATGTCCATCGCCGATGATGCCGATGTTACTGACGGTTACCGAGCGAACGCCTGGAAGCGACGCGAGCCTTTCGTCCAACTGTTTGAAAAACGCGGTCATTTGCGCATCGCTGTAGCGGGCGCGCGGAAGGTCGAGGCGGAAAAGCAGGATATGGCTCGATTCAAATCCCAATGGAATGCGATCGAGATTGAACAGTGTGCGGACGAAGAGCCCCGCGCCCATCAGCAGGGTCGCGGAGATCGCAATTTGGCCAATCACGAGGGTCTTATCGAACCTGAGCCTTTGATGGCTGGCGGTGGCGCTCCCCGATTCCCGGACCCCGGCATGCGCCGCAATCCGCGTCGACTGCCAGGCAGGCGCGAGTCCGAAGAAAATGCCGGTGGCGAAGGATATTCCCAGAGTGAACAGAAGCACGCGCCAGTCGAACTGTACCGGCGCCAGTTCCAGTTGCGACGAATTCGTCAACAGCCTCAGGGCAATGTTGCGGCCGAGATAGCCGAAGAGCAAACCCGCCGCTCCCCCAAAGCCGGAAAGCAACAGGCTCTCGGTGAGCATTTGCCGGACGATACTTCCGCGGCCGGCCCCCAGCGCCATGCGCGTGCTAAGTTCACGCTGCCTGGTCGTCGTGCGCGCCAGGAGCAGATTCGCGAGATTGAGACAAGCCAGCAGCAGGACTAATCCTGCAAGCGCGAGCAGTACATACCACGGCCGCGCGTATTGTTTGCGAAAGTAGTCCAACCCGCGATCCCCCGGCTCGAATTGCAGATGGAATCGATCCAGGTCCCCTGTTTGCCTGAGAATCGGCATCGCGGTCTGTCGCAATATGGCATCAAGTTCGGTCTCAGCCCGCCTTTCCGGAACGTCCGGCCGCAATCTGGCAAGGATTTGCACCCACCACGACTGCGGGTTGTCGAGCAGAGAGACGCTCCCAATCTGGGCCTTCGGCAGAATCAGCGGCTGCATGGTGATCGGAACAAAGATTTGCACCGGGCTACGCATCTGCAACCCCGCAAAACGCCCTCTGCTGACGCCGACGATAGTCACCGCAGCGCCATTCAATGAAATGGCCTTCCCGAGAACCAGAGGAGACCGCCCGAATCGCCACGTCCAGAATCCATCGCTGATGACGGCTACGGGGCCGCTGCCGGGCGCGGCATCGTCCGCCGCGGTTAACGTCCGCCCCAGTTCCGGATTTACGCCGAGCGCCTGAAAGGCATTCCCGCTGATGAGTTCCCCCTTAATCATCTCCGCGTGCCCGTCGATGGTGGCGGCCATCGGAACATCTTTGAATGCGATGAGCGCCTGCGCAGCATCGGTTCTCTTGCGCATTTCTTCGAACACGGAGTAAGAAAAGCTGTCGCTGCTCAGTCCGCCGGCTTCGCTCGGCCCGACATCTCCCCACACGGGAGGAACCGGCCGCTCGGGGCCGCTGATCCAGGTCAGCATTCGCAACTCGTGTGGGCTCGACACCGGCAGCGTGTCAAACAATACTTGCTTTGCCGCGGCAAAAATCGCTGTATTCGCACCGATGCCAAGAGCCAGCGACGCAATGGCGACGCACGTCAGCATGGGATTTCGCCGCAAGTGGCGCAAACCAAAACGAAGGTCCCGCATTAATGCGGGAAAGAGGGAGAAGGTGCGTTGCTCGTGGCGCCGTTCTCTCAACAAGGTCGCGTTCCCGAACTGGCGCCTTGCCGCTGCTTCCGCATCGCAGGGCGCCATACCCTGGAGAATGAAGCGTTCCTTCAGCATCTGGATGTGCAGTTGGATCTCGTCTTCCAGTTCACTATTGGACCGTCGCTGGCCAACGAGTCCCCGCAGCTTCGCCATGAATATCAGGATGCGGATAGCCATGGTTATTGCTCCCCCTGAAGCTTAAGCACCCGGGCAATGACGCCGGATATCCGCTCCCAGTTCTCGGTCTCGATCGTGAGTTGCTTGAGACCGGTTTTGGTTATTGAGTAAAACCTGGCTTTTCGGTTGTTCTCCGAAACGCCCCATTTCGCCGCGATCCAGCCTCGCTGCTGCAACCGCAATAGCGAGGTATACACCGTGCCTTCATTCAACTTCAGCACGTCGTCGCTCACCTGCTCGATGCGTCTCGCGATTCCAAATCCGTGTTGCGGGCCGAGCGCGTGGAGGGTCTTAAGAATCATCAGGTCGAGAGTGCCTTGCAGAACCTCGGACTTTTCGGCCATATCCCTCCTTTGCACAACACAAAGGTATCATCGTCCCTTTGGAATGTCCACAGGAGAATTCAGACTAGTCTCTGTGGCTGTGTCTGGATGGAGAGAACAGGCAAGTCACTCACCGATGTATATGCACGGCGGAGGTGGCGCCGGGGGTATTCTGAACACTCGTCTGAGAGCTTGACGCCAAGGCGCGACACCTCAGCGTCACACGTGCGGACCGGATTTGTTGTCCGTGCCGCTCGCCGGGCTTCTTGAAGTGCGGAGAAGGGTGTTGTGGATTTGTTTTCAGCAACGCGAATTGCTTATCCGCGCGAACAATGCCCGGGCTATACGCTCATCGATTCGTTCGCTTCAAGATCAGCCTTAAGCTGCGTGTCGATACGCTGCGGGTGGCGACGGTCAAGCCACTGATGCAGTTCTTCCATCTGCTCGGGCGTGAGAGCGTTTATTGCGCGTTCAATATCCTGCACCGTAGTTAACCGCATGGCTGCCTATCGCATGTACATGCCGCCGTTGACGTCGATTACGCTGCCGGTGATGTAGCTCGCATCCTCACTGCAGAGGAATCGCACGGCGGCGGCGACGTCTTCGGGCTTTCCGATGCGTCCGAGCGGAATGCCTTGCGTGATGCGTTCCTTCTGATCGTCGCGGAGAACGCTCGTCATGTCCGTTTCGATGAATCCCGGGGCGACGGCGTTCACGGTGATGTTGCGCGAGCCTAGCTCCTGGGCTAGCGATTTCGTGAGCCCAATCAGTCCCGCTTTCGACGCGGCATAGTTCGCCTGGCCCGCGTTGCCTGCCTCTCCGATGACCGATGAGATATTCACGATGCGGCCCCAGCGTTCGCGCACCATGGGCGAGATCACCTGTTGGATACAGTAGAACGCTCCGGTGAGGTTGGTCTGGAGGACCGAATTCCAGTCCTCGGGTTTCATCCGCAGGGCGAGTCCGTCTTTGGTCATACCCGCGTTGTTGACGAGAATGTCGATGCGGCCGAACTCTTTCGCGGTTTTGCCGACGGCTTCCTTTATGGAAGCCTGGTCAGCCATGTCGATGGCAGTGACGAAAGCTTCGGCTCCGGCTGCGCGGACTTCGGCGGCCACTTCTTCGAGCTTTTCGACCTGACGCGCGGCGAGCGCGACCCGGATACCGGCCTTCGCGAGATCGAGCGCGCAGGCTCGTCCAATTCCGCGGCTTGCGCCGGTGATCAATGCGGTTCGATTCATGGGGAACCTGCCATCATAGTAGATCGGTCCACATGGCATACGACGACCTGCGCGAGTTCATCGCGGCGCTCGAAAAGCACAAACAGCTCAAACGAATCTCCTTTCCGGTCGATCCCAAACTCGAGATTGCCGAGTTCGCGGACCGGTCCGTGAAGAACCGCGGCCCGGCGCTGCTGTTCGAGAGGCCCGGCGGCGGGAGCGTTCCGCTGCTGATTAACGCGTTCGCGAGCATGCGGCGGATGGAAATCGCGCTGAAGGTTTCGTCGGTGGATGAGGTGGCGAAGCGGATCTCCGAGTATCTCGAAATGCGCATGCCCGAAGGGCTGCTGGGCAAGCTCAAGATGCTGCCCAAGCTTGCCGAGATGGGCGCGTTCTTTCCGAAGATCGTCGCGAAGGGGCCGTGCCAGGAGGTGGTGAAGCATGACGGGTTCTCGCTTTACGACTACCCGATCCTGACGTGCTGGCCGGGTGATGGCGGTCCTTTTATTACGCTGCCGATGGTGTTCACGCGCAATCCGGAGACGGGCAAGCGCAACTGCGGCATGTACCGCATGCAGGTTTACGACGAGCGCACGACTGGCATGCACTGGCAGACGCACAAGCAGGGCGCGGAGCACCACAGAAGGCGCGTCGCGGAAGGGCAGACGCGGATGGATGTGTCGGTCGCGATCGGGGCGGATCCGGCGACGATGTATTCGGCAATTTTGCCGCTCCCGCCCGATCTCGACGAAATGATGATTGCAGGATTTCTGCGCGGCAGCCCGGTCGAGATGGTGAAGTGCCAGACGAATGATCTGGAAGTGCCGGCGAATGCGGAGATCGTGCTGGAAGGTTACGTGGAGCTTGGCGAGTCGCGGCTGGAGGGGCCTTTCGGCGATCACACGGGGTATTATTCGCTGGCCGATCAGTATCCGGTGTTTCATGTGACGTGCGTGACGCAGCGCAAGGAGCCGGTCTATGCGACGACGATCGTGGGTCCGCCGCCGATGGAGGACTTCTATATGGGCAAGGCGATCGAGCGGATCTTTTTGCCGCTGATGCGCATGCAGATTCCCGAGATCCGGGACATGTGCATGCCCGCCGAAGGCATCTTTCACAATCTGATGCTGGTGTCGATCCGGAAGTCGTATCCGGGGCACGCGCGGAAAGTGATGAGCGCGATCTGGGGGCTCGGGCAGGCGATGTTCACCAAGTGCATCGTGGTCGTGGACGAGGATGTGGATGTGCAGAACGTGAGCGAGGTCGCTTGGCGGGCGTTGAACAATATCGATCCCGAGCGCGACGTGCAGTTCACGATGGGGCCGATCGATTCGCTGGATCATGCGAGCCGTCTGGTGAATTACGGAAGCAAGATGGGGATCGACGCGACGAAGAAATGGTCCGGCGAAGGGTTTACGCGCGAGTGGCCCGAGGTGCTGCGTATGTCTCCGGAAGTGAAGAAGCGGGTGGACGAGCTATGGAAAAAGGCCGGATTGTAGCGGCGCTGGCGCTTGCGGCGGCGTTGTGCGCCGGGGCGCTTGCGTGGGCGGAAGACGTTCATCCGATCACGCACCGGAAGATCGCGCAGGTGATGGGCCCGGGCGGCGCGGATTGGCTGGTGCGTCCGGAACGGCAGGCGGAGGAGCATCCGGACGAGGCGCTGGATGCTTTGAGAATTCCGAAGGACGCGGTTGTGGCGGATATCGGAGCGGGGGTTGGTTACTTTACCTGGCGGCTGGCGGAGCGCGTGGGGCCGGGCGGGATTGTATACGGCGAAGATATTCAGCCCGAGATGCTGGATCGGTTGCGCGAGAACATGCAGCAGCGGCATATTGCGAATGTGCGGCCGGTGTTGGGGGCTGTTGACGATCCGAAGCTGCCGAAGTCAGCGATCGATCTGATCCTGATGGTGGATGTTTACCACGAGTTTTCAGAGCCGGAGAAGATGCTGAGGCACATGCGCGAATCGCTGAAGGAGGGCGGGCGGTTAGTGCTGCTGGAGTACCGGGCGGAGGATCCGAAGGTGCCGATTCGGCCCGAGCATAAGATGACGGTGAAGCAGGTGCGGGCGGAGGTCGAGCCGGAGGGTTACCGATTCGAGGAATCGATCGAAGTTCTGCCGCAGCAGCACATCATTATTTTCCGGCGCTGAGTCTAGTGGTGGACGAGTTCGGAGTCCGAGAAACGCAGTTCGCGATCGAGCACCATTTCCATCGTGGTTCCCTGGGGGATCGAGAGATCAGGCCCGCGAGTAGACAGGACCGCGGCGAGTCCGGCGGCCGCTCCCGCGGCGGCGCCGATTCCGACTCCCATTCCGCCATGGTCGCCCGCAACTCCGGCTAGTCCTCCAAGTCCGGCGCCAGTTGTGGTGGTTCGCGCGATGGTGGCGACGTCCTTGCCTTTCGCGCTTTCTCCGGTCATTTTGCCTTCGCCGTCGAGTCTGCCGCCCGCATCAACACTGCCGGGCCGTGAACGGAAATCGCGCGTGGTTCCGTTCGGCAGGGTCAGAGATTCAAAACGAAAATTCAGATCGGACTTGCCCTTCACGCGTCCGGCGCGCTGGGAGTCGATAACGATGCCGGTAACGTAGGATCCCTGCGGGATCACGAGCTTACCGCTGGCGAAAACCGGGAATGCGGTCTGCAAATAAATCCTGTCGCCGGGCATCGTGCGGGCTGTGTTGATCGAATTTGTCATGCGGAGCAGGATTCGCGTGCCGGGAGGGATCACGTATTCCGGGCCATTTGGCGAGTCCACCTGAGCGGGCGCGGGGAGGCGGCGAATGAGTTCGGCTTTCTCCTGCGGAGGCGCTGACAGATGGTCGGAGACCGCGGCGGGTGGCGCGGGCGCGTGATCCGGCGTGGCGGCTACCGACACCGTCTGGGGCGGCGCGGGCGCAACGCGCTGGGTCATGGGCGGTGGTGGCGGCGCGGCGCCCCAATAGTCATAAGAGAGGTTGGATTCGACCTGAGCGCCGGAGTCTTCCGTGGTGCGGATTATCGTGAGGTGTTTGCCGTCGGCGGATTTGGTCCAGCGCTCGAAATAGGTGTATTCGGCGCGACCGCCAACGATGACGCTCGACAGCATCGCCGAGCCCTCCCATTTCGTCGCGATGGTGAAGTTCAGTCCGTCAGCTTCGCTGTGGCCGGGCTTACCGGTTGTCGAATAGACGACCACTACGGCGGGCTGACCTTCATGTACGCTGCATGCCGCGGTGATCGTGTCGGCGGTCTGCGTGATCGAGAGGAAAGCCGTAGGAACGTCGAAACGGCTGGCGATGGAGCTTTGCCCGAAGTTGAGTTTCCAGTTGCCGGAGAAGTTGCGCGATGCATCCTGGCTCGGCGCAAGGACAGCCGAAAAGGCCAAAATCCCTGTCAGAATACCGAGCCGCATGTGAATCAGAATAGCTCAGAATCCAGACGGCGCAGCGCGCAGAGTACCAGTGCGCCATCCTCCGCCGAGGAGCTTTACTTCTGCTTCTTTGCTTTATCTTTATTCCCCGTTTTTCCGCGGAAGGCTTTAATGCCGGCTTTGAGGAAACGGGCGGCTTTTTCGGGTCCTCCGGTCGCGTTCACTGTGAACTTTTTCCTACGCTGCTTGTTGTAGGAAACGAAGAAGGCTTCGACTTGCGCGAGCAGCGTCTTGCTTACCTCGTCGATCGTCTCGACATCTTCATGTTCGTAGGAATGGATGGCGACGCCCAGCAGCCGGTCGTTGCGCTCGCTCTTGCCATCCTCGGTTTGCTCGGCCTCGATGATGCCGATGAGGCGAATCTCTATCAGGCATCCCACATGCGCGGGGGCGTCCATCAGGACCATGACGTCGAGCGGGTCTCCATCATCGCCCAGCGTTGAAGGGATAAAGCCGAAGTCGAAGGGAAACATCATGCCTTCCGGCAGGAGGCCACCGAGCATGAACAAACCGGAAGCAGGGTCGTAATCAAACTTGTTGCGGCATCCTTTCGGCGTCTCGATAATCGCCCGGCAGGTTGCTTTATCGCTGTCGAACCGGTTCGCAAGATGTGTCAGATCAGCCATTACTTTGTTTCCTCAGAACGGGCGCGCAAGAATGAGCTGTGCGCCGGTTTCCTTTTTCGATCCTACTTCCCCTCAGCTTGTGCGCACAGCCGGCGCTGGAGCGCGGGGCTTTGCCCGAGCATTGGCCGTCCGGCGGGCCGAATTGTCTCGAGATGCAGGAGTTTTATGTCCACGAGTACAATCCAACGTTTTATGTTCTGCGGCAATCCGGCTGCACGGATTACGAGAAGCCGTTTCTCTATCTGATCTTCGGGTCGGAGAGGGCGATGTTGTGGGATACGGGGTCACGCAATTCGCGTGTCAGAGAAGCGGTCGATCGATTGATCGATCGATGGCTCAAGGCCAATAAGCGCGAGTCGATTCCGCTGCTGATCGTTCATTCGCACCGGCATGGCGATCACATCGCTGGCGATGCCCAGTTTGCGGGACGGCCCGATACGACGCTGATCAAGCCGGATCTTGCGAGCGTGCGGGAGGTTTTTCGTTCCGGGGTTCTGGATCTGGGCGGGCGCGCGATGGATGTCATTCCGATTCCCGGTCATACGGACGATTCGATCGCGCTCTATGACCGGCGCACGGGCATTCTGCTGACCGGAGACACCGTTTATCCAGGGCGGCTCTACGTGAGCGACTTTCCGGCTTTCAGGACGAGCATTCACACGCTGGCCGATTTTGCTGCGTCACATCCGATTGCGCATGTGCTGGGTAACCACATCGAGCAGACGAGGACGCCGTTCGTCGACTATCCGGTCGGAACGAAATATCAGCCGGATGAGCATGAACTGGCGATGAGCGCAGGCAGCATCTTTGAACTCGATCGGGTTGTTCAGAGCATGGATGCGCCGAAGAAAGTTTTTCTGCGCGATATGACGATCGATCCGCGAATTCCTAACGCCACGCCCATTAAAACAAGGCCTTGATCTGGAACTGCAGCGAGCGCGCTTCGAGTTGATTCGTGACTCCGGCGAGAGGAGCGCCGAAGCCCGGTCCGGGCGCGGCGCCGTTGCCGTAGGTACCGCTGTAGCCTACGAAATTCGGGTGATTGAAGATGTTGAGGACTTCGATGCGGGGCTCGATTCGCAGGTGTTCATTGAAGGTGATGGGACGTTCCACGAGCGTGGAAAGCTCGTAGATCGGACTGCCGCGACCGGCGTTTCGGCCCACGACGGCGTCACCGATGACAGGGCGGTCCGTGGTGGCTCCAGTGTCGCCAGAGTTGTTGACGCCCGTGACGTAGTTGTAAGGAAGGCCCGTGGCGAGGGTTGCGATTCCGCCGATGTGAAGGCCCCAAAAGCCGGACCAGACGCCGCTCAGGACGGCGCGCTGGCGCTGATCGAAGATGGCGCTGGCGCGCTCGGCTCGGCCAGTGAAATTCGCATCGTTGGGGTTCTGGCTCGGAATGTCGGGATCCACGTTATCGATGGCGTGCGACCACGTGTAGCTGGTCATCACCGTGAGGCCGGATATGCGGCCGGTGAGATTGGTCTGGAGCGAATGATATATGGCATAGCCGTTGTTCACGTCGCTCTGGATCACGGCGTAGGGAGGCTGCGGATTTGTGGCGGTATTCGGGTTGCACGTCGTGTTGTGCTGGGCGTACCACCAGATCCAATAAGGACGCGTGCAGTTGGCGGCCTGCGCGGAGCGAACCTGGCCCGGGGCTGTGCGGGTGACGGGCGCAGGCGGGTCGACATCGAGCGGGCGGTTGATTCGCAGCGTGTGAGAGCCGACGTAATCGGCGCGCGCCACCCAGCCTTTGGCGATGCGGCGCTCGACGCCGAAGGTCCACTGTTCGGAGTAAGGATTTAAGAGACCCGACGGATAGCCGATCAAGGTTGAGGTGGGGAAGAACTGATCGAGATATGCGCGGTCGCCGGGGCGGATGTAAAGGCTGCGAAGCGGCATTTGCGCGCCGGGCGGAAAAGCGGGCAGGGGGACGGCGGAAACGCTCGTCGGGAAGCCGATCTGGCCGGGAGACGCGCTGTAGTTGAAGACGCCGGTGGGTCCGGTGAGCGCGTAGTTCGCCTCGCTGTTGTCGGTGATTTGCGAGTAATAGATGCCAAATCCGCCGCGGATTACGGTCTTCCCATCGCCGTGCGGATTCCACGAGAGGCCCGCGCGCGGGGCGAAGCCTTTACGGAAATCGGTGAAGGTCTGCTGCTCGTAGCGGAGGCCGAAGTTGAGGGTGAGATTCGGGCGGGCTCGGAAATCGTCCTGGACGAACAGGGACCAGAGCGCGTCGTTCACCGTGTAAGCGGCGTTGCCGTAGCTCTGTGTGTATGTCCGGACGTTCGCGATGTTGTTGAGGTAGGCGGGGCTTTCACAATAATCGAGGCTCAGAGCGCAGGTGTTGTAGAGGAACTGGCCGAGGTAGATGGGGCCGCCGAACTCTTTGCTGTCGCCGCCGGTGTGCGCTGCGAGAACGCCCGCGCCCGCGCGAAGGATATGCCGTCCACGCGCGAGAGAAATGGTGTCGTTGATTTCATATTGGCGATTCAGAAGCAGTGCGGCTTGAGAGGTTCCGCTGGTAAATGTTCCGCCGGTCGAGATGGGGACCTGATACTGAGTGCCGTAGACTTCCGGCGAGAACTGCGTGATGGGCGAGGCCAGCATGAACTGCGCGCGCAGATTGTTCAGGAGGTTCGGGCTGAGCACAGCGGTTTCGCCGAGAACGATTGAATAAGTGCGGCGATGAAAGACGCGGGCGACGCTGGGCAGCGTGTTGCCTCCCACGATGCCGTTGGGGTTCGTGTCGTAAAAGGCGTCGAGATTGCCGCGCAGGAAGATGTTGTGGCGGTCGTTGATCTGACGGTCGAGGCGGAAAAAGCCGAGCCAGCCGCGATAACGTCCGAGGAAGCTGCCGGGCGCCACAGGCGAAGTGACCGGCGACGCTTTGTTCTCGCGTGTGTACTCTGCGGCGACGAAAAAGTGCGTGCGACGGTCGCTGCCCAGCGGGCCTCCGACCGATAGCGCGGTCTGTCCCATGCTGTTGGAGGTGTAATCATTGCCGCTGGCAGCGCTCGAGGCGGTGAAGCCGGAGAGCGCCGCGGATGTGGCCGCGGGACGCCAGACTTCGACGAATTGCCCGCGCAGGCGATTGCCTCCGGTGCGCGTGACGATGTTGACGGCGGCGCCGGTACTTCCGCCGTATTCCGCCGAGAAGGCGTTTGTGAGGACCGAAATCTCCTGCGTGGCTGCGAGCGGGATGTTGGTGAAGATCGTCTGGCGGCCCCAGCTATCGTTACCGGTCGTGCCGTCCACATCGAAAGAAGTCTGACGACGGCCCGAGCCGTTGGTGGTGAAAAGGAATTGATTCGTGAAGATATCGCCCTGGTTGATGGCGGGCTTGTTGGCGGAGTCGAGGAGCGGATAGAAGGTGATGCGGCGATCGAGGATTGGGGTTTCCTGAAGCTGCTGGCCGATGATGCGGTCGCCGAGTTGAGGCGCGTCGGTGCGGATTTCACCCGCCACTCCGGTCACGGTGATTTGCGAGGATCCGCTTGCCACATCGAGTTTGAGGGTGAGTTCGGCAGTAGCGCCCGCGCCGGGAATCAGTGAGTTCAAGGTAAACGGCGCGAAGCCTTCTTTCGAGGCCTTCACGCCGAAGGTCGCGCCCGCCGGGAGGCCTGTTACGGCGAAGTCGCCGGATTCATCGGTGCGGGCTGTGCGCTTGGCTCCGGTCAGCGCGTTTGTGACTGTCACATCAACCGCGTTCACGGGCGCGCGGCTCGCGTCGATGACATGGCCCTGGATTGTAACTGTATCGGGCGTCTGGGCTCCCGCGCCGGCCAGGATCAGGAGAGGAAGCAGCGGCAAACGAGACAACCCCACACGAGGCATTGGAAAGATTGTCGCCTGGCAGCGCTTACGGGGAGATTTGTTGCGACGATGGAAGCGCTCGGCGCGTCTGGCGATGAGGAGGCCTATGACGAGAACGCTTCGCTACGGACTCTCTCTCGGAATTGCCCTTCTCATCCAGATCTGCGCCTGCACAACAAGCTGCGCAGGACGCGGCCGGTGACCTGGCCGGGACGTCCTGGCGACTGGTGAAATTCCAAGGGAGCGAGACGCTGACGCCCGACGATCCGGCGAAGTATACCGTCACGTTCGATGCGGGCCACGGCGTAAGCGTGCGAATCGATTGCAATCGTGGCCGCGGGGGATGGACGTCAGAGGGTCGGAATAAAATTCGTTTTGGCGTAATAGCCATCACACGCGCACTGCGCCCCGCCGCGCCACTAAGCGACCGGCTGGCTAAGGACTGGGACTCGATTCGGTTGTACCAACTGAAAGATGGCCATCTGTTCCTGGAACTGATGGCCGGCGGGGGCGCTTACGAATTCGAACCAGCCGGCCCGCGCCGCTGAATTCTGGGTTAATCCGGATTAAAGTCGAAGACTTCGTCACCGCAACGGAAAACCACATGCCCGCCGTTGAGGTTCTTCGTTTCGCGCGTAAGCGGAATGAATACTGCTCCATCGGTCGATTGGCCTGCGGCAAGGCGCGTGGTCGCCAATACAATCGCCGACGCTGTCGCCGCCGCTTTCAAGCGTGTGGGCATTCCGTAGGACATTGCATTCTGACGGCGCGTCTCGTAGCCGTTGGTGGATCGCATGTGGGGGATGCCGTAGAGCGCGTTTTCATAGGACGACACGAGCTTTATCACGTCTGTGTGTGACGCTTTGTCCAGCAGCATATCCACTACCTGGTTCGCGGGGAGAGCGTTGAAAGTAGCGTCGGCGTGGACGTAGGAGAATCCCTCCGGTTTTACATTCCAGTAGATCTGAGATCCGTTCGCGATCGAAACCTGAAGCAGCCCGAAACCGGCGATATGACTGGGAAGATGCGTCACGATTACCGTGAGTCCCTTCCGGGTCTCGGTCTGATATTTCATTCCATTCGATTCGTATTCAATGACTTGAGCGCGCGCCGCGTCAGGGCCGATAAGCAAGGCGACTAAGGAGAATCCAGCCACCAGGAGCCCGCGCAAGGGAATTTTCACTACCACCGCTACAAGAGTATCGCGGAGGGTCACCCCTTTCGCCACGCTTGTCCGCGCTTTCGCCACAAATTGATTCTCGATGAGAAAGAATCGCCGCAACATGACCTTACCGAACAACGTCTATGCGACGGTGCATTCTTACTATCGTCACCGCGGTGACTGCGTCGCTTGTATGGGGTTCCGCTCTTCCCGGAGCGACCTCCTCGCGCACCGCTACCGATCTGCACACTCCAGTCTGTGATCTTTCCGGCGATCAACCGGCATCGAAGAGGGCGTTGTGCCAGCATGAGCTTGCGCTTGCGGATCAGGCTCGCGGCGACTTCACGTCAGCCGAGCGCAGGCTTCACGAAGCGCTCACCTCCTGGACCAAAGCGGGTGTGGACTTTCGGCCTTCTTACGCCATCAGTCTGTTGAATCTCGGCGAACTCTATCGCCTCGAACACCGCTACGCCGAGTCGGAAGCCAGACTGCGCGAGGCCCTGGACGTCGCTAGAACGGTTCGCGATGCCTATCCTCAGATCTATCCAGCGGTCCTCACCCGCCTTGCGGGATTGTATGCGGAATCCGATCGCGCAGGGGTGGCGCGCGCGCTGCTGAACGAAAGCCTCCCTTTGTTCCGCGAACTTGCCAAGCCCCAAGGCCACGAGCACGCTCGGGCGCTCGCTACGCTCGGACTGCTCGATATCATCGCCGCGAAGTATAAGGACGCGGAATCCCACCTCCTCGATGCCATTGCGCTCTCCTCAGGCGCGGACGGGGAAGATACTCCCGAAACGGCGGAGTATCAGTCCAATCTTGCCTTGGCTTATATACAGGACCGTCAGATGGACCGCGCCGAACCCTTGCTGAACCGCGCGCGCTTCGTTCTCGAGACCAAAGGTAGCTCTAACGACATACGGCTTGCGATGGTGTACGGAGAAATCGGGCTGATGGCAACCAACCGGCGAAAATTCGCGATTGCTGAGGATGCCGAGAAGCGTTCGATCGCCATTCTCGAACGGCAGCCGGTTCCGCAGCCTTCAAAAGTAGCCCAAGCGCGAGTGAATCTCGCAGCGGTGTATCTGCAGGCGCGGCGGCTCGATGAAGCCGAGCAGATCCTCCCGGGTTTGGTCGCTGAGGAACGTGCGATGGCTCCGCGTTCATGCCTGCTCGCCGATGGGCTTCGCGAACTTGCGGATTTACGGGCGCTTCGACATTCGTGGCGAGAAGCGACGGCGCTTTATGCAGAATCCATCGCAATTTATGGCGAAAGGCTCGGTCGGGACAACCCCGGCATTGCTCCTCTTCAGAAGGCCTATGAAGAAGCATTGAAACATTCGGGCAAATCCGTCCCGGCGGCCTGAGAAACCGCCCCGTCGCAGCGCGGTTCCGCCCCCGCTCCGCGGCGCTTCGCCACAAATGGGTGTACGATTCGTCCCCGAGGACTTTAACCTCGCGCTCAGGGGATCTTTCCTGATGCGTACGTTTTGGTTATTATCCGCACTTATTTTTGCGGCGCCTTCGTTTTCGTTTGCCCAAGCTATCAGCGGTGATCTGGTGGGAGCAGTACAGGACGCGTCCGGGGCGGCGGTCGCAAACGCCGCCGTCGACGCGACCAATGAAGCGACGAATCTCAAGGCCTCGACAAAAACGAACGGAAACGGCGAGTACCGTTTCACCAACCTTCCGGCTGGCAGCTACACGCTTACTGCGAATGGCGCTGGTTTCTCACCAGCCTCGCTGAGAGCCGTCGCAGTAACCGTCGGCAGGGTGGCGACGGTTAATCTAACGCTCCAAATCGGTCAGGTAGCGACTACGGTGGATGTAACCGAAGCCCCCGCCGCGATCGACACGACTACGGCCACGATTGGCGGGACCTTCGATGCAAGAGATTCTCGCGACCTGCCAGTCTCGAGTATCGGCCCGGGGGTTCTGAACCTTGCGCTCCTGAGCGCGGGCGTTGGGAGCAACGGCGGACTTGCGGCGGGCGATGGACCGTCTGTAGGCGGGCAACGGCCGAGAAACAACAACTTCACTGTCGAGGGCGTGGACAACAACAACAAGAGCGTCACCGGTCCGCTGTTGACCATCCCCAATGATGCGACTGCCGAGTTCACTGTTATGCAGAATCAGTTCAGCTCGGAGTTCGGGCACTCTTCTGGCGGACAGTTCAACGTGACCATAAAGAGCGGAACGAACAGCCTGCACGGAATGCTTTATGAGTATTTCCAGAACCGCAATCTGAACGCTCTCGATCAGCTCTTCGCCAATTCCGGAACTCTCTCGAATCCGCGTTTTGACTTCAATCGAATTGGCGGGAACATCGGCGGTCCGATTCTCAAGAACAAGCTGTTCTACTTTGTCGATTTCGAATACAGCCCGACCGGCGAAGCCAGTTCGCCCGGCGCGATTCTCGCGCCCACGCAGCAGGGATATTCCACGCTATCTTCACTCTCCGGACTGAGCGCGACCAACCTGGCTCAATTCAAGAAGTATGTGGCTCCCGCAGCGACGCCTCTCCAGGATACGTCGCAGTACCCGATCGTCAATGGCGCACCGATTCAGGTCGGATTTCTCAATGTGGTGGCGCCGAATTACATCAACACCTGGGCTGGCGTCGTGAGCCTGGACTACAACATCTCGGATAAAGATCAGCTTCGCGGGCGGTATGCGTACAATCGCCAGATCTTCCTCGACACCTCGGCGCAGCTACCAGTGTTCTACCAGGTGATACCCCAGCTGTTCCACCTCGCGACGATCTCGGAGTATCACAATTTCTCGCCTTCGCTAGTGAACGAACTTCGCCTTGGGTACAACCGCTTCAGCAACGACACGCCCGCGGGCAATTATCAGTTCCCGGGGCTCGATGCCTTTCCCAACCTGTCGTTCTCCGACCTAAACGGTCTCTTGCTCGGCCCGGATGAGTTCGCGCCGCAGTCGCAGATTCAAAACACCTATCAGCTCAACGACAACGTTACCTGGACCCGCGGCCGCCACACGCTGCAGTTCGGTTTTGACGGGCGCCGCTCGATCGCGCCGTCGGTATTCGTGCAGCGCGAGCGCGGCGACTACGAGTACAGCACGCTGGATCTCTACCTGCACGACATCACGCCGGATCTCGTGGCGCAGCGCACACTGGGTAATCCGACTTACTACGGCAACGACTGGCGGTTGTACGGCTACGTGAGCGATGCGTGGCGCTACCGTCCGAACTTCACGATCAATCTCGGGCTGCGCTATGAGTACACGACTCCTCCGCTGAGCGCACAGACTCAGTCGCTGAATTCGATTTCGAATGTCCCCGGAGTGCTCACCTTTAACAATCCGCAGGCGCAGAAAACCAATTTTGCGCCCCGTGTCGGCGTGGTGTGGTCGCCCGGCAAGAGCGGCAACACATCCATCCGCGCCGGGTTCGGGATGGCCTACGACGTGATTTACGACAACATCGGCATCCTCGCCGTGCCACCCCAGTTCGCGACGACGATCGACGTATCGGGGGCAGGTACGCCGAACTTTCTTGCTAACGGAGGTATCACGCAATCGGCTAAAGGGGGTGCGCTCACGCCCGCCGAAGCGCGTGCGGCAACGTCTTCTTACGTACCGGATCAAAAGCTGCCCTACTCGATTCAGTGGAACCTGGGAATTCAGCATGTTTTCGCTAAGGACTTCACGTTCGAGGGCCGTTATCTCGGCACGAGAGGCGTACACCTGGACGTGCAGCAGCGTCTGAATAAGCTCGCGCCGGTAACGGCGACGAACTCCCTGCCGACGTATCTTCAGATGCCGAGCCAGGCGACGCTCGATGCGCTGCCACTCACGTTGACTCAGCTTCGAAGCATGTCGAATATTGTGCCCCATTTCGGGAACGCGGGCTTCACGAATTCCGCGTTCGTTGAGGATTCGCCCATCGGCAACTCCTCATACAACGGACTGGCGCTGCAGCTGAACAAGCGTTACTCGAATGGCCTGCAGTTCATCGGGTCGTATACGTGGAGCCACACGATCGACGACAGCACCGCCGATTTCGCCAGCACCCTGTTGACCCCGCGCAGGCCGGAGGATTTCCAGAACATGCGAGTGGAGCGGGCATCGTCCGCGCTGGACCGCCGGCAGAGGTTTACATTCGCGGCGGTGTACGACGTGCCGTTCTTCCGCAAGTCGAACTGGTTCCTGAAGAATATGGTGGGCAACTGGTCTGTCGCGCCCATCTACACGTATGAGACGCCGGAGTGGGTGACGGTGCTGAGCCAACAGGACTCCAATCTGAACGGCGACTCGGCGGCAGACCGCACGATCATCAATCCCAACGGCATTACGGGAACGGGCAGCAGCGTTGTTCCGCTGACCAACAGCGCCGGCCAAACGGTCGCGTACCTCGCTACGAATCCGCAAGCGCAGTACATTCGGGCGGGAGTCGGAGCCTACGCGAACGGCGGGCGCAACACGCTGCCGGGACGACCGATCAACAACGTCGACCTGAATCTGCTGAAGAACTTCGATATTCGGGAGCGGGCGAAGATCCAGTTCTCGGCGCAGTTCTTCAATTTCTTCAACCATCCTCAGTTCGTGCCGGGCTTCCTGAATCGCATTGACAATCCGTCCGTACCGAATACCAGCGGGGCGGTCTTCAACTACCTGACGCCAGGCAACGCAATCTTCAACAACCCCGAGGCCATTTACTCGAGCAATCCGCGGGGAATCCAGCTCGCGTTGAAAGTGTTGTTCTGATAGCGCTCTGTTCGGAGTGGAACGGTGAGGGGCCTGTTCCACTCCGAACAGACGATTCCCGGATTCGGACACTGCGTTTTCGGAACGAATAGCGCTTTCGAGCGTATATGTTTTAAAGCCGTTATGCGGCGCTTCATACCGAGGGCCACGTTAGTCAAGATCGGCGTTCTGTTCGGGGCCTGGACAGCGTACGGGCTTCTCTGCGCGTGGCAATCCCATTACTGGTACGCGCTCAGCAAGACGCCGATATCGTGGGCGGATAGTATTCGCTACGACGTGACGTACGCCTATGTGTGGGGAGCGTTAACTCCTTTTATTCTTTGGGCCGCGAGACGCTTTCGCTTCGAGAGGCGCGTGTGGCCGCGGAATCTGCTCATTCACGCCGTTTTCATGATCGTGGTAGTGGCGGTCGCCAAAACCGCGTGGGATCTGGTGGCTTATCCGGCAAGCTCGCCGTTCCGGGATTTCGCGTGGGCGAAAATTCTGCGATCGGTTGAGACGACCTACGACACGGGCACTCTCCTCTACGCGGTGGTGGTGCTTGTGGAGCACGCGATCATCTACTACCAGCGTTATCAGTGCGGCCTCGTAAAGGCCTCTCAGTTGCAGACTCAGCTCGTTCAGGCTCAGCTTCAGGCTCTGAAAATGCAGTTGCATCCGCACTTCCTGTTCAACACGCTGCACACGATTACCGCGCTGGTGCATGACGACCCCGACATGGCGGAGCGCACGATCGCGCGCCTCGGGGAGTTGCTGCGCCTGTTCCTCGCCAACAGCGCGATACATGAGGTTCCGTTGGCGGAGGAGTTGCGGATTCTGGATCTCTATTTTGAGATTGAGCGCGCGAGATTCGAAGACCGGCTTCGCGTGATCTACGATGTGCCTGAGTCGCTGCGCGGCGCGACGGTACCGAGCCTCGTGCTGCAGCCATTGGTCGAGAATTCGATCCGGCACGGCATCGGGAAGCGCGCAGAGCCCGGTTTCATCGCGGTTTCGGCCGAACGTTATGACGACACGCTTGTGCTTCGCGTGACGGACAACGGCCAGGGGTTCAAAGAGAATCGCCCGTCGACGGCCCATCAGGGAATGGGTCTCGCCATAACGCGCGGCCGGCTGGAATCGTTATACGGTTCGAGGCAATCGCTGGCCGTTCGGAACCTGCCTGCCGGCGGCGTGGAAGCGCTGATCACGGTACCGTTCCGGACTCAGGCGCCGACGAAAGACGAGAAGGACCATGCCGAACTTCAAAGTATTGATCGTTGACGACGAGCGGCTTTCCCGGAGACGCATCCGGCGGCTGCTCACGCTCGAACCGGACTGCACTGTGATCGGCGAATGCTCGAATGGCGCCGAAGCCGTCAGCACTTTGCGCGAGACGCATCCCGACATTTTGTACCTCGACGTTCAGATGCCTGAGCTGGACGGGTTTGAGGTTGTGGACGCAATCGCGGAAACGAAGCCCCTGATCATCTTTACTTCCGCATGGGACGATTATGCGCTGCGCGCCTTCGAGGTTCACGCGTTCGACTATCTGCTGAAACCTTTCGATGGAAGACGGTTTCTCGAATCGCTGCGCCTTGCGAAAGCGCGGATATCGCAGGAACGATCCGGCATGAATGATAGCCGCATCGTGGAGCTTTTCGAGAGCCTCGCCCGGAGTCGCAACGCGCCCGACCGAATTGCGGTGCGGAATAACGGGCGGCTTGTGTTTTTGAAGCTCGAGGACATCGACTGGATCGAGGCTTCCGATAACTACGTCTGCCTGCACTGCGGGCGCGAGACGCATGTCGTTCGGGAGACCATGAGCGAGTTGGAAGCGCGGCTCGATCCGGCGAAGTTCCTGCGCGTGCATCGATCCGCCATCGTGAACATCGACCGCATTCGCGAGTTGCAGCCCTGGTTTCGGGGCGACTATCGCGTCATCCTGCGCGACGGAACGGAACTGACGCTTACGAAGAATCATCGCGAGAAGCTCGAGTCGCGGCTGCTGCTGGGAACGAGCGCGCGCTAAGCTGGTGGACGCGTGGCTTTTGCAGTCCTCTCGCCGCGCGCCGCCCGCCCGATGATTTCCTTTTCGAACGTAAACAAGCAATACGGCAAGCAACTCGTCTTCGTCGACGCCTCTTTTCAGATCAATCTCGGGGAGAAGATGGGGCTTGTCGGACCAAACGGCGCCGGCAAGACCACGCTCTTTCGCATGATCGTAGGGGAAGAGGATCCCGACGACGGCGAGATCACGGTTCCGAAGAAGCTCACGGTTGGCTATTTCCGTCAGGACGTGGAGGAGATGAAAGGCCGCTCCGTCCTGGATGAGGCCATTGCGGGCAGCGGACGTGTGGGCGACCTGCACCACGAGCTGGAAGATCTTCAGCGGCGCATGGAAGATCCCGAGCAGGCTGGCGAGATGGATTCGATCCTCGGACGGTTCGGGGAAGTTCAGGAGGAGTACGAACACCTCGGCGGTTACACGCTTGAAGCCCAGGCACGCGAGGTTCTTCACGGACTGGGATTCAAGGACGATCAGATCGACAACGACGCGGGAAGGCTTTCGGGCGGATGGAAGATGCGGGTGGCGCTGGCGCGCGTGCTGCTGGGCCGTCCGGACGTGCTTCTGATGGACGAGCCGACGAACCACCTGGATCTGGAATCGATCATCTGGCTGGAACAGTTTCTGAAGTCGTTGCCGGGCGCTCTGCTGATGACTTCGCATGATCGCGAATTCATGAACCGGGTGGTGACGAAGATTGCGGAGATCGATGGCGGGGAGATTGTCGTTTATTCGGGCAACTACGATTTCTACGAGCGGGAGCGCGCTATCCGCGAGAGCAATCAGCAGGCGGCATTCGCGCGGCAGCAGGCGATGTTGGCGAAGGAGCAGCGCTTCATAGATCGATTCCGTACTCACGCGGCAAAGGCGGCGCAGGTGCAGAGCCGCATCAAGGCGCTCGACAAGATCGAGAAGATTGAACTGCCTAAGAAACGGACGGTGGTGAAGTTTGAATTCCGCACGCCGCCGCGGTCGGGAGATCAGGTGGCGGCGATCGAGGGAATCAGCAAGGGATTCGGTTCGCGGAGGATCTACGACGACTTCAGCCTGACGATTCGGCGCGGGGAGCGGTGGGCGGTGATGGGACGTAACGGGGCAGGGAAGACGACGTTGCTGCGGATTATCGCGGGCGTTCTCGCGCCTGACGGCGGCGAGGTTCGGCTCGGGGCGAGTCTGAAGATGGGATATTTTGCGCAGCAATCGCTGGATGTACTGGATCCGGAGCTGACGGTGATTGAGCAGTTGCAGCGGGACTTTTCTCAGGATGGGTTGGGCGCGCTGAGGTCGCTGGCGGGGGCATTTCAGTTTTCCGGCGATGATGTGGATAAGCGCATTCGGTCTCTATCGGGCGGGGAGCGGTCCAGACTAGCGATGGCTCGGATGCTTTACGATCCGCCGAATTTTTTAGTGCTCGACGAGCCGACGAACCACCTGGATCTCGCGACGAAAGAAATGCTCGTGGAGGCGCTGAAAAATTTCGAGGGAACGATGATCTTTGTTTCGCACGATCGGGTGTTTTTGAGAGGCTTGGGGTCGCGGGTGCTGGAGTTGGGCGGGGAGAGCGGAACGGACCGGAATCCGCTGGTTTATCCGGGGTCGTACGTCGAGTACGTGCAGAAACTGGGGCACGAAGCGCCGGGGATTGGGCACGGCGCTAATTAGCGCCGAAAATTTATCTGAAACGACCGGGCGGAAGCGCGCACGTTATAGGCGAGAGTTCGGTAGCGTCAAAAACCAATCCCACTTACCACCTGAAAATTACCCCAACACCCCGCCAGCCTCAATCCTGAGGTCTTCCCTCTTAGCGCCGGACTCTCCCTCTTCAATCCATTCACGGTAGACGCCCAGGAGTTCTCGGATGTCGGCTACGTCGGCCGGCCGCGTGTTCATCAGAGGCGGGCGGACGGGACCGGCCGTCATGCCGAGGATTTCCATCGCGTCTTTCATGACGGAGACTTCGTAGCCTTTGGCCCGTTCGCGAATTGCGTAGAGCGGGTTGACGAAACGGGCCATGAGTCCGTCGAGACGGGCGAAGTCTCGCTTCATGCCGGCGTCAGCGAGTTCGAGAGAAAGCCTCGGGGCGATGTTCGAGATGCTGGATGTGAAGGCCTGCACACCCACTGCGAAATAGGTGGGCACGCAGTCATCGCCAAGTCCGCCAAGCCAGGCGAGCCGATCGCCGTTGTAGTTCATGATGCGCTGATATGTGCGGCCGTTGCCCTGACCGTCTTTCCATGCGGCGAGAGAGGGAACGCGGTCGCAGAGGCGCGCGACCTGCTGCGGCGAGAAGACGGCCCAGTCGCGGCTGTAAATCATCAGGGGCAGCGGCGTGGCCTTGCCGATCGTTTCGTAGAACTGGAAGAGGCCTTCCTCGGGAGCGTGATTGTAGTACGGCGGAAGGACCAGAATGCAGTCCGCGCCGGCGCGGTGCACGCGGCGCGCGATATCGGCGCCGAGGACCGCATTGAAACCCGTGCCCGCGACAACAGGCATGCGGCCATTGACCGTTTCAACGGTGACCTTGACGACGCGCTCAATTTCTTCGGGCGTCATTGAATACACTTCGCCCGTACCGCCGGCGGCGACCATCGCGCAGAAGGGATAGCGGGCCATTTCGTCGACGTTTTCCGCTAACGCTTCGAGGTTGAGCGAGAGATCCCGATGAAAAGGAGTAACCGGGAAACCGAATACACCGGTAAGGCCAGCGGCGAATTTGCGCGGGGTCATGAAGACCGTTTTATCACGGCCGGGTAAAGAGAACCTCGCCCCGCGCACAAGCGTAACCGCAAGGCGGAAGAGGAAGCGATGCAAGTTCCGCAACTTTTACAATCAAAGGTGGCCGGAGCGTCACGTAAGCGCACACCCTCGTCCCACGACCGAACAGACCTCCCGCGGCGCGCTCATAAAAACGGCTGGCTATAGCATAAAGTCAACGAGTTAAGAGGCGCGACCGGTGGCGCCAGGCGTGCGCGAGTTTCGAGTGTGCGTTCGGCTTTTCTCCTACTCTCCGTGAGCTTGTGTGCGCTCCTGCCAACACGTGCTCAAACGCCTCCGCCGAAAGGTGCCGCGAGAATTTACTTCGATCAGGCGCACGGCGAGGCTCCCCCGCCCGCCCCCATGGCGGACATAGGACGACGGCTGGGCTACACACTCGATCTCGTTCGGGACGCCACCACGGCCGAGTCTCTAAGGGGCAGCCAGTTGGCCTATTTCCGCGCCCCCAACGGAACTTTCACCGAGTCTGAAAAGGCGGCAATCGTCGCGCACGTTAACAGCGGAGGATCGCTGTTGGTGGTTCTGGATGAGGAGAAGCGCCAAAGCCTCGACAAAACAGGCATCAACGACATCCTCGCTCCCTTTGGCATGAAGTTGTCCGGCGACACACCGCGCATCGCCAATACGGGCGCCATTGCCAAAGCCGGCGAAATCAACCGTGCTGATCGACAGGTCCCGTACGACGGCGGGCGCGAAATCATCGGTGGCACGCCGTTCGCCTATCAGCTCGATCGGAACGGCAATCCTGCCCAGCCCTACGCAGCTTACAAAAAGCTCGACAACGGAGGCCGGATCGTCGTCATGGCCGAAGGCATGGCAAGCATCTTCCTCGGCAGCCCGGACGGCGTCCGGCTCTACGAAGATCCGGTCAACCCCGGCGACACGAAGTGGTGGGGCAAAGACAGCCGTGTCTTCATGGAGGAAGTGCTCGCGTGGTTACTTGCCCGTTGAAACTGTGGTCGACGGAACCTGGCGATTGGGCTAAATGCGCGGACGGCGACGTCTCCTTTTGAGTGCATCCTCACGTGGGACGCTCGAGGGCGGTTGCGCAAATACGTTCCAACTCGCTCGACGACGCTTAAGCGGAAAAAACAGGGCGCTGCTGCTTGCTTGCGCGCGGCTCAGAAAGGCGCATTTCAGCGCCCTGTCCCCTCTAACGTACAATCTCTCCGGTTTAACTTAGGTCCCGAAGTTCTCAGCGAACGGGCAGAAAACAGCAACGACGACCATGCTCTTCAGGCTCGTCCGGCATTGGAAACGACCGCAGCAGGAGACGGCGAAAGGAACTGGTAGGATTGACAGAGACCGACGCGTTTGATACGTTTCAATATGAAGACAGTATTGCTCAAGGACCTCTGGAACGAAGCAGAGGCTGAAAAACTCGCCGCGAATCCGCTGGCCCTTCTTCGCTACCGTTCCAACCTGCTCGGAGCGGACCTGCGCATCACGAATTTCGGGGGTGGAAACACCAGCTCCAAGATCGAAATGCCGGATCCGTTCACGGGGAAGCCGGTCAAAGTTCTGGCTGTAAAAGGCAGCGGCGGCGATATCGGATCGATCAAGGAATCCGGCTTCGCGCTGTTGTATTACGAGCGGCTGCTGCAACTCAAAGGCATCTATCGCGGGGAGAAGTTCGAAGACGAGATGGTCTCGTTCTACCCGCTATCGGCATTCGGCGAGAACCGCGTGGCGGCGTCGATCGATACCGCACTGCACGGGTTTCTGCCATACGATCATGTCGACCATCTGCATCCCGATTGGGCGATCGCCATCGCGGCGAGCGCGAACGGGCAACGCAAGATGGAGGAGTTCAATAAGGAGTTCGGGCGGAAGATTGTTTGGCTGCCCTGGCAGCGGCCTGGTTTCGAGCTGGCGCTGATGCTCGAAAACGCGGTGAAGGAGAATCCGGGTGCGGATGGGTTGATTCTCGGCAGCCACGGCTTGTTCACCTGGGGCAATACGCAGCGCGAGTGCTACGTGAACAGCGTTCAGACGATTGATCAGATGGGTCAGTTCATCATGGCCCATGAGAAGAAAAAGAGCGCGATTTTCGGCGGTGTGGAGCAGCTTGGGCTGAAGAACCGCGAAGATGTCGCCGCGAAGATTCTGCCCGCGCTGCGGGGCGTTGCGTCGTCGAATCGGCGGCAGATTGCGCATTACGCGGATCACCAGGACGCGCTGAACTTCGCGGGATCGAAATGGGCGAAGGAACTGTGCGGACTTGGTACGAGCTGCCCGGATCACTTCCTGCGCACGCGCATCTCACCGATGTTTATCGATTGGAAGCCGGAGAACGAGAGCATCGATGTTCTGAAGCAGCGTATTGGTGAGACTGCGATTCGGTATCGAGAAGATTACGCAAAATATTACAACTCCTGGGCGGAGAAGGATTCGCCGAAGCTGCGCGATTCGAATCCATCGGTGGTGGTAATTCCCGGATTGGGGCTGTTCGGCTTCGGGAAGAACAAGAAGGAAGCGCGCATCACGACCGAGTTCTTTATCAATGCGATTCACGTGATGCAGGGCGCTGCGGCGCTCGAAGATGGCGATGTGCCTGACCCGCTGCCGCAGGCGAAGCGCGCGGCGCAGTCGAAGCATTTCGCGACAGCGCATAATTACGTGGCGCTGCCGCGACCGGAAGCGTTCCGGATCGAATACTGGGCGCTCGAGGAAGCGAAGCTGCAACGCATGCCTCCCGAAGCGGAGTTCAGCCGGAAGATTTTGCTGGTTGTTGGCGGGGGAAGCGGAATCGGGCGTGAAGTCGCGCTGATGCTGGCGAAGAAAGGCGCACATCTGGTGATTTCGGATGTGAACGCAGAGTCCGCGAAGCAGGTGGCTGACGAAGTCGCCAAGCTGACCACTTCGGAGACGGTGGCGCATGTGGCGTCGAATCTCTCGTCCGCGGAGAGCCTCGGCGCAGCGATCCGGCACACGATTCTGCAGTTCGGCGGGATCGACGGCATCATTAATACGGCGGCGATCTTCCCGGTGGGCTCCGGTTCCAACGGGCAACTTACGGCAGCGCAGTGGAACACGACGTTCGAAGTCAACGTCACGGGTAACTTCCTGCTCGCGAACGAATCGAAGTGGGTTTTCAGCGATCAGAAGCTGCCTTCGACCGTGGTGCTCACGAGTTCGGCGAACGCGCTGGTTCCTAAGTTCGGGAGCGAAGCGTACGACGTCAGCAAAACGGCGCTGAATCACCTGATTCGGGAACTGGCGGTGGGAATGGGGCCGCTGGTGCGCGTGAATGGCATCGCGCCGGCGACTGTGGTGGCGGGTTCGACCATGTTCCCGCGCGATCGCGTGATGCAGTCGCTTTCGAAATACAAGATTGATTACAAAGAGAGCGAATCCACCGAAGAACTGCGTGATAAGCTTGCTAACTTCTATGCGCAGCGGACGCTGACCAAGCGGCCCATACTGCCCAAGGACTGCGCCGCCGCTATTGTCTGGCTGGCGGGCGAAGAAAGCGCTAAAACGACGGGGCACGTGATTCCGGTCGATGGCGGTCTTCACGAAGCGTTCCTTAGATAGGCGATTTTTTCGATGCCAAACAAGGGTTTTATTTCGGATGCGCTGACGGCTGGCGACGGAGTCGTACGGCTTGCGCCTTGCTGGGTTCCGCGATCGTTTCTGATGCCGGGCGGCCGGCTGAAGCTGGACCCGCGCGATTTGTATGCTTTCGGGGCGCACCGCGGGGGCATTGACGAGCGCTGGTTTTCATCGACCACGAAGGCGGCGAACGGTCCGCTGACGGGCGAAGACGAAGGGCTCAGCTACATCGAGTTCAACGGGAAGAAGGTTCTGTTAAAGGAAGCCGTCGAGACGAGCGGGGATCAGTTTCTGGGCGCGGACGTGATGGAGCGCGAAGGCGGCTGGAATCTGCTGTGCAAGTTCTTCGATAACCTGGGGCCCATTCCGCATCACCTGCACCAGAATGACGAATTCGCGGCGCGGGTGGGACAGAAGGGCAAGCCCGAAGCTTACTACTTCCCGCCGCAGTACAACTTCAAGGACAACAATTTCCCGTATACCTTCATGGGCCTGAACCCGGGCACGAAGAAGGATGACATCCGGCGGTGCCTCGAGCGCTGGAATGAGGGCGATAACGAGATTCTGTATCTCTCGCGCGCTTATAAGCTGAAGCCGGGGACAGGGTGGCAGGTGGATCCGGGCATTCTTCACGCGCCGGGTTCGCTCGTGACGTACGAGCCGCAGGTGAACTCGGACGTGTTCGCGATGTATCAGTCACTGGTCGAGGGCCGCGGAGTGCCGTGGGACCTGCTGGTGAAGGACGTTCCCGAGAAGCATCATCACGATCTCGACTATCTCGTCGAGATGATGGATTGGCCCGCGAACACAGATCCGGAATATGCGGAGCACCGGCTGTTCCATCCGCTTCCGGTGTGCGATGAAGCGGCGATGAAGGAAAAGGGATACAGCGAGAAATGGGTGGTCTATTCGACGCCGTTTTATTCGGCGAAAGAGCTGACCGTATTCCCTGGCCGGACTGTCACGATTCACGATGCGGCGGCTTACGGGATGATCCTGACTTCGGGATACGGGACCTTCGGGAAGCATGACGTCGAGACGCCGAGCCTGATCCGGTTCGGCCAGATGACGCGCGACGAGTTGTTCGTGACGGCGGACGCCGCGAGGAATGGCATCGTCATCAAGAACACGAGCGAGACCGAGAATCTGGTGATGCTGAAGCATTTCGGTCCGGGCAACCCGAGCGCTCCGACGACAAAGCGTTCCTGAAAACGTGAAGGGCGATTACCTCGCATTCGACCTTGGGGCCGAAAGCGGCCGGGCTATTCTCGGGCGGTTGCGCGGGGGCGCGCTGGAACTTCAGGACGTCGCACGGTTTCCGAACGGGCCGGTAAGTCAGCCGGGATCGCTGCGGTGGGATGCACTGCGGCTCTGGTCCGAAATGCGGAACACGGTGGATCATCCGCCAGTCGCGGAACTCACAAGCATCGCGGTGGACACGTGGGGCGTGGACTACGCGCTGATTGGAGAAAAAGGGCAGCTTCTCGAGAACCCTTATCACTATCGCGACCGGCGTACGGACGGGATGGTGGAAGAAGTCTGCCGGATTTTGGGGCGCGAGCGGATCTACGGGACCACCGGCATACAGTTCATGCCGATCAATACGCTCTATCAGATTTACGCGGCTTCTAAAGCTTCGCCACGGTTGCTCCAGGCGGCGGACACGATCGTCACGATCCCGGATTTGTTCAATTACTGGTTGACCGGAAACCTGGGGGCCGAATACACCAACGCGACGACGACGCAGTTCATGAATGCAGGGACGCGGACTTGGGCGGTGGATCTCTTCGAGGATCTCGGGCTGCCGGGGCGTCTGCTGCCGCAGATTTTCGAGCCGGGCAGCGTGATCGGTAAGAGTGGCCGTGTTCCCGTGGTGGCTCCGGCATGCCATGACACGGGCTCAGCCGTGGCTGCGATCGAGACCGAAGGGCGCGCGGCGTTTCTCAGTTCCGGTACATGGTCGTTGTTGGGAACGGAAGTGCGGAAGCCAGTGATGACTCCGCGGGCGCTCGAACTGAACTTCACAAACGAGGGCGGCGTCTGCGGGACGACTCGTTTGCTGAAGAACATCGGCGGCCTTTGGCTGCTGCAATCGTGCAGGCGTTGCTGGAGCGATCGGGGACACGAGTATTCGTACGAGGGGCTGATGCAATCGGCTGCGGAGGCTGAGGCATTCGGTTCTTTGATCGATCCCGATGCGGGCGCGTTTCTGAATCCACCGGATATGGCGGAGGAGATTGCCGCATTCTGCCGGAAGACCGAGCAGAAGGCGCCGTCCTCGGCGGGCGCGTTCACGCGGGCCATTCTTGAGAGCCTGGCGTATAAGTATCGGATGGTTCTGGAGTCGCTCGAGGAGCTGATAGGGAACCCGCTGGCGGAGATTCGGATTATCGGCGGCGGGTCGAAGAACCGGCTGCTGAATCAGTTCACGGCGAATGCCACGGGGCGCACCGTGATCGCGGGCCCGGTGGAGGCGACAGCGCTGGGGAATATCGCGATGCAGATGGTGGCGACTGGCGGAATGTCCTTAGCGGATGCGCGGGACATCATCGCGCGTTCATTCCCGCCTGAGCGCTTCGATCCTCAGGACACGGGTAAGTGGGACGGGGAGTATGGCCGGTTTCGCTCGTATGTGGCGGGTAAAACCGCATGCTGATTTCGCTGTTCGTCGCCTGCTATAACGACGCTCTTTTCCCGGAGACCGGAAAGGCGGTGGTCCGGGTTCTGGAGCGGCTGGGTCATACGGTGGAATTCCGCGCGGCGCAGACATGCTGCGGGCAGATGCACTACAACAGCGGATATCACTCGGAAGCGATTTCGCTGATGCGGCACTTCCTTGATGTGTTTCGGGGCGCGCAGACGATCTGCGTGCCTTCGGCGTCATGCGTGGCGATGATCCGCGATCATTTCCCGAAGATGGCGGCAGAAGCCGGGTTGGAGCGCGAGGTCGAGGAGTTGCTTCCGCGAGTTTTTGAATTCACGGAGTTGCTGGTCGATAAGCTCGGCGTGACCGATATGGGCGCGAGTTATCCGCATACTGTCACGCTGCATACGTCGTGTCATTCTTTGCGGGCGCTGCAGATTGGAGATCGTCCGGAACGGCTGCTGAAGAGCGTTCGTGGGCTGGAATTGATTCACCTGCCGGGAAGCGATCAGTGCTGTGGGTTCGGCGGCACGTTCGCGATTAAGAACGCCGATGTTTCGACGGCGATGCTGGCCGAGAAGATGGATTGCATTCGGGGAACCGGCGCTGAGGTCTGCACGGCGGCGGACAATTCCTGCCTGATGCATATCGGCGGGGGATTATCGCGAGCGGGGGCTCGTGTGCGCTGCGTTCACATTGCGGAGATTCTCGCCTCGTGAGTATTCACGTCGGCGATTCCGAGACTGCGAAGGCTTTTCCGCGCGCGGCTCGCGAGTTGCTGGGGAACGAGCAACTCAGAAGGAATGTCCGACGAGCTACGGATACGATCCGGAATAAGCGCGCGCTTGTGGTGGGCGAGACACCGGACTGGGAAGAACTGAGGGAATCGGCGCGGCAGATCAAACAGCGTGCGCTGCGGAATCTGGATCAGTATCTGGAACAGTTCGAGGAAGCCTGCACGCGAGCGGGCGGCGTAGTGCATTGGGCACGCGACGCGGACGAGGCGAACCGTATCATCGTCGGGATCATCGAGGGCCACGGCGAGAAGGAAGTCATCAAGGTGAAGACGATGACTTCGGATGAGACGCGGCTGAACAAGGCGCTGGAAGCGGCGGGGATCACGCCGTATGAAACCGATCTGGCCGATCTGATTATTCAGCTGGGGCAGGACAAGCCGTCGCACATCGTTGTGCCAGCGCTGCATAAGAACCGGGCGGAGATTCGGGAGCTGTTCATCCGGAAGATGGGATTGCCGGGGCTGGGAACCGAGCCGGAGGATTTGGCTGCCGCGGCGCGCGCTTATCTGCGGGAACGCTTTCTTCGGGTCAAGGTCGGGTTCAGCGGGGCGAATTTCGCGGTGGCTGAGACCGGGTCGGTGTGCGTCGTCGAGTCGGAGGGCAACGGCAGGATGTGCGTGTCGCTGCCGGAGATTCTGATCACGATGGTCGGAATCGAGAAGGTGATTCCGACTTTTCAGGATCTCGAGGTGTTCCTGCAACTTCTGCCGCGATCGGCGACGGGCGAGCGGATGAATCCGTATAACTCGATCTGGACGGGTGTCACGAAGGGCGACGGGCCGCGCGAGTTTCATGTGGTGCTGCTCGATAACGGGCGGACCGGCGTGCTGGCGGATCCGGAATCGCGCGAGACGCTGCACTGCATTCGTTGCGGAGCTTGCCTGAATATCTGCCCGGTGTATCGACAGACGGGCGGGCATGCCTACGGGTCGATCTACAGCGGTCCAATCGGGGCGATTCTGACGCCGCAATTACACGGGATGGAGCATGCGCAGTCGCTGCCGTATGCGTCGTCGCTCTGCGGGGCGTGTTACGAAGTGTGCCCGGTGAAGATCAATATTCCCGAGATTCTGATTCATCTGCGGCGCGAGTTGGTGGAGAGCGGGCAGGCTCCGGCCATGGAAAAGATGGGAATGAAGGCGGCGGGCTTCGCGATGGCGAGCGGGGACCGGCTGGGCGCGGCGGAGAAACTGGCGCGCATCGGGCAGCCTTTCGCAGGGCCGTTTGTGCCGGGATGGAGCGGGAGCCGGGATTTGCCGGAGCCGCCGAAAGAGAGCTTTCGGGAATGGTGGGCGAAGCGCAAATGAGCGCGGCGAAGCGCGAGATCCTGCGGCGGATTCGTGAGGCGAATCCGGGGGCTGCCGCCGTTGAGGAGCCGAGAAGGGAATACCGGCAGAGCGGGGATGCCAGCATCGAGGCGCTCGCCGAGAAGCTGCGGGACTATAACGCTGGTGTTTCTGTCTGTGGGGCGGGGGAGATTGCGGCGACGATCCGGTTTGTCATGGAGCAGCGGGGAAAGTCGAGTCTGCTGATTCCCGAGGGACTTCCGGCAGAATGGCTTCCGGGTGAGCTTTCGTTTGTGGTTGACCGGCGCCTTACCTACGAAGCAATCGACCGGTCCGAGGGCGCGCTGACCGGTTGCACCGCTGCAATCGCCTCCACCGGAACGATCATGGTCTGCCACTCAGCGACTGAGGGGCGAAGAGCGTTGACGCTTATTCCGGATTACCACCTGTGCGTGGTGCTGTCGGACCAGATTGTTGGATCGGTTCCCGAGGGAGTGCGGGCTGTCAGCCAATTCGACCGGTCGCCCGTGACCATGATTTCAGGACCATCCGCGACCGCGGACATCGAGATGATCCGAGTAAAGGGTGTGCACGGACCACGGACGCTTGACGTGGTTCTCGTGGCTCGAACATGAAAATAAATCGCTTAGCGGCGCGCGAGCTTGCGGCGGCCAACCAGGGTCACGCAGACTGCGCCGCTGATGAGAGCGACCGTCGAGGGTTCCGGGACCCTCGGTACTGCGTCCGTTTGCACGGAGAACAGGGTTAGTTGCGGTAGATCCTGATTCGACATCCCGGACTGAGAGTATCCGTTTACGATAATTCCGGGGTCACCCGATCCCTCCATCGATGAGGACGCGTCGGTGGGGTCGGGATATTGGTTTGAACCGTCTATGGTTGCGGCGAAGGCTAAACCACCCGTTACGAATGCCGCGATGCACGCCGAATGAATTAAAGAAGGCACTGATTCCTCCGGGGCCTACTGCGCGAAGCGCGTAAGTCTAAGTTTTTTCTTATTATCGCCTCTTTTTTTTGTCTCTCGACAGCAGTCGATTTCGAGGCTTCCTAGTACTCTTGGCTCCGCAGATTAGGGTGATCGCTCGTACCGGTTCTCGTAGAAAGCGGGAATGATAAATGTGATTTTAATAACTTTAATAGGGGGCGTTCCCTCTAATCGCTGCGAGGGACGGGGAATCTGTAATTCATTGATATACAGAAACTTATCTTTTCCTTGAGCGGTGAAAGTTTGCTTTCTAACTAGTACCAGCAGTATCAATCTGGATACGGGCTGGCGAAACTATTGAATACGTCGCGAGGAACTGTTTAGACTAACTCTCAAGGTAGTGTTTATAAGTAGATCAGAGGAATAGCCGAAAAGCTGTTACGGAGAGAAACGCTTTCGGCAGTCTTGGAGGAGACATGAACGCAGGAAAACTTGCCTTGGTCGTATCGTTGTCTGCTGTCGCATCGTTCGCAGCGCCGACGTATCCGATACCGAATTCATCATTTTTGGGGATAGATCAAACAATTTTCGTTCCCAGCAACAGCCCGGGAACCACCAATGGGTACAACTACGGTTCGGATCTGGGACTCGGCGGAGGTGAATTCGCCGGGGTCATTACGAATTCTTTGAATCAGCAGGCGAACGTAGCCTTCTGGTGCGTGGACGACCAACTGTTTTTCCAGCCCGGTACGAGTTCGTCGTTCGGCGACATCGTTCCGATCGCAAATATCAGTTCGACCAGCGCGGCGGCCAATGTGGATGTGCGGTACGGCAGCCTGTTTAGCGCCGGCGGCTCTGGCTGGACCAATGATCTTGGCGCAGGCAATAACAACCCCTACGCGCGCTATAACATGGCGGCGTATCTTGTGACCCAGTTCACGCCGTTCGACACCGCGATTTCGAACACCCAACAGAATGTAGCGATCGAAGAGGCGATCTGGGCCATTACTAACAACAACATCGGTACCGCGCAGAATGCGGGTCATTCCGCTATCGGACCCATTGCGGGCAACACCAGCGTGGGTTTCTGGGTAAATCAGGCAGAGACGAACTGGGAGAGCTTCGCGGCCAGCCCGACAGCTCAGAAATTCGCGGTCGTCTCCTGGGGAGCGATGTCAACTGGCACGCTGCTGAACGGGTCCTACAGTTCCGACGGGGCTCTGCAGACGTTCCTCGTCGAGCTTCCGGTGACGACGCCTGAGCCCGGTTTCTACGGCGCTATGGCGCTCGGTCTCAGCGGGCTGCTTCTCATCGTGAATCGCCGCAAGAAAAAGGCGTAAAGCGACAGCAATCCTAATGGTAAGAAAGGCGCACGGCGCAAGCCGCGCGCCTTTCATGTTTTGTGAAGAGAGTCAGGCAGCCTCGGAGGAGGCGTTTCACGGTCCTCTATGAACGGTTGCCGATATCATGAATCGATGAGTTCGGGATCCCGCAAATGGATGTCATTCGCAGCGTCAGTGGCATGCCATGTCGGCATTCTGACGTTTCTGGTCTGGGCGGAATCGGTTGTAGAGGCGGAGCGCGCCGCAATGCCGCGGACCATGCTGGCCGAATTGCCCGACTACAAGCCCCCGAAAGACAAAATCATCAGCTATAACCTTGGCAAATCCGTGCCTCAGATTTCGCCGGAACCAACCGCCGGGGCGACAAAAGAGCCAAGGGGTCATTTGAGCAAGACACACAAAGTTCTTGTAGCGAAGAGCGATAAACCGCAGTCGACCAGACAGATTATTCGACAGCCCGATCACCCCGAGCCTTTGCCGAAGGATGTACCGGCTCCCAATCTCGTGGCCATCGCCGCGCCGGTACCCAAGCCGGTGAAAGAATTCGTGGCTCCCCCGCCGGTGCGCTCCGGGCGGGATGTCCAGGTCGAGTTGGCCGACGCAGCGCCGATGATCGCCGGAGATTCGCCGGTGAAGGATACTCTGAACGTCAAAGCGACGAAACTCCCGCCGAAGACGTTTGTCGCGCCCAAAGCGAGGAGCGGGGCGGAGCAAGGCGTTGCAACGGCTCAGCTGGACCTTCCGACCGCTCCGTCCGCGGCCGCCCCTGACTCCATGAGTTCCGGGCTGCAGGCGCTCATGCTGGGCGTGTCTCCCGCGAATGCGCCTCCGCCTAAGGGTTCGCGCTCCGGTTCGTTTGCGGAAGCGAATGTGGCCGGAGCGCCGAATGGCGGCGGCGCGCATCAGCCCGGATCGATTACCGAGCCCGGAATCACGGCGAATGGCGGCGCGCTGGGAGGCGGAGCGGGCGCAGGTCCTGGCTTCGGCCCGGGTGGAGGTCTGGGTGGCAGGGCGGGATCAGCATCCGCGGCATCGCGCGCGCCGAGTATCCCTCCCAGGAAAATCGTGAAGGAAATCGTTCTTCCGCCGGTTAACCGGACGGTGTCGGTGCCGCTGCGGCCGTCGTCACGCGTGATCCCGCTCAGTGTGGAGTCGCAGTTCGCGCGGCGGAATGTTTATACGCTGGTGATTCCGGGGCCGAGCCTTCGTCAGTACCCGGGCGACTGGATTCTCTGGTTCTCGGAACGTGGCTCGGAAGGTCAACTCGGAGGCGCCCTGCGAGCGCCGCTTCCCGTGAGGAAGTATGTCACCGCGGAAGCGGAGGAGACTTCTGCCTCAAGCGCAAGCGTTCAGCTCAGCATGGTTATAGACAAAGACGGCAAGGTGGTATCGCCCAAGGTGCTGAAAGGGGCTCCGTCGGAAGCCTTCCGGGCGCGAGCGCTTGAAGAGATCGCGACGTGGGAATTCGAGCCGGCGAGGCGAAACGGCATCGCGGTCGATGTCGACGCGGTGATCGAGCTACAGCTTTCGGTGGCCGTTGCGTCGGAGCGATAACCGTTCACTTTGCGCGGTTTAATGGCCGCTCTTTCTGTGCGGCGGTGACGCTCGCGATTTCGGGACCGGTGAGGAGCGACAACTCACAGGTCGAGAAATAGCCGTTCATGCAGTTCTCCAGGTTGCGCGCTTTACGAGCAGCGGTGACGCGGGCCTGGTCGGCCCGCGGGATCAGCAGCGGATCGCAGGTTGCGCCGCCCAGGAGACAAGCCTCGACATTCCGCTGAATACGCGCGGCGGTCACTGGCTTAAGCTGTTCCGGCGACAGCAGCGACGGATCGCACTTTAAAGCGGCCGCAAGGCAATTCTCAAGGTTTCTTCGGTGATTCTGAACGGATACTACCTTAACTTCAGATGTCGACAGGAGCAAGGGCTCGCAGCGCGGAGAACCATCAAGACAATCTTTGAGATTTCTCGCGCGCTTCGCCGTGGCGACCGCCTGCGCCTGACTCTCCGTGAGCAGCGTCGGGTCGCAGAGGGCGGTCCCGTCGAGACAATTCTGCAGGTTCTTCCTTTTGTGCTCGCTTGCCACTTCGACCGCTTCGGCGGCCGAAAGTCTCGTAGGGTCGCAGTTAAGGTTGTTCTGCATGCAGCGGTCTACGTTGCGGCGCTCGGACGCGCGGTTGACCATCGGAAGCTGTTCCTGGGTCAGCGCTAATGGATTGCAGGCGCCATTTCCCGCCGTGCAGTTGTCTAAATTTTTGCGCAGATACGCCTGACCGATTCGCGACAATTCTTCTGGCTTCAGACTCCCGACGTCGCAGGTAACCAGGCCGCGCAGGCACTGATCCAGATTATCGTTGCGGTGGTCGGGAGGCTTTTGAGCGGAGAGTGAAAGCGCGCAAAGTACGAAAACTGCCCTTAATATTTTTCCGCCAGAAAATGGGCGATAAAAAGGCGGCGAATTGCGCCGTACTACTGGACTCATGATATTGTCGAGGGGAAGTTCTTTTGAATACGATTATATCCGTGAGTTCCGTCGTCAGGAACGTGGGGCCGGACTCTCAGAGTACTGAAAGAACGATCCGGGCACGCATATTGGTGCTAGCGATCCTTCTGATTATTACCTACTTGCCCATGATGATCCAGACGGGCAGGTTAATTGTCTCCAGCGATGACATGGCGCAGGGGTTTTTTGCGCCGATAATCGCGATATACATCGCCTGGAGTAAGCGGGACGTACTCACGAAGCCGGCCAACACGGGAAGTTTCTGGTCACTTAGTTTCGTCATTGCCGGGGCGGTTATAGGACTAGCCGCCACATTGGCGAATTCCACCACATTCGCCCGGTTCGCGTTTCAGTTTTCGATGGCCGGTTGCTTCCTTTGTCTTGGAGGATGGCTGGCCCTCAAGCAACTGCTTTTTCCGCTGACTCTGCTCTTTTTCACATTTCCCGTCCCGGATGTGCTTTACGGGCAGATCACGCAGCCGCTTCAGCTGCTTGCCACGAGTCTGGCGGAAGGCGCGTTCGAACTGCTGGGTTACAGCGTTTATCGGGAAGGGAATATTCTCCAGTTAACGCATATGCAGTTGTCTGTGGTCGAGGCTTGCAGCGGACTGCGTTCCCTGATGGCGCTGTTCTTTTTCTGCATTGTGTACGCATATTTCTTTGAAACGCGGCCCTGGCGCCGCGTCCTGATCGCAGCCGCCTCAATTCCTTCGGCGATCATCGTGAACGTCCTGCGGATTGTTTCTACGGGCGTGCTCGGCAAATATCATCCCGAATGGACCGAGGGAACGCGGCATGAGATTGTCGGGTGGGTGGCGGTCACGGTAGGTTTCGTAGCAGTGCTTTTACTCCACCGGCAATTCGCGGCCAGCGATCACCGGCTTGGGGCGTGTCCCTCGTGACCCGCGCCGGACTACCTGCAACGGCAGTTGTGGCCGTGCTGGCGCTTCAGGCGATCGGCTCGTACGCGCTCTCCCGGGATCCTTACATGCCTTCGCCTCCTCCGCTTTCAAGTATTCCTCCCAAGATGGAGGGATGGTCGCAGACGTCCAGTGTTTCAGTGACACCGGAAGCGCTCGACATGCTGGGTCCGGACGATTACCTCGCACGCCTCTATCAGGATTCGCGCAGCCGGACCGTGGCTGAACTGTTCGTCGCTTACTACAAGACTCAGCTTCGGGCGAAGAATGCGCACGATCCGAAGGTTTGCCTCCCGGGGGCAGGCTGGAACCCGACGGAGTCCCGCGTGGAGCAGATCACCGTGCCGGGGGCGAACCGTTCCATTCCAGTGAACTACTACCAGATCAGCAAGAACTCGGATCGCGAAGTGGTTCTCTACTGGTTTCAGACATTCAACGCAGTGTACACATTCGAACAACAGCTCAGGGCGCATCGGATCTGGGATGCTATAGTGGACAATCGAACCGATATGGCTCTTGTACGTATCACTGTGCCAGTGACCAGCGACAGCCGGACGGCGACTGAGAAGGCGACGCGGCTGGCGCAGGCGATGTACACAGAGATGCTTTCGTATTTCCCTTCGGGGAACGCACATTCATGATTCACCCGGCCTTCAGCCGACCGCTGAGCCTATTTCTGGCCCTTGTAATCGCCTCCCCCTATCTTGCCGCTCAAAATCCTCCCGCTCCTGCGCCGGCAAGCCAGGCAAACGCAGCCCAGGCAGCTACGCCGCCGTCAAATCAGGCTCCGGTAAATCAGGTTCCGGTCCCAGGGGCGGTTCCATTTTCCCAGCCGCACCTGAACATAGTCATCCTCGAGGGTGACAAGGCGGTAAACTCCATCCCCACGCTGCAGTCGACGGCGGTGATCGTCGAAGTTCGCGACGAGAATGAATTCCCCGTGGAAGGCGCGGAGGTGGTGTTTACGCTACCTGGAAACGGCAACGCTGGCACGTTCGCGCGGAACGGCCTTACCTACACCACTCGCACGGACGCGAGCGGCCAGGCTGCGGCGCCCGCGCTGGTTCCGAAATCGGCCGAAAAGTTCGAAATCACAGTGACGGCGACGCTCGGAGCGCGCAAGGGCGAAGCGAAGGTTACGCAAACCAACAGCGCGCGAACGCGCGTCGCTGAAGCCCAGCCCAATATTGCCAACCCCGGGAAGCCGTTTTACAAAAAGAAGCTTTTCTGGATTATCACTGGCGCGGCAGTCACTGGAATCGTGCTCGCGGTCGTTTTGACCAGTTCCTCGGAAACGGTGACTGTTACGCCGGGCACGCCTGTCTTCCATTGATCACAATATGCGATTACTGACTTCAGCCGCGGCGGGAGTTTTCAGCATCTTGTGCTGTGCGGTTTCGCTGGCGCAGACCACGCCCACATGGAGCGCGCCGTCGAGCGGTTACGTCTATGACGCCGCCGGCGGACAGATTCTGCCAGTGAGCGGCTATATCGGGGCGGCTGTCGCGGGCGCACCGATTCTCTCGAACGTGACGTGGGCATCACTGGCGCCGAACGGGAAATCGGCAATTGTCGCGCACTCGGGTCAAGTCGAGCTGATTGCGGACCTGCGTTCGCCCAACCTGAGTCAGGCTCTCGACCGAAACTTCGCTCCGCGTCAGTTGTTCTGGTCGTCGGATTCGAACAGCGCGGCGGCGCTCACGCAGAGCGATGAGGTCGTGTGGCTTGCAAACCTGGGCTCGAGTCCTTACACAAGCTCGCGCTGGCAACTGGACGGCGCCACGCAACGAGGCGCGATGCGAGGCGCTGCGCGGACGGGCCAAGCAGGCGCGCAGAGGTCGGCGTGGTGGATTCTGGCCGTCGACAACGCTGCGCAGACAGCGCTGCTGGCGCGACGAACCGGCGCGCAGACCGGACTCTACGTCGTGACGCCAAATGCGGCGCCCACGGCGATTGACTTCGACGGCGTGCCCGTCGCGGCGGTGTTCTCACCTTCCGCGCCGACCGCTTTTGTCGCGGACGGCGCCTCGCAGCAGATCAGCGCGATTCACAACATCACGACGAATCCGACGACTTCTGTCTTCATTGCGCAGAACGCGTTTGCGAAAAATCCCGTCGGCCTTGCTCTGTCGGACAGCGGCGATCGCATTTTCGCGGTGGACCGTGAAGCTCCGACAATCCAGGTATTCGATTCGAGCAGTGGGGCGCCGCTTGGCCAGGTTTCCACGAGCAGCGAAGTCGCCGGACTGACTCCCTTTTCGCCTGGATTTGTACTGCTGGCGTCCGCCGGCAACGCGAAACAGCCGTTTTACTTTCTCGAGACCTCCAACCCCCCTCAGGTCGTGTTCGTACCCCGGGAACAATAAATACACGATGCGCCGAGGCTTCCTTCTTCTCAGCCTGATCGCGACGCCGTTTCTGGCGCAGGCTCAGTTTTCGTTGTCCGTACAGCAGAACGGAACGTCCGTCAATATCGCTAACGGCGGCGTCCTGACCGTCAACGCGCCAGCAGTGGGACAGAGCGCCTCGGCGACCGTGACGATTACATATATCGGGACCGGAACCGCCACGTTTCCGTCACCGGTGCAGTTCCAGGGATCCACCAGTTTTTCGGGCGGCTCGGGCACGGTTACGTTGAAGCCCCTGGATTCGACCAGCTTTCCGGTTAACTATAAAGCGGCGAGCTTCACTCAGGCGCTGGCGACCGTCGGCTGGGCTTTTAACGAAGTGAGTACGGCAGGCATCCCGATCACCAACGGCGTGATTTCGCTGAATCTGGTCGGTACAGCTCCGAACGTGGTGGTCGGACAACTCACCTCCGGGAGCTTTGTGCCGATCAACAGCGGCGGAACGATTACGCTGCCGGATACGCTGGTTGGCGTCACGTCAACGGCCGTAGTCAATATCGTGAATTCGGGAAGCGGCGCAGCGACCGTTACATCGATCGGAGTGGCAGGAAGCGGATACACGATCGTCGGCATCCCGCTTCTTCCTGCGAACCTCAACCCGAACACGACGCTGACCCTGACGGTTCAGTTTACGCCCACGACGACGGGAGTTGCGAATGCGACCCTGCAGGCGAATTTTGCGAGCGGCTCATGGACATCGACGCTGACCGGGAAGGGCATCTCGAGCTTTCTCCAGTATCAGTTGAATCAGAACGGAACAACCTCGTCGCTGACGCCTGGACAGACCATCTCTTTCAGCGCGGCGGTCGGCGGGAAAGCCCAGGCGACGATTCAGTTCCAGAATGTCGAGACTCTGGCGTTTCTGCTGGGTACGATTGTGATCAGCGGCGCCGGATTTACCCTAACGGACACTCCGTTTCTGCCCACAACCCTGCAGCCGCAACAGACGAACACCGTCACAATCACTTTCACACCCCCGGCGAGCGGCTCGGTTACCGGGCGGCTGCAGATCGGCAGCGATTCGTTTTTTTTGAATGGCTCCGGGCTGGGGCCGCTACTCCAGTTTTCGTATTCGCCCGGCGGGTCGCCGGCTAACATAACGCCGCCGGGACCGGTTGTCTTCCCCGTGACGGGAGTGGGTTCGTCGACGACGTTCGGGATCACGATTACCAACGCCGGGACGACACAGGCGCAGATCGGGAGTATTGGCGTGTTGGACACAACAGGGACGTTCACGCTGACCGGTTTGCCCACGTTGCCAGTTCAGCTCGCTCCGAATGCCTCGGTCAGCTTTAGCGCGATCTTCGCGCCGCACAATGCGGGGCAGGCCACGACGGCTCTGCTGGTTGATACAACTACAATTAACCTCACCGGGATAGGAGCAGTTTTCTCTCTGGCGCCCCCGTCCAGTTTTACGGGAGCCTCAGGAAGCCAACAGCCATTTGCGCAGCCAGCCATAGGGCTCACGCTTTCGTCGCCATATCCCGTGGATCTCCAGGGCGTTGTGACCATGCTCGATACGTCGTTGTACTTCGCCGCGGATCCCGCAGTGCAGTTTTCGACCGGCGGCCGGACCGTCGCATTCACGATACCGGCGAATACCCTTCAGGCGATCTTCGCGAATGGGGCGCCTCTGGTCCGTTTTCAGACGGGGACCGTCGCGAGCATCATCACGTTTACGCCGTCGTTTTTAATCGGCACGACGAATGTGACCCCGCCGAATCCCCCGGTTCTGACGATTACGGTGCCATCGCTTGCGCCCGTGGAACTTTCCGCCTCCCTCAGTGGGAGGACGCTGACATCGTTTACCGTCACGGTTCACGGATACACGACCACCAGGAACATCGAGAAGGTGACCGTCACCTTGACTCCGACATCGGGGTCGAATCTGTCGGCAACGACCTTTACCGCCGATGTAACCGCGGCGGCCCAATCCTTCTTCCAGACGGGGGCCGGACAGGCAACGGGCGGGCAGTTCAATCTGGATCTGCCGTTTACGCTCAGTAACGGCAATACCAGCTCGACGAGCACGACCGATCTCACGAAAGAAGTGCAAAGCGTCGCGGTCACTGTCACAAATGAGGTTGGGTCCTCGAATACCCTCCCAGTCATTCTTCCGTAATCTGTATTAGTTCATCCGTTTTATCCTTTGCGGTGGTACTCCTAGAGCGCTAGAATGGCCTAGCTGACGTCGCGTCAATCAGGAGGACCTTGCATGCGGAAAATAATCGGGGTGCTAGCTCTTTCAGTGGCAATCCCCGTTTTGAATGCTGGCGTGTATAACTTCAGCACGCTTCACCACGAGGGTTCGGGCTCAGGTTCGATCACCCATGATTCTTCATCGGGGGACCACAAAGGCGATTCCCATACCGGCAACGTACCGAACCTTGTCGGGGGAGACAACGACACGCCCAACGTTGCGGCTAACGCTCCGGAACCGGGTTTCTATGGCCTCTTGGCTCTCGGTCTCGCCGGTCTGGCTCTTTTCCAGCTTCGAAAGCGCCGACAGGCATAAACAGGGGGCAACGTATCGAGTCCGCGTAAGGACTGGCTCATCGCGTTGTGAGGGCTTTTAGGGTTTGAGTCCTTCCCTGTAATATTTCCACTGGCCGCCAACGAACGCGGAATGTTTTGGCGAGCTTCAATAATCGTACTTTTCAATACTTGAAATGTGGCGCTATTCTGTGTTCGCATTGAATCTAACAGAATCTGGCGAATATGTCGCTGCCGCCAATGCTTTACGAATGCAAGACCGGGAACGCGCGCGCATCCAGGCGCGTCCGGAGCTTTGCCCTCGTCGTTGTATTCGGAGCGGGTTTGGGTACTTGCTTGTCCCACCCTGCGATGGCAGCCAGTGTGACTGTATCGGTCGCGCCACCGGAGGCTTTACTAAACCCGTTGGGAGTGCAAAGCTTTTCCGCTACCGTCAGCGGTTCAGGCAACAAAGGGGTGAAATGGTCTTACACGCCGCAGATTGGAGATTTGATTTTTGGAGGCAATACCGCTGTTTATGTGGCCCCCGCGCTCATCGAGACCGCTCAGACGGTAACGATCACAGCTACAAGTCTCTCCAATAAAACGAGTTACGCGACCGTGTTGCTCCAATTGGTTCCACTCGTAACGATTTCACTTACTCCCGGGGGCGCGACTCTTCCACCTTCGGGTACGCAGCAGTTCGTTGCGGCAATACAGGGGACGACGAATCAGGGTGTGACTTGGTCCTTGCAGCCCAATGTCGGCTCGATCAGCGGTTCCGGCCTTTACCAGGCGCCATCGAGCGTCAGTGCGCCCCAAACAGTCACGGTGACGGCGCAAAGCACACAGGATCCGACAAAGACCGCAACCGCGCAGGTCTATCTCGGGACCGGCGTCACGTTCAGTATGGACTCCAGCGGGTTGACCAGTCTGAAGTGGAACAACCAGGAGTTCCTCTACGCGGGGGCCTCGGCGCCTAGTTTCGCCCAGGTATATCTGGGAAATCCGTCCGTCCCCGGGAATAACATAATGGGGAAGCCTAGCAAGACGGTGACAAATCCTCAGCAAGGGACCGTCGCCCAAACGTATCCGTGGGGAACCGCGACGACACAATACAAGTCCGCGGGCAACAAACTGCTGATCACAGTAACTCTGAAAAACACAAGCTCTCAGACGCTGACGCGCTACTGGATGTATCCCCTCGGGATCCAGTTCCCCGTGAAGCCGGTAAACACTGCGTACAACATGACGTTCAACATGGACGCGCCCTCATCGGTCCGTTGGAGTTACGTGACGGGGACGGCTGCGCTCGTGAACGAAGACGTCACAACGCCCCTGGCTCTGGGATTCTGGCAGGCGGAGAATCCGGCGGCCTCGAAATGGCTCGTCTCGCTGTTTGTCGATCCGACTCAGAGTCTGAACCCGAACTGGCCCGCGGTAAATCGACCGATTTCCCCCGGCGGTTCTGATACGATTACCGTCTCTCTCCGGTTCGGCCGGCCGGGGGCTACGGAGATGGAGATGTCGGGCGACATCTACGCACTCTTCTCCTCGACCTATCCGCGGGCGCTCACTTCGACCGCCGCCAGAAGACCGCTTGCGCGCCTTTCGTTTACGGGATCCTTCCGGCCGACCTTCCCCACCAATCCCCGTGGGTGGTTCAACGAAGCAAATGTGGATGTGACAACGCCTCAGGGTATTGCGGCGTTTCAGAGGGGTCTACTCGGGGCGGCGGACCGCGCTATCGCGGAGATGACGCGAGTCGGAGCGGGCGGCGGGATCCTCTGGGACATCGAGGGGCAACAGCTCGATCAGTCCTACATCGGTGATCCGTCGCAAGCCGAAACGCTGGCTCCCGAACTGGTCGGCGTTCTGGATGCGTTTGTGGGGAAGTTCAAATCCGCAGGCTTTCCGATTGGTTTTACGCTTCGGCCCCAGGCCTTCAGCGTTCAAAAAGGGACGATCAGCGTTTCCGGGACATCCGTCACCTGGGTCAGCGGATCGCAGTTTTCGTCCGCGTGGGTGCAGCAGCCCGCGGGCGGATCCATTACGATTGGGAACAACAATTACAGGATTGCCTCAGTTCAATCGCCGACTTCTCTCACACTGGCGCGCAGCGCGGGCAACGCGACCGCCATCCCGTATCTCTATGGTTTGCAAACGAACACGGGCGACCCGTTTTCGGTTCTGAACGCAAAAGTGCAGTACGCAATGAAGCGCTGGGGAGCAACGCTGTTCTACGTCGATTCCACGCTGGACTATACAGGCAATCTCACGCCGGCGGATGTGTGGCGGCGACTGATTCAGGCGTTTCCGAACGCGACGTTCTTTCCGGAATGGAAGAGCCCACGGGATTACGCGTACACCTATCCCTTCTTAGATGCGATGAATGGAGCGACGTCACCGGACGTGACCACGATGACTCTGTATCCGAATGCTGGCGGGCTGATTCGGGTACCCGACGATTCGAAGATCGGAGCGGCACGGAACACACTGATCAAAGCGGTCAGTTCTGGTAACATCCTGTTGTTCGATGGGTGGTACCGCCATCCTGGGAACGATGTCGTTTCGCGGATCTACGCGCTCGCCCCGTAGGCCCGCTGTCTCATTTCTTGAGCTTTCAATTAAATTTTGCGTCCACTACGTCTGTACGGAAAAATCCTATGGATTCTGTTAGCAAAATCCTATTAACCTCGCGTAATAAGTACTAGAACTTTAGTACCATTATGCCTATATGGCATGTACTAAGAGTTTCATTTCGTCGCCCAGCCGTACTATCATCGTAGTTTTTATAGCTCTTTCAAACTTTTTGGCGACTCAGATCGCGAGGGCAGCGATTACGGTATCAATAAGCCCAGCGGCCATTACGCTGAATCCCCTCGCCGTCCAGCGGTTCTCTGCTACCGTCAGCGGTACGACCAACTCGGGAGTATCCTGGTCACTTGCGCCGCAAATCGGGACCTTGACATCCGCTGGAGGCACCGCCGCGTACGTTGCTCCGGCAACGATCAACGCGAAGCAGACTGTGACAATCACCGCCACAAGCCTGGCGGATAATACGACTCGCGCGAGCGCGACAGTCCAGCTAACGCCGCTCGTGAGTATTTCGCTGAGCCCGGGCAGCGTTACCATGCCGCCCGCCGGGACACAGCAGTTCACCGCCGCCGTTCTGGGGACTACGAACCAGGTTGTTAACTGGTCGGTTCAGCCGAATGTCGGGTCAATCAGCAGTTCCGGGCTTTACACGGCGCCACAGAGCGTCAGCGCGGCCCAGACCGTCACGGTAACGGCGCAGAGCGCCCAGGATCCGACAAAAACTGCCACAGCTAACGTGACGGTGACGTCCGGCGTTACCTTCACGATGGGGCCCAGCGGTCTTACGAGCCTGAAGTGGAACAATCAGGACTTCCTGTACCGTGGCGTCACTACACCGAGTTTCGCGTGGCTCAATCTCGCGAACCCCGCGGGGTACCAGACGCCGACCACACCTCTGCAGACTGTGGTCAATCAGCAGAACGGGACGATCACGCTGTCATTCTCCTGGGGAACGGCAACCACGCAGTATCAGGCGATCGGCAACAAGCTGCTGATGACCGTGACAATCAAGAACACGAGTTCTCAGAGCATCAACCGCTACTGGATGTTTCCTCTGGCGCTTCAGTTCCCCGCAACACCTGTCAACACGACCAATAACATGAGTTTCAACATGGATGCGCCCTCATCCGTCCTCTGGAATTATGTGACGGGCACGGCAGACCTCGTCAATGAGGACGTGATCCAGCCGCTGTCGCTTGGCTTTTGGGCCGCGGAAAGCCCGGCAGCCTCTCGCTGGTGGGTTTCGCTCAATGTAGACCCGACTCAGAGCCTTAACCCGAACTGGCCTGCCATTAACCGCCCGATCCCGGCTGGCGGTACGGACACGCTGACTACCTCGCTTCGGTTCGGGCCGCCGGGCGCTACCGACCTCCAGATGGCCGGGGATATTTATGCGCGCTACGCGGCGACGTACCCGCGAATTTTTACTGCGCCCGCGCCTCGAAAGCCGATGGCGCGGCTTTCGTTCAACGGGAAGTTCCGACCGACATACCCGAAGAATCCGCGTGGGTGGTTCAACGATCCGAGCATCGATGTGACCACTTCTCAGGGCATCGCGACGTTTCAGTCTCGACTGCTCGCCGCAGCCGACTCAGCCGTTGCAGAGATGACGCGGATGGGAGCCGCAGGCGGAATCATCTGGGACATCGAAGGGCAACAACTCGATCAGACATTCATCGGAGATCCGTCGCAGGCCGAGACGCTCGCTCCGGAGTTGGTTGGGGTTCTGGACGCCTTCATGGCGAAATTTAAATCCGCAGGCTTGCCGATCGGCTTCACGCTGCGGCCCCAGGTATTCAGCGTTCAAAAGGGAACGATCAACGTTTCCGGGACTAATGTTACGTGGGCGGGCGGCGCCCAGTTCTCGTCCGCGTGGGTGAATCAGCCCGCCGGAGGGGAAATTACCATCGGGGGCTCGAATTATATGATCGCCTCGGTTCAGTCACCCACTTCGCTCACTTTGAGGCAGAGCGCCGGCACAGCCAACGCCGTCCCGTACCTGTATGGATTGCAGACGAATACAGCCAACCCATACGGAGTCCTGTACACCAAGGCTCAATACGCGAAACAGCGCTGGGGCGCGACTCTCTTCTACGTTGATTGCGATCTGGATTACAAGGGCAATATGACCCCCGCGGCAGTTTTTCAGCAACTAACGCAGACACTCCCCGGGACGGCGTATTTCCCCGAGTGGAAGACTCCACGGGATTATGCGTATACGTATGGATTTCTCGACTCGACGAATGGTATCGTCTCGCCGGACCCGCTTTCGATGAACCTATACCCCAATGCCGCGGGGCTGGTCCGGGTTCCGAACGACGCAAATATTGGAGCCATGCAAAACACGCTGATCAAGTCTGTCAGCGCCGGGAACATCCTGCTGTTTGATGGATGGTATCGGCATCCGGGAAACGACGTCGTTTCCCTCATCTACGCCTTGGCGCCGTGAATCAGATCAGGGCGGAATCCAGCCTGTTTAGACGTTAAGGTTTGCCAGCTTTCGAATTAATGCGGCAGATTTTCCAGAGTTGTTAAACCTTTTTAAATCGTAAAGGATCAGATCATCGTCGAACGCCCCGCGAAATCAACCGCGGGGCGTCCACGCCTGCGTTGCGCTCGCGCGAAGAGGGACGCAGGAGGGGATGAAATATGACGACCGCTCAGCCGGTTCCCACCAGTTCGACCGGGGTGACATTCACCATGGGTTCCAAGGGCCTTGCAACCCTCATCTGGAATGGGCAAAACTTCCGATACCCGGGGGCGCCTAGTCTGGTCAACATTTTTGGCTCTGATCCGAACGATCCCAACTCGGTGACGGGCTTGACCACCACGCCGATCAGCACGGTTACGACTCCCGCGGGCGACGTGACTCAGACATTCGACTGGGGCACGATCCTCACCCAGTATCGGGCTATCGGCGACAAACTTACCATTGATGTGAAGATCCAGAACAACTCTGGGCTGACGATCTACCGCTATTGGTTCTACTCGATGGGCCTGCTACTCCCGGCAGCTCCATTAAATCCCACCAACGTGGCGAGGTTTAACCTGGATGCCCCGTCTTCGATTTACTGGGATTACACCAGCGGGGTGGTTGATCTGGTGAACGAAGACGTCACGCGGCCGATGACGCTGGGCTTCTGGCAGGCTGAGAACCCGCCGAACACCAAGTGGTTCGCAATGCTCAATGTGGATCCCGGGGCGAACCTGAATCCGAACTGGCCGGCGGTCATCCGTCCCATCGCTCCCGGAGGAACCGACACGATCAATACATCGATTCGCTTTGGCGGGCCGGGGGTCCCGGAAACGCAACTCGCGGGGGACATCTATACTCTGTATAGCACTACCTATCCGAGGGCATTCACTGCGCCCGCTCCACTGAAGCCCATTGCGAGGCTTTCGCTCAGCGGCCGGTTTCGACCGACCTTTCCCACGAATCCGCGCGGTTGGTTCAACGATTCTTCGGTAGATATCACCACTTCTCAGGGCCTCGCGAAATTCCAGCAGGCTCTGCTGAGCTCGGCGGACAGTAGTATCGCAGAGATGACTCGCGTCGGCGCATTAGGAGGGATCATATGGGATATAGAGGGTCAACAACTCGACCTGTCGTATATCGGCGACCCTACGCAGGCGGAGATTCTGGCGCCCGAGTTGATCGGGGCGCTGGATGCCTACGTCGCAAAATTCAAGGCGGCCGGTTTTCCTATCGGTTTTACTCTGCGGCCTCAGGTATTCAACGTCGAAATTGGCGTGATCAATGTAGCCGGGACTAAAGTGACCTGGGTGAGCGGCGCCAAATTCCAGTCATCCTGGGCCGGTGATCTCGCCGGAGGTGAGCTTGCGTTCGGCACCAGCAACTATCCAATCGCCTCGGTGGAGTCGCCCGTGTCCCTCACCCTGCACGTAGACGCCGGAAACGCCAGCCGCGTTCAATACTTCTATGGCCAGCAGATCAATACGCCCGATCCTTTCGAGGCGATGCAGTCCAAGATTCAGTATGCGTACGTGCGTTGGGGCGCAACCCTTTTCTACGTTGATTCGAATCTTTACTACAACGGAGATCTCACACCCGCAGACGTGTTCGGGCGGTTAAGAGCACAGTATCCGGACGTCTATATTTTTCCCGAATGGAAAAGCACCCTCCACTACGCCTATACGTACCCCTGGACCGACGCGATCAACGGATACATCTTCCCCGATGCACAGACGTTGCTGATCTACCCCGACGCAGCGGGACTCATCCGGGTACCCGCAGACCAGCAAATCGCAGCCGTGCAAGACCAGCTGACCCAAGCGGTCCGTCAGGGTAGCGTGCTTCTGTTCGATGGCTGGTATCCGCACAGCGCCAACGACGTCGTAATCCAGATTTACAAGGATGCCGCCGCTGGCCGCGACAGGCGGGGCGACCCAATTTTGCGAAAACGCATCCACTGAATCTGAGAATCGGAGTCAGCGTTTCGCCGTATGGAGGGGCGTCATGCCCAATTCGAAGCGCTTTGCCGCGATCCAGAATTCGTACTCGGCCAACAGATGACAGAAGACGTAACCCTCTTTGCCGTCGAGAAATCCGCGTTTGATGAAGTAATGGTAAGCGAAGCGGAGCCAGTGGGGGAACGGAAACTTTCGAGCGGCGTTCTTTAGGAACCTTTTCAGTTCCAGCGACCGCGAGATTCCCGTCCTCGCCTGGTCGAGCTGAACGCGTTCCTCCAGGCGGGCTTGCACGCGCGCTTCCCAATTCGAATAGCGGATGTGCTTCTGCAGGAAATGATCGATGGTCGGAAACGCGAAGTGATCCATGGGATGGTTGAGGTACCCCGCGTTTCCATCAAGGATGATGTGCTCGTGAACTTCGTTGTCGCCTGAGCCGGTGTCCTGACCGGTGAAATCTTCGTACATGCCGCTGCCTCGTTTCAGGAGGCGAAGATTCCAGCTCGGGTAATAGCCCGCGTGCCGGATGAAGCGATTCAGAAAGAAAAACCGGCGGTTGATATAAAAGCCGGGGCAGCCCTTCGGATCGTGAACGGAGCGAGCGATCTCTTCCGCCAGTTCGGGCGTAATGCGTTCGTCGGCGTCGAGGATCAGTATCCAGGAATTGAGGAAGTCGACCGAAGAGAGCGCCCAGTTCTTCTTCTTCATCTCGCCTGGAACGTAGTGGAACTGAATCACCCGCGCACCTGCCGCGGTGGACATCTCGCACGTGCGGTCGGTGCTTTTCGAGTCGACAACAACGACATCGTTGGCCCAGCGAACCGAATCCAGGCACGCCTGAATATTCTCTTCTTCGTTTTTGGCCGGGATCAGAACGGATACCGGAACGGATCCCGCCTGGGGATATTGTTTCTGCTTCGAATCAGCCATGAATGAGATTCACGCGAATGGCGCGTGGATGAGATGAATTTTCAGGAAATCGGTACGTCATTTTGCCGTCCGACCGACGTGGCGTCCTCCGGCATTCGGCGCCGTTTGACTGGCTTCGCGGGGTTGCCCGCGCAGACCATCCACGGTTCGACATCGCGGGTGACCACCGACCGGGCGCCGCACACCGCGCCCTCGCCGATCTCGACGCCGGGGCCGATGAAGGCGCCCGCCGCGACCCATGCTCGGTCGCCTATAACGATCGGCTTCGTGATTAACAGGAATTCGGGATTCTGATAATCGTGCGTCGCCGCGCAGAGATAACTGTACTGCGACACCAGGGCGAAGGCGCCCAATCGAATCGGCGCGACACAGTAGCAGTCAACGTCGTTCGCAAGACAGCTATGAGGGCCCATAGTGAGGTTCCATGGCGCCCAGATCTTACAGCGTGGATAAGGATGGGCGCCCGCGGCGATGCGCGCGCCAAACAGGCGCAGAAGAAACCTGCGCCAGGCATGAAGGATATTGGGCGACGGCCTGTACAGAAAGAGCCACACCAAGGCCCACGCAACCCGGCCTAATCGATTCGCGATGCTGAGCCGATTCACGTAAACCGGCGGGTCGCTCATGAGCGTGATGCATCCGGCGCGGATTTGACCGCGATGACAGCGTCCCGCGATCTGCCGCGACTCGAAGAATTTTGATAGCCCAGCTCAGAGTAGGCGATCTCCAGTTGGTTCACAATCGAATCCCAACTGTAGCTGGTTTCCACGAGACGGCGACCGGCCGCTCCCATTTCACGGCGACTCGCTTCGTCCATCGCGGCCAGGGTATCCAGCGAGGCAGCAACTGCCTGAGCTTCGTTGGGCGCCACGAAGCCGGCGCGGTGATGGCCGACTTCAGGGAAGTGGCATTGTTCGGAAAGGACCACGGGAAGGGCGCAGGCCAAGGCCTCAAGGACCGCAATGCTCAAACCTTCCTGCCAGCTTGGGAGAACGAATACATCGCTCGAGCGGAAGGCGGCAAGTTTCCTTTCGCCGAGCAGGGGGCCAAGCCAGCGCACTCTCGAAGCCAGGTTGCGGTCGCTCACGATGGCGCGACACCGGCTTTCAAATGCCGCATCGTCGGATGGTCCGGCGATCTTCAGTGCGGCGGGATGATTCATTGACGCGAACGCCTCGAGCAGGACATCCAGCCCTTTCTTCGGATGAACCCTGCCGAGGTACAGGATTTCGAGAGGCCGCGGAGGACCGCTGCGCGCTTCGCGAACAGGGAAGGCGGTGGGATCCACTCCGGTTGGAATGATCCTGACGGGAGCGGGACCGCAGACCTCCTGAGTTTCGACGCGATCATGCTCGGTAAGGCAATGAACAATTCCCGCGCGCCGGACGAAATGGCGGGCTCCGAGGTTCCAGGCGAAGGCCTTCTTAAACCTCGACCGGGCGCGGCACCATCGATCGAGCATGCCGTGCGGGCAGACCATATATGAGACGCCGGCGCGCTCGGCCACTCGGGCGGCGTCCCAGAGCAATCCTTCCCAGACGCCGTGAAAATGGACGACGTCCCCCGATTTAACTGAATCCGAGATCCGCTTCGTCAGCGCCGGCGACCGCAGGGGGACCCCGGACGCGGCTTCAATATCGAGACGCACGCCGGCGGCGCGAAGGCGGTCCCAGTGCGCAAGGTCGGATTCGATCGATCCGGCGGCCGCACCCGCGAGGATTCTGGTCGGATGGCCGCGCTTCGCCAATCGCGAACTGATCTCCGCGACGGCGGCGGTCGTCCCACCGCGACTCGGGTCTAGGCTGCCGATTACGTGCCAGATTGTGCCGGAAGGCATGCGGCTAGGTTTCCTGCCGAGTCGATCTTCGGATGAGCGTGCTCAGCAGCGCCCGATCCCAGGGAGCGAGGCGCGCGGATTCATGCGCACGCGCGGCGTTCGCGGCCTGACTTAGCCCGTGTCCAAATCGCTGCGGCCCCCATTCGTTAATGATGCGCAGGCTTGCCGCGCCCATGGACCTGCGCATGTCTTCTTCCGAGGCGACTCGTACCATGAAGTCGGCGAGCTGGCTGGGACTCAGGGGGTCGAACGTGAAGCCATTTTCGCCGTTGTGAACCAGATCAGGCGCGCAACCGCATGGTTCCGAAACGATGACCGGCAGACTGGCGGACATGGCCTCGTTGACGACGAGACCCCACTGCTCGACCGTGCTCGCGTGGACGAATGCCGAGGCGAGCGCGTAGTAGACAGGCAAATCGCCGTATTGAAGGAAGCCTGGAAAGAGTACGGAGGATCCGAGAGAGAGCTTCGCCGCGAGCTCTCGGAGGTCCGGCGCAGAGGGTCCGTCGCCGAGGAGCACCAAAGACCAGGGTTGCTCCGAAGGCGAAGAAGGCTGGAGCCTGGCGCGGAAGATACTGAACGCCTCCAGAAGCCGGGGCAGGTTCTTCTTTTCAATGAAGCGGGCGGAAGCCAGGAAGTAGTTGACCGGCAGGTTGGTTTTTGCGCGCCAGTAGTCCGCATCGCGGCGTACCTCGGCGACGCGCGATGCGAAGTATTCGTTGTCGATGACGTCGTATCCGGTGAAGACGCGCCCGTTCTCCATACCGAGCTGGTTGAGATATTTTACGTGCGGCGCGCCTCCCGCAAGAGCGGCCGAGAACTGAGAAACGATCCGGGATTTGACGAACTCCTTCCACCAGCGTCGCGGCTCATCATGAGCCGAGCTTTCGGTCATGAGAACGGCGGGCTTGCCCGCGTCCCTGGCCCAGAGCAGGGCCGCAAGCGATGCGGGCTCGGACCAGCCGGGAAGCGCAACGCAATCGGGACTCGCCTTCGTGAGTTCGTCTCTCACGCGGGAAAGGACTTCCTCGGGGGCCTTCTTCCGAATCGTTTCCCGCGGAAACAGTGTGACGCGGGAAAACGGATACCGGCCGTTCACAGAGTCCCAGGCGTAATCGCTGCTGGCTCCGGACGCCTCAACGGCGACGACATCGAGGTGACGCGCGGCCGAATTCAACCGGGCTATATGGTAGGGGCCCAGAGCGTCGAACATGATGGCGACGCGGGGGCGTGTCGGCGAACTACTCATTTCTCGGCAGAAGATTCTAGAACTTCGGATGACCGGCGGCCTGACTGGCAGCAGCGTAGCGGTAGACTCGCCATTCCTTGGTGATTTTGGGGTGAATGGAGCGGGGCACTCCGTCATAGAGCAGCGAAGCGCAGGTACGGAGGACAGCGTCCTGGGCGCCGGTATCGCCCATCGTCACCGCATAACCGGATTCGCCGTCGCAGAGCGCGGCGGGTTTGGCGGACTCCGGGAGAGTTACAACGACGTTGGTCAGATTCCTGCCCTCCAGGATGAAGTTGCTGGCGGCCGGAACGCGGTTCAGAACCCGGGATCCGGGTGGAAGTTGGTCCACAATATCGGGATATCCATAGTAGACCGCGCGGGACCAGGAGTGCGCGCGAATGCGCTCTACAAAGTCTCTTGCAGGCGTAGTGAGACACATTAGGCAGCCGAGAGCGGTGCCAGCCGCCAGAAGCGCGCCGACGGGTCTACGCAGGGAGGTGGTCGAGATTCGCTTGTAGAAAAGCGCCCCGAAAAGGCACATCAATATGATGACCGGCAGGCCAAACCGCAGTACGCGGTACAGAGGTCCCCACCAAACGAGCCACGAAACGGCGAAGAGAGCGACCAGAACCGCCACGCGCCGCACCTGAACCGCAGCGATGCAGGCTACCAGGAGGGAAGGAACCCAGAAAGTGGCGAAGGCTGGCCCCAGACCCCGATGCTCGTCGAAGGGGATGCCGTGGTCCCATACGTATTCGACCCACGGATAGGTCAACGCCTTAAGCGAGGGGCCGAGAACGCCGGTCCCATGCGGGTCGACAAAGTTGCTCCGATCAAGGCCATTCAGCGCGATGGGTCCGACATGAATCGCGAGGGGATACAGGGGGTTCCCTGTCGCGATCTCATTTCGGGCGAACCATAGCAGCGCGGGGATGGCGAGCAGCGCCGCGGAGACGGTCATGAGAGCGTAGGCTTTCCTGGACCAGAGGACGAACGCGATCACCCCGAAGAACAAAACACAATACGGCCAGAAGCAGGGCTTTGTGCCGAAACTCAGGCCGAGAGCGACGGCTGACGCCCAGCACAGGGCGCGCTCACCGTTCTCGCAATAAGCCATGAACAGCGCCGCCGCGGCGAAAAGCATACTCGTTCCGAAGAGATCCGTGTAAGAACTGAACGTTTGATACAGGATGATCGGCAGGCCTACGACCAGGGCAACCGAGAATTCGGCGGCTTCGATGAGTTCGGTGAACCTCAGGGCGATCGAATAGACGGAGATCGCGAGGATTAATGCCCCGAGAGCGTTCCCAAGGCCCACCAAGGCCTCGTTGTGAATTGAGAGCGCGGGCAGGGAGAGCAACTCCGCGTTGGCGGGCTGCGCCATCAGCGGATCGGGATCCATCGGCCAAACGCCCCCATTGCGAAGCCATTCGAGCGGTAGCAGAAGGTGGTAGTGAATCGCGTCAAACCCGCTCGGAAAGGAGATGAGCGTGTTCAGCAGCAGGAACAGATAAGCGAACCCGGCAAAGCGAAGGGCCCATGAGCGGGGCAGCAACGAAAGGCCCGCGAACTCGCCTCCTCTGCCCATGCCGGCGCGCAGCCAGATAACGCAAACCACAAGCCACGCGAGGGTCACAACGCGTACCGGCCACGGGGTCATGGCGCGTATACCGGTGACGAGGTGCGTCCAGGCAAGCGCCTGAAGAGCAAAGATCAGAATCGAGATCAGCCAGACGATTCGGACGAGGATTGCATCGCTGCGCCGGATTGCCTGCGCCAGGGCCATGACTAATGGCGCACCCCGAGCCGAAGCGCGAGGTATCGAATTGACTCAGATTCGATGAGATAAATCAACAAACCCAGGCAACAAAGCGCAAACAGAACAATGTCGAACCGGTTGAATATGCGTTTATTCGGGGCCGGCAGGCGATCCGCCGTTTCAATAAGGCACTGCGTCCCCGTGATTTCGGGCCTGTCGGCGCTGGATATGGGCGCTGAAGGGGTCATGCGTTTCCACTCGGCAGTTCCGTTAATCCTGTCATCGTCTCCGCGTGAGGCTGCCGGCGTTTGCGGGCGAACAGAACAACAAGAAAGAGGAACCCGCCGGAGTAAATAACCGCAGGCATAAAGTCCATACTTTCGTGCGTCAATCCGTGCATTGCGCCGACCATTACCTGAATATAGAAGACTTGAATTATCGCATTTTCACTGAAATTCGCGGCCGTCCAAATGTACCGAAAGAAACATCCCATGCCCGCAAAGAAAATGCAGCCGAGGAACCCGAACTGATAGAAAGAGTCTCCGATCCCCGTGAGCGTGGAACCCACAGGCAGCCTATAGCCGATAAAGTCCCCAACCAGCCTCGAGGGGTCGGATAAATCCGGATCGCCGATCATGAGGGCGTCCTTGAACGGCTTGCCGACAAACTGCGCCGGGACGAAGTTGAATACGAGCCGATTCCAGTAGGCCGCGCCGAACTGGTAAGTCGACGACGCGCGGCACGCGGCGATGACGTACATCGCATTCTTGACTTCGCTGACCGCAGTGGGATCCGCGTACGCCTTGAGTGGCGCCGTAAAATCCAGGTCGTCGTACAGCGCCCCGAGGTCGTGATCCTGTGATGCGCGGTACTGCTCGGTTACCGGGATCAGCACCGTGCTTGCAAACAACAAGGAAATAATGACGCTGCGCGGAACCTTTATGCCCTTGACGAAATAAAGCTCCAGCATGATCGTCATTAGAAAGAGCACGGTGGACTCACGGCGGCCGTACATGACCGCAGCGCGGATCGGAATGACAGCCGCGATGCCCGCGAGCACCCAGCAGCCCTTGAACTTGTATTTCATGGCGCAGAACAGAGAAATCGCGAAACCTGTAATGATCTGGCCAGCAAAAAATCCGTAGATGGTAACGATACCGGTCCACTGAGTGCCTTTCGCGGTCAGAGGCAACGCGTCGATGAGGCGGTCAAACCAGATCCCCATCAAGACGAAGAGGAATCCCGAGATGGCAAGGCGGCGCGGATCGATTTCGATATTGAGCCGTCGCATCGCCACACCTCCCGGATTGGTCTTGTGATAGCCGATCCAGCAGGCGCCCAGGCAGAGGATGCACATCACCATGGTGGCGGCAACCCAGTCGTCCGGGGCGAACTTCCCGGTGACCAACCCGTACGCCTGCGGCATGACGAATCCGGTAAAGGCGAACGCCATGAACCAGGGGCACTCATAGACTCGCTCCGGTTTGGCGATGACCTGGGCAATCAGGACCAGACAGAAAGCCGCAAAGGCGACGAATAGCAAAAAAGGCATTCAGGAATTCCGTTCGGGGGATAGGGCGGCGAGTCCGTAGACGGGACTTCGTTTAACACAGTTAAAGAACATTTGCCGGTACGCCGGAGCGAGACTGGGCCAACTGAATCGCCGACGGACGCTTTCGCGCCTTCGCGCGGCGAGGTCCGGATCGCTCGCCTCGGCGAGCAGGCCCGGCAGAATTTCCGCCAGGGCGCCGGGCTTCGACAGATCTCGGAAAGAGCCCTCGGAGCCAAGGACATATCGCATGACGGCGTGATCATGCGCGGCGCAGGGCAGTCCGTGCATCAGGGCTTCGAGATAAACGCGGCCAAAGCCTTCCTGCAGCGAGCAGAGAGCGAACACGTCCGCAGCGCGATAGTGATCGAAGACCTGGTCATAAGGTACCGAGCGGGCGGAGAATCCTTGCGGGCCTAACGCTTCGGCTGCGAGTCTGATGATGTCCTGACTCTTTTCGTCAATCAGCCCGAGCATCAGGAGGAAGGGACGTGGCTCGGGGAGCGCGGCGATTTCGCGGATGAGATAGTCCATCCGCTTGTGACCAGAACTGATCCAGCCGACGCTGATCACGATCTTTCGATCGACCGGAAGATTGAGTCGGGCCCGTCCGCCGCTTATAGCAGCCGAGGTGCGATCCGGATTCCCCTCCGGTACATGAATGCCGTAGGGAACCATCGTGTGCTTGCCCGATGGTTCACCCGCCGCGAGCGCCATTTCCAGATAATGGGGAGCGACCTGGTGGACGTGATCGGTGCGCGAGAAGGGCGGAAAGCACGGGCCGCCGTTTGAGAAGAGGAGGGTGTACGGAACACCAATCAGTCTGCGCCATCGGAACAACTGAAAGCCGAGGCTATTGTCGCTGTAGAAGATGACATCGGGGCGCTGGCGCCGGATCTCGCGGATCATTGGCGCAAATGAAGACAGCTGCTCGATCACATAGCTGTCGCGGTTCAGGGCCCGTCCCAGCGCTTGCGCGGCGCGCCCGGCTCTCGGGAGATTCCAGAGGCGGCGCTCTGACGGCGTGTCCGGACCAGCACCCTTCAAGAGGGTCGCGCGGACGCCGGGCGTGTTCTTCAGGCCGTCGAAAGCCTCACGAAAAAACGACTCAATTCCGCGGTTCACTACCCCGACGCCGGTGCAGGAGAAAAGAACCCTAATTTCGGCGTCTTGTTTCATCCGATTAACTGCGTTTTGACTTTATTACGCCGCGGTTGTTACGGGTGTGCCATACACCGACGGCGCGATCCGCCCCGACCCGGGGGCCATTATAGATCGATCTGGCCTGCTGGAGCGTGAGGAAATCCTCACGAATAACGGCTCACCTGGGGCCGAGTTCCTGCACCAGGCGCCGTTGCGTCTCGTCCGGAATCAACTGGAGAGCGGACTCCCCGGAGAACGTGGGTCGGGTGCGATCGAGCAGCGGAAGCAGAAAAGCGTGTACCGCCCGCTGGATTAACCGCGTCTGGGGCGCGCGAAGGTGATTTGTGAAGCCGTAGGTGGGAAGTTCTTCGCCTGGGGCCCAATACCGCAAGTCGGGATCGCTGTCTTTCGCGACGAACTTGCGCCATTCAGCCTCCACCCAATGATGGATCTCCGGCTGAGTCCAGTTCCGCCGGTTGTCGGCATCCTCCATCATGATCGACCGGAGCCGCACACGCCGAGCCAGTTGCGCGGGATCACGATGAGGATAGTGGCGAATGGGAAGACGCTCCCGCGCGAGAAAGCCGGCGTTAAACGGGAAGGACACGCCGTCCGGCCAGCGCATGCTGGCGCGGTAACGGCACAGCCTTGGTTCGGAGTAGACGCTCGGAACGAAGTGTCTGCGGCGCGTTTCGACGGGGCGTTCCCGATCGGCGAGCGCCTCGTGACCGGATTCCCAAGCCAGGACCTCCGATGCGAGGAGCCTGAAATCGTAGTACTGATGATAGACGATGGTCTCGCTGCGGCGAAGATGCATCTTCACGAAATTGGGCGGGGTGATGTGGTGAAACTCGTCGGCGTCGAGGCGGACGAACCAGTCGCCGTCACGCATGGCGCCACGGGCGCGATCGAACATGAACGCGCGCAGGCGGGTCTCCGAGAAAAAGACCGGTTGTTTCCGGACCAGCTTAATTCTTTTTTCGGCCCGTGCAGCGTCGTTTACGATTTCCCATGTATCATCGACGCTCCCGGAATCGAACACGTAGATTTCGTCTGCCCACGTCAGGGCGTGGCGGAGGCATTGACCAATAATGTCCGCCTCGTCGCGGCAGGGAAGCAGGGCAAAGAAAGCCATATCGCGAAATTATTATCGATCCGCCACTGCAACCACATTGGCGGACCGGCAAAGGCGGAGCCATTTCATGTACTGCGCCGCCGGAATCGCTTTACGCATGCGAAGGGAAGCCGGGATTCTGCGGATTGCCTGCCACCACCAGACGGGCTCTTTCAGCAGCCATCCCTCCTTTTGGGCAACCTGAAGGCGCCGAAAGACGCGAAAAGCGATTAGCGCCGGCGCGTAGCGGAGCGGAGAGCGGATAATCACGCCCAATACTTCATTCCGAGCCTTGCGCTGATGGACGCGAATCCAGCTGCGGGAGGCGGTGGAAAGATGATGCCGAACGCGAAGCGTGGGTTCGAACCACACCGTACGGCCCATCGCGTAGCACTGGAGACTCAGATCCGGTTCTTCGTAGCCGTGCTCATAGAAATGGACATAACGCGCCATCGAGCCATAGACGCTTCGTCGAATCACCGCGGCGGCACTGATGAAACTCGCGACATTGCGGGCGGGCTTGTCCGGTCCGAGGTTCGGGTCCTCGGGCTCGCCGTCGTCATGAATCGCGGGGAACGACAGCACGGCCGCTTCCGGGTGGGCGTGGAAAAGATCGGAGACTCGCGCAAGGAAGTCGTAGTCCATCGGATAGCTGTCATCGTCGAAGCTGACGATCAGATCGGTCTTGACTGTCAGAAACGCCTCGTCGCGCGACGGGACAGAACCCTTGCTGCGAGCGTGGACGATCAGTTGGACGGACGGAAATCGAGATTCGATCATCTCCTTGCTGTCATCGGTGCAGCCGTCCAGCACCACGATCACCGCGTCCGGGGCCGGACGGAGCTTGGAAACCTCGTTGCAGGTGCGCTCGAGATCCTCCTTCCGGTTGTAGCTGGGGATCACGACTGTAGACGTCAGAAAAGGGAACTCTGCAGAATCGGGCATAGGCGAAACGAACGGAACCTGTGAAAGATCAGTTGACACAAAGACTGCCTGTAAGGGTGTCGACCAGACGCTCGCTGTAGCGGGCCCAGGTGTACTCCGCCGCGCGCTTTCGCGCATTAGCGGAGAACTCCGCCCTTCGAGCGCGGTCTTCGACGATTCGGGCGATCGCGGCGGCGAGACTTTCCGCATCGCGCTCCGGAACGATATAGCCATCGACGCCATCACGCACAACCGATCCGGCGGACAGAGTAGTTACAACAGGAATCCCGACGGCGAGAGCTTGGTAGGTTGAGACCGCGGAGCCTTCACCAAGGCTGGGCAGGGCATACACGTCGGCTGACGCGAATTCGGCGGCGATTTCCGATCGAGGCACCCGGCCGAGAAACGTCAGGCCCGCGGCGCCCGGATGCTCCCGGATCGCAGGCAGCACGTCGCCGGCAATGCGGAATTCGTAATCATGACCCTGGGAGCGAAGAATAGAGGCCGCGCGAGCCAGATAATGAATGCCTTTCCTCAGACCCGCCGCGCCGGCGAACAGGATACGCCGGGGGACCAGCGCGCTGGAGACGTTCAGCCAGGAATCTTCGACTTCATACGGAATGATTGCGGTCCGCTCGATGGGGAAATGAAAGTTCTTTACGAGGTCAGCGCGGACTCCTTCGGACGGGCAGACTGCGATATCGGTGTTGCGGAGCAGCGTGTCCTCAGAGGAAAGTTCCTCGCGAAACGATTCGTAGTCGAGGTCTTCGGGCTCCCAATCCGGAAAGCGCTTTCGCTCTTCGGCAACGATCGAATCCGTGCTCAGCATGATGTAAATTTCGCTGACGGTCTTCAGTCCGCGCGCTCTCGCCGAGATCATGGCGGGGGGGCATTCGCCGAGCATCGAGTAGAGATGAGTCGAGCGGCCGAAGCCCGTGCGCGCGATCGAGTCTCCGAGTTCATTGGCCCAGGTTACGTGGGTCCGGAAGTGATCGGCTGGGCTAAGGTGCCGCATTGTTCGCCTGTAGTGGCGGAGCATCGGGGCGGTATAGGTAACGGTTTTCGCCGAAATGCCGTCGGGGAGCCGGCGATTGGCGAGGCGGTTGAGTTTACTGCCGACGACGGGCAGCCCCTTCCCCCAGGAAAGATAACGCCCCAGCCCGGTGTCAGCGCAGATATCGGTGAAAAAGAGTTCGAGAAGGCCCGCCCTGTGAAGCAGCGCAGGAACCGCATAGTCCCGCCTCGCCCCCATCTGCACGACGGAGTATCGCACGGTCATCGATCAGGATTTGCCCGGAGTCAGAAGCCCGGTCAGAAATGAGAAGCGGCTCAGCAACTTCTGCCGGTGGCCGGCATCCAGAACGAAGAGCCAGCAGGTAATCAAAAACGCCACCCCGCAGGCGACGATGACGCCGCCGAGTCGCACCACCGGCGCGCTGTCGAGCAACTGACGACGCGCTGCGAGCGCAATCAGCATCGTCAGTCCGAACATAAGCAGCACCGGCACGAGAACGTTGCGGAGGTGATCTCCCCACGGAATGCCGAGGCGCTTAAGCCCCCGATAGGCCATGTACCAATAGTTCGTGAGCGTCTGCGCGATCAATGTTCCCGCTGGTATCCCGATGAGCCCAAGCGGCCCGACCAAAGCGATGCTGAGAACTACCTTAAGCGCGCCCGCGGCGACTCCCCATCCGGCAAACGCCTCGTCTTCGGTAGCCCGGGACGATGTGCTGACGATGCAGCTGTGGGTTTCGAGGAGCATCACCAGCGAGATGACGCCGAGCAGCCGATATCCGGAAAAGTGTCCCGGGCCAAGCCACACCCGGAAGAGGTCCTCGCCAGCGGCGAAGATCACTGCGATTCCGGTGAACATCAGGCCGAGTCCGAAAAAGAGGCCCTGCCGCGTGAGGCGCTGAGCTTGAGACCGCTCACCGGCGCTCCAGAGTTGACTGATGAAGGGCGCCGAAGTTCGGGCGACCGAGATCGCGATCATCTGGACATTGATGCAGAGCAGATAGGCGGCGCGATAACTGGGTAATTGCGCCGCACCGCGGGCCTTCACGACGAAGAACTGATCGGTCTGCATGATCAGCACTCCGCCGAGCGTAGTGAGCCAGCATCGCAGCGCCGGTCGAATGATTTGGCGCAGGATGGCCGGATTCCATCGGCCGCGGAGATGATAGATATCCGATTGGTAGCGCCGGATGAACGTGATGAACAAAATCCGGCTGGTGACCGCGGATGCGGCCTGCACGATGGCGAGACCAACGAGTCCGCCGCCGGAGAGCGACACCACGATCTGAACGCCGATCGTGATCACCGACATCGAGGATTCGAGAATCAGGTCCCATCCCACAAAGCCCAGGCCAAAGAGCAGTGATGGCCAGATCATCGCCCATACCGAAACCGACTGAGCGAAGCAGAGGACTGTCCAGGCAATCAGCGCGGTGTGCCACGAAAGATTGTGCAGATCCATCTGCGAGAGATAAAAATATCCCAGCAGCCATGCGATACCGAAAACGATTACGGCCAGAAATCCGAAGACGCGCGCGCCTGTGGTAACGAGATCCGCGATTTCCCTGCGGCTCTCGTCTCTGAGGACGACGTCCACATCGCTGCCGCTGGCCCCTTTAGCGAGGGCGATCCACCTCACCAGCGTGGGGGCGAAGCCGAAATCGAGAATCCCGAGGACCGACCAGCTTTGCCCCAGCAGTAGCCAGACTCCCAGTTCCTCCTTCCCCAGGTGCCTGAAGAGCACGGGGATGAGGACAAGTCCGGATAAAATCGCTACAATTCGGCTGCACCATGAGACTACGGTTGCGATCGCAACCCGTCCCTCGTGCTTCACGCGCGGGCCCCGTTGCCAGAGGGGCCCCCTACGTAGGATTTATAGGAGTAATACCCATAGTCATACCCGGCCTCGGGCGTCCAGTCGTTGAGGATCGTTCCCAGAACGGGGATGCCGTCCTCGATGAACCGGTTGCAAACGGCGGAGGCGTCTTCACGCGTGGTCACGCCGGCGCGAACCACGAGCACTACGCCATCCGAATACTTGCCCCAGAGCCGCGCATCGGGGAAGAGCAGGGCCGGCGACGTATCGAAGAAAACGCAATCGTATTGTCGCTGCAGGAGTTTGGCGACCTGTCCGATCTTGGGGGAGAAAAAGGCCAGCCCCGGCTGATTGGTCTTATCGACGCCATGAGACATTACGTCGAGCCCGTCGATGCTGGTCGGCTGAGTGTACTCGCCGATATCGAGGTCCTCGAAGTCCTCTTCGGAGACGAGCAGATCGGTCAGGCCTTTGTGAGTGGCTGAGCCGAAGAACCGATCCATGTGAGACCGCCTGACGTCAACATCGACCAAAAGCACTTTGTGGCCGATCTCGGCCATTGCGGTAGCGAGATTCACGCTCAGGGTGGTCTTCCCTTCGCCAGGACCGGCGCTGGTCAGAACGTAAATCGGATTATGATCCTTAGGCCGTGTGCGGAGTATGGAGACCAAGGTCTGACGGAACGACTCCGCCTGGAGCGTCGATCGCTTATCGAGCGGAACGAGCCGGGTGAGGTTCTCTTCCGAGTCTTCATTTTCGCCGAGCAAGGGAATGATCCCCGCCAGCTTCTTCTTATTTCGTTCCGGCTCAACGGATGGAATGACTCCGAGTTCGGGGACGCGCAGCAGAGGCGTCGTATGACCGGGGGCTTCGAACAGCCGCGTAAACTTCTTGCGGCGTGACATCTCGCGCAGAACCAGGAATCCGTAGCCCGCAGCGGCTAATGCGACGCCCGTAACGGGAATGTCGCGCTCCGGGACGGGATTGGTCGGAATTCTTGAAACAGACGCCATATCCACCACGCGGATGTTACTCGTGGGGGCGAGGGCAACCAGCGAAGCCTGGCTTGAATGCTGAGACAGATATGCATAAAGAGCCTGATCCATGTCGAGATCGCGCTTCAGCATTGCGTATTGCGCAGCTTTATCAGCCTGCCCCGAAACCTTGTGGGTCTGCGAACGATAGGCGCCGAGCAGGAGTTTCTCATGGTTCAAGGCCTCTTCATAATCACTTTTGGCCCGCTGGATGGCAGCCTTTTCTTCTTTATCAAGAGCGTCCTGCGTCTCGTTCAGCTCAGCCTGAATGCGCTGTACTTTGTAATGCTCCGGGGTCAGAGTCGCGGTCAATTGAGCGATCTGCATCCTGAGTTCGTTGACCTTCCCCTTGAGCGACTGCATGGAACCGTCGGTCAGGACATCGGGAAGGCGCTCGACGGGAGTGGTCTTGACTAGTTCCCATTTCGCCTGCTTTGAGATACGGTCAGCCTCGGCCGCGGAAGCATTGTTTTGGAGCTGCTTCATCTGCGAGTCCGCGAGAGTCATCTGCTCGGGAAAGAAGTCCATGCCGGACTGCTGCACGAACTGCCGGAGCTTCTCGCCGGATTCCTCCATCTTGGCTTTCGCCTCTTCGAGTTGCGACTCCATCCATTGCGAAGTCTTCTGTGACACGCTGGAACGAGACGAAGAGGTCTGAGCGATGTATTCCTGCGCCAGCGTATTCACAAACTGGGCGGCCATCTGAGGCGATGTGGACTGGCTCTCGATGTCAATCAGGCGTGTAGCTCCAACCCCTTTCGCCGCAGCGGTTTTAGCTGCCTGCCCCATCGCGTCACGTGTCTGGGCCAGAGGGTCACGGCGGAAGATCGGAATCTTCTGGCGGAGTTTCGTGAAAAAGGTTTGAGGGAAGCTCACCGCCAAGGGGCCTTCGAGGTTCAGGCGCTCAATCACGCGAGCCTTGTTGGTACGGCTGGTCAGAATCCTGATCTGAGTCTGGATATTTGTGACCGACGAGGTCGTCATGTCGGTACCCGCTTCAGGGTCGACGGCGCTCATACCCATGAAGCTCTGGTTGAGGGGCAAGAGTTCCACGGTGCTGGCCGCGGAATAGACGGGGGTCCGGAAGATGCAGTAAACGAACCCGCCCAGAGATCCCAGAACCGCGAAACTCAGGATCAGCCAGACGTGGGCGCGGAAGATCTGCCAATAGGCCATGCCGCGAGTGGGGGCGGCCGGGCCGACCTGGGGAACGGCGCCGGGTAGAGCCGGAAATGTCTTGCCTTCTAGAGTGTGCACATTAAACGTCCGATCAGTGCTGGAGAATCAATTCAGAGCTACTTGCGTGGACCTATCGCGTCAGCGCGACGCCGAGCCCCGCGAGGCCGACAACCATAGGCAGGAGCATTATCAAATTCCGCTTGTCGCCCAGGAAGAAATTAGCTTTCGGGACATATAAAACATCGTTTGGCATGAGCGGCTTATCGATCTCCTGCCCCTTGAGAATTCGGTCCATGTTCAAAGGAATCTGAGCTCTTCGTGAGGTATTCGAAATTGGCCTCAGGATCCAGGCGGTTTTCGTATTGGCAGTCACGGTAAAGCCTCCGGCCATCGTAAGCGCCTGCGTCACCGAAAGAGAATCCTTCTCCTGGAGGTCCAGTCCGCCGTTATGCGAAACCTCGCCCATCACGTAGACCATCTCCGCGCGGTCCACGCTGAGAACATCGAACGGCTGGAGAAGAATATCTTCCGCCGGATTTACATTATTTTGCAGGCTGGCCAGGTTGATATCCACGCTGCTGCCGCTCCCGTCCGGAAGTGGAACCGCGTTCGGCAGCGGGATCGCGCCATATTCGGAGCGGCGGGTGAGTTTTAGCCGTCTGCTTGCGGTGGGAGTTAAGCCACCGACCGCGGAAATCATTTCCACGAGCGTACGCTGCCCGCCGAGCGGGTAGATGCCGGGCGCCTTGAAGGCTCCGACGAAGAACACCGGCTCGCTGCTGAACTGCACGACCGTAACCGAAATCTGTGGTTGACGCACATACCGCTTCGATGCATCCACGAGAACGGACTCGAGCCTTTCCACCGTGAGCCCCGCCGCCTTGATTCGGCCGAGGACCGGGAGATTCAGATACCCGTCACCGTCGATACGAAACGGCTTCTCGCTGATTTCTTCCATTTCGAAGGCACGGATGAGAATCTGATCGCCGGCCCGGAGCACATAGTTCGGGCGCAGCTGATCCAGCTGGCTGGTGATGGAGGGATGGGGTGTGGGCGCCTCGACCTGAGAAGGAACCTGGGCGAAAGCTGCGGGGCCAGAAAGGGCTGTTAGCAGGAACGCCGCGCCGAAGATCCGAAAAAAGAACTGCCCGGAGCTGGATTTCGGGCATCTGTATCGCAATCGCAACTCGTTCATGAATTTCACTCGAATCAACCGAACTCACTTTCGCATGTGAGCCGAAGGCGCGTTCGATTTGTTAATTTGCGAGCAAGCTACCGCACACGGACTCACAGCCGTGAAGACCAATTCGCCGTAGGATCAGTGTGCCAGAAGCGACCTGAATCCGCAACAACGTCCGTTATGGTACGGCGGGCGTAAAGCGCGACTTCACGTAATCGTAAATACTTAATCCCCAACCATTTGGCGGTCATATACCCAGACCACCAGCGAGCTCCCTGGCAGCGCGGAGCGTGAGTCCCAGGCCAAGTCCGCTCGGAGAGTATTCCCTCAGCGGCTCGAGCTTACTGAAAAACTTGCCTGAATCAGCGACGAAATCCGTAATTTCTATCCGGGCACCGATCTCCCGGGCGCAAGCCGCCATGAGTTTCCGCGATCGCGTTATGTGATAGCCCGACGTGACGAGGATCAGCCGCCGCCATCCGTGCGCAACTGCACTCCTTATAATGAGGTGGGCTTCGTCGTCGGTGTTCCAGGCGGGACCCACCACCTCAACGGCTGAATCCGACACTCCATCGCGGATCGCAACCGCCCGGCTTTGATCTCCTTCCCAACCGCCGTCGGTGAAGACCAGCCAGGGGGCTTTGCCGGCTTCCACCAGAAGTAGACCAGCTTCACTACGCCGGAGAGGGGCCTGGCGATGTCCGCGCAGCCGCGGCGGACCGTCGCCGGAGAGAACAACCACGGCATCAGCTCCCGGACAGGCGTCGAACGAGCTCCGGGGATGCGCATTGTCGACAAAACGAAGCAGGGTATGACCCCCAAAAGGCGTACAGATCCACCAGGCGCACAAACTAATCCCCGCCGCCCCAGCCACTAGAGCTCGCCTCATTCAAAATTCGTGTTGTCTTCCGTTATTGTAAGCGCTGGGTCCATTACCAGTGGGCCGGAAATGGCTGCAATTACTACGTGAAGATGGCATACTGATTGATCTGCCGAGGTGAGGAACAGCATGGAAACGTCTAAATTTGCGATTGGACGGAGAAAACCGGTTGATTTATCCAGTTTCAGTCCTGTTCGCGAGCGCCTTCCCGAAGGCGGAGGGACTTTACCCCTGATTCTGGAGCCAGCCTACTCCGGAGCGATCTTGTCGGACTGGGCTGGCCAGCATCGCGACGAGATCGAATCTTATCTTTCGCGTCACGGGGCGATCCTTTTCAGAGGATTTGGGCTTTCGACCATCGCAGACTTCGAATCGGTCGCCACGTCGATCACGGGCGGTTTGTACGGTGGATACGGCGATCTGCCAAGGGCCGGCAAGAGCGAGAACATCTACGCGTCCACACCGTTCCCGAACGATATGAGCATCCTGTTCCACAACGAGAGTTCGCACCTGAGCAGTTGGCCGATGAAGATTGCGTTTTTCTGCATGATTCCTTCCGAGACAGGCGGGGAGACGCCGCTGCTCGACTGCCGTGAAGCGTGCCGCAAGATGCGTCCAGAAGCGCTCGAGAAGTTCGAAAGACTGGGCGTTACGTATGTTCGGAACTTTGGCGACGGCCTCGACGTGAGCTGGCAACAGTTCTTCCATACGGACGACCGGAATGCGGTAGAAGAAACCTGCAAGGCGGAAGGCCTCGATTGCGAGTGGAAGCCTGGCAACGGATTGCGCATCCGTCACCGTACAAGCGCCGTGGCGAATCACCCCCGGACCGGCGAGAAGATCTTCTTTAACCAGATTCAGTTACATCATCCTTACTGCCTGGGTAAGGACGTCCGGGAGTCGCTGCTCTCGATTTATCGCGAGGAAGACCTGCCCCGGAACGTTTATTATGGCGACGGGTCGATCATCGAAGACTCCATGATGGAGGAGCTTGATGAGCTTTACTGGCGGTTCGATGTCGAACTGCCGTGGCAGGCGGGGGACATCATCCTTCTCGACAACATGCTGACCGCACACGCGAGAAAGCCTTTCTCGGGCGACCGGAAGATCTGCGTCGCGATGGGCCAGATGATGGAGCGGAGTACGCTGCTCGCGAAGGTGATGACGAATTAGCGCATTTTGTAATCAATGCCCCACGCTGGTGGACAGCGAACCCGAGTCGTCAGGCAGAGCGAAGACTTCGCAAGGCGGCGCGCGCCGCGTGGTAACCGCACATACCGTGCACGCCACCGCCAGGCGGCGTCGAGCTTGAACAGAGGAATACCCGATCGAGGGGAGTGCGATAGCAGCTTCCCGTGGGGCGCAGCAGCACCTGCTTCAACGTATTCGCGCCGCCGCTGATATCCCCGCCAATCAGGTTCGAATTGTGTCGCTCCAGATCGGACGCCGCCATCGTGTGGCGCGCCAGAATGCAGGCGCGAAATCCCGGCGCGAACCGCTCGATCTGGGATTCGATCACTTCGGTCATATCGGCGCTCGAGCCGTTAGGCACGTGACAATAGGCCCACGCCGTATGCATTCCATCCGGGGCGCGCGAGGCGTCGAACAGGCTCGGCTGGGCCAGCAGAACGAAAGGCCGCGAATGCGTTCGACCTTCCCATGGCGCCCGCTCCGACTCGGCAATGTCCTCGAAGCTGCCGCCCAGATGAACGGTCGCCGCGCGGGCGCACCGCGGCGATTTCCATGGAATCGGCGCCTTCATCGCCCAATCGATTTTGAAAACACCCGGGCCGTAGCGCCAGGCTTCCACTTTTCGACGGTAACTGTCGGGTGCTCGGTCGCCCGCAAGTTCCAGAAACTGACGCGGCGTCACGTCGCAAAGCACGACCGACCCCTTCTCGAATTCACCAAGAGATTTCACGCGGACGGAAGTCACAATCTCGCCGCCGAGTGATTGGAAATACGACGCCAATGCTCCGGCAATTCGTTGTGACCCGCCCCGCGCGACCGGCCACCCGGCCGCGTGCGCCGAAAGCATCAAAACCCAGCCGAATGCCCCGGATCCTGCCGCTTCGAGCGGCAGGATCGAATGCGCAGCCATTCCCGCGAACACGGCGCGCGACTCGCGCGTGCGAAAGAGAACGCGCCCGGTCACCGTTGCAGGCCACGGTGCGATCGCCCCGAAGCGTCCGAGCGTCAACAGGCGGCGGGGGACATGCGGCGGCGCAAGAATCTCCCGCATCAGCAAGTCCCAGTCCCTCACGAGTGGCAGGGCAATCCCGCGGTAAATCGAAGCGCCCGCCCCGAACTGCGCGACCGTCTCATCGATTGAGCGCTCGACAGTCAGGCAGGTTCCATCATCGAAAGGATGCGCCAGCGCTGCCGTCGGATGAACCCATTCGAGACCGTGTTCCCCAAGCGGAAACGAGGCAAACACGGGCGAGCTCAAAGCCATCGGATGCACGGCCGAGCAGACATCGTGAAGGAACCCGGGAACTGTCAACTCTTCGGTGCGGGTTCCTCCGCCGATGCGACATCCCGCTTCGAGAACGGTCACTTTCAGGCCGGCGCGCGCAAGCAGGATCGCCGCGGTCAAGCCGTTCGGCCCCGCGCCGATTACGTAGCCACGAATCACAGCTGCTCTTGCCCGGTTGGTAACGGGGGGAGCGCGGGTCTCGAGGATGTCGACACCTCATCGCGCTTCGCCTTCTTTGAGGTGTTCAAGCCAAACTCCCCGGGCAGCTTGCGTGACAGCGATTCAGGCATACCTGCCGGCAGGCAACGATTACGCCAGCCAGCTCGCTACTGATCGAATGGGGCATAGTTGGTCCAGTGAAAGCCCCTGCGCAGCAGAAGGAATTGCGAAGTGTCGATCTTCCGAAGGCGTATCGAGACCAAATCGGTGGCAACTCTTCCATCGAGAACCAGGTGATCGGGGTCTGGGCGAGTGAAGCTCAATATGTATTTCCCTTTGGCGTTGTCTTCAGTTGAAAGGGTAAGGGCACTCTTTGCCACTTCATACTCAGCTTTGTATCTGATCGAGGCGTCGCTCATCGTCTTGACGGTGACGCTGCCCGGAGTCTCGGCGATCAGCCGGCGCCAGCGCGTTCCGTCTGTGATCAGAGGCGGAACCTGCTGTCCATTCCGCGTAAATTCTACGACCTCATACAATCCATAAATCGGGGGACGCGGTGGATAATATCTCGTCTTATAGGCTTGCCAACCGCCGGAAATCCGCCCGACAAGCACGTGGCTCACGAAGAAGATCTGGAAAGCAATCGCGGCGATACGAACCCAGCGGCGCTGAAACCGTATTCCACTCAGGTCCAACGGGCGGGCGGGGCGATTGCGCAGGAAAACGTCGATGAGCCGGCGAAGGTCGGGGGAAATCAGGTAAACGGCCATCAACAACAGATTCGTCGAATACATCTTGACATCCACGTCGTAACAGAAATTCATCATCACGACGTTGCTCAGCACACCAAGCAAAACCAGAGCGCCCAGCGTGGTCGTCCGGCGGAAGAGAAGCAGTAGCCCGCCCAATACTTCGCCAACGCCCCCGAAGATCGTATACGCGAAGGATGACCCCATAAACGACCAAAGCACGCCCATAGGAGAAAAATCCCCATAAGGCTCAATTAACCGCTCAAGGGTGGGCGCCCGAAACTGGCTTGGGAAGACCTTGACGAACCCATAGGCAAACACCGCTAATGCGAGCTGATAGCGAACCAGCAGACGCAGCCACTTCTCGAGACCCCGATGATCACCACGTTTGCGGTCGAGGAGCGACCAAATCAACGCGGCAGCCAGCGCTGTCAGGATGAACATCAAAATCTGGATGTAATCCAACGGAGAGTCGCTGGTACCGTGCTCGCTGTGGTTTATGACGGAGCCGCTTAGATGGAAAAAATGCGTGGCAACCCACACGCAGATCGTATGCCAGAGCGCGATGTAATTCCGGGAGAACCAGGCGTTCCCCGGAATGGCAAAGACGACGCTGTTCCAGTTGGCCGAGGGAAGCGAGTAAAGAACGAAATAACCACAAAGAAAACGAAAGAAAATGCGATGGGGAACGGACCAGGGTTGGTTTTCCGGCTGCGGCTCGTAGGACGCCGCCTGCGGAATTGCAGAACTTGCCATCGAAAGTTTGAATGTACCTCGTACCCGGCGGCCACACTGAAGCGTACAGAGACCGCAACGAAATTGTGTAGTGGAAAAAACGCCCCGAACCGCTCACGTCAAATCCCCACCCGAACACCTCTGGGGAATCGCGCGCGTACGAAGTCGGTGTGCGCCCCTACCCTGGACCTAACCGATATCCGTAAACGTCTGATGGTTACTCAATGCTGGGACGAACCCCTAGTCTCCTCCCGTCGTGGTCCGGCAGCGTTCCTGCTCATATCGCGACAGCCACCGCGTCATCTCTTCAGCGAGAGCCGCGATGTTAGGCTCGTGGAGCATCGACAGATGGTCTCCCGGGATCTTGACGATCTCCAGGCCCCCCGCTGTTAGTGGCGTCCATCCCAAGTCCCACGGACCATAGTTGCCGTCACGGGAGGGGTCTGTCGCGCGAAACAGCACAACGTTACCCTTATAGGGCGACGGCCTGTAGGCGAGACCCAAAGCCTGGTAAACGCGCCAGAGATCCTGGAACGGTGACGGCTTGACGGCCCCGGGCTCCGTAGCGCCAGTGACTGTCTTCTTTCGTCCCGCGAGACTCACGTACGACCGGTAAGCGCGCCGCCATAGAACGTGTTCCACGTGTCTTCCGATTGCGACCACCCGACCAGCGAGATAACGCGGCCACTCCCGGAGATGCTTAGTAGGCAGCCTGTTCAGGTGGCGAAGAATCCGGGCGCGATTCCTTTTAATGGAAGTCGACAAACGCGCCGATTGGACCATATTGTATGTATCCAACAAACCGACCAGACCGACCTCGAGGCCAGAAGCCCTCAGCTGTCTGGCCATCTCGAAAATCAGCATGCCGCCAAATGAAGAACCCGTGAGGTGATACGGCCCTTCCGGGCGGAATGCGCGAATGTCGCTGATGTACCGTGCGGCGACCTCCTCAAGAGAGCGTTCCGAGGTGCCCGGATCGAGCGTCTCCATGCAATAAACCGGTCGGTCGGATCCGAGATGGCGCGCGAGATCCCAGAAGGCGAGAATGTTGCCGCCAAGTCCGTGGATGGCGAAAAGGGGCGGCTTCGATCCGGTGGCGCGGCATGGAACCAGGAGGGTTTCTGATTTGGACTCCACCGCCTGCTCCCGCATGGCGGTCGCGAACTCGGCTACGGTCGGAGCTTTAAAGAGCAGGCTCAGAGGCAACCGTCGCCCTGTCTCCTCTTCGATTCGGTGAAACAGGCGAATGGCGGTTATCGAGTGGCCGCCGAGCTCGAAATAGTTGTCGTTGATGCTGACAGGAGAAACGCCGAGAACCTCTTCCCAAACGCGCACGAGTTGGCACTCCAGCGCATTTCTCGGCTCAATCCGGAGCGACCTTGCGCCGACAGAAACCTGCAGCGGCGCGGACAGGCTGTCGATATCGATCCCGCCATTCTCAAGTCGCGGGAGGCGATCCACGATAAGGATGGCGGGAACCGGAGTGTCGGAAGCGCGTCCGGGCGCCACACGATTCCAGAGATCGCCGGCAGCCAGCAACGAACCTTTTTTCTTCGCTACCCACGCGAACAGATGCCAACCGCTGCCCGGTACCTCCCGCACCGCTGCAACCGCCTCCTCGATGTCCGGATGAGTCATCAGAAGAGACTCGATCTCCTCGCGCCAGGCCCTGAAAGCGGCTTCGTTCTTCGCGTTCGCCTGCGGCCGGGATTCGATCTGCTGAAGCCGTTTCCGATCTACTTTGCCGTTGGTAGTCAGCGGGAGAGCGGAAAGACAGGTGAGGGAAGCGGGGGCCATGTAGTCCGGCAACTGCTTCCGGACGAACTCACGCGTTTCGCCGACCGTCAGGGTCTCACCGGAATGCAGAACGACATATGCGGCAAGGTGGGTGTCGTTTGCAGTTTGGCCCCGTGCGACGACAGCGCACTGCGCAACCGAGGGATGTTCGCTCAGGCGCGTTTCGATCTCGCCCAGTTCGATGCGGAAGCCGCGGATCTTGACCTGCTGATCGCAGCGGCCCAGATACTGCAGGTTGCCGCCGGGGCGATAGCGCGCCAGATCGCCGGTCTTGTAGAGCCGGGTTCGCCCCGAAGGATCGAAGGAATTCGGGATAAACCGATCCGCCGTCAATTCGGGACGGTTCAGGTATTCCCGCGCGAGTCCGGCGCCGCCGATGAAGAGCTGGCCTGTAACGCCTTCGGGCACGAGGCGCAGATGATCATCCAGGACGTAAGCCTGAAGGTCCGGAATCGGTACGCCGATGAGGCTCGGCGCGTCACGGTCGATTTCAGCGGTCGGAATCTTGTAATACGTCACATGCACGGTGGTCTCGGTGATTCCGTACATATTGATCAAAGCCGGCCTATCACCGTGCCGCTCGACCCAGGGGAGCAATGACGCAAATTCGAGAGCTTCGCCGCCGAAGATCACGTAACGGAGAGCGATTTCACCTGACCTCGGACTTCGCTCATCGGCGGCGATCAGATTGCGGAACGCAGACGGCGTCTGATTGAGCACCGTGACCTTCTGGTCGACGAGCAAATCGTGGAACAGTTCAGGCGAGCGGCTTGTCATCCACGGCACTACGACGAGTCTGCCGCCATAGAGCAGCGCCCCCCAGATCTCCCAGACAGAGAAATCGAAAGCGAATGAATGGAAAAGCGTCCAGGTATCGCTCGGGCCGAATCCGAACCAATGATCGGTTGCGGTGAACAGCCGAACCACGTTGGCGTGCGTGATGACCACGCCCTTGGGGCGTCCGGTGGAACCCGAAGTATAGATGACGTAGGCGGCGTTTTCGGGACTCGATGAATGTTCCAGGTTTCCGACTGGTTCCTGCGCGAGCGACGGCCAGTCTTCATCGAGGATGATTGTGTGCGCTTCGACTGGTTTCCCGAGGCGGAGTCGCGATTCCGTGATGAGGATCGGGACGCGCGCATCTTCGAGCATGAAGGCTCGGCGTTCCGGCGGATATACGGGATCGAGCGGGAGGTAAGCTCCGCCGCATTTGAGCACGGCGAGGATCGCCACGACCATATCCGGCGACCGGTCGAGGCAAATGCCGATGAGCGACTCCGGATCTGCGCCCAGCGCGCGCAGGCGATGGGCCAGTTGATTGGCACGCGCATTCAACTCTGCATATGTGAGCCGCTCGTGCTCGAAGATCACTGCGATGTTATCCGGACCGCGGCTCACCTGCTCTTCGAACAGCTCATGAATACAGCGGCTGACCGAGGAGGTCGGACAGGACAGTGCGCTTCGTTCGAGTTGTTCACGCTCCTCTTCGGCTGAAAGCAGGGGGAGTTCGAAAACAGGGCAGTCCGGTGTCCGGACAATACCTTCCAAAAGATTCAGGTAGTGCCCGACCATGCGGCCGACGGTGGGCTCATCGAACAAATCCGCGTGATATTCGATTCTTCCCTGTATAATTTCCGGACTTTCAGTCAAAAGCAGTGAAATATCGAATTTTGCCGCAGTTTCCGAAATACGGAAAGGCTCGATTTTCACGCCGCGGAGTTGGAATACCCTGCTGGGGACATTCTGGAGCGCGAATACCGCCTGGAATACCGGGTTCTGTCCGGAATGGCGGTCCACCGGGAGCGACTCGACCAGTTTTTCGAACGGGACATCCTGGTTCGCGAACGCTCCGAGGCAGGTCTCGCGCGTTCGCCCGATTAGCTCGGTGAAGGACGGGTTCCCCTGCAGGCTGCTCCGCAGCGCGATCATGTTCGCGAACAATCCGATGAGGCCCTCGAGTTCAGGCCGATTCCTGCCTGCGATCGGAGATCCGACCACAACGTCCATTTGGCCGCTATAACGTGAAAGCAGCACCTGAAACGCCGCCAGGAGCGTCATGTACAGCGTCGCGTTGTGCCGGCGCGCCAGGAGCGTGAGATCGTGCTTCAGATTCGCATCGATCCGGAAGAACTGCGCGCCGCCTTTGGCGCTCAGAACCGCGGGTCGCGGCCTATCCGTCGGCAGGTCGAGGTTTCCGGAGATCCCTTCGAGCGTCGCCTTCCAGTAATCAAGCTGGCGTTCCAGCTTATCGCCGCTGAGCTGCTCACGCTGCCAGACCGTGTAGTCCGCATACTGCAGCGTGGGTTCGGCGAGCGGCGATTCTCTTCCCGAGGAATAGGCTTCATAAAGAGCTTCGAGTTCACGAGCAAAGACGCCCCTTGACGAGCCGTCGAAGGCGATATGATGCATCGTGAAAAGAAGGACGTGGTCCTCCGCTCCGAGGCGAAGCAAATGGGCTCGGACCATGGGACCGCGCCGAAGATCGATGGGCAGAGCGCCTTCGTCAGCCGCCAGGCGTCTCGCCTCGGCGACCGGGTCACTGAAGGCAGTCAGATTAACGACCGGCATTCGTAGCTTCGAATACGGCCGAATGACCTGTACCGGCTCTCCCGCTTCGATGTCGAAAGTGGTTCGCAGGACCTCATGGCGGCGAACGATTTCGTCGAGGCTTCGCTCCAAAGCGCCGACGTCGAGCGGCCCGGTCAGCCGGAGCGACCATGGAATGAGATACGCGGTGTCGCCTGGCCGGAACTGATCAAGAAACCAGAGGCGCTGCTGAGCGAAGCTAACAGGAAATACGCAGTCCGCATCAACGAGCCCTCCGCCGACCGTGGCGGACTGCTCCGACGCTTCATTCTCGGCGAGCCCGATTCCGTTTTCCGGCGCGGTCCTCATGCTATTTGGTGACTGCGGGCTGCTTTCTGAATTTTTGCGCCTTTTCCCGCATTCGCCCCAATAAGCCCCCTAAGGTTTAGACATCTTAGCAGCAGGAACACCAGATTGCGATAGGACTGGTCCGGTAGTACTGACGTGACCATGGGGGCGGGACTATACTCAGTTGATCGGTCGCGCCCGATAAATAATAGATTTTTTCGGTGAATTCTACGGTGACGCGTCCAACTACTTTTATAGTTATTGAGCGGGCGAATTCTGCCGATTCGCTGTCTGAGAGAGAAAGAGAAGCTTGATCCCCTCTTACGTTATCGACATCTATCGGCACCGCAAGCGATTGCCGGCGACATTTCTGGCGATGTCGGTGGCGCGAGTGGCGTTTGCGGTACTGCTGATCATGTTGATTCAGCAGTTCCTCTCGGTAACTCACGGTCCGCCCAAAGGGGCAATTGCAGTCTTTGTGTACGCAAAACTCGGCCCCGCTACCGGGTTCTGGGTCATGGCGGGACTGCTGATTCTCGCTTTGCTCGTGAGCGCATACACAGGATATGTCTCCAGGATGACATTCCAGCGGGCTGCGGAGGTGCTGGAACTCGGTGTCATGGAGCGGCTGATGCGGCACCTCCTGGCGCTGTCGGTGCAATATTTCAACCGACAGAGTCACGGAGACCTGATTCAGACGATGCGGCAGGACGTGGCGAATGTTCGCAGCATGGCGTTCGGATATGTCGTGATGGTGCAGGACATCATGGGGATAGTATCGGTGGCCGTGCTGGTGTTCACGATTGACCCTGTCCTGGCGCTATCTTCGTTCGTCGCGTTACCCGTGTTCTGCGCGCCTCTGGTGCTGTATTCGAGAAGGCGCCTGCGCGCGGCGTCCGGGAAGCTTCGCCAGACAAATTACGCGCTTTTTGAGACCGTTCTCCAGTTGCTCTCCGGAATTCGCGTGATCAAGGTTTACCAGGCCGAGGAGAACGAAACCAGAGTCGCGATCGCGAAGGGCCAGAAATACTTCGACGTCTTTTTTATGACCACAGCGGTCCGTTCGCGCGTGCAGTTTCTGATCGAGGCCATCAGCGGGCTCAGCCTGATGACGATCATTACGCTGGGCGGATATCGCGTCAGCCATGGTCTCCTGACATGGGAAAAGATGGTGGCGTTCGTGTTCGCGGCGCGTTCCTTGTTCACGCCGCTCTACGATCTCTATGGGACGAGTTCGGAGAATCACACCTACCGCGCCTCCGCGGCTCGCATTTCCGAGCTGCTGGCGACGAAGAGCGAAATACGCGATCGCCCCGACGCGATTCCTCTCCTGCAGAGCCCGAAGGTGATTCAGTTCGAAAATGTAGGGTTTGGATATCACGGACCCCAAGTGCTCAAGAGCGTCAGCTTCGAGATTCGCGAGGGCGAAACGATCGGAATCGTCGGGCCTTCGGGCGCCGGCAAGTCCACGCTGCTGAATCTGATCGTGCGGTTTTACGATCCGACCGAGGGCCGGGTTCTGTTCGATGGCATCGATCTGCGCCGTTTCAAGATCGTGGACGTCTACGACCACATGGCGATTGTCACGCAGGATCCGTTCCTCTTCGCGGCGAGCGTGAGGCAGAACATCCGCTGCGCCAGGCCCGACGCCACAGATCCTGAGGTGGAGGAAGCGGGGCGCGCCGCCTACGTCCACGACGACATTATGGGGCTGCCTAACGGGTACGAGACCGTCGTGGGGCTGGGAGGCCGCGAACTGTCCCGAGGCCAGGCGCAGCGTATCAACGTCGCGCGAGCGCTTCTCCGGGATGCCAAGCTTCTTGTCCTCGATGAGCCGACATCGAGCCTGGATTCGGTCGCGGAGTCGGAGGTTCAGCAGTCGATCGACCGTCTGATGCAGGGCCGGACCTGTTTCATTGTGGCCCATCGTCTCTCAACGCTCCGGAACGCAGACCGGCTGATCGTGCTCGAACATGGCCGATGCGTGGCCATCGGGCGGCACGCCGAGTTGATCGAGAGCTGCGAATTGTATCGGCGTCTCTGGCAGCTTCAGGTGCTGGACGACATCGACAATAGCGGCGAAGACGTCTCCGAACCGACGTCCGTGACCGCCGTCTAGTCGGCCGACACGGATCGTTTTCCCTTAACGCGGTTTGCGGGGGGCACGCGCAATCGGCGCGATCTCGGGCCCCTTGGCCGACGATGTCTGCAGCCCGGCGCTGTTCACGGCGCTGGCGAGCGCGCGGATTGTCGGGTGGTCGAAAATTACGCGGATGTCGATGGCGACGCCGAAGTGGCTTCGAATGCGGGAGATCACCTGAGTCGCCATCAGGGAGTGGCCGCCGAGGTCGAAGAAGTTGTCCTCGACGCCGATGGGCGAGCGGCGGAAGACATCGATCCAAATATCGGCGATTGCCGCTTCCGTGGCGTCACGCGGCGGTTCTGCCGCGCGAGCGCGCTGCTTTTCGAACTCTTCGGGATCGGGAAGCGCGTTCCGATCGACCTTTCCGTTGGCGGTCAGCGGGATTTTGGCGACCGGGATGACTGCCGCAGGCACCATATAGGCGGGTAACTGCTCGCCAAAAAAGGCGCGCAGGCCCGCAGAATCGAGCGCATTGCCGTTCCGAAGCGCGGCGTACGCGATAAGGCTCGGATCGCCTCTGCGATCCTGTCGAACCAGGACAACTCCCTCTCTTACATCGGGGTGACGAAGCAAAACGGCTTCGATTTCGCCCAGTTCCACACGAAAGCCGCGAATCTTGACTTGGTTGTCTGCGCGGCCGATGAACTCGACATTGCCGTCCGGCAGGTAGCGGACGCGATCGCCCGTGCGGTACATCTTTTCGCCGGACCGCCAGGGATCATCGAGGAAGCGCTCGGAAGTCAGTTCCGGCTGGTTCAGGTAGCCTGCCGCAACGCCCGCTCCAGAGATGTAGAGTTCACCCGGCAAGCCGGTAAGCAGCGGTTGCCGCCATGGATCAAGAATGTAGATCTGTGTGTTCGCGATCGGACGACCGATCGGAATCGTGCCCTGACTATCCTCAGGCGTTAAGTCTTTCACCCGGAATGTCAGCGATCCGACTGTTGTCTCGGTGGGCCCGTAATGGTTGAGGATTTCGCACTCAGGCGCGAGAGCGGCAATCCGATCGACCAGGCTCTGCCGCAGGGCTTCGCCGCCGACGATGAGATAGCGGCGCGGAAGCGCCGTCGCGTCTCCGCCGGCATCGAGAAGGGCCTGCAGATGGGAGGGAACGATCTTAAGGACGTCGACGGAGTTGGCCCGCATGAAAGCCGCGAGACGTCCACTCTCTGCCGCTACATCTTTGGTCGCAATGTGAAGGCAGCCGCCCGAAAGCAGGGCGGGGTAGAGACATGTATTGCCGAGATCGGCGGTGATGGTTGTTACAGTGGCGAATTGAAGGCCTTCCGGGTGTTCGTCCAGGCGCAGCCAGTTCCGGATGTACTGGATGTAATTCGAAAGGTTGCGATGGCGCACGGCCACACCCTTCGGCACGCCGGTAGAGCCGGAGGTGTAGATGATGTAGGCCGGATCATCCGGAGAATTGACAACGTCCGGATTTGCCGCTGGCTGTGCGGCAAGCGATTCGTCGTCGATGAGAAGGATCGGTCCGTCGAACGCGGGCAATGCGGATGCATGAGCCCTTTCAGTCAGAATGACGGTCGCGTTCTCAAGCTGCTTCGCAAGGCGTGATTTCGGATTGTCGGTGCTCAGCGGCATGCAGGCGCCGCCCGCCTTCATGATGGCGAGGAGTCCAATGATCGAATCGACGCCATGGGTGACAAAGAGGGCGACCGGAGTCGCCGGGCGCACGCCGAGTTGCCGCAGGCGGTGCGCGATCCGGTTGGCGCCCTGGTTGAGTTCAACATACGTCAGTTGGCGATCGGCGGCGCGCACGGCGGGACGATCCGGAACTCGGCCTGCCTGGGCCTCGAAGATTTTCTGGATCACGCAGATGGGATAGTCCACTTCGGTGCGGTTCCAGGTTTCGAATTGACGCCGAAATTCCGAAGCGGGAAGAAGGCGCAGCTTCCGAACCGGCGTATCGCGATGCTCAACCGCGTCGGCGAGGAGGACGAGCAGACTTTCTCTCCACTGGTCCATGGTTTGACGGCTGTACTGGCGGCCGTCGAATCGCAGATCGAGGGTCAGCAAGTCTGAGCTTTTTCGAACGGATAATGCCACGGGGAAGCGCCGAGTGTGCGCCGACAAGCGAACAACGGAAGCCTTCACTTCGCCATAAGATCCATCGGCGCGCGTTTCGAGATATTCAAACCCGGGAAGCGTGGCGTCGCCCGATTGTTTCGCGGGGTTCAAATGCTCCTGCCACTCCGCGGCGTCGGAGGCCGTTCGCGCGGCTTGCGCGGCGACATCGGTTAGCAGCGAATGAGGAAAGACCCTGACAGTCAGGGGCAGGTACTTGTCAATCAGCCCGGGAACGTTGGAGAGTTCCTCCTGTCCCCGGCCGTTGAAAAGCTTTTCCACGCCGAATTCCTCGAGCCCCGAGATTCTCGCGAGGAAGGACTGCCAGGCTGCGAACAGCAGATTCTCCAGCGTGGTTCCTGAACCGCTGGCCATGTCTTCCAGCGCAGAGGTCAGGCCGCGTGAAAGCTCGAACGACATTGAATCGTCAGCGTTCGCGGAATGAGCGCGACTGACGGGCAACGGCGACTCGAGATTGGCGAATTTCTCCCAAAAGGCCTTGGCTTTGCGCGCATCGTCGTCGGTGGATTCGACAATATCGCTCTGCCACTGCGCATATTGCGAGTACTGCACCTGATCGTTCTGTGACGGCGCATTGTTCTGGCCAGCGTATTCCAGAAGAACTTCCCGCGCGATGATATCGAGCGATTTCGCATCGCATGCGAGCGGATGCGCGGTCAGAATCAGCGCTGCTCCCTCGGCATCGAGAGACGCGAGACTCGCGGCGACGACCGGGCCGTTTTCGCGGTCGAATGCGCATGAGACCGCAGGATCGTTGGCGATCCCGCTTCTCTCGGTCCAGACAATGCCCGGATCGTCCGCCACGACCTGAAACGGAAATTTCATTCCCGTCGATGTGCGATACACCGTGCGCAGAATTTCGTGGCGGGACACGAGGCTTCGCAACGCGTCTGAAAGCCTTTTAGGATCGAGTGGTCCCTGAAGACGCAGTACCACAAACGCATTGGGGGCGCTTGGGTCGGAGGACCACACGGCTCGCTGCGCCGGCGAGAGCCAGAAGGCGGCGGGGGATGCCTGCATCAGTTCCCCTCGACCTGCGGCGCGCCTTTAGCGCGCGAGAACTGTTTCTTTGGTGTTTTGTCGCGACGTTTGGATCGTTCTTCCTGCATCAGAATTCCCAGCTTGCCGAGGCGGATGTCAGGGGATTCCACTACCGCCCGCAGCAGTATTTCGTAGCACGCAGCCATTTCGAGAATCGTCGATCGATCAAACAGGTCGCGCCGATAGACCCAGCATCCGGCGAGACCGCTCTGGCGTTCGATCATGAACAGCGCAAGATCGAATTTTGACCAACCGACGGGCGTTTCAAACGGGCGTACCTTAAGGCCGGTGAACCCGCTCTTCGGAACGGGAATGTTCTGCATGACGAACAGGCTCTGAACAATGGGGTTCTGCCCGAAGCGGCGCTCGGGTCTCAATTCTTCGACCAGCTTGTCGAATGGCAGATCCTGATGCGCGTAAGCGCCGACGGCAGTCTCACGGACGCGCGCCAGCAACTCGCTGAATTTCGGGTCGCCGGATAGATCGGCGCAGATGGGCAAAAGGTTCACAAAGAAGCCGATAAGGGCTTCCGTCTCCGCGTTCGGCCGATTCGCGACGTCCGTTCCGATTACGATCCTGTCCTGACGGGAATAGAACCCGAGCATCGCCTGATAGCCGGCGAGCAGGGTCATAAAGAGAGTCGCGTCCGCCTGGCGGCCGAGTTCCGCGAGAGGCGCGGTGAGTTCGGCAGGCAATTCGATGAGCTCATAAGTGCCCTCGTGCGAGCCGTTTTCGGTGTGAGGACGATCGAACGGGAGCGCAAGTTCGGCGGGAACTCCGGAGAGTTGCTTGCGCCAATAACCGAGTTGCCGCGTGAGATTGACGCCGGACAGCGTCTTGCGCTGCCATGCGCCGTAATCGGCATACTGGATCGTGAGTTCCGGCAACGGGGAAGGTCGACCCGCGGCGAACGCCGAGTAAATCGCGCTCAACTCGTTAAAGAAAATAGCCGCCGACCATCCGTCGCTCACGATGTGGTGCATCGACAGAATCAGAATGTGGTCACTCGGCGCGAGGCGCACGCATTTTGCCCTCAGGAGCGGCGGCTGGGCGAGATTGAAGCGGCGCTCGCCTTCATCAGCGATGCATTGTCTCGCACGCGTCTCGGCGGCATCGAGGGCGAGGGCGCTGAAATCCTGCAGTTCGATCGGGACAGTCAGTTCCGGAAGGATGACCTGAACGGGGTCGCCGTTGCGGGATTCGAAGATGGTTCGCTGCGACTCGTGGCGCCGCACGATTTCGTTGAGTGCGCGTTCCAGAAGCGAAAGATCGAGGTCTCCGCCGATCCGGAGGGCCCGAACCACGTTGTACATCGGATTGCCGGTATCGAACTGATCGACTACCCACAACCGCTGCTGGGCGAACGAAAGCGGAAGGGCCCCGTCGCGCGGGACGCGAACCAACGGTTCGGCGGATTGGGTCGGCGATGCGGTTGAATCGGCGATCCAAACGGCCAGACCCGCAATTGTCGGGTACTCGAAGATGATGCTGGCGGGCGGGCTGACCTGGAACCGTTTGTTCAGCCGTGAGACGACCTGCGTCGCCATCAGCGAGTGCCCTCCGATATCGAAGAAATTGTCTTCAACGCCGATCTCCTCACGCCGGAAGACTTCCCGCCAGATAGTCAGCAGCGCTTCCTCAGTTCCGTTGCGCGGCGCGATCAGTTCACGATTGCCGCAAACAGTCTCCGCCGGGTCAGGGAGAGCATGACGGTCGATTTTGCCGTTCGCAGTGAGCGGCAGCTTTGTCAGAGGCGCGATCGCTGCGGGAATCATCCACGATGGCAGACGATCTTTGAGATGCGCCTTCAGCGCTTCGGCATCGAGGCGCGGCCCGGCTGAGACGACGTATGCGATTAGACTCTCCTCGCCGCGAACATCCGGTCGCGCGATAACGGCCACCGCCGTGATTCCGGCGTACTCGCGGATGGCGGCTTCCACTTCTCCGATTTCAACGCGGTAACCGCGGATTTTTACCTGGTCATCCGCGCGTCCGAGGATCTCCACCACTCCGTCGCGTCGGTACCGGCAGATGTCGCCAGTGCGGTACATGCGGGTTCCCGGTTTCCACGGATTTTCGACAAATCGCTCGGCGGTCATCGCCGGCTCGTTGACGTATCCCGCCGCGACGCCATCACCGCCGATGTACAGTTCCCCGGTGACCCCCACAGGAACGGGCGCGCCGGAGCTATCGAGAATGTAGATCTGCGTGTTGGCGATCGGATGGCCTATGGGGACGCGGGCGGCAGTCTGCGTGGGCCGCTTGTAGTCGGCGAGCCGCAGCGTAAGGGAGCCAACGGTGGTTTCGGTCGGCCCGTAATGGTTAATTACCTCGCAGGTCCCGCCGAGGGATTCGATGCGTTCCAGGAGGTCCCAGGTCAGCGCCTCACCGCCGCTGAACAGATAGCGACGCGGCAGGACGTCTCGTCCTTCGTTGGTTCCGATCAGTGCGTTCAGGTGCGATGGCACGATCTTCAGCACGTCGATCTGATGCGCACGACAGTATTCCGCCATCCTCCCGGCTTCCGCTGCCACGTCATGCGGGATGAGATGCAGGCATCCTCCGGAGATCAGAGACGGGTAGATGCAGGTGTTGCCCAGATCCGCGCTGATCGTCGTGACGCTGGCGAAGTTCAGCCCCTCCGCAGAGCGCTCGAGATCGAGACGCTGGCAGATGTACCAGGCGTAATTGACCAGATTGCGATGGCGAACTCCGACGCCTTTCGGTATACCGGTTGAGCCTGAGGTGTAGAGAATATACGCGAGATCCTCGGGGGTGGCGAGACGCTCTGGATTTGCTGAGGATTCAGAAGTCCAGCGATCGCGGGAATCGAGAAGGACGGTCCCCGCGGAAACGGGCAACAGAGTCGCAAACTTGCGCTCCGTGACGACAACTGAGACGCTGTTCAGCCTTTGCTCGAGACGGGCTTTCGGATCCTCGGCGCTTAGCGGGACATAAGCCGCTCCGGCTTTCATGCTCGCGAGGATCGCGACTATCACGTCGACACTTCGGTCTAGGAGCAGCCCGACGCGGGATTGGGGCTTTACGCCCAGGCGGCCCAGGTGATGCGCCAGACGGTTTGCGTTTTCGTTCAGTTCGCGATATGTAAAGGCGCGCGCGGCATCCTGGATGGCTCGACGGTCAGGAGTTTGCTCGGCCTGACGCTCGAAGAGTTCATGAAGGCAGAGATCGCGAGGATAGTCAGCGTCGGTGCGATTCCAGTCTTCCACCAGCGTCTTTGTTCCGTCGTCATCCAGGAGCGGCAGGCGGGATATCAGTGCGGAAGGATCTGCGACAGCCGCTTCCAGCAGTTGCTGGAAATGACAACTCCACCGCTCAACGTCGGCTCGATCAAGCCTTGCCGCGTCGAAACGGAAACTCAACGTCAGACCGGAGGGGCCTTCTATCACCGATAGGTTCAGCGCGACACGCCGGTTATCGGCGGTCTGGGAAAGAGGAACGAAAAGTACTTTCGAGTATTCCGCGGGAGCAGCGAGACGGATGTGTTCGAATCCCAGTGGCGCGGACGAGTCTGAGCCCGGAAAACTGTCCTGCCAGGTCATCGCCTCCGATACGCGCGCTTTGACTTCGCTCGCGAGAGCGCGGAAGGCGTTATCTGCAGCGATACCGAAGGAGAGCGGAATGTCTTTCGCAAACAGCCCGAGAGCGCCATTGAGCTCAGCGAAGCTCCGGCCGTCGAAGTTGTAACGGATTGCGATCTGTTCCGAGCCCGTCAGGCGCGCGAAGAGGGCCGTCCAGGAGGTCAGCAGGAAATCGCGAACAGTCACGTCGATGGCGGCTGCAGTATCGCTCAGGCGGGAGTACAGGCGGGCGTCAATATGCGCGGTGAAATCATCCGGTTTCGGGGAAACGCTGTCGCGCAATTGGCTAAAGGCTTCAAAAACGCGCGTCGACGCGGAGAAATCGTGGTCCTGAAAATAGCGCCGCCAGAACTCGTGGCCGGTTTTGCTCTCCTCGGCGGCAAGCATCTCGCGTTGCCATTCGACGACGTCCGGATATTGTAGGCTCTCTCCGCCGGGTTGGCTTTCGTAGGCTGCTGCTATTTCGGCGATCAGGTTAGTTAGCGACGCCGAATCTGAGCAGAGGGCAGGCAGGGAAATCAGCAGCAGATGCTCGTCAGGGCCGCTCTCGGCCAGGGCCACGCGCAGGCAGCTTCCCGTCTCGAGATCGAAGGGCTTGCGCAGAGCCGTTCGCAGCGTTTCGATCTCGTTTGCCGTCGCTTCAGTCCATTCAAAAACGGGCGCATCTTCGATGACCTGGAATGGCGTCTTCATTCCCGGCATCATCCGAAATGCGGTCCGCAGGATCTCGTTGGATTCGACGACACGGCGAATCGCCAGTTTGAGCCGAGTTTTGTCCAACGGTCCACGAAGCGCCGTTTCGCTTTGGGCGAGGAAGGCCGTTGCGCTCGCGGACTGTTCCTGCCACAGCCGGCTCTGCTCAACGGAAAGATGAAATGCGCTGGTGGTCACCGTGCCCATCGGGCTTAATCTCCGAATTTCATGTCAGCGTCCGGCGCGACTTCCGATTCCGAAATCACGCTCTTGCGCCGAGTCGATTTTAATTTTGCGATGCCGGCCTGACGGAACTCCTGATGCTGCTCGGCCCGTCGCTTCGCTTTCGCGGCATCGAGGCGTTCGAAATGCGAGGCTATGCGGGCGCCAGGATCCGCCAGAATGCTTTCGAGCAGTTGCTGATAAAGCTCCGTCATGCCCGATATCGTCGATTCCTCGAACAGATCCGGATTATAGGACCACAGGCACCGGATTCCTTCCGCGCGCTGGCTCACAAACACCGCCAGGTCGAACTTTGACGGGATCGTCAGCGGAAACAGCGAAGCCTCGATCTCCCGGAATTTCGGCCCCGGCGGCGCAGCGTTCATTTGAACAAACAGCGCCTGTACGAGTGGATTGTGCCCTGTATTTCGCTCCGGGCTGATCGCCTCGACCAGCTTGTCGAAAGGAACATCCTGATGCGCGTACGCTCCGAGGGTCACTTCACGCACTTGGCGCAGCAGTTCGACGAATGAAGGATCGCCGGAAAGGTCGGTGCGGAGGACCAGCACGTTCACGAAGAAGCCGATCAGTTCCTCGGTCTGAATGTTATTTCTGCCCGCGACGTCAGTGCCAAGCACGATGTCCGGCTTCTTGCTCATATAGAGCAGAAGGGATTTGAACGCGGCGAGCAGCGCCATGAACTCCGTGACGCCATGGGCGCGGCTCACAAGACGGATTCCTTCCGACAGGCCTTTCGGCAGTTCCTGACGGAAGGCAGCGCCGCGATATGTCGGGCGGCTCGGGCGGGGGTGGTCGAACGGCAGCGCCAGCATCGGCGGCGCGCCGCTGAGGCGCGATTTCCACCAGCTCAGTTGGTTTTCGAGGACTTCGCCCTGGAGCCAGTCGCGCTGCCATTTGGCGAAATCGCAGTACTGCACCGCCAGTGTTGGCAGAGCATGCGGCCGGTTTTCGAGGGACGAATCGTAGAGGGCGGTCAGGTCGCGCCAGAGCACAGAGGTTGACCAGCCATCATCCGCGATGTGATGCGTATTGACGAGCAGGACGTGCTCTTCTTCGCCGAGGCGGACCAGTAAGGCGCGGAACATTCGGTCTTCGGCGAGATCGAACGGGCGGGCGACCGCGACCGTAACGAGACGAACAGCCTCTTGTTCGCGGTTCTCCGCCGGCATTTGCGTCAAATCGACAAAGGCCAGATCGACAGGAGCGGGGTCGCCTACGGCCTGGAAGGGGCTGTCGTCGTTGATCCGGTAATTGGTTCGAAGCACCTCATGGCGTTCGACGAGACCGTTCAGCGCGCGTTGCAGGGCGTCGAGGTCCAGCCGACCTTTCAGCCGAACGGCGCGCGGCAGATTATAGTGAGCCTGATTCGGATCCAGGCGGTCGAGGACCCAAAGCCGCTGCTGCGCGAAGGACAGAGGGGGGGCCGCGGACCGGATGACCTTGGTGAGCGGAGGAGCCGATAGACCTTCCCTGTTTCGCAGTATCTGCTCAACCGCTTCGGCGAGCGCGGCGACAGTCGGACATTCGAACAGAGTACGGAGCGGGACATCGATGCGAAAGAGCTCACGCGCTCGGGATACGACCTGGGTCGCGGAAAGCGAGTGCCCGCCGAGATCGAAGAAGTTCTCCGCGATTCCGACGCGGGGTAGATGGAGCACGTCGGCGAAGACTGCGGCCAGCGTGCCTTCAATTGGATTTCGGGGAGCGCCGTCCCCGGCTGTGGAACTGACGCTGGCGGCATCGCCGGGGATCGGAAGCGCAGCACGATCCACTTTTCCGTTCGCGGATAGCGGTATCGCGTCGAGAACCACGATCGCAGACGGGATCATGTACTCGGGCAGTTTCGCTGATGCGAGGAGCTTCACTTCGGGAACTAACTGCGCCGCGACGCGCTGCCGTAAGGGATTGCTGGCGGATCCGTGAATCGTCTTCGCGGCGCTTCCTTCGCGAGGAAAGACGACTTCATTGTTAACCGGTTTGCCGTTAGGGTCGATGCGGCGGAAAAGTACATCGAACAGCCCATCCATGCCCGCGACTGACGGGTGAATTTCGATGGTATAGGGGAGTTCGGCGTCAAGCGACCAGATATCTTCGGGATCGATCAGGACTTCGGCTGCGACCGATTCCTGGACTAGTGCGCGCAGATCGGCGACGGTCGCTGGGGGCACACGCGAATCGAGCAGCCGGGCTGCCGCGATTTCGGAGCCGAGGCGCGCGTCGGGTACTCCCGCAATGCCCAGGAGATCGGGCGTGGTTTCGCCGAGGACTTCGTGTAGCCTTTCGCGAGTGAGACCGAGATCCTTCCAGTTCAGCCAGGGGCACTCGGCAACGCCAGCGCCGGGTCCGATGTGCAGAACGACGTCGTACCGGAATCTCGTGAGTTCGTTTTGCGCCCGGCCGCGCTTCAACTGAATTTCAATCCGGCCAATACGCGGAATACGGCGCCGCAGTACCCGGAAGAACTCCTGATCGATGAGGAGTTCGCTTTCCTGGAGGATCGCCTGCTGGGTTCGCCGGAGGATTTCGGCCGCCGTCGCTGTATCCGTCGCCTGATGAACCTGAACCGAGAGGTGGAACAAGTTGACCAGCGCGAGATTCCGCAGATCGCCGACGAAAACCACGCCGCCGTCATCTACCGAGGCGATCGCGTTTTCAAGTACGGAAACAAGGTAATCGACGTCCGGGAAATACTGCGCGACCGAGTTGATGACGACCGCGTCGAACCGTTGGGCCGGCTCGGGCGGCTGATGGCCGGCGCGTTTTTCGAGCGTGACGTGCGGGAGACGATGCTCCGGCCGATCAAGCTGCTTTTTCAGGAAATCAAGCGCAGTGGTCGAAATATCGGTACCGTAGTATTGCGTGGCGTTGGGCGCGACTCGGAAGAGTAACAGCCCGGTACCGCATCCGAGTTCCCACACGCGCTTCGGATGAAGCGCGTTGATGCGCGCCCCTGTGCTTTCCACCCACACACGCATTTCCTCGGTCGGGATCGGCTTGCCGTCGTAGCTGCTGTTCCAGCCTGTGAGGTTCAGGGTGGCTTCAAGGGCGCCATCGCCTCGCTGGTAAGCTTCGTTGAACGCGACGGTCCATTCGGCGACCTGCGCCGATGCGAGTTCCTGCGATTCGGTTCGGCGGCGCGGAACGACATAGGCCACCAGGCGCTTGTCGTCATCGCCCTGATCGAAGGGCAGAACAACGCTTTGTTCGATACCGGGATGACTGCCAATCGTAGCTTCGATCTCGCCGAGTTCGATACGGAAGCCGCGGATTTTCACCTGCTGATCGCATCGGCCGAGATACTGCATGTTGCCGCCCTCGCGATAGCGGGCGAGATCGCCGGTTTTGTAGAGCCGGGTTCGTCCCGAGGGATCGAAGGGATTCGGAATAAATCGATCCGCCGTAAGTTCCGGGCGGTTCAGATATTCCCGTGCCAGTCCCGCGCCGCCGATAAACAACTGGCCTGTGACGCCTTCCGGTACGAGGTGGAGGTGATCGTCCAGGATGTAGGCTTGAAGGTCCGGAATCGGCACGCCGATGAGACTCGGGGTATCGCGATTCACTTCGGCGGTCGGGATGTTGTAGTACGTCACATGCACTGTCGTTTCGGTGATGCCGTACATGTTGATCAGCGCCGGCATATCGCCGTGCCGCCCGATCCACGGAAGCAGGGACGCAAACTCGAGAGCTTCACCGCCGAAGATTACGTAGCGAAGGGCGATCTCACCAGATCTGGGGCTTCGTTCGTCGGCTGCAATCAGATTGCGGAACGCAGACGGAGTCTGGTTGAGCACCGTGACTTTGTGGTCGACAAGGAGATCATGGAAGAGTTCCGGCGAGCGGCTCGCGATCCACGGCACAACAACGAGTTTGCCGCCGTAGAGGAGCGCTCCCCAGATCTCCCAGACAGAGAAATCGAAGGCGAACGAGTGGAACAGACTCCAGGTATCACTCGGACCGAACCCGAACCAGTGATCGGTAGCGGTGAACAGGCGAACCACGTTGGCGTGAGTGATGATCACGCCCTTCGGGCGCCCGGTGGACCCCGATGTGTAGATGACGTAGGCAGCGTTTTCGGGCTTCGAAAAGAGCCCGAGATTGGCGGCCGGTTCCTGCGCAATTGAGGGCCAGTCTTCGTCGAGAACGACGGTGTGCGCTTCGACCGGATTCTCCAGGCGCAGGCGCGATTCCGTGATCAGGATCGGCGCACGCGCGTCTTCCAGCATAAAGGCGCGGCGTTCGGGCGGATACACCGGATCCAGCGGCAGGTAGGCTCCGCCGCATTTGAGCACGGCGAGAATCGCCACGAGCATGTCGGGCGAGCGATCGAGACAAATGCCGATGAGCGACTCGGGGCCTCCGCCCAGAGCGCGGAGGCGATGCGCAAGCTGATTGGCGCGGGCGTTTAGTTGCGCATAGGTGAGCCGCTTGTCCTCGAAGATCACCGCGATGCTTTCGGGGGCGCGGTCCACCTGTTCCTCGAAGATCTCGTGGATGCAGCGATCAGCCCGGGGTGCGGAGGCGGGCAACGCGTTCCGCTCGAGTTGCTTTCGTTCTTCCTCCGCAGTCAGGAGGTTCAGCTCGGTGATCTTCGTGTTCGGGTTTTCGAGGATCGATTCAAGCAGTGTGGCGAAATGACCGAGGAATCGCTGGATTCTGTCGCGGTCAAAGAGATCAGTCGAATACTCGACCATGCAGGAAAGCCCGGCGGGATGCTCGGTTACGAACAGCCCCATGTCGAACTTGGAGGTGCCGGTGTGGAATGTGATCGGCTTTAGTTCGAGATTCGGGAAATCGTAGACCATGCGCGGCACGTTCTGGAGCGCGAACCAGACCTGGAACATCGGCACGCGGTCGAGGTAACGCTCGGGACGCAGCGCTTCGACGAGTTTTTCGAACGGCAGATCCTGATGCGTGTAGGCTTCGAGCGAGTATTCGCGGACGCGGCGAAGCACATCGAGGAACGTCGGCGCGCCGGAGAGATCGGTTCGCATCACGATCGTATTGACGAAGAAGCCGATGATGCGTTCGATATCGGCGCGATTTCGATTTGCGATCGGGGCGCCGACAACGATATCCTCCTGTCCGGTGTAGCGGAACAGAAGGACCTGATACGCCGTCAGCAGCGTCATGAAGAGCGTTGCGTTTTCGGCGCGGCTCAGATCGTGAAGCTTTGCGGCAAGTTCGGGCGGCAGTTGAAGCCGCTCGGTCGCGCCCAGGCCGCTCAGTTTGGACGGGCGCGGGTGATCCGTCGGGAGATTGAGGGTGTCGGCCGCGCCCTGCAGCTTGCTGCGCCACCACGACACCTGACGCTCCAGAACCTCGCCCTGCATCCACTGGCGCTGCCATGCCGCGAAATCTGCATACTGAACAGGCAGGTCCGTGAGAGGCGACGGCTCGCCGCGCAGAAACGCGAGGTAGAGATCGCCTAGCTCGTTGACGAACTGCCACAACGACCAGCCATCGTTCGCGATGTGATGGCTGTTCAGCAGTAGGACATGATCCTCCGGCGCGATGCGCAGCAGGCAGGCGCGGAATATCGGTCCGGTCTGCAGATTGAAGGGGCGGCGGACTTCCTCGAGCGCGAGCCGAGTCATCTCCGCTTCCGGATTCGCATGCCCGCTGATATCGAAGACGGGCAGTTCGAGCCGGAAGGCCGGGTCGATCATCTGCACGGGCTGGTGATCTTTGGTCCCGAAGACGGTTCGGAACGCCTCGTGGCGATCGACGATTCGGTTCAGAGCCCACTCGATGCCATCCACGCGCACGGTTCCCTTAAGACGCAGAGCCCAAGGCGCGCTGTAGAGCGAACTGTTCGGTTCGAGCTGATCGAGGAACCAGAGCCTGTGCTGAGCGAACGAGAGCGGCAGGGGCTCGTCGCGCGGGACACGTGGAATCGGCGCGAGGTCGCCTTGCTTGCCAGCGCTGACCGCTTCGATGCGCTCCGCGAGCTCGGCGATGGTCGGCGTTTCAAAGAGCGATCGGACCGGCAGTTCAACGCCCGTGAGTTCGCGGATGCGCGATGTGACCTGCGTCGCAAGCAACGAGTGTCCGCCCAGAGCGAAGAAGTCGTCTCGGATACCGATCTCGGGAACGCGTAGAACGGCGGACCAGATTGCGGCGATCTGCTCTTCGAGATAAGTTCTGGCTTTGCCGCCAGTGGTTCGTGGCGGTTGCGGCGCGGGCAGCGCTTTACGATCGAGTTTGCCGCTCGCGAGGAGCGGAAGGGCTTCCAGAATAACGAATGCCGACGGCGCCATGTAGGGTGGTAGGCGGTCTTTGAGCCATTCCCCGAGTTCTCTGGCGAGGTCATTCTCGGCGCTGTTACGCAGCGGGTTGTTCGCCCAGACTGTGCGGGCGGAACGTTTCGGCGCTGCGGCAAAAATCGCGGGCTGCCATTCCATTGCATGGCTGCCTTTGCGGCGCAGAATCGCATCGCAGCAACCATCCTCAGGGCTTTGCGAAGAACGAATTTCGACGTGGAAGGGCGTAGTGTCTTCGAGACTCCACAGATCCTCGGGTTCGACCCCACTCGCCGTTTGCGCTGCAAGAACTGCGCGCAAATCACCGATTGTCGCAGGACCGTCTTCAGCGGTCAGCAGGCGAAGGGCTTCGACATCCCGGATGATGCGGGCGTTGGGGATGCCCGTCACGACGACCAGATCGTCGGTTGTCTGATTCAGGAATTCGCGCAGTGAATCCGGCGTGAATTCGCGCTGCCGCCAGTCGACGGTTGGACAGTCTTTGACGATGGCGGCCTTGCCGACGGTAAGGACAACGTCGTAGCGAAAACCGGTGAGTTCGTTGTGCGCAGTTCCACGCTTGAGCTGAATCTCGACGCGGCCGATACGCGGAATGCGCTGGCCCAGGTTTGAGAAGAATTCCGGATCGACGAGGAGTTCGCTCTCGTTGTGCGAGTCGGTCCGAACGTGGTTGAAGAATTCCTTCTTGCTGGTTGCGTCGACGGCCTGGTGAAGTTGCAGGGAGACGTGGAAGAGTTCCAGCAGAGGGAAGCTGCGGATATCGCCCAGGAAAATCGAACCCTCGGACCCGATCGAATCCACCGCTTTGCGGATCACGTCGAAGAGGTACTGAAGGCTTGGGAAGTACTGAATGACCGAATTGAGGACGACGACGTTGAAATCGGAGTCCGTGGTCGTAATCTCGTGCGCCGGACCCTGTTGAAGACGGACGTGCGGGAGGCTGCGTTCCGGACGGGAGGTCTGCTTCGCGATCAGGTCGAGCGCCGCCTGAGAAATATCGATACCGAAGTAGTGCTCGGTCTGCGGCGCGACACGATATAGAAGGAGGCCTGTTCCGCAGCCGATTTCCCAGACGCGGCGTGGGTGGAGCGCGAGAATGCGGTCGACTGTGGTCTCAACCCAGACACGCATCTCCCCGGGTGGTATTGGCTGACCCGTGTAACTGCTGTTCCAGCCGGTGATATTAAAGGTGGCGTCATCTTCGCCGCTACCTTTATATGCGTCGTTGAACGTGCTCGTCCAAAGAGCGACCTGTTCGGCTGAGCGTCCTTCGGCGGCGGATGATGCCTGCGTGCCATCACCTTCAGGGCGGGGCACAACGTACGCAACAAGACTTGCAGCGCCCTGAGCATCGTTCCTGCAATCAACCACGCATTCGAGTACCGCTGGGTTCTCTGCCAGCGAGGCTTCAATTTCACCGAGTTCGATCCGGAAGCCGCGGACCTTAACCTGGTGGTCGAGCCGTCCGAAGAATTCGATATCGCCGCTCGGGAGATAGCGGACTTTGTCTCCGGTGCGGTAAAGTCTTTCGTCCCGGTCCATGCCCGGACCGCGCCAGGAGATAAAGCGCTCGGCCGTCAGGGCTGCCCTGCGCCGGTAGCCGCGCGCAAGACTGTCGCCGCCGACGTATAGCTCGCCGGGTACGCCCTCGGCGGCGGGCTTCAAGGACGGCTCCAGGATGTAAGCGCGGGTATTCGCGATGGGCTTCCCGATAGGAGGCGGAGCAGCGGCGCCTGTCGCGACAGGAGTCCACGTGGATACGACGGTTCCTTCCGTGGGGCCGTAGTGATTCGCCAGAACGAAACCCAGATCTCGCTGCGGCGCGTGATGCAGTTTGTCGCCTCCCGTGAGCATGGCCCGCAGACTGAGTTTGGGCGGCGCCGTGCACGAGGCGAGAATGTCGAGCACGCGCTCGGCGAGCGGTGTCGGCAGGAACGAGAGCGTGATTTCTTCCTGCGCAAGCCACACCAGAATGTCTTCGGGGGAAGTGCGGGTTTCTTCCTCCGGAACATGCAGGCTCGCTCCCGCAGTGAGATACGGCCAGGTCTCCCAAACAGAAGCGTCAAACGCGGGCGACGCAACCAGAGTGGCGCGATCCGTTGCGCTGACCTGATAAGTCTCCTGGTGCCAGCGCACCAGATTGATCAGGCTGCGGTGCTCGACTTCGACGCCTTTGGGTTTGCCGGTCGAACCGGATGTATAGATGACGTATGCGAGATTCGATGGGCGCGACAGGAGCGGAAGATTTTCTGCGGACTCAAGCGCGATTTCCGCCCAGTCCGTATCCAGCCGGAGGCAGTTGCCGACGTCGGCGACTACGGGGACGTCGAACCGCTGAGACGTCAGCAACACGGCCGCGCCGGAGTCTTCCAGCATGAATGCGATACGGGCGGCCGGATAGGAAATGTCGATCGGAAGGTAAGCGCCGCCCGCTTTCAGGACACCGAGGATCGCAACCAGAATGGAAGCCGACCGATCCAGCGCAACGGCGACGACGGTTTCTGGACCGACGCCAAAAGCACGGAGCTTGTGGGCGAGTTGATTCGCGCGCCGGTTCAGTTCGCTATACGAGAGCGTAGCGTCGCCAGCTTGTATCGCCAGGGCATCGGGCCGCGCCGCGGCTTGTCCTTCGAAGAGCGCGTGAACGCAATGGTCTAACGACCAGGCGGTCTTCGTGGCGTTCCAGTCAAAGACGAGCTTGTGTTCTTCGGCTTCGGTGAGCAGGAGAAGGGCCGAAAGCGGCTGGTCGGGATTACGTACGACAGCCCGCAGCAGGTTTTCAAAATGTCCGAGAATCCGGACGATCGACTGACGATCGAAGAGATCCGAATCGTATTCGGCCCTCAGCAGAATGCCGTCAGGGACGTGAACCGCAAAGCAGGTCAGGTCGAACAGCGAGATTCCCCAGTCGAGAGACAGTCGCTCGACCTCCGCTCCTGTGAGTTCCAGCGGCGCCATCGGCGCGTTCTGCAGCGCAAAAACGGTCTGAAACACCGGATTATGGCTAAGGCTGCGGTCCGGAGAAAGTTCTTCGACAACCCGTTCGAACGGGACATCCTGTCGGGCGTAGGCATCGAGCGTGACTTCCCGAATCCGGCCGAGGAAGGTCCGGAACGACGGATCTTCCGACAGATTGGCGCGTAGCGCCATGGTTGAAACAAAGAACCCTATGAGCGCTTCGACTTCCGTGTAATTTCTTCCGGCGATGGGCGAACCCACGACGACGTCTTCCTGGCCGGAATACCGGGCCAGGAGGGCTTGGAAGACGGCGAGCATCGTCATAAACAACGTCGCGCCTTCTGCCTGGCTGAGAGCGGTCAGACGATCAATCAGGCTTCGATCCAGCTTGTGAGTGACGATGGAGCCGCGATGGCGTTGCACGGCTGGCCGGGGTCGGTCAGCGGGGAATTCGCTGAGTGCGGGCGCATCGGCGAGGCGCTGCCCCCAGTGAGTGACGGCCTCCCGCAACACGGTGTCGTCGAGCCATTTGCGCTGCCAGATTGCGAAATCGGGATACTGAACGCGCAGCGGCGTAAGAGGAGAGGGCCATCCGTTGCCGTACGCGGCGTACAGCTTGCTGAGATCCTCCGCCAGGACACCCATTGCCCAGCGGTCTCCGATGATGTGATGCATCGTCAGGAGCAGTCGGTGCTGGTCCGATAAGATACGCAGCAGTTTTGCGCGGAAGAGAGGACCCGTTCTCAGATCGAAGGGTGAACGCGCTTCTTCTATAGTGAGCGCTTCCGCCTGCTGTTCCCGCTCCGCGGGGTTGGCGCCTTCCACCGGAACAACGGTCAATGGAACCGAGAGTTCCGGCGCGATGAACTGGAAGGGCCGTCCATCCACCGCGGGGAAGGTGGTGCGGAGAGATTCGTGACGCCGTACGAGTTCCTGGATGCTCCTCTCGAGAGCCGCCACGTCGATGACGCCGCGTATGCGGAACACTTGCGGAATGTTGTAGAGAGGTTCGCCCGGTTCGAGTTGATCGATGAACCACAGCCGCTGCTGCGCGAACGACAGCGGAATGCGTTCCGGCCGCGCCATGGCGCTGGGGGGCGGCAGGCATGTCTTGCCTCGCTGTCTTTCCGCATCGATGCGGGCGGCTAGTCCTTCGACGGTCGGTGATTCGAAGATCGCGCGCAGCGGGATCTCGGCGCCGATGGTCTGGCGGACTCGGGCCAGAGCCTGAGCGCCGAGCAGAGAGTTGCCGCCGAGCGCGAAAAAGTCGCTGTGAATACCAGGCTGGGGGATGCGCAGCACGCGGGCCCAGATTCCCGCGACGATCTCTTCAGTTGCTGTTCGGGGCGCATCGTCTGCACCGCCCGATTCGCGGCGAGCGAAACTGGCGGAATCGATGGCGTACTGAATGGACGCGACGTCCGAAAAAGCGGACGCGATTTCCGCAAGCGGCGCGGAAATGACGCGCGCGCGTGTTTCTTCCGGGGGCCGCTCGTTTTCGTCCGCTACGGCCTCCGTGATGGTTTGACCGGCTCGGTCCTTAACGCCCGCCGCGTAGGCGGCATCGAAACGATAGACGAAACCATCGCCGTCTTCATGCCGAAACTCTTTCCCGATGCTCTCCAGAAAGTCGCGCGCCGGGATATTCCGCGCAGTCGGAGTGAACGGGGCCTCCACGCGGTTCAGGCCGCGCGCCAGCGCGATTTCGCCGAGACGGGCCAAAATGGAATGTTCGACCTTCCGGCCAAGAACGCGGCAACTGAGCAGGAACGTGTCGATCCGGATAGCGCGATCTTTCTCGGAGTAGATGACGACGCCGGTCTTGCCGTAGTCGCCAAATCGATCGCGGACTTCAACGACGAGGCATTCGGAACCCGATCCCATCAATTGCAGAAGTTCGGACTCCGACCGCCGGAGCGTCGTGAGGTTGAACTGATTCGTGCGCTGCGTCAACTGCGAAGCACGGGGCAGGTCCTCGGGACGAGCTGGCTCGATGCTGATTTCAAGCTGGAGCTGCGACAGGAATTCGTCCAGAGTCGACGAGGTGCGCCGCACGGTCTCGCGCCGCAGGTTCTCGCGATAGAGAGCGGTGCGCTTTTCGTCCTCTTTGGTGGTTTTCCAGCGATCCAGCGCCCAGAGATGATTCAGGAACTGAGGAATACGCGATTCGTCAGCGGGCAGTTCCATCGTTAGCGCGCCGGCGCAATTGGCGCTCACCTCGGCGCATTCGATCGCGTTGTCGTCCAGGAATACGAAACTGTCGATGCCGAGCGAAAGTTCGTGCGCGAGGTCGGCCAGATTCTGCGATTTCGCGAGCCAGTTCAGGCGCGAGGCGACAATGTGCTCTCTCCGCAGCCGCATTGCCGGGTTGCGGTCGAAGACTTCCCAAACGTCCTCTTCGTTGTTTTTGGAGCAGAGGACGAGAACCACACCGGCCTTCTGCCAACGAATTGCGGCCTCCTGCAGGGCGATGCGCGGCGCATCAATTACTACGCCGAGCGGACCATCTTCCGCGCAAACGCCTTTCCAGAGGGTGTTGTCGCAGTCCAGGGCAAGAACTTTGAAAGGCGGCGCCTTGATGCCGTAGATACGACGCGCCAGCATCGAGGCGATGGCGGTGAACATCTGGCGCGTGTACGGAATTCTCGCGGTCGATTCTCCGTAGGGATCGGAGTAATCGGCTACAGGGTAGTAGGCCAGGAGCTGAGACGAGGTAATAACGTGGGTGCCCGCGGCGCCGCCGAGTTCAGATTCAAGCAGGTCTTCCAGACGGATGAGATGCGGTCCCGGTTCGCTCGCAGCCACCTCCGGGCTGGGCGGAGTAATACAGATGATGCACGGGACCGCCGCGCTTCTGGCGGCCGAGTCCGCCGCAGCGCAGAACTGGCGGATGTTCTCTTCCAGTCCGGCGATACGGCTTTCCAGGGAACCTTCTGCTGTAATCCAGTCCTCAAAGCGGAGGAGCACCACATTGAAGCCGGTTTGGTTCGCCCGAAACGGGCTTGCCGGATCGAGCAACTGCTGGAACACCTGTCCGTAGGGGGCGAAATTCACGCGCGCCGGTATATCCAGACGGTCCATCCAGAAAGACAGGGGCTCTTCGAGCGGTTCCGCGGTGAATGTGGCTGCGACAGCGATCGTTTCACCTGCCGCAGTCGCGCCGGCAACGCTTAAGGCTTCGGGCAGGGAAATGGAACCGAGCGTTGCAGATGGATCTGCCGACAAAGCGCGGACCACATCGCGGTACGCGGCGAGAAGCGCATCTATGGTTGAGCGACTGAAAATCTCCGGGTTGTACTGGCAGCGAATCTCAACGGACTCGTGACGTTCAATCGCCACGAAGTGAAGATCGAGACCGGGCGCGGGTTCCGCCGTTGCGTACAGGCTTCCTTCGGCCCCGCCGATATGGAACGTGGTGTCCGCGGCGGCGCGGACGACTAGGCCGACGTTAACCCCTGTATCGCAAGGAATCTCTGAATGGGCCAGGCTTGCGGCAATCGCTTTTTCGGCGCCGGCGAAGAAATCGCTCACCGTCTGGCGCGTGTCAAGCCTCATCCGGAACGGAACCAGGTTCGCGAAACAACCGATCAGCGGCTCAAATTCGTTCGATCCACGGGAATCGACCGCCGCGCCAACGATCAGATCGCTTACGGTGGTCCAGCGAAACAAGACGGCGTTCAATGCGGCGAGGTACGCAGTAAACGGAGCGACGCCATATGCGCGGCACAGGGCATCGATCCCTGAGGATTCGATCGAGATCGAATCCGAAGCCAACGGAGTTTTCCGGCCAGGAATTCGTCGCGCCAGGCGCCCGGCCAGCGGGATGGTGGCGGATGCTTCCTTGAGCTGATCGCGCCAGAATGCAGCGTCCCGGTCCAGAACTTCCTGCGGCAGTGTTTCATGCTGCCAGAGCGCGAAATCTCCATATTGAAGGCTAAGGGCCTGCTCGGTCCCGGCGCATAGCCTTTCCATTTCGCGAAAAAATACCGGCCCGCTGTACGCGTCTCCGGCAAGAGGATGCATCACAACGAGCAGAATGTGATCGTCATCCGCGATTCGCCATAGGCTGCATCGAACCAACGGCGGGGAAAGGAGGTCGAAGCTCGCAGCAGACTCGCGCGCAAGGGCCTCGGGCAGGGCCTTTTCCTCTATGTCGGTGACCCGAACAGAAACCGGAGCAGCAGGCTGGACGGATGCGCGCAACACCCCCGCTTCCGAGACGTAAGAAGTTCGAAGCGCCTCGTGCCGGCGAACGATCTCATTAAACGCGCGTGCAACGGCGGCGATGTCGAGAGAACCAGCCATACGCAAGGCGTGGCTGACATGGTTCACGGTCCCGGCGAGCGAAGCCTGCCGCCAGATCTTTTCCTGCTGCAGGGAGAGCGGAATGTGAGATGTTTCAGATCGCCCCGCTGAACGTGGCAAGGGACGCGCGCCGACATCCGCGCGCTTGTTGAGCAAGCCAGCTAATCCTCGCTTGGCGCGCCCAATATCTGCTGCTTTTTTCTCCAAAACTCCCACGCGTAAAAAATCCGTTAAACGATGATAGGGTGACGTCTATACCGGGTGCAACCGAGGCGGGTCAGGAGAATCCGAATAACAAATTCCCGAGTACCGGTACGCGCGACACGAGCTAGCCAGCGAGGGCCTCTGCGGCCGGCGTGGGCGCACTGATCAGCGGTAGCGTCACGCGCCTCCGATCGATCGAAGGTCCCTGGAACATCCCGAGACGCGCCGAGTACAGGTCCTTCGGCAGGCCGGACATGTTCAAGGCGACTTCCCCGACCGCATGGTTTTTCTCCTGGAATTCCAGAGTAATTCCCGGAGGCAGTCCGGCGATGCCGAAGGTGTTTTCGGAGATCGGCTCAAGCCGGAACGAGGGCTCATTATTGATGAGCACCATTAGGCTTCCGTCTATTATGCGAACGGATGCCTGGGCTCCTTTCACCAGCGTCGGAAGAGGCTTACCGATGACGAACATCGGCATGAACTCGCCGGGGATCCGGAAATCGCAGGTCCAGCGACGCAGCTCCGCCTCGGAGGCGGGCGCCGAATTCGTGGTCATCGAAATGCCTTCGGCGCGGCGCCGGGCAACGAAGTCCTCGGGGAACAGACTGAGCACGAAATCATTGATGAGGATGTCAATGACCATGTGCACGCGTACCAACTCGCTGTCATTTTTTACCGAATGAACACGCGAGAAGTCGCCGTACCACAACTCGCCGGCTTTCCAGCTCATGCGGCGCCCTTCAATGATGAAGGCTACGTCAGGATGCGTCTGAATAGGGATATGAAGGCGGATGAGTCCGAACTGGAAATTGGTATGGAAATCGAAATGATCCTTGATGTGTCCGCCCGGAGGAAGAAAGAGCAGCCTGACGACTTCTTTCGGGCACTCAATCCCGTCCAGAATTTCCTGAAAATACGGCGTGCGGGCCAGATGCTCGGTCGCCTGATAGCGGTCCATGCCGGGCGCGCTCGGAAAAACCGAGTCTTTTCCGCCCATGGAATGCAGCGCGATTCCGGTCCATTCGCCCTTGTGGTACGGACCGGGCTGAGGCGCGGTCGGAACTTCCCGAAGCACCTGAAGATCCCGCATGAGAAGTTCGGGATCATAACTTCTGGGTAGGCGGACCGCTCCGTCGAACGGGGTCGGCGTCATTTCGCTCTCCGCTTATTTCCGGGCCTATCCAGAATGAATTGCGTCATAGAGTTGCAAATTGTCACTGATTTCGCGAAAAAAAGCCTTCTATTGGGATTAGCGAGTGTAGCATCGAGGCTCTGCATCGTCAATCCGAATGAGCCCTGCGAAACGCATTCGGCCTTCATAGATTCAAGGGGTATCCATACCGCCGAAACACATCCGAAGAGGCGCTCCGGATACGGTCCTGCCACTCCGGCGAGGGGAGTTTACCCAGGGCCCGATAGTCCTTTCGTTTCTCTGTTTCTTCTTTCAGGCGGGCGCTGACCGAGCCGAAGTCGCCGAGGTTCATTCTTTCGTAAAGCCGCGCCACCTCTCCGTAAGGATCGGCGGCAAGTGCCTCGTACGTTAGAGTCGTGAAGCGATCATCGGCAAGACCGGCTGATCCGGATTCGAGCTTCTGCTCGAATCTCGGTCGATCCTCGAGGACGGCTTCGCGGATTTCGTCATCCGAGGGGATCGCGCCGATCGCGCAGTAGATCTCGAACATCCGCTTCCACATTCTGACTACCGATTCAAAGTTGCTCATCGGGCTGCGCACGATGAGGATAAATTTGGCGTCCGGCAGCAGACGGCGCAACGTCCCTACACGGAAACCGTGCGTGGGCGACTTGAGCACAACGGGGCGTCCCGCGCCGCGCACCGCGACTCCCTTCAGGAAGGACATGAAGGCCTCATCCCATTTTCCGCGGTCTTGCTCGGGAAGATCAGCCGGGTCAGACAACTTCAGGGCCTCGCGCAAGACCGAGGGCATCAGGAGCGCTTCGTAGGGCGACCGCGCCCCAAGGGACAGGAGGGCGAATTCGTCTTCCTGTGGTGAACTGGGCCGCACTTCCATCTCATCCATCGGCCTTTGCACAGCCTGGTCGCTTTTCGCAAGCGCCGTTTCCTCTGTGAGAAGGAAGTGATGAGGATTCATGCAAGCGTGCGTGGTCGGGTAGGAATACCGCGGATCGAGACACAGCAGTTCATGAAGCAGAGTGGTACCGGATCGCCAGTAGCCCAGGATAACCACGGTGTTGTTGGTGTCCGCCGATGCGAGTTGCTGGGCGGTCATGGCAGATTGCAGGCCGGTCAGCGTGGAGAATAAAGATCCCGGTACATACGTCTGCCAGAGAAGCGACGGCGTTGCCGGAATGCGCCAATTGCGGCGGAATTGCTGCCATGCCTGACGGGTCAGATTCAGGTTCAGGTGGCTCAAGCGTGACCTATGGGAAGTTCGGGAAATCTCGCGTGAATCGCGCTCCTCAGCTCCGCCGCCAGCGCGGGATTTTCGCGCGAGTGATCGCAGTCTTTGCTTTGAGCTTCACTCAGCGGGCGAAGAAAGCCCTTTCCGGTCGGCAGATCGACAATGTACTGTTCGCCATCGCGGACGATTCCCACCGTCCCTTTTCGCAAAGGTTTCATCGTGCTGTCGGTTTCGAAGTACTGAGTGAACGCCAAGGGAGATTCCGTTACGGAGCTGTCGCCGTTCATTTCGGAAATCAGTGACCTGCCGCGCATCCATTCCGCTTTCCTGATACCGGCGGCTTCCAGAATGGTGGGGGCAATGGAGGTTTGATCGGCTGCCAGGGAGACTCTGCGCCCCTCCTCCTGGCCGGGCATGCGGATCAAGAGCGGAATGTGAATCTGCGGGCGCGTCAGATAGCGCGATTTGTGGCTATAGACGCCGCCCTCGAAGCTTTCGCCGTGATCCGATGTGACGACTACCATCGTGTTCTGCAACCGGCCCGTGCCAGCCGCCTGAGACATAAATTGGCCGAACGCCTCATCGACTTCGGAGACAAACTCGTCGTACCGGAGGCGGGCCTTGTCGACAAGTGGCTGCTGCACGGGCGCATATGAAGTCCCTGGAGCGAACGACGTCTGGGCCATCTCGGTGCGCATTTCACCGCTGGGGAGGAATCGTCCGACGTGCGCCCGGTCCGGAAGATAAGGGCCATGCGGAGCCATGGTGTGGATCCAGAGGAAAAACCCCTGCGGCAGGCGATCGAGGATCTCGAGTCCCTGCGCGAAGCTCTGCTCCGGCGGAAACGGGGAGTTCACGCGCGCGAACCGGCTGGGGTATCGCTGTTCGGCGACATGGGGCAGTAGTTCGAAGGCGTGTTTGAAGTCGGCGAACTCGACAGCCCGGTTTCCGATCGCGCCCTGCTGATGCAGAATCGAAGTGCCGTTCCAGAGCTTTCGCAGGTCGTGGACGTGGAAGGGCATGTCCGGAAAAACGTCATAGTCGCCCGCGATGTCCTGGTTCAGAAAGAAGGCATACGGATTTGCGATCGACGCGCCAGTAGCGTATCCCGCAGCGCGCAGCACGTGTGGCAGCGTCATGCGTGCGCGCCGCGAGTCCAATCGGCCGGGGATGTGGTAGACACCGTGTTCGGACGGATATAGGCCAGTCAGGATGCTGGCGATGCCCGGTGTGGTGAAAGTGGACGCAGAAAAGAAATTCGTGAAAACGGAGCTTTTCCGGGCAAACTCTTCAAGCCGCGGAGTCGTCGGTAACCGGTATCCGTAGAGCGACATGTCGTCCGCCGCCAGAGCATCGAAGCTGATCAGCAGGATGTTGCGCTCCGGGCGCCTGTCGGGCAAAGGCGCGGGCCGCGCAACCGACGCTTTCGTCATTCTTTCGGTCGCGGCGACGGCAACGGCGGTTGCCGCAAGGCCAAACGCCGCCCGTCGCGTCGCTTTCTCCTCAAGGAAGCCATCCAGACTGCCGGTAAGCTGTTCTCGTTGTTTCGGCAGCAGCAGAGCTGCGGCGAAGCCTAGATAGTAGAGAACAAAAATCAGGCTGGTGTAGCGCGCGCTGAGATGCGAATGCGTCAGCACCGAAGCCAGCAGAATCCTGAAGTCAACGAACGCCGCGATCACGACTGCCGTTTTCGTTATGACGCCAATGATCGGCTCCCTCGACGATTCACGCCAAAGAAGCGGCGATAAAAGGACAGCGCAGAGCGCGGCAAACAGCGCGGTCGCGAGGACGATGCTGAGAAGATAGAGGAACGCTTCAAACGCGATTTCGCGTTGCGTGAGAAGAACAGGCCACCCGCTGGAGATCGAAACCAGCGTGGGTAAATACGCCAGTAGTACGCCAATCTCCGCTATCGTCGCGAGGCGGAGCCATAAGTACAGGACAGCCCGACTAACGCTCCGCATCCGGGACTAATCCCGGACGGGCGAGATTCGTTCGCGAAGCCAGCGAAATGCCGAGGCGATGCGTCGCCTGAAGAAGGTCAAGCCAGTGGCGGCGATCATGAGGATCGGCGCGAGGAGCTGCGAAATGTACCCGCCTGCGTTGGGATCGATATATGCGAAAGCGGGTAGCGCGATCGCCATAAGTAACAGAACAATGCAGACACGATACATCAGTCTTCCTCCGGAGACACCCGTACCAGGGGTCCAAAACTCGTTTCTACTCTCAACGACGTTAGCATTGATGCTTTCATAACGCAACGCTGAAAGTTTTATCTTCGCCGTGCGGCTCTGCACGGTTTTATACAGATTTTAAGCCAAATTTGAAGATGGCGGAATTCTAAGTCGAACATCAGGTGTTTTAGTACCCCAAGCCAGGCAAGGGAACGGCGCTCGCCGGACCGGAAACACCAGACGCTCTCGTTTCGGCGTTGACGAGACTTTTCAGGCACCGCACACACGAAACCCATTGGTACGGTTTTGACCGAGGCCTGGCCTGCGGTTCGTATACTGGCGGGAAGCATGGGTTTCTGGAATGTCGAGCGCTACGGCGAGCTCGTAGCCGCAATCGACAGCCGTAGTGGACAGATCTGGACCTATGCCGATCTGGCTCGGGATGCGGCAAGTATCGGCGCGATGCTGCCCGAAACGGGGCGGAAGTCACTGGGGCTCCTGTTGGTGGGTAACCGCTATGAGTCGCTTGCCGAGTACATCGCCGCCCTGAAAGCTGATGCGGCGGTTATCCTGCTCGACGAGGCGCTCAATTCCGGGCTCCTCGAAGAGTTCATCGAGGCCTATCGTCCAAACTGGATTCTGTCGTCGGATCCATGCCGGCAGGTCTGCGGCTACCACCACGCCGAAATTCCTCGTCTTCTGATGCGCGACTCCAGCGACGTGGCGGAGATTCACCCGGATCTTGCGCTCATGCTGAGTACATCCGGTTCCACGGGAAGCCCGAAGCTGGTGCGGCTCACACGGCGCAACCTGGCGAGCAATGCGGAGGCGATAGCGCAGTATCTGAATCTGACAGCGGTGGAGCGGCCTATTACCGCGCTACCAATGGCTTATTCGTACGGGTTATCTGTGATTGGCAGTCATCTGAGCGTCGGCGCGTCGATTGTTCTGACGGAGGATGGAGTTCTCCGCCGGGAGTTCTGGGACGCGCTGGAGCGCTATGAATGTACATCCTTCGCCGGGGTACCCTACACCTACCAGATGCTTCTGCAGGCGGGTCTGCTGAAAACGAAAGGGGCGTCGATTCGAACTCTGACGCAGGCCGGCGGTCGCCTCGATGACCGCGCCATCGAACAGGTTTACCGATTGGCGAAGCAACGCGGCTGGCGGTTTTTCGTAATGTACGGGCAGACGGAAGCGGCCCCGCGAATGTCGTACGTGCCTTTCGAACGTTTGGGCGAAAAAATCGGGTCCGTCGGCGTTCCGATACCAGGTGGTTCGTTTCAGATCGACGACGAGACCGGGGAACTGATTTATTCCGGCCCGAACGTAATGATGGGATATGCCGAGACTCGCGAGGATCTCGTGCGTGGAGACGATGTCGGTGGGGTGCTGAGAACCGGCGATCTTGCGCGGCTCGACTCGGAGGGGTACTGCTACATTACGGGCCGACTGAAGCGATTTCTGAAGCTGTTTGGCAAGCGGCTGAACCTGGATGATGTGGAAAGGATACTGGTTTCGCGCACGGGTTCGGCTGTCGTCTGTTTCGGCAAGGATGACCGGCTCGTTTGCGCGACGGCGGCTTGCGGTGATCCGCAGGCGATCGCGCATGCAGCCTGCGAGATATTCGCGCTGCCCAAGGCGGCGGTGAAGGCGATCGCGCTGGAGCAGTTTCCGCTGCTTGCGAACGGGAAACTTGATTACCAGCGTCTCGCGCAAATCGAGGCTTCAACGCTCGCGGCGCGGACCTGAGAGGAAATTATGGCAACGGCAACTGACGACAACACTGCGTCGATGACGGCATCAGAGTCCGCGCTGGCCGGGATATGGAAAGACGTGCTTCGCTTAGAGACGCTGGCGCCGGGCGCGAATTTCTTCGACGTCGGCGGTGACTCGCTCATGGTGATGGACGTGATTGCGCGGGTGCGCGAGGAACTCGGGGTCGACTTGCCGCTGATGGCGTTTTTCGAGGACCCAACCATCGGCCATCTTGCGGGTGTTATTGACGATCTCGGCGGAGCCGCAACGGGGCCGACGATCACAGCGGAGCCGGGGCGCCTGGAGTTCCCCTTATCCCATGCGCAACAAGTTTTCTGGCTTCTCGATCAGCAGCATCCCGGAACCGGCCTCTATAACACCGCGCGCGTGTTCCGTATTCACGGCGACGCCGATCCGGCGGTCCTCGAGCGCGCTTTGAATGTGATGGTGCGGCGCAACGCCATCCTGCGCGTTCGGTTTGTCAGCGCCTCGAACGGGCCGATTCAGATTGTTCAGGACTCGCCGCATCTCACGATTCCGACGGCCGATGTTTCGAATCTGCCGGCCGATTCTCGAGAGCCGGCGGCTGTGGAGTTAGCGCTCGAAACAATCCATCAGCCCTTCGACCTGACCACTGGTCCCGTAGTCCGGGCGAGATTTATCCGGATCACTCCGGATGAAAGTCTGCTCTGCATGTCGATTCACCATGTTGTGAGCGATGGATTCACCGGGAGTCTTCTGCTGGATGAGTGGGGCGCAATCTACGACGCGATCGCCGACGGGCGGGATTGGAACGCGCCAGAGCCGGAGTTCCACTTCACCGAGTACGCGGCGTGGGAACGAGAGCAGATGTCCGGGGCGCGACTCGAGAAAGAACTGGAATACTGGCGAAGCGCGTTGTCGCCAGCGCCTTCGCTGCTGAGACTTCCGGCGGATTTCCCACCGCCTTCTCAACCGGATCATAAGGGTCAGCATGTGTATCGCACTCTCTCGGCGGAAGAAGCGCAGCGTATCCGGGCGTTCGCTCAATCGAACGGCACAACCGTCTTCACCGTGTTGAATACTGCAGTACGCATTTTGATGTACCGTTGGACCGGCGCAACGGACTTCTCGCTCGGAACGATCGCGGCGAACCGAAGCCGGCCGGGGACGGAGCGCATGATGGGCTGCGTCGTGAATCCGCTGCCGTTGCGGAATCCGGTCACTGCGGGACAAACGGTCCGCGATCTTCTTCTCGCCGAGTCGAAGGCGATCATGGACGCCTTCGCTCATCAGGACTGCCCTTTCGCAAGCATCGTGGATGCGGTCAATCCGGAACGCTCCGGCGCTGATAATCCTCTCTTCAATGTCGCGACGATGCTGCAAAACTTTCCGGCGATTCGCTACGAAGGCCGCCATTTCACGGCTGAGGGCGTGAACCTCGATGCGGGCATCGCATTGCTCGACCTGCGGTTTTTCGCGATCGAGAGCGGCCCGGCACTCGAACTCTCCTGCGAGCACAAGACCTCGTTATTCCGCGAGTCCACTGCCGTAGCCCTGCTGGAGTCGTACGTTTGGCTGCTGAAGCTCATCACGACTGAGCCCCAGAGTGAAATCGATTCGATCGAGCTTCCCGACAGTCTCACCAGAGACAAGGGCACAACGGGAGACAGCCAGGAAGCCCCGACGATCGCGGTCGCGTCCTCCTTTCCGGCGCACCCTCTCCAGGAGGCGATCCAGTCGCTGCTCGATGAACTCGGCATGAACTATCGGCTGGAGTTTGCCCCACCGCGGCAGGTTCTCGAGCAACTGCGAGATAAGACCAGCGATTTGCGCAGGTCGGCTGGCTTTGGCGTGGCCATCGTGCGGCTCGAAGACCTGATTTCTTTCGCGGGAGGCGATCTCCACAGCCATCTGGCAAGGGCGTCAGACGAGTTCACCTCTGTGGCTCATTCGGCAGCATCCGATCGCTCGCGCCTGATCGTCTGTTTGTGCCCGGCGTCGCGCGGAGTCGTCGCGCGCGTCGGCGTTGAGGCCATGGAGGCGCTGGAAGACAAAATCGTCGCGGCGTTAGCGGACAGATCTTCAGTTCAATTGATCACGAGCAGGCAGATTCTCGATTTGTATTCGGTCGCGAACTACGAAGACGAATACGCCCTCCGCCTCACCAACATTCCGTATACGTCCGCGTTTTTCTCCGCGCTCGGACGAATCCTGGTTCGGAGAATCTGGAGCATCGCGGAGAATCCCTATATCGCGATCGTGGCGGATGCTGAGGCCGTTCGCGCGCACAAACTACTTGCCCAGGCGCTGGCTCGGCAGAAGGAAGCAGGCAGGATAGTTTGCATTTGCGAAGAGAACGGAAAGCCTGCGTCCGAAAGCCTTGGCGAGTTCTCACGGCGGTTGGGATTCGATCCAGCTACGTGCGTCTATCTGGCTGCGAACTCCGGGCGTGCTGCGGAGGTCGAAGCCGCTCATCCCGACGCGCTGGTGATCGAGATTCCCGAGCAACGCAGCGAAATCCCCGATTGGCTGCGGCACGTCTGGGCATTCGATCTCAATCCGCGCTAAACCACCTGTGAGCGGGCGAGCGACTCGTCACGGGATGCCATCGAAGCGAGCAGATGACGGGCGAGGGATTCGGCCTGCGACCGGATTTCCGGTACGGCGGTTGTTTCGAAAAGATCGCCGCGGCGGGGTGGCCCCAGAGTGAAAAAGATGTTCGAGGGCCGCGTGCTCGCGTCGAGCAGCGCGCCATTCTCGTCAGTATCAAAACCGATCCCGAGTTCGTTCGCGCGCGCGAGTCCCGCCTGCATCATGGAACGAACGAGCGGCCGCGGACTCTTTGTATAGTCCTCGTGAATGCCCGTGCAACTGATCACGCGGTCGACCTCAAGCGTGCATTCCTCGCCGGAGCGTCGGCGAATATGGGCTTCGGCGACAGGTCCGCGCGAGCGGATCTCCCGGACTCTCCCGGCGATGACCTGCACCTTGCCTGCGGCAAGGTAATCGTTCAGACGCGCGCGGATTCCGGGAGCCATGCGGTGACGGTGAGGTTCCCAGTAAGTCTTCAGGTGGCGCAGGAATCTTTTTCTGTCGGCCGCGGAAAGCTCTTTCCAAAGTTCATTCGAGAGAGGACGCAGCGAATCCACGATCGTGCGCCAGCAGAGCTCCGCCTGTCTTGCTTCACGAATGAGCGCGCGCACTTCACGAAAAAGGCCCAGCAGCTCGCCGCGGTTGCGGAGCGCGGGCGGCGCGCCGGCAGGAAAACGCAGATTGTGAACCTGCGGCAGGATCCCGCGGCGCGAAAGCATGTAGATGCTGCATCCCGCCTTCTGGCTTTGCAGCGCGACAACGGAATCGACGGCGGTCAGACCGCTTCCGATGAGCAGAATGCGCTCCCCCGGAAAACGAATCGTGAGCGCGTCCTCAAGCCACGGCGAGAGATTCAGGTGATCTTCGAGAATGTTATGACCACGCGGGATGACGGAAGCCGCGGAGGAAGCGGGATTTCCGATGGCAAGTACGACTCGGTCCGCCTGGAGCGTCGAGCCGTCTCCGAGGCGCAGGACTGCAGTCTGGCCCGCGCTTTCGATCTCCGTTACTTCCTCACGGATGTGGCTGAAGGATTCGCGCGGGGCGTCTTCGAGTGCGCCGCGGAGAACGTCATTCAGATATAGTCCATAGGCTTTGCGGGGGATGAACGCATCGCCGGCGGCGTCAGGCCAGTTAAGTTTGCGCAACCATTCAAGGAAATGTCCCGGTTCGCCCGGGAATGCGCTCATCTTTCCCGCCGGAACATTGAGCAAGTGATTGTCGAATCGAGTGGAGTAGGCCAGACCTGCGCCCAATTGCTCGCGCGGCTCAATCACCGTAACGCTGGAGCGGCAACCATTTCGGAACAACTGCGTCGCAACCAGGAGGCCGCTGCATCCACCGCCAACGATCGCAACGCCGCACTTCCGGTTCGGTTCAGGCACAATTCAACTTATCCGTTTTGCTGTCGGAGACACAATACAAACAGGCCGTTTTCGGTAAGGTAATAGTCCCGGTTTCCGCGGCGCCTGCGATAATTCGTCCGAATGAAGCTCATCACGTGTTGCGTCGCGTTTCTCGCTTTGGTTATGATCTCGGCGGCTCAGGACACGCCGCCTGAACAACGTCTTCCTGCCGAGGTGCACGGCGACGGAACTGTCACGTTAAAAGTGCGCGCCCGCGGAGACGCAATCGCATCGGCGCACGGGGACTGGATGCGTTCCGGCGAAACCGCGCCGATGACGCGCCGCGAAGACATTTGGTCGGTAACGACCCGCCCAATCCCACCGGGACAACACACGTTCTGGTTCGAGTTCGAGTCCGACGCCGTTCCGAAACCCGAGGACGTGGTAATCAAGAGGACTGTGACTCGAACCCCCGAGGACACATTTGAAATCCACACCGTCGAGGCGCCCTGGGAGCCACGCGACGTGCCGCACGGCGTTGTGCTGAACGAAATGACGGGTTCGACGGTGTTGCGCCGCGCCGACCCGCTGGTGGTTTATCTGCCGCCCGGCTATTATGCCAACCGCGCCGCGCGCTATCCGGTGCTTTATCTCCTGCATGGAGCCCCGGGCGCCGCGGACAACTGGGTGAATCTGGGGCATGCGAACGTGATCATGGACAATCTGATCGCGGAGGGAAAGGCTAAGCCGATGATCGTCGTGATGCCGACCCTTCTCTGGCGTTTGCCGAGCGGGCTAGGTTCGGCACGCGATGCCCTGGACGCCTTCCTGGTTCAGGATTTGATTCGCACCGTTGAATTGCGGTATCACGTGGCGCCGGGTTCGGCGAATCGCGCGCTGGCCGGTCTTTCTGCCGGCGGCTCCCAGACGATTTACAGCGGGTTCAACCATTACGAGATGTTCAGCGCGCTTGGCATTCTCAGTCCGGCGGTGGCAAGGGTGGCGGACACTCCCCTGCCTGCGCCGACCGACGTCATGAACGCTCAGTTCGACACCATCTGGATTTCCTGCGGAGACGCCGATCAGTCGGTCAGCTACCCGAGCGTCAAAGTGTGGGCCGAGCGCCTCACAACCGAAGGCGTTCACAACAAATTCGTCACATATACAGGCGGACACACTTGGGATATCTGGCAGATGGCGCTGGCCGATTTCGCGCCGTTGCTGTTCCGGCGCGGGAATCAGTAAGCCCGGGGTTCGGCGGAGGCGCTTAACTCTTCGTAGAGCCGGTCGTAGTCCTCTGCCATTCGTTTTGCCGAGTACTGTTGCTCGACTATGCGACGCGCGTTCTCGCCGCGTTCGATGCGGTCCATGGAAAGAAGCGCTTCGTTCATTGCGCGAGCGAGCGCCATCGGATTTGCGGGTGGGCTCAGCCAGCCGCTCTTTGTGTTACTGACCACTCGAGGCACGCCTCCGACCGAGGTGGCGACGACGGGAAGGCCTGAGGCGATAGCCTCCAGCAGGCTCAACGGCAGCCCTTCGCTATCCGAGGGTAATACGAAGACATCCAAGTCCTCGAGAAAACCTGCGACGTCGTGACTGAATCCACGGAAGTCGATGAATTCTGCGATACCGAGTTCACGCGCAAGATCTCTGAGTTGGGGCTCTAATGGGCCGCTTCCGAGGAGACGGAGAAATGCGTTAGAGTACTGGCGGCGGATCTGCGAAAACGCGCGAATCAGATTTTCGTGGTTCTTCTCGGGCGACATTCTGCCTACCGCGCCGAAGACGACCTGGTTGCGCGGTTTTCGGGCCGGTATCGCAAGGAACGGAGAGAGATCGATCCCGTTTTCGATAACGGCGAGCTTGGCGCGCGGAATGGAGAACGTACCTCGGAGTTCGGTCTCCACTTCCTCGCACACCGAGATCAGCCGGTGCGACAACATCGCGGCGGCCCAGAATTGCGCGCGGCCTCGCTTTCCGAAACGCCGGTGGCCGAACATGACGGTCGCATGAACCGTGTTGAGGACTTTTGTGGCCCCCGCCGCACGCGCCGCAAGAGCTCCGTACAGGTAATATCCGAAGGGATTGTGAATATGCAGCACGTCGGACTGGCCCGGTCCGAAATAGCTCTTCAGTTTGCGATACAAGGCTCTTCTGCCATAGACCATTTCGCCATTGGTTCCCCGGCGAAGGTATTCAATCCGCGCACCCGCATCGGCCAGCTCGGCCTCGACCTCAGGGTGGTTGCCGGTATTCGTCCAGCATCCGATGATCACGGAATGCCCCGACCGCGCCTGACAAAGGGCGAGTCCCCGCACGACCTCCTGCAGCCCCCCATAGTTCATATTCGGGACGAGATGGAAAATTCGCAAACCGTTCTCCAGTAAATATTTAGCAGGTCGGACGTGCTGAAGCGCCGATTGGCGGTACGGCTGCGCGCGAGTGTCCGCTATTATACAAAAACGACCGCCGGAAGTTCCCGCGGCGGGCCCATGAGCAAAGATTCGCCTTCCGCGCTGGTTTTCTATCACTACCTGTACCCGGACAAGGTGGTCAGTTCGATTCATCTCAGCGACCTCTGTGCGGGGCTGGCTTCCCGCGGGTGGAAGGTCACCGCAGTCGCCTGCAACCGCAGCTGCCGAAACGACAACGAGATCTATCCCAGGCGCACTACCTGGGAAGGCGTTGAGTTCCTGCGCGTCTGGCGTCCCGCCTTTCGACAAGCGTCGAGTACAGGCCGCATGGCCAATTCGGTGTGGATGACGATCGCATGGTCCGCGATGGCTCTGAATCCGTTTCGCCATGTGGACGTCCTCGTGATTGGGACAGACCCTGTTCTGAGCGCGGTTGCGGCACGATTCTGGCGGCTGTTTCGTCCCGGGGTACGCATCGCACACTGGTGCTTCGATCTTTACCCCGAGGCTGCTGTTACCTCCGGGATGAGCAGCGCCGACTCGCTCGTCGTGAGACTCGCGAAGCGCCTGATGTCAGTGGCTTACGCAAGCTGCGATCTGATTGTCGATATCGGAGCCTGCATGAGGTGTCTCCTCGCAGCCTACCAATCGCCTGCAAAGGTCGAGACGATCACGCCGTGGGCATTGGTGGAAACCCCGTCTCCTGCCCCCGTCGACAGCGAGGAGCGAATCCGCCTCTTCGGGGAGTCTAGGCTTGCTCTTCTGTACTCCGGAACGTTCGGCCGCGCGCATTCCTGGACTGGCATCCCGGAGTTAGCCAAAGCGATTGCGGGTTTCGGATCGATAGTCTTCAGCGTGCAGGGGAACCGCGTCGAAGCGCTCAAAGAGGCGGTGAAGGAGTCAGGGGCTCCTATACCGTTTGCGCCTTTCGCTTCGGAAGATCGGCTGCAGGCTCGCCTCAGCGCAGCCGATGTGCATATCGTCACGCTCCACGAAGGCTGGACCGGGACGGTCGTGCCATCCAAGTTCTTTGGAGCGCTTGCGATGGGTCGCCCAGTCCTTTTTGTCGGGCGAGCCGATTCGGCGATCGCCCTGTGGATCGAACAGTTCGGCCTCGGCTGGGTGCTGTCGGCGAACAATTTCGATTCCGTCTTTCGGGATTTGCGCCGGCTTGCCGAATGCTCAGAGACCAAACGCCAACTTTTCGAGCGTTGCCATAAGGCGTATATTCAGCACTTCTCAAAGCACGAAGCGCTCGACCGCTGGGACCGTTCTCTTCGCGCAATATTATGAATTTTCAGAAACTCGGAACGATAGCACTACCTCGCCTCTAACTTCTGTGAATTCTGAACTTTTCCGGCCCGGTACTAGGACAAATCCAATTGCAAAGTCCCCCGGAATTTTGCGAAACTTGAGGCTCTCACGGTTCCTGAGGTTGAAGGCGTTCCGGTCATCGGAGGCGGCATGCAGAACGAGCGGATCAGAACCGAAGTCGGCCCGATTGGGAAGTCAGAGGAGCGGCATCCCGTCATAGGGGAGCCTGCAGGAAGCAGGTAAGATGCTGTCTCTGTTTGACGCCACCTGCGTGGCCTTCCTCCTTGCTCTTGTCTTTACTCCATTCGTTCGCGATCTGTCGAAGCGCACGGGACTTGTCGATCGTCCGGACGGCGGCCGAAAACGTCATTCCGACGAGATCCCGCGTCTTGGCGGCGTAGGGGTCATTCTTGCGTATGTCATCGCGCTGAGCTTCGTCTCGATTGCGCCGTATCGAAACATAAACATCGATGTGGAAGCGGGCAGGGAGACGGCTCTGGCGCTGATGCCAGCGGCGCTGATCGTTTTCGGGACTGGCTTGTTCGACGACATCCGCACTCTGAGACCCTGGCAAAAGCTGATCTTCGAAATCATCGCCGCCGTTCTCGCATACAGGGCCGGCTTCGGTGTTTACGCGTTGCGCGGACATGAACTGAGCCCATGGATTTCACTGCCCGTTAGTGTTTTTTGGCTAGTCGGCTGCACAAATGCGCTGAACCTGATCGATGGGATGGACGGGCTCGCCGCGGGCGTCGGCATATTTGCCACGCTGACTTCATTTGTCGCCGCGCTGATTCACGGCAGTCTCGACCTCGCCTTTGTCACCGCGCCGCTGGTGGGCGCGCTGCTGGGCTTCCTTCGATACAATTTCAACCCAGCATCGATCTTCCTGGGCGATTCCGGAAGCCTTCTGATCGGATTTCTGCTGGGGTGCTTCGGGACGATGTGGGGGCAAAAGTCAGCTACGGCAATCGGGATGACCGCTCCTCTGATCGCCCTCGCGATTCCGTTTCTCGACACCGGTCTGGCCATCGCCCGGCGTTATCTCAGGGCGCAGCCCATTTTCGCGCCCGACCGATCGCACATTCACCACAGGCTGCTCGATCAGGGGCTGACGCCGCGGCGTACGGCGCTCATGCTTTACGGTATCTGCGGAATTTGCGCGGGCCTGGCGATTCTGCAGGACGTTGCGCATACGGGCTATGGTGGTCTCGTAATCATCATTTTCTGCGCTGGCGCCTGGATGGGAGTGCAGCACCTCGGATATGCGGAGTTCGGCATTACCAGCAGGTTTCTGCTGAAGGGCTCACTGCGCGGAATGATCAATGTGCAGTTCAGGCTGCAGGAGTTCGAACGAACGCTTAAGCAGGCGAACACCTACGAACAGTTCCTGGAAATCGCCAGGAACGGGGCTTTGGATTTCGGGTTTGCGGGCATCAGATTTGAGACCTCGCTCGGCCCGTATGAATACATCGCCGAGTCTCGATCCCGGCTCTGGCAGCTATCCGCTTCGATCGAGACAGGCGACAACGTCACGTTTTACCTCGATGCGACGCAGTCGGTGCACCCGCTTGCTTTGTCGCTGTTTCCAAAGTATCTGACCGCATGCCTGACTGCGCATCTTGAGGGGACCCTGTCGCAGGCCCTGCGAGCTACGGGGGCAGCGGACGAGTCGCCGGGGCTGAACGGCCTGCCTTCGGAAGCAGTGTAAAAGGTTTCGGGTAATTCTTTTTTTTGAAGTTCATGTACAAACCTTCTTTTTTTCTGAAGCCGTTGGCTGCGGTTTCGGCGCTGCTCTCGTTGCAGGCATGCGGCTGGAATCCGTTCGGCGCGAAAGAGTCTTACGTACGGCGCGGTATCGAATTCGCCGACAAGGGCAAGTATGACGACGCCGCGATTCAGTTCCGTAAGGCGATTCAGAAAGACAATCGTTACGGCGAAGCTTACCTTAGGTTCGGTCAGACGCTAAAGCGTCAGAACAACATCGCGGACGCCCTTTATTGCTTCACGCGCGCGGCCGAACTCATGCCTGCGAGCGTCGAGGCCAAAATTGAACTGGGCCGAACGGCGGCGACCGCCCTACTCGGCGATCCGCGCCGCCCGAAGAGCCTTTATCAGATCGTCGGCAATACCTCCGCAGGCCTACTCCAGGCAGATCCGAATTCCGCCGAAGGGTTCCGGCTGAAAGGCTACCTGGCGGTCGTGGACGCGCGTCCGCCGGATGCCATCGACGCTTTTCGCAAGTCGCTACAGTCGAAGCCTGATCAGCCCGATGTGCTGATGACTCTCGGGCAGACGCTCATTATCGATAACCAGGGGCCCGAAGCCGAGACCCTGATGCGGAAGGGACTGGACAGCTTCCCCAAATACAGCCCGCTTTACGATGCGCTTTACGGGTATTACACGTCGCAGAAGCGAATCGATGACGCCGAGAGGGTTCTTCAGCAACAGATCTCAAAGAATCCAGACAACTCGCTGTATGTGGTGGAACTGGCGGAGCATTATTGGCGCCAGAACCGGCCGGACGAGAGCGCGCGCGTGCTGAAGAACCTCATCGCGAATGGCAAGGCGCATCCAACAGCGGAACTCGAGGTCGGCGACTTCTACGCAAGCGTCGACAAATTTGACGAGGCGCTGGCGCACTATCAGAACGGGATGAAGACGAGTCCGGAGCACAAAAAGGAATACCTCCAACGGATCGTCAAGATTAATCTGGCGCAGGGACGAACGCCCGAAGCCAGCGCCATGATCAGCGATCTCCTTCGCCAGTATCCTGACGACAAATTTGCTCTCTCGACGCGCGCGGACCTTCAGATGGCGAGCGGGAAGCCGGATGAGATCAATCAGGCGATTACGCAGCTCGGCACCCTCGTCAAGAAATATCCGGACGATATCACTCTGAAGTACGATCTGGCGAAGGCTTATCGGCAGACTGACAGGGACGACCAGGCGGCGTCGGAACTTCGGGACGTGCTGCAACGCGATCCCGCGAATCACGACGTGCTCCGCGAACTGGCAGATCTCTCCATCCGAAATCAAAAACCCGGCGAGGCCTTACAGTATGCCGAACGCCTGCTCGAACTCGAGCCCAACAACCTGGGAGCACAACTGGTCCGGACGTCCGCCTGGGCGTTGCGGGGCCGGTATGGAGAAGTTCGGTCGGAACTGCGGCGGATTACCACCGAAAAACCGGGGCTCGAAGAGGCATGGCTTCAGATGGCGACCCTCGATGTGGATGAGAAGAATTACGTCGAGGCTGAGCAGATTCTGAAGCGGCTTTATAAGCCCGCCCAGGCCGATATTCGACCGGTAAAGGCTCTCGCTTCCCTGTATATGTCCTCGGGTCACCCTGAAAAGTCCCTCTCGCTGTTGCAGGAGGAGGCAGCTCATTCTCCGAATCCGGAGATCAGAGCCCTTCTGGCAACGACAGCCATCCGTTTGGGTCAATCGAATCTCGCTCTTGCGACCGCCCAGAAGCTTTCTGCGGATTTTCCGACAAATAAGGACTACCTGATTCTTCTCAGCGAGATCTATCAGCGCTCTGGGCGAATGGATGAGGCGATCTCCGGATATCAGCGCGCGCAGGCGATGGCGCCTGACGATCCTCTTCCGTCCGCCCTGTTGAGCGATGCTCTGGCGCAGACGAATCGCTTGAGCGAAGCGGTCGCGGCAAGCCGGCAGAGTTTGAAGATTCGTCCCGACGATCCTCGGCTGATGAATAATCTCGCGTGGAATCTCGCTCTTGAAGGGACGCATTTCGATGAGGCCCTCGGGTTGATCGACAAGGCGTTGCAGCAACAGCCCGGCAACGCTTTGTTCACGGACACGCGTGGCATGATCCTTCTGAAGAGTGGCAAGTACGATGTCGCGCGTAATACATTCCAGGATGCCATTCGCTCCGACGATGCAAACGCCATGTTCCGGCTTCACTTGGCTGAGGCGTTGATGGCGCAGGGTCAAAAGCAGCAGGCGCGCACCGAACTGCAGAACGCGCTGAGACGCCATCCGGAGGCTACGGAAACGCGAAGAATTCAGGAACTTCTGAAACAGGTGTCGTGAAGCGAATTCCGCAAACCTAACGGAAAAAGCCCGGCGGAAGGATTCCTTCCGCCGGGCTTTTCACTTATGCTCGTCGTCTATTGGGCCTGTGCGCGGGCCTTTGCCGTCTGGGACTTAATCCAGGTGTAGGTGGTCTTCAATCCATCGCGAAGAGGCTGAGACGGCTGCCAGTTCAACTTCTCCCGAATCAGCTTATTGTCGGAGTTGCGGCCGCGAACTCCCGTAGGACCTTTGATGTGCCGGATCGTCAGCTTCTTTCCGGCAATATCCATGACCATCTCCGCCAACTGGTTGATGGTGACCATCTCTTCCGACCCGATGTTGACCGGTCCAGTGAAGTTGGAATCCATCAGGCGCCGCACGCCCTCGAGGCATTCGTCAATGTAAAGGAACGAACGCGTCTGGAGACCGTCGCCCCAGATCTCAATCTCGCCTCCATCCGGCGCCTCGGCCACCTTACGGCAGACCGCCGCCGGAGCCTTCTCTTTTCCGCCCGTCCAGGTACCGAGCGGGCCGAAGATATTGTGGAAACGCGCGACGCGCACCTGAACGCCATAATTGCGCATGTACGCGAGGTAAAGTCGCTCGCTGAAGAGTTTTTCCCAGCCATATTCGCTGTCGGGAGCGGCCGGATACGCCGAATCCTCCGAGCATTTCGGGTTATCGGGGTCGAGCTGATTGTATTCGGGGTACATGCAGGCCGAGGATGAATAGAAAAACTTCTTGACGCCCGCAAGGCGGCCGAACTCCAACGTGTTCAGATTGATCATCGCCGAGTTGTGCATCACGCCCGCATCGTGTTCGCCCGTAAAGATATATCCAGCGCCGCCCATATCCGCGGCGAGCTGATATACCTCGTCGATCCCGTCGACTGCCGACTTGGTTACCTCGGCGGACCTCAGGTCGCCGATAATAAACTCGTCCGCTGCCGAAGGCGCATATTCGTTGGCTTTCAGATCGACTGCTCTGACCCAGTAACCCTCGTCTTTAAGTCTCCTGACGAGGTGCCCTCCGATGAAACCGCCGGCTCCGTTAACCAGAACTCTCTTCATACGCTCCTTAAATAGTAACCTGCCGATGCCGCAATATCCCCGCATTAGGGCGGTTTTTGGGGGTAATCCGAACCATGCTTCCCGAACGCAGTACTAGTTCTCCAGGAATATGTGTTCGGATTTGCCCCCGAGATGGACCTAATGAACCTGTTGGTAAATCTGGATGACAATATCGTTCGCGGGATGCCGGTACCATCCGTCAAACAGGAGGATATTGCCCGCGTTCACTGAATTCAGAAGCGCCGCTTCGGCCGACGCCATCTGCGCATCTCCCGGTACCCGGACGAGGCCTCCCGCCTGCGGATAGACATACATCGTCTTCGTCGGCGGCGCCGTGATCCCGTTGGTCGCGTCCAGGAAAGGGTAAGTATATGCGTAGTGACCGGTGTTTTTCCATTCCGGGAAGAACGTCACACCCGGGAACGAGACAGTCAGGTCCTTAAAAACCTGGGCGGGAGTAATCGTGGAACCCGAGTACGTCAAATCGGAGTCGACGTAGAACAGCGAGGCGCCCCACCGATTCACCGCATACTGGACCTTTGCTTTCATCTCCGTTTCAGGATCGGCCACGTTGGTCTGCAGTCCATAAGAGTAAGGAACGCCGGTGAGGGCGCCTGCGCTCGCAGAGAGGGTGAGCATCGTGGGCGACTGGACGCTGGCAATGACGTAGTTCCTGGCGCCGATGGTGATCTCGCCGCCGCCTGGCTGACCCGCCCACGCGGACGAGAACTGCGCGCCGCCCGCCCACGTGACCGTCGTACCGGAGACGTTGATCGTGCCTGTCTGAAGCGTGAACGCCTGCGGACGGAGGGTAAAGCCGATCGCAAAGCCCGCAGACTTGAATTTGTTCACGAACGTGTCGAATACGCCAACGAGTTCCGGGGCGAGCATCTCGGCGACGGATGGATCGCCGATGTACGACTGATCGTATTGCTGGCCTTCCATATCCCAGAGGATCGCGCCGGACGCGCCGACGCGCTGCATTTCAGTGATTGCGGTATCGGCCCCCGCGAGGAGCCTCGACTGAAAAGCCGCAATTCCTGTCGATGTGGTGACGTCAACCTTCGGATCGTTAAACCAGCCGCGCGGGTTTGTGGCGAGCGTTGGCCGGTAGGAAGAGTTGAACGAAAGCCGCGCGATGGGCTTGTGAGTGTTAACGGGTCCCGGCTGGCGATTATACGTGGAAGCGAAGAGGGAGAAGATATCTCCGGCCAGCTGCTGTTCCGTGGCGCCTGCCGCTCCAAAACGCAGCGAGATCGTGAAGTTCTCGGAAGCGCCGGGGGCGATCGGCCGATTGATAGCGGGCCAGCTCGCATTAAGATTCTGACCGGGATCCACATAGAGTGAGATCAGCCAGCTTGCGGCCGCGGGACTTGTCGCCTGCCAGAGTCCGAGCGCCAGCGGCTTACAGACGTCTTCATTCACCAGATCCACCGCTCCCCCTGCGTAATTCACCCAGATCGATGAAGGCGCATCGATGTTGAACGCGGCGTTGTTCGAAGCATTTGAGGGAATGGCAGGGAATTGAAGGCCGGTCGGATACATCCAGTAACGGCCGATGGTGTTGGGCGTGTTGTTCTGAATCGTGACCGAGATAATCAGCTTGGTCCCCGCAGCACGATATTGCGTGGCGACGACGCCCCAGGGATACGTTTGGGTGATCGTGTTGGCGCCTGAGTTGATGGATGTCGCCGTTGGCTTGGTCGAGGCGCCAGTTGTTTTTCCGGTGGGATCTGTCTGGAAGACCTGGGCGACGCCCGGACTCGCCATCGGCGCGTACAGCATGTTCTGCCCGTTCCAGGCGAGGCTCGTGAGCCCTGAAGAACCCATGGTCACTGTAACGCCGGTTTTGATCGTAACCTGTGCGCTCGAACTGGCCGCGGGGTTTTGCGCGCTGCTCGCTGTAATAGTCACTGTCTGTTGCGCAGGAGATGACAATGGCGCCGTATAGACGCCCGTGTTGCTGATCGTGCCCACGTTCGGTTGAATCGACCAGGTGACCGCGGGGTTAGTGGTTCCCTGCACAGAGGCGCTGAACTGCGCCGAGTCTCCCGGCTCCAGAGTGACTGCAGCGGGAGAGACCATTACGCTGATCGCGGGCAGTAGTTGCAGAGTCGTATAGGCGCTCTTCGTGGGGTCGGCGGCGCTGGTCGCGATTGCCGTCACCGACTGAGGCGAAGGAATGCTCGAAGGGGCCGAATACGACGCCGAAGCCCCGCTGACCGTAAGCGACCCCAGGTTGGGAGTCAACGACCAGGTAACATCGGCGTTCGACGCATTGCTGACGGATGCCGCCAAACTCACTGCGCCGGAGGGATACAGTGATGCCGCGGACGGCGTTACCGTCACCGAAACCGGAGCGGGAACTACAGTAAAGGGAAGAATGTTGCTACTGCCTGCAGACGTGACAATGTAGACGTTGTGTGGACCTGTTGCCACGCTGCTGCTGAGCGTGAAGGTCGCGGTGATGGTTGTCGAATCGACGACGACGACGTTGCCTTGAGCGGCGCCTCCGCCCGCCAGTCTCACGCCGGACTGGGCTGTGAAGTTGGCGCCTTTCAGCGTGACTGAGACGGCAGTCCCTGGGTATCCCGACGGTGGCGAGATCGAAGCCAGCGTTGGCAGAGAGGTTTGAGCAGCAAGAGAAGCGGCGGACAGCCATCCTAGCAGAACCGCCATTCCTTGAACCCGGCTGTTCGCTTTCGAGCTGAAAAAACGCGCAGCTGTACTGTGTAAATTACAGAATCTGGGTTGCATGGGGATGTCACCCGTTTAATCGGATGAGCCCTTGGGATTCTGTAGAGTGCCTGGTCGGATTGTGGCCGGAGAGAAAGCTTACGCGGCGATGCTATTGGCGCAGAATTATCGCGCCGCCGCGCGGGATAATCCCGATTCTCCTGAGAGAGCAATGTCCGAACGCCGTTCGTCCGCGACGGTGCGCTCCCACTCGATGAGCTTCCGCTTCAGATCCACGCCGAAGGCATAGCCCGTCAGTGCGCCGGTGGAACCGATCACGCGGTGACAGGGAATAATCAGAGCAATCGGATTGGTTGCGTTGGCGCGTCCGACGGCTCGCGATGCTCCGGGCCGGCCGACGCGGCGCGCCAGCTCGGCGTAGCTGATCGTTTCACCAAACGGGATTCGCATCAGCTCAGACCAGACCCGTTTCTGGAAGGCGCTTCCTCGCGGAGCCAGCGGCAGGTCGAATGCGGCGCGCGCGCCGCCAAAATATTCGTCGACCTGGCGCGCAACATCCGGATCGGCTGCGCTCTCATGTGGATCGTCTCCGAATCCGAATCGCGTCACAACGCCGTTCTCGACGGATGCCCATGCCATTCCCATCGGTGTTTCAATCTTCATTCCTTTGCTCCTTTCAGGCTTGCCCACACGTGATACGTGGCGATGCTGCGCCAGGGCGAGTACCTGGCCATAAGATCGCGAATCTGCGATTGCGATGGGCGTGTTTTCAAGAGCCGTTCCAATCCCTGCGCAAGACCTGCATCACCGGCGGGCAGACAATCGGCAAAGCCGCCGCCGCGCAGGAGCGCGTACTGCGCCGTCCAGGGACCGATCCCGCGTACATCGCCCATAAGGCGCGAGACATGGACCGCGGACATTCGCCGCATGTCGGCGAGGGGGACTGCTCCCGATTTCACCGCGCGCGCAGCGGCGATCAGGTAGTCGGCCTTGGAGCCGGAGAATCTGAGGCGGCGAAGCGTCTCAGCATCAAGATCGGTCAAATCTTCCGCGGACGGGTGCGCGCGCAAACCACCTGGATGCGCTTTGCTGAAGGATTCGATCAATCCGCGCCGCAGCATCACAGCAACTTTGAGCGAAATCTGTTGGCCCAGAATCGCCCATGCGAGCGCTTCCCAGGGCTCGGGAGTCAGCGGGATGCGCAAACCACGTTGTCCCCGGACCAGAGGCCCCAACAAGGAATCCTCCGCAAATTGACGCTCGAACGCGGCCGCATCCGAATCAAGGCCGAGCATCCTGACTATCAGGCGGTGCGCATCACGGGGCGGTCCTTCTACGATGCAGCGCGCTGCGTTTCCCCGGAACTCGATCTCGATCAATCGCGGCTCGCTTCCGATCATGACGCACTTGCGAAAGCCATTGGCACTCACCTGTTCGCTTACGCTTTGCGGATCGCGGCCGTAAAAATCCAGGATTTCGCGAACGCGATAAGCGAAGGGCAGCCGCAGGACGAACTCGTTGCTCAGAGACGCGTAAGCGCCCGGCGTCAGACCGGTGCGCGCGGCGAACTGAGAGTGAAATGCCGACGAGCTTTCGAATCCGGCTTCAGCGGAGGCGTCCGCCGGCTTCGTTCCGTTCGCGAGTAGCTCGCAAACCCTTTCGACGCGCGCGCGGCGCAGAAACGCGCCCGGCGATTCCTGCGCGTGATCGCGAAATAAATCCGTCAGCGCGGTTCGACTCAGTCCGGCTGCTGCGGCGGCATCGGACACGCTGGAGAAGGCGCCCGGGTTGATGTAAACGCGCGCGATGGTCTGTTCATAGAGATTCTCGTGCCATTCCTCGCCGCGATAAAACGAATCCGGGCGGCAGCGCCTGCAAGGGCGCAGACCGCTCCCCGCAGCCTCTTCGGGAGTGCGGAAGAAGCGGACGTGTTCCCGCTTCGGACGGCGCGCCGGGCAGGAGGGTAGGCAATAGATCCCGGTGGTCAGAACGCCGGTAAGAAATTTTCCGTCCTGGGAGGAGTCCCGAGCCAGAAACAGCGCGTAAAGCCGGTCCTCGTTCCACCGCATAACCTCATCGTACGTTGAGGCCGGGGCGGCGTCTTCCGGATTTGGCCGTTCAAATTACTTCAATTGCAGATTTACTGTTGCTTCCGCGTGGCTGTCGAATGAACTTAAAGTTCGCGACGCGCTGGTCTTGCCATTCGCCTGCGCCTTCAGTTCGTAATCGACATCCGTACTGAGGCCATGGAAATAGTAGTCGCCCTTTTCCTTGGCGATAAAGGACCGGACCTGCATCGTTTTCGTGTTCTTGAGCTGGACAACCGCCCCGGGAACAGCTGTCCCCGATTCATCCGTCACGATCCCGGACACAGAACGCTCGGTCGGCGCCTTCTTGCTCTGCGCCGCCGCGAAACTCGCCAGGGAAACGAATAAAGCGAAAGCCGCCAGAAGCGATGTGATCCGTCTCTTCATTACTGACCTCATTTTAACCATCGATAAAGACGCGTCTGCTGCTCACAGGTTGCAGCCGGATCCATTTCCAATCGCCAGGAGTTGTGCGGTTCCGCGGCCGGTGTAACGGATAACTCGATCAGCTTTTCGCGGCGCGCCACCAGGAAGACCACAGGCTCGCCCGGCCGATAGTGTTCGAGGTGGCGGCCGAACTGGTCCGCGCGCACGCGAAAGCCATCGATAGCGATGATCTCGTCATCTACGCTCAGTCCCGAATCAAAAGCAGGCGTTCCGCGAGGGATTCGGGTCACAATCAGTCTTCCCGAATCGATTTTCGTGTGGGCGCCGATCCAGGGTTTGCCGGTTTCTGCGTCGGCGCGGAAGCGAAGGCCGAACCAGTCCAGGGCGTCTGAGTAGTCCAGTTCGCCCGGAGATTGGACGGAGAGGCTAAAGAAATCGTCGAGCGGCGCCTCGGCCAGTTCCGATGCGAGAGTCTGGAACTCGGCGGACGTAAATCCGCGCTGGCCGGAGTATTTCGAATAACAAAGGCGCATCAGGTCGTCGAGCGATTTCCTGTCCCCGCTCGATCGCCGGATGCGCACATCGAGGAGCCAGGCCACAACCGCACCCTTAACGTAATAACTCACCGAGCTGTTGTGGCTGTTTTCATCGGGTCGGTAGAGCTTGATCCAGGAATCGAAAGATGCCTGCTCGAGAGCCATCGACAAACGGCCTGGGGTGGTCTGCAGCCGCTCGATCGCGCCGGAAAGACCATCGCTCGCCAGATACTCGTCCCAGTCGTATATGCCCGCCCGAGCGAGCAGCAGATGGGCGTAGTATTCGGTAATTCCTTCGGCAACCCAGAGGCTCCCGGTGTAATTTTCGTTTTCGTAATCGAAACGGACGAACTCGGCAGGACGGAGTTTCGTGACATTCCATGAGTGAAAGAACTCATGCGAGACCAGAGCGAGCCATTTCAAATAGGTTCGCCGTGACCGCATCGCCCATCGGCTGGCCATCAGGCACATCGAGTTTCTGTGCTCGATTCCGCCGCTCGATTCGACCAGAAGGTTCAGCAGAACGTATTTTTCCGAATACGGCAGCCCTCCCCAGAACTCCTCCTGTTTCCGGAAAATGTGACGGACATCTTCTATCGCCCGGCTGGCGTCCCAGAGGCGATTGGGTCCATCGTCTCCGTGGTTGACCAGGAAGTGCGAAATTCCGCAGACTTCAAATTCTTGCGCGGTCGCACTGCCGGCGTAGATCGGCGAATCGACCAGCGCGTCAAAGTCGTCCGCGAAATAGCGGTGTTCGCCGATTTGGTTTAACCCACAGGCGCTGGCCGTCCATCCGCATGCTGGCTCCAGCGAAATTTCGTAGCTAAACTCCTGTTGGCCAGCCAGAGTTATGAAGGTCGCCGCTCCGTTTAAGAGCGCGAACGAAGGTTCGACCCAGTTGGTGCGCACTGACATTTCGCGGCAGTAGATGCGGTAGGTGAGGCGGAGTTCGCTGTTCGGCTCGGATGCGGATCTCCAGCGATTCTTCCGTGTCTTGATGGCGGGATTTCCGTTGATCCGCACGTCTTCGATGTTCCGTGAGTACTCGCGGATTAGATAGGACCCGGGCGTCCATACGGGAAGAAAGAATTCGCAGTGCGGCCTGACAGGAAACAGCGCATCGACCTCAGCATAGTGAGTATGGGGTTTGGGGAAGCGCACGGTGAACAGGACGACTCTGGCCATTCAGTGGCCATGATAACTGGTCCACCTCAATCAGAATGGTGGTTTTCAGCCAGGCGCACAGTGGAATACGGTCGGACTTAAATGCCGCTTTTTTAATGATTTATCGTTTGGTGCGGCGATTGCCATAACGGCATTGGGTTTGTCGATGCGCCTCGCTACTTTCATCCTGGGACTGGTTGTTCTTGCTTCAGCTTTAACCGGGCAGCAGGAGCAGCCTCCGCAGTTGGAACCAGGTGGACCGGCGGATTCTCAGCAGGCGCCGCTGGACGAGCCGGGCCGCGCGGTAGCCCGGATCAGCGTTCTGAACGGTGACGCGTCGGTGACTCGGGGGGATGCCGGAACGCCTGTCGCAGCGGCGGTGAATGCCCCCCTGATGTCGGGTGACGCGCTGTCGCTTGCGGCTGGAGCAACCGTCGAACTTCAGATGGATTCCTCCAGCTTCGCCCGAATTGCGGGCGACTCTCAGGCGCGCATAGCCAATCTCGATAACGGGCGATATCAGATCCAGCTTTCGAAAGGACTCATGACGTATCGCGTGCTACGCCAGACGAGCGCGCAGAGCGAAATCGATACGCCTCTGGTCGCGGTCCATCCATTAGGGCTCTCAGCGGTGCGCGTGGAAGTGGCGCCGGATAGCTCGACGCGCATTACGGTGCGGCACGGCGAGGTCGAAGTATTCACTCCGAAAGGCTCGGAGCGTGTTCGCGAAGGCACGATGATGGAAGTTCGCGGGACGGCATCGGATCCCGAGTTTCAGGTGGTTAACGCGTTTCCCAACGATCAGTGGGACACGTGGAATGACCAGCGCGACGGTTATCTGGAGCGGGCGCAGTCTCCACGCTACGTCAGCCCGGACGTCGTCGGGGCGGAAGACCTGGATAACTATGGACGATGGTCGAACGATCCGCAGTATGGGGCGGTGTGGGCTCCAAACGTTCCGGATGGCTGGGCCCCTTATCGCAATGGTCAGTGGGTTTGGTCAGATTATTACGGGTGGACCTGGGTCGATTATGCGCCATGGGGATGGGCGCCGTTCCACTATGGCAGTTGGTATCTCCGTGCCGGTTTCGGCTGGTGCTGGTATCCCGGTCCGCGAGTCGGCCACTACTGGTATCACCCCGCGCGTGTCGCCTTTTTCGGGTTTGGAAATGGAGTTTCTGTCGGATTCGGATTCGGGAATGTGGGGTGGGTCCCGCTCGCTCCTTATGAGGTCTATCGGCCGTGGTATGGACGTGGCTGGTACGGCGGCGCGCGGCCTCTGGTTGTGAACAACATCAGCATCGTGCACAACGTGAACATCGCGAATGAGTACCGGAATGCTCGCTTCGCGAGCGGGGTCACGGCGGTTAGCGCAGCCGATTTTCAGCGCGGAAATTTTCGGAACCCAGTGGGCGTTCAGCGTGCAGAGCTGGCGCAGGCATCTCTGATGCGCGGGGCTCTCCCTGTGACGCCTGGCGCGGGTAACCTGGCGTTCAGCAATCGTAGCGTAAACAGCGCGATCGCACATTCGGATATCAACAGCCAAAGGTTCTTCAGCCGGATGGCGCCTCCGACCGGAGCAACGCAGCGGACGCCATTCAATCAGCAGCAGTCGGCTATACGCTCGGCGTTCGAATCGCGGGGCATTGCGACGGGAGCGCGTCCTTCCGGACTCAATGACGCGCAGATACGAAATTCGGGGGGCGCCGCGGCTCCAGGATGGCAGCGGTTCGGCAGCGCATCCCCGTCGAGCAACTATAGCGGTGCTCCGCGTTCGCTGAATGTAGCCCCACCGATGGTCCGACAGCGAGAGGCGACCCCCGGTTACAACTCGCCGGGGTATAGCCGAGGCGGTGGATATGCAGGAGGGCAGCCCGGGTATCGCGGCGCTCCCGCTCCCTCGTTCCGCAGCGCGCCAACTCCGCAATACCGAGCGCCCGCGCCCGCGCCGCAATACCGTGCGCCCGCGCCGCAGTACCGTGCGCCTGCGCCGCAGTACCGTGGAGGACCAGCGCCGTCGTACCGGAGCGAGCCCGCTCCGAGGAGCGGCGGGGGCGGTGGTCACACGTCGTCCGGAGGCGGCGAGCACTCCCACAACAGGCGCTAAGCCGTTCCGGCGCTTTGCTACAATCGTGTTGTTCCCACCTTGCCTTTGCGGCGGCTGTAGCTCAGTTGGTAGTAGCGCCAGATTGTGGTTCTGGATGTCGCGGGTTCGAATCCCGCCAGCCGCCCCAGATGATCAGTTGTCCAGACCGGACGATCTTACCGCAGAACCCGGTATTCATGCTTTAGCTCTGCTTTGACCATCCAACCGTTCTTCTTTGCATATTCGGCGTAGAGGTGATATCGCGAGTTCGGGCCTGTGGGCAAATCGAGCGGAAGACGGCGGTCCCTAAGATCCACACCTTCGGCGGCACGAAAGTAAGCTTCAAAAAGCGCGCCGACCGCTCTTCGCGCCTCAGCTCCTTTAAGGGCCGCGCAAGCCTCCAGGGAGCAATTCAAGTGCGGCATCCGTTTCCAATTGTCCCCGACGCTCCGTGGATTTTTAATACTTAAGTATTCACTTGACAATCCCGGCCTTGTCTCCTGATAATTAAGTAGTCACTTAAGTGACGAGGGAGAGACGGACCATGAAAGAGACTTCAGTCACACACAGCACGTTCGTTATCGAGCGCAGTTTCCCGTTCCGCCCGGAGCGCGTCTTCGCGGCATTTTCCGATCCGGCGATGAAGCGCCGCTGGATGGCGGGCGATGACCATCGCGTCGCGGAGGAATACGCTCTGGATTTCAGGGTCGGAGGCAGCGAACACACGCGGTATCGGATGGGAGAGAATACCCCGTTTCCCGGGACACCACTGTCAAACGACACCGTATACCAAGACATCGTGGCCAATCAACGAATCGTGATTGCATACGCGATGACGATCGGCGCAAAACGGATGTCGGCCTCGCTAGCAACGTTCGAATTCGTTCCGACCGATGACGGAACCGACCTGGTATTCACCGACCAAGGCGCTTACTTCGAAGGTTCGGACGGACCGCAAAGGAGGGAAGACGGCTGGAAGAGCATACTGGGCCGTTTGGCGACCGTGCTCGCCAGCTGACGATGTCCCATCAAGATGTGAAAGTGGACCGCGTATTTCACGCGCTGGGCGATCCCACCAGAAGGACAATTCTGGAGAAGCTCACCGACGGGCCGCAATCGGTTTCGCGCCTCGCCGAACCGCTTAATCTGACGCTCGCCGCGATTGTGCAGCATCTGCAGGTGCTGGAAGAGAGTTCCCTAGTGCGGACGGAGAAGGTGGGCCGAGTCCGAAGCTGCCGTCTCGAACCTGCGGGTTTCACGGCGGCGCGGCAATGGATCGATGCGCGTCGAACGCCGTGGGAGCGGCGGTTGGACCGTCTCGAACGCATTCTGACCAAACCGGACTCCACGTCAGAATGAACTTAATGGGCTTCGCGGTGTGGATCGATCCGGATCAGGGCCTTGCCTGGGCGCAGGGCACGCACGAATACAGGCCCATGGGCACGGCGGTCATCGCGAGGTCGGATCAGTTCCGGCCTCGCGATTTCGTTTGCGCCCGGCGTCCGCCAAAACGACTGGAAGGATGTTTCGCGGGCTTCTATGGCTCGCTCGAAGACGTGAACGCGAGCCTGAGAGAGCCCGCGAGACGATGGCGCCTTCGCCGCACTCCCGGTCATCTGATTTCGTCCCGATCGTCCGGTTAACACTGGCCGTGTGAATCCCGTCTTTGTGAGCGAAGGAGTTCTTCCAATGCGAAGATTCGTGATCACAACGATCGCTGCTGTTTTGCTTACCGCGGCTCTCTATGCGGGAGGGTTCGCTCTTCGGGTGGATCCGGTCAATACGAGTCCCGAGGCACGCGCGCAACATGCCGTGCTGCTCGCTCACATCACGGCGTGCGTGGCGCCCGAGAAAACTACGGTTACGGCGACCGCGGAAGGCATCGTGAACGGGAAGCGGGCGAGCATTCTGCTCAAGGTTGTCAAACTTGCCGAACCCGGCGCATTCGCCGTAGCGCGGGAGTGGCCTCAGGAGGGTGAATGGGTGATCAAAATGGTCGCCACGCATCCGCAGTTGGGGAGCTACGCGACCGGCATCGTGGCGCCTGTGGCGGGTGGAGAAGCGAGCCCTGTCACGGCCAAAATCTACTATCACGCTCCCACGCCGGATGAGGTCGCAGGTGCACTGAAACACGGTACTCTCGAGTAAACGACCGTGCTGCTGATGCCAGAGCCGCGCGAGCAAGTTCCATTTCTGGTCCGCGCGGCTCAGAAAGGACACGGGCCGGCATTTGAATCGCTCTATCGCGCGTTTTCCGGCATGGTGCATGGAGTTCTGCTCGCGCATGTGCGCTATTCGGACGCCGAGGATCTCATGCAGGAGGTTTTCCTGCGAGCGATGCAGCAGTTGGACCGGTTACGCGAGCCAGAGGCTTTTGGCGGCTGGCTTTGCGCAATCGCCCGGCGCGCCGCCTTCGACCATCATCGCGGCGCGCGCGCGATGGAGGAATTGCCTGCGGAAGTCGCGGGCGGCGACCGCCCGGACGGTACCGCGTTCGAAGTGCTCGACCGGATTCGCGAGCTGCCGGAAAGCTATCGCGAAACTCTGATGATGCGGCTCGTGGAAGGCATGACAGGTCCGGAAATTGCGGCGCGAACGGGCCTGACTCCGGAATCCGTGCGCGTGAATTTATGCCGGGGGATGAAGCTCTTGCGAGAGCGGCTGGAGGGGATGCAATGAATGAACGCTACCTGTGGGACCGCACCGGCCCTCCGGACGAGGAAGTCGCTCACCTCGAGCGCATGCTCGGAACCCTGCGGTATAAGCACCCGGTCGTAACGCGACGAAAAATCCGGTGGCCGATTTGGTTTGCAGGTGCCGCCGCGGCCGTGATCTGTGTGGGTATTATCGGCGCGATGCTTTCGCGCCATCAGTTGACCGAATGGAGATTTGACAACGGACGCCAAATCCGAACGGGCCAGACGATCGAAACCGGCGACCTTCACGGAACCAGGATCGAAGCGCGCGATGCCGGCGAGGTGACCGTCGACCCTGCCTCACGCCTGAGATTGGTGCGCAGCCGAACCGGAGAGCACTTCTTCGACCTGCGGCAAGGCACGATTCATGCGTTCATATGGGCCCCGGCGGGACAGTTCGTCGTAGACACGCCGTCTTCCAAAGCAGTGGACCTGGGTTGCCGCTACACGCTTCAGGTAAGTCAGAACGGCAACGGTCTGCTGACCGTTGAAATGGGACTGGTGGCGTTTGAGCGCGACGGCGTCGAGTCCTTTATTCCGGCGGGCGCGTCCTGCGTGACCCGGCGCGACCGCGGACCCGGTACGCCTTATTTCGGGGATGCTACCACGGAGATGAAGACAGCTTTGAACCGGTTTGACACGACAGGCAATTCGACGGCGTTTGCCGACGCTCTTACCGCCGCGCGGCCGCGGGACGCTTTGTCTCTCTGGCATCTGATGACCCGCACCCAAGGCGAGCGACGCGCCGAAGTCTTCGACCGAATGGCTTCGCTGGTGTCGCTGCCGCCGGAAGCCAACCGCGAATTGATTCTCCGCAGCGACCGCGGCGCTTTAGACGCGGCTTGGGACTCGCTCCACTTGGGCGATGCCGCGGTCTGGCGGAAATGGAGGCGGCGATGGTGACTTATTCCTTCGGCAGAACGAAGCAGGCGACGATATAGCCGATGATCCCGATGTTGGGCGGCATCAGCAGCAGACCGACCCAGATCAGCCGCATCAGCGTCACGTCCATATCGAAATATTCGGCGAATCCGGCGCAGACTCCCGCGATTTTTTTGCGCGACATGATTCGCCGCAGCCTGCGAGGCGCCGCGCTGGACGCCCAGCCGCCGTTGGGCGCGACGGCTCCTGCCGGGCCCATTCCGACCGGGGTCGCTGGCATCGTCGACTGCCCGCAACGGGTGCAAAAGCGGGCCTGATCGTCGAGACTAGCGCCGCATCGAGTGCAGAACACAACCACAGAATACCTCTTTATCGCCCATGTTCCAGCCGATTTCCGAGCGCCACGGGAAGACCTGCGGATTCGATCTTTCGGCGCACCGAGTCGAAATCGTACGGAACGCGCCGAAGTTCGACGTCGCGCGTCGAGCTGTCGAAAAGAGCGAACGCGGCGCGAGCATCGCCATCGCGCGGCTGGCCGACCGATCCCGGGTTGACCAGATACAGACCATCCGGATCCACATGCACGCCGGTTTCGCATTGGTCGTCGAATGGCCGGAAGAGTTTGCGCCGTTTGCCGTTCTCCCACGCGAAGCCGCCCTGAAGATGCGTGTGGCCGAAAAACGTCAGGCTCGATTCGAGGTACTCGAAAGTGTTTGCGGCGTCGGTCAGCGTCGTAAGGTACTCGTCTTCATCGAGCGGCGATCCGTGCGCAATCAGAAATCCGTCCACAACAAGCGGTCCCGCTGGTAATGTACGCAGCCAATGTAGATTCTGTTCCGTAAGGGCGCGCATGGTCCACTCGCTTGCCTCGCGCGCGATCGGATTAAACCATTCCAGATCCTCAAGCCCGCAGCAGGCGCGGTCGTGATTTCCGCGAATTACGGCATGCAGGTTCTTGCGGCACCATTCGACAACACGGTTCGGATCCGGACCGTAACCGACCAGATCCCCGCAGCAAACGATCTGCTCGTAGCGGTTTTTCGCCCAGCCGAGTACCGCCTCAAGCGCCTCCCAGTTGGCGTGCAGGTCGCTGACGATGAGATAGCGCACCCGCTAGGCCCGCCGCAGCTTGAGCAGAGTGATCTCCGGCGGCGCGCCGAGGCGCACGGGCATTCCAATCGTGCCAATGCCAGCCGTGACGTAGCAGCTACGGCCATTCAGGCGATAGAGCCCCGCAACGTAAGGGGTGAAGAAGCGCACCACGTTCAGCGTCTGATTCAGGATTTCGACCGTGACCTGTCCTCCATGAGTATGGCCCGCGATAACCGCATCGTATCCCTGCCGGACGGCGACAGGGAATACATCCGGGTTGTGCGACATCAGCAGGTTCGCCATACCGGGAACAACGATTCTATCCGCTCCGGCCAGATAACGGTCGCGTTTGCGAAAGGACTGGAAATCGACGCCCGCGATATTCAGCGCTCCGGAGCCTCGCCGCAACTGCCGCGCCTCACCACGCAGCATGTCGATGCCAACGCGCTTACAGCCTGCGGCAGCGTAATTTTCACAGGCGGCGTAGGCTTCGTGATTACCGAGACATCCCAGAACGCCAAGATCGGCTCTCAGCCGTGAAAGCTCGGCGATAGTCGCATCGAGAGGGTCGCCAGCCTCCGAGATCAGATCTCCAGTGACCAACGTCAAATGAGGGTTGAGTTCGTTCGCCATGTCCACCGCGCGCGCAGCTTCGCGGACGCTCAGGTATGGGCTTACGTGCAGATCGCTGACCTGAGCGACCCGAAGTCCTTCGAAATCGGGATGAAGGTTGGGAACGGGAAAATCGACCTCCTTCACCCGGAAGCGCGTACGCTCTACCAATGCGCCGAAAGCAGTCGCGGCGACCGGCGCGGTCATCGCGGCTCCGGCGGCGGCCTTCATCCATCGGCGGCGCGATTCCGACGATCCGCGCGGCAGCCCCCGAATCAGATATCGTCCGGCTATATAGATGGCTACCGTGAAGGAGGAGGTGAATCCCCACAGAATCTCAGCAGCGCTTAGGAACGCGTGCGGCCCCGCCGGAACGCGCCGCGTGATCTCCACCGGCAGGAGGTTCAGGAGCAATCCCAATAGCGTGATCACCCACATGACGATGAGAGCCGACAACGCAGCCCGGAATGTGGGCTTCGAGAAACGAGGCTTGCCGTCATTGAACACAAAATGGCCGACCAGATACTGGGAAGCTACGATTACGGCGGCGATAACATAGTCCGGACTGTGAAGCCGCTCGATCTGACTCACTTCCTAAATTGTAAAGGCGAGGCGCAGTTGGGCGATTGCGGCAAGGGCCGCGCAGGTGGCCGTTTCCGCACGAAGAACGCTTGTGCCTAATGATGCGGGCAACCAGCCGGACGCGGCGAATCGCTCACGCTCCGAATCGCCCCAGCCGCCCTCGGGACCGATGGCGATTGCGACTCCGTCGACGGGTTTTCCAGACAGCACTTTGATTAGCGCAGGAGCCCCGCGACGTTCATCAAGCCAGATGCGAATCGGAGAAGCGTCGGCGAGTATCTGGTCGAACGCGCAGGGATCGGTGATCTCCGGCGGCCGCAATCGACGGGATTGTTCGCTTGCTTCGTGCGCGATGCGCCTCCATCGCTCAACGCGTTTGCGCGCGCCATCGTCAAGGCCGCGCTCACTGCGTTGCGCCTGAAACGGTACGATGCGCGTGACGTTAAGCTCGGTGGCCTTTTCAACCGACCACTCAAATTTCTCGAATCGGATCAGCGCAAGGTAAGCCACGGTTTGTGGCGGTTCGGGGCCGGTGGCGAGTTCTTCGATCACTTCGAATTCGACCTCACTCTTCCGGGCTGTCGCAACCTCGGCCAGCCAGACGCGCTGCGTATCCGTAATCTCGTACTTCTGGCCCGCCTCGACGCGCAGAACTCGCGTGAGGTGATGGGCGTTTTCGCCAACCACACGCGCTCGTCCATTGCGCATTTCATCCACGAAGAATCGCCGCCGGGCCATGTACAATGATTACTCCACTGCATGATTGCGCTGCTTCGCGGGACGCTGGTGGAGAAACACCCCAACCAGGTCATCCTCGATGTGGGCGGCGTCGGCTACGACGTGACGATTCCCATTTCGACCTTTTCCAGACTTCCGGGAGCCGGCGCGGAAGCGCGACTTCAGATTCACACTCATGTGCGCGAGGACGCGCTTTCGCTATATGGATTTCTGACCGCGGACGAGAAGAACCTGTTTGAGAAGCTGATCGGCGTGAGCAATATCGGACCAGGGCTTGCGATTAAGGTGCTGAGCGGAATGGAAGCGCGCGATCTTCTGAACGCGATACGGCGTTCGGAACTGGACAGGCTGGTACGGATTCCGGGCGTCGGCAAGAAGACAGCGGAACGCATCGTCCTCGAGTTACGAGACAAGTTGCCCGCCGCCGAAGGCGACGGACAAACTCCTGCCGAGCCACCACTCTCCGCGCTCGATGAAGACGTGTTCTCCGCTCTGATGAATCTGGGGTGCGCCAGACCCGCCGCGGAAGCGGCCGTCCGGAAAGCCCGCGCGAACGGCGCGCCGGACCAGTTTGAGCCCCTGTTCCGCAAGGCGCTGGAACTGGTGCGCTGATGCCGCGCGACGACAGCGCCAGACTCGTATCGGCGTTCGGGAGCGAAGAAGATCAGCAGTTCGAAGCCGGACTTCGCCCTCGCAGGCTCGCAGACTTTACCGGTCAGCCGCGTCTCAAAGAGAACCTGCAGATCGCGATTGACGCAGCGCGCAAACGCGGTGAAGCGATGGATCACGTGTTGCTGTACGGCCCGCCGGGGCTGGGAAAGACGACGCTCGCGTCGATCATCGCCCAGGAACTCGATGTGCCCTTTACGCAGACGTCCGGACCTGTGCTGCAGAAAAAGCTCGATCTTTCCGGGATTCTGAGCGGAATCCAATACCGCCAGGTGTTCTTTATCGATGAGGTTCACCGTCTGCTGCCCGATGTAGAGGAGATGCTCTATTCGGCCCTCGAGGACTTCCATCTCGACATCCTCATTGGAACTGGTCCGGGCGCGCGCACACACTCGATTCCTCTGCAGCGATTCACGGCAATTGGAGCGACGACGCGGCAGGGGCTGGTCAGCGCTCCGATGCGAGGGCGTTTCGGGCTGGTTCTGCGGCTGAATCATTACGATGTTCCGGCTTTGACCCAGATCGTCGAGCGTTCCTCGAAGCTTTTGGCTACGCCCATCGAACCCGGCGGATCGGAAGAAATTGCCCGCCGCTCGCGCGGCACTCCGCGCATTGCGAACCGGCTTCTTCGGCGCGTGCGGGACTATGCTCAGGTGCGGGCGCACGGACACATTACCCAGATCATCGCCGAAACCGCGCTGGATCTACTTGAGGTTGACCGGTTCGGGCTTGACGAGATCGATCAAAAAATCATGCGCACGGTACTCGAGAAGTTCGGCGGCGGGCCCGTCGGCGTGAATACGATCGCAGCCTCCATCGGCGAGGAGCCGGAGACCATTGAAGAGGTCTATGAACCCTATCTGATTCAGCTGGGCTTTCTGCACCGGTCTCCGCGCGGACGAATCGCAACGGAGGGAGCCTTCGACTACTTCAAAGTCGCCCGGCGATTCGGAGGGATCGAACGGCAGCCGGAGCTGTTTTGATTAAGACGTATCTGGCCTTGGGGTCGAATCTCGGCGATCGGCTCCTGATGCTGTTAGCGGCTCTGACCCGTCTGGAAAGCCCGGAATTGAAGCTTTGCCGCGTGTCGCGCGTTCGCGAGACTGAGCCGGTCGGTTTGAGAGAGCAGCCGCGGTTTCTCAATCAGGTGGCGGAGTTTGAAACGAGTCTTTCGCCCGTCGCTCTCCTCGAACGCGCGCAGCGTGTGGAACGAGAGATGGGGCGGATTCGGACGGTTCTCAACGGGCCGCGCACGATCGATATCGACATTCTGCTGTACGGCGACCAGGTCGTACAGGACCCGGGACTGGAGCTTCCTCATCCACGATTTCGCGACCGCCGTTTCGTGTTGGAACCTCTGGCCGAGTTGAATCCCGGTCTCAACGATCCGGTGACGGGCAAGCCAGTCAGCGAGTTGTTGAGTGGGCTGGATGCGGGAAGTTCTCAAGAACCGCCGGGTCGGCTTTGGGAAACTTCATCTTCATTGACTTAAGCTCATCAATGATCGTCTCCGCCACCGCGAAATTGCGAAACCACTTGTGATTCGCTGGAACCACGTACCAGGGCGCGTACTTTGTGGAGCACCGGGAAATCGCGTCTTCATAGGCATCCTGATACTCGTTCCAGTAGGTCCGCTCGTGGAAATCGGCGACTGAGGCTTTCCAGTTCTTTTTAGCGTCGTGCAGCCTTTCCTCGAAGCGCTTCTCCTGTTCGTCTTTCGAGATGTGAAGGAAGAATTTCAGGATCACCACGCTGTTCTCGGAGAGCGCTTGCTCAAACTCGTTGATCTGCGAGTAGCGCGCGCGCCAAACCGTTTTCGGCGCCAGCTTATGGACCCTTGCGATCAATACATCCTCGTAGTGCGAACGGTTGAAAATCCCGATCGCGCCTTTCGGAGGAACCGCCGCGTGAATCCGCCACAGGAAGTCATGGGCCAGTTCCTGTGTACTGGGTTGTTTGAAGCTAGTGACGGCGCATCCCTGTGGATTCACTCCCGACATCACGTGTTTGATTGTGCCGTCTTTGCCGCTTGCGTCCATTCCCTGCAGCACGACCAGTAGGGCGCGCTTTTGCTCCGCGTAGAGAAGATCGTGGAGATCCTGTAATTCCGAGACGTGACGCGCCAGAGACTTCTCGGCATGTCCCTTTGAAACGCCGAACGTCGTATCGGGCGGATGATCTTTCAAACGGAAGCGGCCGGATCGGGCGCGGAGTCCTTTAATCATATTTCTCGTAAATCATGCGTTTACGATCGAGGCCTAACGCCTTCAGTCGCATCCGCAATTCATCGACCATCTCGCGCAGTCCACAAATATAGACATCGATGTCCCGGCGATCGCCGAGAGCTCTGATCACATGATCGTGAACGCGGCCCGTGAGGCCGGTCCAGGCTGGCGTGGGACGGGTTAGCGTCGGCGCATAAGAAAAGTTCGGGACACTGGCCAACGATAGCCATTCATCGTTATAAAGCAGGGTCTGCTCGTAACGCACGCCGAAGATCAGCGTGAAATGTTGATCCGGATGCTCGTGAAGCTTCGCGTGAATCATCGAGCGAAACGGCGCTATACCCGTGCCGGTCGCTACAAAGAGTGAATCCGATACGGGGCGGCGGAGAATGAACGCTCCGTACGGGCCCCTAAATTCGATCTCTCCGCCGGTTTCGAGCCCGAACAGAAAGGGCGAAAAATGTCCTTCCGGAACCAGGTTCGCGCAGAGCGCAAAGCGTGAACTGTTCGGTGGCGAAGCGATGGAGTAAGCCCGGGTAATGCTGTTGCCGCCGATTTCCTGCGTGAGCGAGACAAATTGTCCGGGGACGAATCTGCAATCCCATTCGAGCGCTTCGAACTCGAAGTGTCGGGTGTTGGGCGCGATCTCCCGCGACGAGACGAGGCGAGCTTTCAACGCACAGCCTCTCGGGCGCGATCGACCAGAATCCGGTGGAGTTCGGAATGTCCATCCAGCGGAGGCGCGACACGGATCGAAACGCCGTGTTCCCGGGCCAGGGATTCCACGAGTTTCGGAAGATCCCTTTGCAAGTGGATCCCCAGGGTCAGGAAATAAGGAAGCACAATGATGCTTGTGGCTCCTGCGCCGGCTAGCTTCGACACCGCCTGATTCAGGCGGGGCTCCGCCTCGAGAAACGCGGTTTCGTAGTTTTCCCATCCGCCGGATTTTGCGGCATCGGCGGCAACGGCTCGCACCGCTTCGTTGGCCGATTCCACGCTCGATCCGTGCCCGAAAACGATAATCGCGCTGTCCATGATTAGAGGATGATCAGCGGTTCTTCCGGGTCGCCGATCTCTTCGGCAGACGGTGAGTCATTATTCGCCAACCTGCGGATCATATCGATGAAGGCGCGGCTGCGCTTGCGACCGTTGTTCGTGTGGACCTCAAGCCTACGGAGAAAGATCAGCAGCTTGAGAACAGTTGAATCGCGGAGGCCGGTGTTCGCCCCGATAGCCTCCCGCTCCCGTTGCCGCACAGCCTCTATGTCCGTCATCACCGCTTCGTAAATCGCAGCGGCGTAAGGGTTCGTCGGCCGAGTCTCATAGTAGATGCCCGTCGACATCGCCTTCTGAGCGCTTACGAGAGCCACGAGGGCTTCGCGCGCATCATAATCTGTCACGTTTGGGAATTCGTCCATGCCTTCCCACAGGGCTCGAGTCAGAACGTAGAGATACCGCTCATTGCTTTCGAGAAACGAATCGTCGATCTGCGTGTCGGGTTCGGGCATCTGATCGGCGGCGATTTCTGGAGCGCGCTCATGCAGGTGGGCGGCGCGCAGATATTCGCAATCGAGTGGGCAGTCCACCGACTGTTCACGTTCTGTCCCGCAACAGACAGCGCAGATATCGCCTCTTACTCCGGGACAAAAGCGCTTCCGCTTTCGCACGCCGCAGATCGCGCAATTCACGCTCTTAGTATAGGAAGTGAATCATGCGCACGTATCTGTTTCTGAAAGTCGTGGTGGAACACGACACGAAAGAAAGCCCCGAAAAACTAGGCTCCGAACTTTGCCGCCAACTGGAGAAGAATTTTGTCGTGCGGCGGGCGGAGTTATCGAGCCACTCGCCCGCGGAAGACTGAAGCCGATCGCACGCGCAGTTTCGCATATAATCGTTCTCACTCCATGAAGATTCTGAGACTGATTCTCTCCGCGCTGCTTCTGTTCGCTCTGGCCGCCCTCTCGTTCGCCGCCGATCTGAACGGCAAGTGGAAAGGCGACCTCAAGATGCAGGACGGCAGCAATCTCGAGATCAGTTTCGTCTTTAAGGTCGATGGGGAAAAGCTCAGCGGTACAGTCACGAATACTTTTGGAGAAGAGCAGATCACCGACGGCGTGATCAAGGGCGACGCGATTTCATTTGTCATCCTCGCGGGTGGCGGTCAGTTCCGGATTGTGTACAAGGGCAGGTTGACCGGGGATGATCTGAAACTGACGGTTACCGTGGGGGACTTCGGCGACCAGGAGATGGTCGCGAAGCGAACGGCGTAGCGTCCGCCTAAGCCTAGTCCAGATGAAAAATCTCTTCGAGACGAAGGAGGCCTTCGTCCGGGCGGCGTCCTTCGAGTTTTTCGAAAAATGGCGCCATTGACGCCTGCCAGCGGTCGTTGACTCCCTTCCCCGCCATCGCAGCGCGTGCAGCTTCGAAATCGTGTGTCTCCAGATACCCGACCAGCAATCCGTCATCGCGAAGGAAGAGCGAATAGTTTCGCCAGCCCGTTTCGGTCAAGGCCTGCCGCATGTCAGCCCAGACTTCGCGGTGACGTTGTTTGTATTCTTCGAGGCGATCTTTTCGGACCCGGAGGAGGAAACAAACACGTTCGGTCATATGAATCCAGCGCGCAAACCTAATAAACTTCGAAATCCACCGAACGTCCCGCACCCGCGCCGCTCGAATCGGCGGCAACCACCAACAGCCGGTGCGGTCCGGGCGTTAATGATTCGAGACGCAACTTGAAATCAAAAGGAAAGCCGGCGCCGACGCGGCCGCCGGCATGTAGCGCGACCGTGCCGAGCGCGCTCTCGACGGCGTTCGTTGCGGCGTTCAGCAATTCGATCCTCGCGCTGCGCACGCTTTCGCCGTACGTCTCTCCGTACACGAGCAATTCGTCGGTTTTTGAGAAGCGATTTGTGGCGGCGGGTAAGACCCTGACATTGTTTGCGATCAGCGGTGCGCCGTCGTCAGTCAAGAGCTTTGCCGTATCGTCGGAATTCAGATCGGTAGCCGCCGCCTTACCGAGCGCCAAAGAACTCAGTTGGAGGCGCTTTCCATCCCAAGGATCGATCGCGAGCGCCGTCGAGGCCTTTCCGAAATTTTCACCCGCGCCAAAAACAACTTCGATTGTATGGTCGCCACACGGCAACTTGAATTGCTTTTCATAGCGCCACGGTTTGCTGAGAAACTCATTGACCTTCGAGGAGTCCTCCAGGTCAACGGCGACGGTGTCGCCGAACCGCGCAGCGACCGCGCCATCGGGCGAGCGGGCAATGCCCAGAAGGTTCGCTTCAGCCCGGAAGTGGCCACGGTCCTTCACGATCCGGAATGCTCGGGCCGGCAGGTCGATCGTCGCATGAACCCGCACTAGATTGGCGGAGAGATAAAAATAGACCGCGCGCATTGGCGCCGCGGTCAGGCTTTGATTCTGAAATTCACGTTCCAGATCGCGTTCGGCGTCAGCCCCGGCTAACGCATTGAGCGGTTTCTGCTCGCAGTAACCGGAGCGCGCCCGCACCTCTGCCGGGAGGTCTACCTTCACTCGAATCGAATGACAAGTTCCCGGTTCATCGGTACGGCTCGGCGTATAGCTCACCAGATAGTACTCGCTTCCCTCGTGTGCGATTCGCGCCAGACCTCCAGGCAAATCGTTCGTATTCACGACGAAGAATCCGCCGGTCCGTGTGGCCAGGGCGCGGAGAACCTGCTGCCGTTCGGAAATGGTCGTGGGCGTGACGACTGCTTCCGGAGTGCCCTGAAGAGGAATCCGCCCCGAGAACGCTGGCGCGGAAAATCCGGGATTCCTGGGCGAGTCACGTGAGAGCCCTTCGATATCGATGGGATAAACGGCGACGTCCGCGCGGTTGCACGCATCGACGGCTGACGCAAGGTCGCTTTCCAGACCCGAGGTCAGGCGGAAGCCCGGAGAGAGAAACGCAATCAGCTTTCGTCCCGGAAGATCTGCGACGTCACGCGCGATGCTGCGTAAGGCCATCAACACGCTTTGAGGTTCGTATGCGGAACCGGCGCCCGTGCGGGGCGTGGTGGTGGCGCCATTCAGCGCCGCCAACAGGCTCGGAGCGTCCGAGGTGAAGTTCCGGGACACAGTGAAACGTGAGCCGAAGTGCGCGACAGCCGTAAGGCGGCCGGGTCCGGCGGCGCCTTCGATCAACTTTGCGGCCGCCTGGCGCGCGTAGTGTTGTTCTGCCGCATCGGAATGCGCATCATCGAATAACAGAATCAGGTAGGAATCCGCCGATGCGCCGCCGGTCTTTGCGCGCTCGATGCTGGCGATCTGCTGCTCGTGGTTGTCCTCCCAGATGCGGAAATCGCGGGCGCTGAGGTCGCGAACGTATTGGCCATGCGAGTCGCGAACAACAACATCAACGACAACCTCACGAGTCTGGCTCCGCAGGGTCGTCTCGTTCTGGGCCCTCGCCAACAAACCGAACGCGAGCAGAAGCGGCAGGGCGCGTCTCACGGAATCTCGACCGCCTTACTGCGAGATCCCAGCGCATGGCCCTCGTCGTCCCTTGCGACCACTCGGACCACGTAAACGCCGGGGGGCGCCTTGAATTCGACATTCACATTGATACCGGAGTCCAGTCTATGCTTCAGCGTCTCCTGCCGCAGGCGCAGGTCCAGCTTGCGCGAGGCCCCTTCAATGAGTTTTCCGTCCCGATCGAACAGGGTGAATGCGAGACGTAACTGATCGACGCTGCGGTCCCCATCCATGCGGTAGTGAATGCCCCTCACGTCCACGTTCGCGTGAACTTCCATCAGGGCTTCCGTCTCACTGGTCTTGACGAATTCCGTGCGCACTGTAATCGGAATCGTCTTCTCATCAGTCCGGGAGAAGATCGCTTCGGAAATCTCATCCCTAGCGCTTTCCTCAGCGCTCACCGCGTGAGTCGGCGCGTAGTAACCAGGCCGCGCTTCCACGTTCAGGCTGCTGCCCTTGCGCAATGCGACCTTGAGTGGATGATAGGTCCCGTCGTTCGACAGATTCTGGGGCGAAAAGCCGAGAACATACCAGACATCCGCCGAACTGCCCGTGCGATTGAATCCGCCCTCCAGATCGTTGTTGTTGCGAATGACCGTTCCGCCGGTCGAGTTGGCCAGTTGGGTCATGGAATCCGATTCCTCCAGCCGGGACCAGCGCTCATACTTCTGCCGTTCAATAATTATCGTGGGCTGGCCAGATACGGTATGGACGCTCGCGTCTACCGTATATGTGGGCAAACCCCGGATGTCCACGGCGCCGATCACAACGTCATTTCGGATAGCGCGGTCGATCAGCCGAGCCTCCACCCGCATCTTATCGGTGAGTCTCAGATATCCGGGGGTCCCCAGCACCAGAATCCGTTGCCCGGGCGCGGAACTCAGTGCTCCGATCGCCCGGTCGACAGCGTCCAACGTGAGCCGCGTGTCCTCATCGCCGGTCGCGAGAATGCGTATGGCAGTGTTAATAGCCACGTTTTGCGCCGGACCTACGGGCAATGAAAGGCACTGTTCGGCCTCTGCGGTCGCCAGGGCGAGGGTCTGCAAGTCGTTTTTATTGCGGACCAGATCCGCCATATAGTAATTCTCGTCGGGACAGTCCTCGGTCCGCGAGCGGTGGGGTGTGATGCGGCCCAGAGCCTCATGCACTTTTGCGAGGTCATTTGTGAAATCCAGTGAGACCGAGCCACTCGTTGTAAAGACGGCGATCCGCTCCGAAGGGCTCAGCGTCTTTTGAATATTTCGTTCCGCCGCCGCGCGGGAACGCGCTAAGTCCCCTGCGTCGCCGTGGATGTCATCGAACAGATAGGCCACAAAGCGTCCGGGAGGGATCAGAGAGGCGCCGTTGCCCGACGGTCGATCGGGCTCCGTTTCGCGAGAATCAATTGCTCTCGGCGGCGCTGCTGCGTGCTCCACTGAGAACCGCAGGATTTCCTGTGCTCTGCCGCGGTCGCGAAGCTGGAAATCTTCCCTTTGCAGCGAACTCACAGCCTTACCGTTTTTGTCGCGAACGACAACGGGTACGAGCACGAGGTTTACCTTCGATTCGAAAGTAAACGGCGTTTCACTCGACGAGATTTCCCGGGTTGTTTGAGTGGAAGCAGGGTCCTGGCATGTGGCGACCAGAGGGAACAGCAGGCAGGCCGTGCTCAATGGCCCGGTGGAAAAGAGTCGCATCCAAACGAAAAAGGGCAGGCCGGTAAGCCTGCCCTTTTTCGCGAAGATCCGCTCAGAATGTAAAGCGAACCGAGATGACTCCATGCCGGGCAGGCAGGGCGGCTGTGGTGATTGTCCCGAACGCAGCGTTCGTGTTCGCTCCGCCCGCGGTACACGCTCCGTTAACCGCATTGCAGTTGAGGGACAGATTCATGCTCGGGTTACCCGGATTGAAGTGGTTCAGCGCGTTGAATGCCTGGAAGCGGAGTTCGAGAATCTTGTTCTCGCCCCAGACATGGAACTGCTTAAAGAGGTTGAGGTCCCAGTTCTCAACGCCGGGTCCGTAGGTCATCGTCGGTTGGGCATTGCCGATGCCAAGTGAATTGACCGGCGGCAGCCCAAACGCCGAAACGTTGAAGTCGTACCACAGCGGAGCCGCCGCGGTCGGGGTCTGACTCGAATTGAATAACGGCCCATTTTGCTGACAGCGGAACGGGAGACCGCCAGTCGGGGTCCCGGTCCAGTAACCGATCGGGGCGCCGTTGGCCGAGCAGGTAACAGCGAGCGCTGAGCCATAGTAGAAGGTCAGGATTCCCTCAATGTTCCAACCGTTCGTGAGCAGGTCGACTGCTTTGTTATTCCAGTATTTTGTTGCTCCGGGAATTGCGTAACCGAAGGTAACGTTCGCGGCCTGCGGACGCGTGCCGCCGCCTGTCGTGTTGTTCACGCCCGCGACGTTGTAGTTCAGGTGGTCCTGCGTGTACTGATATCGCGTGTACGCCAGCGTCTTGGACCAGGTGTAGTTTGCTCCGAAGTGCAGGTTCTTGCCGACGCGCTTGTTGATCTGCGCCTGGAGCGCATTGTAGTTCGATTCGCCGTTCTGGGTGTACATCTGAATCTGGGCCCAGCCGGGATACGGGGCGGCCAGGGCGCGAATCAGATTTGCCGAATAGAAGCCGCCCGTACCACCGTTTGCGCTCGTCGGATCGAGGTATTTGGTGACAGGACCGGGCGAGCCGTTATTGGCGGTGGGAGTCCAGGTCGTCAACGGTGGTACCGCGTTCAGATCGATCCCCGAAGTATTGGACGAGTTGTTCTGTACGAACTGGTGGTGCGCCACGTTCGCGACATAGGAAACATCGATAACGAAGCCCTTGCCTACATCGTGCTGGACCCCGATGCTCCAGTCGTAGGTCGACGGCGGCGGATAGGACAGCGGTCCTCCGATAGTAGTTTGGGGCGTAAAGACCAGCGAAGAGGACGACAGGCTGGAGATATTCGTGTTGAGGACGATCGGAGCCAGGAAGTGCGTCGGAGCCGCAAGCGGCCCGATGCCTACGCCGGTCGCGCCCAGGGTATCCACGCCAAACGCGCGGCCGTAGAAAATACCGAAGCCGGCGCGGAGGGCGGTCTTGCCGTTCCCAAACACGTCATAGGCGAATCCGACGCGCGGAGCAAACTGCAGGGACGGCGTCTGGAAAAACGTACCCGATCCCGAGGCTTGCTGGACGATTCCGGAGAACGGGCTCCCGTTTAAGCCCGCCGTACTGCCGGGCGCGAACGTGCCCTGCTGCGCATAAGGATAAGTGGCGCCCGTCTGCGGGTTAATAGACGCTTTATTAGCCGCGGGGCAGCTTGCATTCGCCGCGACGGCCACAGTGCAGATCGGGAAGAGAAGTTGTCCCTGCTTGGACGCGCTGTAGGCGGAACTGTTGAAGATTCCCAGGGTCTGGCCCGGCGCTTCATAAAGCGCGCCGAGGCGCTGGAAGCGCACGCCGATATCCGCGGTCAGCCGGCGGGTGATCTTCCAGTTGTCCTGAATGAAGAATTCGTTCTGCTTGTAGCGCGCCCGATTGATCTGTTTCAGGTTGTCCTGACCGTAGCCGTAAACGTTCCCGGTAAGCGCGTTTGAGAACGGGTTGCCTGTATCAACGGGGCTGCCGAGATCCGAACCGAAGAAGTACGTGCCCGCGGTGTTGTAGACCGAATATACGCTGACGTTGCGGGCGTCGTGCTCGAAATAGTATCCGGCTTTGAACTGATGGCTCCCCTTGATCCAGGTGATGTTGTCGGTAAAGGTCAGCAGGTTATCGGTTCCATCGAAAGGCCACCGACTATCGAACCCGAAGCTCGGAAGGTTCGGAACGCCCGTCGGCGCCGAAGACGCGCTGAAGCCGTTCGGAAGGCCAAAGTTCACGTTCGGCAGCAGGTTGAGGTAGTTCGGTCCATT
>DATFSM010000080.1:0-82913 GCA_035262625.1 Bryobacteraceae bacterium
CAGTGCGTCCGTAGACGCGATGTTGGAACTGGAAAAAGCCCTTTCGTCCCTCGGCGTCGACGTAATCGGAGATCGAAGAGCCGCCGGCTTCGATCGCCTGCGAGAGCACTTCCTGAATTGCCGCGTGCAGCTTGCGGGCGCGGTCCGCGCGCAGGCGCGCCGCCCAAGCCTGCGGATGAATGCCCGCGCGAAACAGCGCTTCATCCGCGTAGATATTTCCGACGCCTCGCACAACCGCCTGATTCAGCAGAACCGCTTTAATCGATGAGCGGCGCTCTTTCAGACGTCCGGCGAAATCTTCAAGCGATACTTCCAGCGGCTCCGGGCCGAGCGCGGCAACGCGCTCCGGAAGATCGAGGCTATACTCGATTCGCCCGAACTGCCGCGGATCGTCGTAGATCATGGTGCCGCGGTCGAGAGCGAAAACCGCGTGCGTCCATTTCGTGGGCCCCGCGTTTACGAGCAATTTGCCGGTCATCCCGAGATGGACCACAAGATAGCCGCGATCCAGCCGAATCGCAATGAATTTTCCGTGACGCTCAATAGACTTAATGCGTCGTCCGGCGAGCGCTTCGGCGGTCTTATGGGGCGAGCCGATCAGTACCCGCAGTTGCCCGAATTCGGCATTCAGGATGCGACGCCCGACAATGGCCGGACGCAGCGAACGGACCACGGTTTCTACTTCGGGAAGTTCAGGCAATATCGACCAGGACCTCGCCGCCCTCCACGCGAACCGGATAGACAGGGATCGTGAGGGCGCGGTTGAATACGCATTCGCCGGAGCGCGAGTCGAACTCCCACATATGCCAGGGACAGGTGATCACGCCATCGTTCAGCGCGCCTTCGCCCAGCGGGCCGCCCTGATGCGGGCAGACCCCGGCAAGCGCTCGCACCTCACCGCCGACGTTGCACAGAGCGTATTGCAATCCGTCGCGATCCACTTCCATGAGCGTTCCGGGCGCAAGCTCCGAAGCGTCAGCGAGTTTCGTCCACGGCATGTCAGGGTCTCTTGCGGAACGGCCGGCGCGGAGGTTTGCCCTGGGGTGGGCGTCCCTGAGGTGGGCGTCCCTGAGGAGGCCGTCCTTTGGGTGGCCGCCCGGCGGGCTCATCTCCGGATGGACGCCGGCCAAACGGACGGGGAGGTCCGTCTCTTCTCGGAGGACGGCCTTCGCGCGGAGGACGGCCTTCCCGCGGAGGGCGGCCTTCGCGCGGAGGGCGGTCCTCTCGCCCGCGGTCACTGAAGGGACGACCCTCCCTTGGACGATCACCGCGGCCGCGGTCCTCTCGAGGGCGATCGCGCCACGGACCCCTGGGAGGTCCGCCTCGCTCCGGCTTGCCGCGGAATTCTCGTCGCGGCTCAGGCTTGTCGGCGGGAGGCGCGGGCGGCGGCTCCGAGGCCGCGGGACGAGACAGCGGCGGGCGCGGTGGGCGCGGCCGCTCTTCCCCAAAAGATGGCCGGGATGCCGGGCGGACCCGCGGAACGGGTCTTTCCTCCCGTTCCTCTTCCGTTGGCTGAGTTCCGCTCAGTCTCGCGATTTCATCGGCGATCTGCACGGCCGCTCGCATCTGCCTCACATCGTGCACCCGCACAATGTGGGCTCCGTTCAGGACCGCGGCCGTGACCGCCGCGGCCGTCGCGAACAGAGCGTCAGCATCATCCGTCTGATTCAGGAACGATTTACGCGAGGGGCCGACCAGCAATGGATATCCCAGTTCGGCGAGACGCGGCAACTGCGCCAGTATCTCCGAGTTCTGCTCCTTACGCTTGCCAAACCCGATGCCGGGGTCGATCACCAAGCAATTCTTTTCCACGCCGGCCCGGCGCGCGCGATTGGTGGTGGCCTCGAGATCTTTCGCGATCGTCGCCACCGGGTTACCGAGTGGCGGAAGCTTCGCCCACGATTCCGGGAGACCGCGCATGTGGTTGAGAATCAGGCCGGCTTTCGCGTCAGCGGCCGTCTTGGCGAGCGCCGGGTCGAAGGTGAGACCCGTGGGATCGTTGAAAATCTGCACGCCGTACTGCAGAGCGCGCTCGGCGGTTTCGGATTTATAGGTATCGAGCGAAAGCGGAACAGAGATCTTGTCTTTCAGCAGCTTCAGCACCGGAACGAGACGGCGCCATTCTTCTTCGGCCGAGATGCGGGCGGAATCCGGGCGGGTCGATTCGGCGCCGATATCGATAATGTCGGCGCCCTGCTCTTCCATTTGAAGGGCCCGGGCGTAGGCCTGATCGGGATCGCTGTAGCGCCCCCCATCCGAAAACGAATCGGGTGTGACGTTCAGAATGCCCATGACGAGTGTTCGCTCGCCCAGCTGGACATCGCCCGAGGGCAGCTTCCAGTAATAGAGTTTTCGCGGGTTGCGCAAAGTCCAGTGTCCCACGACGGCTTCCGACGGCTTCTTCGCCGATCGGTCAGAAATTAAACGATTCGCCCAGGTAAACGCGACGGACTTCGGGATCCTGCGCAAGCTGGTCCGGGCTGCCGCTGCGGAAAATCTGTCCCGAACTGATGATGTAGGCGCGGTCGGTGACGCTCAGCGTCTCGCGGACGTTGTGGTCCGTCACCAGTATTCCCAGCCCGTCGCGCTTCAGATCGAGAATGATTTTCTGCAGTTCGATCACCTGGATGGGATCGATGCCCGAAAACGGCTCGTCGAGCAGCAGAAAGCTGGGATCGATGGCAAGTGACCGCGCTATCTCAACGCGGCGCCGTTCGCCTCCCGAGAGCATGTATCCCTTGCTGCGTCGCACCGTTTCCAGTCCCATCTGCGCGACGAGCTGATTCATCTTGTCGCGGCGCTCCCGTCCCGTCATGCGGCGGGTCTGAAGGATCGCCATCAGATTATCTTCCACCGTCAGTTTGCGAAACACCGACGCTTCCTGAGGGAGATAACTGATCCCGTGGCGCGCGCGCTGGAACATCGGCATCGAGGTGAGGTCGATGCCGTCGAGCATGACTTTGCCGGAATCGGGACTGATCAGCCCGACCACCATGTAAAACGATGTGGTCTTCCCCGCCCCATTCGGTCCCAGCAGGCCCACAATTTCGCCGCGGGCGACGGTCAGCGATACGTCGTGAACGACGCGCCGCCCCGAATAGGACTTGGATATTTCTGAGGTCTCGAGAAGCTGCATCAGGTGCGCTTTTTCCTCAGCAGATGCGTGCGTACCTGTTTTTTTGGCGCTCCCTCCAGCAACAGCCTGTCGTCGTCCGTAAAATATGTCAGCTTATCGGCCACCGTCTGACCCTTCAGCGAATCGTCCAGTTTTGGTTCTCCTCCGGTGAGGACGATCTTGCCCTCATCCGTGTAATATTCGGCGTGCTCGCCAGTGCCCACTCGCTTGCGGTCTTTGGCGATCTGAACGATATCGACCTTGCCATCGCCGACGGCATGGTTCAGGCGCGAGTCGGCGTCGGAATTGTTGTCGTTCAGCCATGCCTTCAGGGTCAGGCACTTCACCGTGAGAGTGGGCCGCCAGAAGTCCGTGCCGCCCGTATAAAGAGCGGTGCGGTCCGCGTCCGTATAAACCATATGCGGCGCTTTCACGATCGTGAATACCGGAGTTCCTGCGGGAGCAACGGGCTTACCGTCGTCATCCTTTTTGTTGTCGAGGAACTGAGACACGACGTTTCCGTCAGCCAGGATCGATTTCTTATCGCGGTCCACGTCGATCTTGTCTGCCTGAATCCGGTTGGAAGACTGCCATAAAACGGCGTTCCCGATGTAGTGAATCAGGTGGTTGCGCTCCGCCGAAATGACATGATCAGCCATCCCCCGCGTCGGCTCGTCTTTATCTAGCATGTCCGAACTGGTTTTCTTCGCATCGGGCAGGCGCGTCGTGGAGACGTGCCCCTTTGCGTCAAAATCTCCGGTGGATTGCTGCAACTGAATGTGATCCGCGATGGTCGTTCCGGTGTCGTCCGAGATTCGGGCGTGATTCTCAAGATTCATCACGTTGGTCGCGTTGTCGAGCGTTGCGAAGTCGGATTGTGCTTTGCGCGCGCCTTCGCTGTAACGGAAGTTGTCCGTCTGCTTCATGGTCTTGATCTCGCCCTTTTCGTCAAAGGAGGCATCCATAACCTTGCTGGACGTGTAGGCCGTCTCAAGGCCGGTCTTTTTTCGCTTGCGCTCTTCTTCGGAGGGGTACGTTTCCGTAGCGGCGTTCACCGCATGGAAGGATTGCACTTCATTCTTATCGCCGTACGCAACATCCATCTGATCGGCCTTTAGAAGGCGTCTGTGGCGCGCCGCCTGATTGGGAAGGAACTCAAGAGTTCCGGCAGCGTTCGTAGTGACGCGGCTCAGGTCTTTGCCGCCCGGCTTCATGAACAGATTGAGGGTTTCCGACTTCATGACCTTGGTATCCGGAGTCATGCCCTTCGGATCGGGGACGGGCTTCGATTCGATGGATCCGTGCCCATGCGCTACCGCGCTGGCAAGTTCGCTCTCCCCCGTCTCAGTATTGAAGAAAAGATCGACCGTGTCGCCGAGCATTGTGGTGTCGGAACCCTTGCCGTGGGACACCAGCCGCGCGTTTCCCGCGCCGTTCAGCTTTTCCATCAGATGGTCCGGGGTGTACTTCACGTGAATGTTCGCCGCCGAGTACTCAAGATTTCGGTCAGAGCGCTTATCGACTCCCTTCGCATCCACAGCATCGACGGTGTCGATCTTTTTATCGAGGAGTTTAACCACGCTCGCGCCGGCATTAATCACCGTGTCAGCGCGGGTAAGGCGAGACCACGGCCCCAGGTGAATCACGCCCTCCTTTTCGCTATAGGTCAGTTCGCCCGCTTCCACCTTCATCGGCGCGCTCTGCGGGTCTTTGCCCCGCATATTCACCCTGACCTCCCGATCCAGGTGCAGAGTGCGGCTGTCAGGATCGTAGGATGCGCCCTCGGAAGTTCCCTCGCCGCCATCGAAATGAAAGGACACGTGTTTGTCCGTAACCGCGTGGCCGCTTACGCTGTCGAAGTTGATTCCGGCGGCCTTGATCGATGTCAGAGGATGAGGCGGGTCCCCTTTGACAGGCACATCCAGCGTAATCTCGGCCTCGCCGGGGGCGTAGAGTTTTTTATCCGAGACGGTCATCTCGGCTTCCGGACAGCGCACGCGGTCGTACTTCTTGCCATCCTTCTGGAAAATCTGCAGTTCCACTTCCTGAAGCTGAATTCGGTTGGAATCCTGCGAAACGGTCTGACGCTTCGCATGAACTTCAATGGAAGGCTTTCCGTTGGGCGTACTCTCGCCCCACTCCCAATCGAAGGCGTTGGCCGAAGTTCCCAGGGGTACGGCAGGCGGAACGGCGCGCTGATTAGCCTGAGCGCGTCTCCTTTGCGTCCTGTATGTCCCGAAAACGGCGACCGCGATGACGGCGATCGCCACCAGCAGCAGCCATCGCACACTTCGCATGGCGTCTAAAAGACCAGTTTATCGGACGGTTCCAGACTGTTTTCGGATACAGAACTTATGATGGATTCCGCGCCGACGGCCTTTCATGACATCGCCTTACTGATATTTTGAGAATCGGACAGCGCCGATATGCAGACCACCACACAGGATCCTGAAGTTCGAGACGTTTCCCTTCCTCTGAGCAAGAACAAGCACCTCCGCCGTTGGGTTGAGAAGATGGCTCAGCTCACTCAACCGGCCCGCATTCATTGGGTCGACGGTTCGAAGGAGGAATACGACGCTCTTTGCGGCCAGATGGTAGAGGCGGGAACGTTTATCAAGCTGAACGAAAAACTCTGGCCGGGCTGTTACTACGCACGGTCCGACGCAAGTGACGTCGCCCGTGTCGAGGACAGGACCTTTATCTGTTCGCTTTCCCGGGATGCCGCGGGACCAACGAACAACTGGGTGAATCCTTTTGACATGCGGCGCAAGCTCAAAGGCTTGTTCGACGGATCGATGCGCGGGCGCACGATGTACGTCCTGCCGTTCAGCATGGGACCGATCGATTCGCCAATGGCTCAGATCGGCGTCCAACTGACGGACTCGCCTTACGTCGTGGTGAATATGCGGATCATGGCGCGCATCGGTATGCCGGTGTTCCGCGAGATCGATAAGGACGTGAAGCGCGTCGTCCCCTGCATGCACACCGTCGGCGCGCCGCTGGAACCCGGACAGGTGGATGTGCCGTGGCCCTGCAACTCCGAAAAATATATCGTTCATTTCCCGGAAACCCGCGAGATCTGGTCTTACGGCTCGGGCTACGGCGGAAACGCGCTGCTGGGGAAAAAATGCTTCGCCCTGCGCATCGCCTCCAACATTGCGCGCGACGAAGGCTGGCTGGCCGAGCACATGCTGATTCTGGGCGTGGAAAATCCGGAAGGCGAAAAAACGTACGTCGCCGCCGCGTTCCCCAGCGCGTGCGGTAAAACGAATTTCGCCATGCTGGTGCCGCCAGAAGGCTTCGAAGGCTGGAAGGTCTGGACCATCGGCGACGATATCGCCTGGATCAAGCCCGACGAGAACGGGCGGCTGCGCGCCATTAATCCCGAAGCCGGGTTCTTCGGAGTGGCGCCGGGCACTTCCGCGAAGACCAACCCGAACGCGATGGCCACGCTCTCGCGCAATTCCATTTTCACCAACGTTGCGCTGACGCCGGATGGCGGGGTGTGGTGGGAAGGCATGACCGACGAGCCGCCCGCCGAGTGTCTCGATTGGCAGGGACGCAAATGGACCCCGGCTATCGCAAAGGAAACCGGATCAAAAGCCGCGCATCCGAATTCCCGGTTCACGGCTCCTGCCTCGCAGTGCCCCACGATTGACCCGGACTGGGAAGCTCCGCACGGGGTTCCGGTCAGCGCCATCATCTTCGGAGGACGGCGCGCCAACACGATGCCGCTGGTTTATCAGGCCTTCAATTGGAGTTCCGGCGTTTATACCGGCGCAACTATGGGATCCGAAACGACCGCCGCGGCGGCGGGCGCCGTGGGTAAGGTCCGGCGCGATCCCATGGCCATGCTTCCGTTCTGCGGATATCACATGGGCGATTATTTTCGTCATTGGCTGAAAGTGCAGCGGCTTTTGTCCGAGACGCCCCGCATATTCCACGTCAACTGGTTCCGCAAAGACTCCGGCGGAAAGTTCATCTGGCCCGGCTTCCGCGAGAACATGCGAGTCCTCAAATGGGTCGTGGATCGCGCCCACGGCAGGGCCGTCGGCCGTGAAACGCCGATCGGCTGGATGCCGCGCTACGAGGACATCGAGTGGGCGGGACTATCGTTCCCCAGGGAAAGATTCAACGAACTTCAGTCCTTCGACAGGAACTCATGGCGGAGCGAGGTTGTCAGCCATGAGGAACTCTTCATCGACCTGCACGATCACCTTCCGCCCGAGATTATCTACGAACGCGAATTGTTGATCTGTCGCCTGTAAGCGCATCACAAAGCCGCTGGCGGCGCGAACATTCCTGTAACAAGTCCGGCGGAAATTCCATGCTCGCTCGCTAACCCTTGTTAATCTGTAAGTTTGCATGACAATTGAAGATATACGGGAACTGATCCAGCTGGTATCCGAAACCGGCATCGCCGAGCTGGAGGTCCAGCGCGGTGACAATCGGGTGCGGATCCGGCGATCGCAGGGAACGGAGACGAGCGTGCTCCTTCCCTCCGCGCCCGCAACGTCGGCTCCCGTTGTCACGCCTGCTGTCCCCGCAACTGCCGCTAAAGACACCGCGCAGCCTGCCGCCCCCAGCGCGCCAGAGCAGGATTCTCTCGTTTACGTGAAGTCTCCGATCGTAGGTACGTTTTACGAAGCCTCCTCGCCGGATGCCCCGCCATTTGTAAGCATCGGCGACCGCGTCACGCCCGGTAAGGTGCTCTGCATCATCGAGTCGATGAAACTCATGAACGAGATCGAGGCGGACGTCACTGGAATTCTAGAGAGCAAGCTCGTTCAGAATGCGCAGCCGGTGGAATACGGAGAAGCCCTCTTTGGCATCCGTCCCCTTTAAAAAAATTCTCATCGCCAACCGGGGCGAAATCGCTCTTCGTGTCATCTGCGCCTGTAAGGACCTCGGCATTCCGACTGTCGCCGTTTATTCGGAAGCCGACCGGCACAGTCTTCCCGTGCGGTTCGCCGACCAGGCGATCTGTATCGGACCCGCTAAGAGTGCCCGGAGTTATCTGGACATTCCCTCAATCATCAGCGCGGCGGAGATCGCAAACGTTGACGCGATTCATCCGGGGTATGGTTTTTTGAGCGAAAACTCCGGGTTCGCCGAGGTGTGCCGCGAATCCGGAATCAAATTCATCGGACCGAAGCCCGACGTGATTTCGGCCATGGGAATCAAAGAACGCGCGCGCGCCATCATGAAGGACTATGGCGTTCCGATCCTGCCCGGATCAGAGGGCGTGCTTTCCAGCGCTGAAGAAGCGACGGAAACCGCCGACCGTATCGGTTATCCGGTAATTCTGAAGGCGTCGGCCGGCGGCGGCGGACGCGGCATGAGGGTAGTGAATTCGGCGGATGAGTTGCCCGGACTTCTGGTTCAGGCGCAGCAGGAGGCCGGGGCGGCTTTCTCGAGCGCCGATGTTTACCTGGAGAAGTTCATTCCCGCCCCGCGCCACATCGAGTTCCAGATTCTGGCGGACGAGCACGGCAATGTCGAAATTCTCGGCGAACGCGAGTGCAGCATTCAGCGACGCCATCAAAAGCTGGTCGAGGAGTCGCCTTCGCCAGTGCTGCGCGATGAGACGCGCGAGCGCGTTTCCGCCAGGCTAAAGGCCGCTATAAAGGCGATCGGGTACAGCAACGCGGGAACCGTCGAGTTCCTGATGGATGAAAAGGGTGATCTCTACTTCATCGAGGTCAACGCGCGCATCCAGGTGGAGCATCCGGTCACCGAGGTAGTCACGGGCGTCGATCTTGTGAAAGCGCAGATCCGTATCGCTGCGGGTGAGACCCTGCCCGAGATTCTGGGCGGCCCCGTGGTTCGACGGGGACACGCAATTGAATGCCGGATCAATGCTGAGCATCCCCAGACGTTTGCTCCCTCGCCCGGACGAATTACCGGACTGAATCTTCCGGGAGGCGTCGGAGTTCGCGTCGATACCCACGCTTACCAGGATGGCGTCATTCCTCCTTATTACGATTCGCTCGTTGCGAAGCTGATTGCCTACGGCGGCGATCGCGACGAAGCCATTCAGAGAATGAAGCGCGCGCTCGACCTATTCGTAGTCGAGGGGATCCATACGTCCATCCCCCTTCACAAGCGCATCATGAACGAACCCGATTTCATAAACGGGACCTTTGACACGAACTTCATTAAGCGGTGGATGTAGGCTAAATTGGGTTCAGACCCTATGGCGACGGCTCAGCTTATCAGCGTGGAGGAGTACCTTCACACCAGCTTCGAGTACGACGCTGAGTACGTCGAGGGGAGAATCGTCCAGCGTCCATTGCCTCAACGTCGGCATAGCATGATGCAGAGCTGGCTCAATCGCGCTCTGTACGCAGCGGGACGTCCGTCCGGCTATCGAGTCTGGGTGGAGCAACGGATCCGGACACAGCGTCAACCCGCTCGTTTTCGCATTCCCGACGTCTGCGTCACTTTAGGGGACCCGGGCGTAGAGATTTTCACGTCACCGCCTTTCCTGTGCGTTGAAGTGCTCTCTCCCGTTGAGTCAGCGATCGAACTGCAGGCCAAGTTGAGCGAATATCTCCGCTTCGGAGTGAGCTACGTCTGGGTGATCGACCCTGCATCCAACACCGGGGAAATCCACACCGCCGAAAGAATTGAACGGATCGACAACGGTCGTTTCACCGCCGGTCCGTTTGAAGTGGATCTAAAGGATATCGACTGACAAAAAAAACGGCAGGCGATCGGAGGAATGCGCCTGCCGCTTCACCAAAAAACTGCCAGGTACTCGGAGGATTGTGCCTGGTAGTTGGGCCGCCCCGCCTTTCGGCCGGAGCAGCTCCGTCCGGTAAAACTCTCGGGTTTTTCCGAAACCCTATAATATTATGACGCATGCCGCACGCATCCGTTACGAAACCGTTTCGAGCGTCCGGCGGAAGTCACGATATTAACAGAAGCTGCACAACTATCGCAAGTAAAAAAGACTGAGGTGTGGTAGCTTCGCGCCTTCAAGTATAGCTCGCTCTAGAAACTTTGTTTCAAGCATCGCAAGGTGAGGAGACGTCATCTTACCCCGATACGGTCGTAAATAATTTTCCAGGTCCCGCCGAGCGGCAGCCGCGGCTTCGACCGGCTGACGCGCACGCGCGAGAGCGATCATCTTCTCTTCCAGTATTGTCAGCGTGCGTTCCAGCGACTCGAGGTCATCCGCTGCTTGCGGAAGTTCGGCCGTAAGTCGCTCCAGTGATTCGGCTATCGGCGCGAAATCCGTCGCGCCGGTTTGCCGGATTGCCGCTGCGTTCGATTCGAGATAACTGCGGAGTTCATCGAGCGCAAAAGCCGGAGCATCCGTTTTCGGCGCCCGCGGCTGACCTCCGTCAGCCATTCTTTGGGCCTCGGCCATCACCGCCTGGCTGCAGAAGGCGAGCGAGTTCACCATCTGCGCACGAGAGCGGCGCGAACGCCATTTGTCGAAGGCCGCGTCGATGCCGCGGAGGACCGCCTCCAGGGGCACATCCGAGTTCTTCCACGATTCGATCAGCGCCCAATCGAGGGGCGAGAGCAGAAAAAGGCTCGTGCCGCGCGCTCGCTGGAAATGCTCTTCGATCTCAGTGAAGTAGTTGAAATAGTTGAGCGGCTCGCCGCTCATACGGCCGAGGACCGCCGGTCCCAGATAATCCTGAGTCCTTCCAGCGTCAGATTCTCATCGACATTTCTGATGTAGCGAGAGCCGGATGCGATTAATCCGGCCTGCCCGCCGGTCGCGACCGTTCGGGTCTCGGGTCCCAGTTCCTCAACCAGACGTTCGATCATGCCATCGATCGCGCCTATGGCGCCGTAATACAAACCGGACTGCATGCTCGCGACAGTGTTGGTGCCGATCACGCGATTAGGCCTGCGGAAATCCACCAGCGGCAACCGGGCGGTGCGGCTGAACAAAGCTTCTGCGGAAATTCCGATACCAGCGGCGATAATTCCTCCGAGATACTCGGAATTCGCCGAAATTGCGTCGAAAGTGATGGCTGTTCCCAGATCAACGATGACGCAAGGTCCACCGTAACGAGCAAGCGCGGCGACGCCGTTCACGATTCGATCGGCGCCGACCTCTTCGGGATTGTCATACAGAATTTTCAGCCCGGTATCGGTGTTCGCGCTCACGAACATCGCGTCCATTCCGAAATACCGCTGCGACATCTCCGCTAACGCGCTGTTCAGCGGCGGCACCACGGACGACACTATGATGCCGTCCACCGCCGAAGGGTCTAGCGACGCGTATCGAAGCAGGCTCATGAGAAGAATGCCCCATTCGTCGGAGGTCTGCTCACGGACGGTGCGAAGTCTGCGGTGGTCCACCAGTTCGCCACCGCGAAAAATTCCGACCGTTACATTCGTATTGCCGGCGTCGAGCGCGAGGAGCATTACATGTACTCCGGAACCGCGATTCCCAGGATTGCGAGGGTCCGCTCCAGTTGCTGCGCAAAGAAGCGCGTCATCCAGAGCAGGAATACGCGGCGCTCCGGATCAGGCTCATCGAGAACCTTAAAGCGTTGATAGAAGTTGCTGAACTCCTGCGCCAGCTGAAACGCGTATCTAGCGACGTGGGCGGGTTCTCCGGCGTCGACCGCCCGTTCCAGCGCGGAATCGGCTTTCGAGGCGGCCAGCATCACCTGCCAGCCCTCCTCGTTCCCGAGTTGCCGGCCCATCGCATCGCTCGTCAGTTGCGCGTCGAAATCGGGAAGGGATTCGCCGCGTTCCGCGAGCTTATCCAGAATGCGCCTGGCGCGGACCGCCGCGTACTGCACGTAGGGTCCCGTCTCGCCCTCGAAGCTGAGAGCCTCCTGGAAATCAAATGCGATCACCGTATTCCTCGTGAAGCGCAGCATGAAATACCGAAGCGCTCCTATCGCGATTTCGGTAGCGATGGCGAGTTGAGAAGCCTGATTGTTTTCCGGATGGCGCGAGGACACCTCGCACAGAGCGCTTTCGATCAGCTTGTTCATCAGATCGTCGGCTTTAACGCCGAGACCTTTGCGCCCCGACACCTCTATGTAAGGCCGGCGCGCGTCCTCTTCCGACAGTTCGATACCGAGGTCCGCACAGCATCGCGGAGACAGAGCAACCATCTCATAGGAAAAGTGAACGGATCTGTCCGCCTGTTCCTCAAACCCCAGGGCTCTGAGCCCCGCAACGACGACATCCTGCAGGTAAGATTGCCGTGTATCGATCACGTTGTACACGGTCGCGGCGTGCCCAAAGTCTGGCGCAGTGCGCGGCTGGGGTTGGTCCGTCGACACCCAGACTTCGTTTCCGTCCGCGTAACGCGTTAACGGTTTGTAATAGAAGTCCTTGCCGAGCAGTCCGAATTTCCAAAGCTGATAGGCGATGTCCTTCCCCACGTACGTCACCGTGCTGTTCGACCGCACGATTACCTTACTGTCTTCGTTCGCGTCGCCTTCGCCCCGGAACGCCGAGGACGGCATGACCCAGCAGCCAGCGTTCTTGCCCTCGTTCTCGAAATAAATAGCCTTGCGTTCCTTGAGTAGTTCGAACGCCGAAGACCAGAACTTGAGATGCAGGATTTCGCTCTCCCGCGGCAATACGTCGTACTGAATGTTCAGCCGCAGCATGGTAGCGAGGTGCGCGTTCACGATCGCGTCAGCCACCAGATGCGCCAGTTCGGCAAGTGCGCCGTCGTTCGCCTCGATCGCATGCAGCGTCGAAGAGCGCCACTCGAGGCTCTCCGGATTGCTCTTATAATGCTGCGAAGTGCGGGCGTACAGATCCCAGCACAGGTAATCGAAGCGTTCATTCTCGTCACGAATGAGATCGGCTACTTCGGAGGGCGTTTTCTTCTCAAGGAAATGGAAACCCACAACCACGTCCGCTACCTGAACGCCCGTGTTATCGATGTAATTCTGAACTTCAACCCGCTGTCCGCTGGCGCGGAGCATGCGTACAAAGGTGTCGCCGAGAATCGCATTCCTCAGGTGGCCGATATGCGCCGCCTTGTTCGGATTGATGTTGGTGTGCTCAACGATCGTCTTGAGCGCGTTCGATTCAACAACATTGTCCTCACCCGCCAGGAGAGCGCGACCGTAAGAACCTCGGTCGAACCGGACATTGATATATCCGTTGCCGGCAATTTCCAGAGCTTCCACGCCGGGAATCTGCGGCGCGATGGCCACGAGGTCTGACGCGACTTTCCTGGGCGGTTGCCTCAGGGACTTGGCAAGCTGAAACGCCACCGGCAGCGCCAGTTCTCCAAAAGACGATTGCTTCGGCTGTTCGATTACGATGTCGGCTTCGAGGCCGAACTGCGCGCTCACAAGGTCGTGGAATGCGCTTTGAATCCTCTTCTCAAGATGATGAAACACGGAAATTTGAGTATAGAAGAGGCTTCCCCCCGTGCCTTCACGGAGCCGTTGGCGTAAATGGCGCGGAACCGGTCCCGCATAATGGGAATTTCCCCATGACCCCCGATTCGGCCTCCACGCCGCTGATGCGGCAGTACCACGCCGTGAAGCAGCAGGTCTCCGGGGCCCTCCTCATGTTCCGGCTCGGAGATTTCTACGAGTTGTTCTTCGAAGATGCGGTAACGGCTGCGCGGGAGCTTGAAATTACGCTCACGGCCCGAAACAAAGAGAAGGGCGCGGCCATTCCGATGTGCGGCGTGCCCTTTCACTCCGCGGAGGGCTATATCGCGCGTCTCATCGGGCGCGGTTACCGGGTAGCGATCTGCGATCAGATGGAGGAAGCCGGAGCGGGAAAGAAGCTCGTTCGCCGCGAAGTCACGCGAATCGTCACGCCCGGCACCGCGACTGACGCGCATCTTTTGCGCTCGCATGAAAACAACTACCTCGCCGCCGTCTCGCGAAATGGAACCCGCGCTGGACTGGCGTACGTAGACGTCTCGACCGGCGAATTCCGGGCGACGGAGGTGGACCTCACGGAACTTGCCGGACTGCTCGAAAGCGTGGCCGCCCGCGAGGTTCTGGTAGCCTCCGAAGCGCCTCTGTTTCCGAGTTCAGAGCCCAAACGCTGGCTCGTCACCGAGCTCGAAGACTGGGTTTTCAGCTTCGATTACTCGGATCGCACTCTGCGCGATCATTTCCGCCTGCACTCGCTCGACGGTTTCGGGCTCGCCGGCAAACCAAACGCCGTGGCCGCAGCCGGAGCGGTGCTTCATTACCTCAAAGACACGCAACGGGCCGCGCTCGATCACCTCGATCCGCCGCGTCATTTCGATCGGACCGGAACGATGGTCCTGGATGCGGTTACGGTGCGCAACCTCGAGCTGCTCGAACCGCTCTTCACGTCTGCGGCCGTTGCCGATAGCAATGCCACGTTGATCGGAATTCTGGATCGCACCGCAACGGGAATGGGAGGACGGCTACTGCGCCAGCGCCTTCTGCGCCCTTCAATCGATCGCGCCGAGATCGAGGCGCGACTCGACGCTGTGGAAGACCTGGTCCGCGAAACAATTTTCCGAGCGGCGCTGCGTGAGCACCTCGGGTCGATTCTGGACATTGAACGCCTTGTCGCAAAGGTAACGATCGGGAGCGCGGGTCCGCGCGACCTGCTTGCGCTCGGCCGTTCGCTGGATCAGATTCCGAAACTGGGTGAAGCGACGAAACACGCGACCCATGCGCTTTCAGGCCGCCTCGCCGACGCATTTGCCCGGCTGGATCCGGTTCCTGAAGTGTCCGGCGCAATCCTCGCGGCGCTCGCCGATACGCCGCCAGTAGTCATCGGCGAAGGGCAGACCATTCGTCCCGGCTTCGATGTTGAACTTGACGAGCTTCGCGATCTGAGCCACAACGGCAAACAGTTCATCGCGCGTATCGAGATGCGCGAGCGCGAGCGCACCGGCATCGCATCGCTGAAGGTCCGTTTCAACAATGTCTTTGGGTACTACATCGAGATCTCGAAGGCTAATCTGCATCTGACGCCCGCCGACTACGAACGCAAACAGACGCTGGTCAACGCCGAGCGCTTCACCACGCCCGAGCTCAAGGAGTACGAGCGCAAGGTGCTCGCGGCCGAGGAAAAGATTCTCGAGATCGAGAAGCGAATCTTCGCCGAGATACGCAGGAAGGCAGCGGACCGCGCACAGGCGATTCGGGCCACGGCCGCCGCTGTGGCCGATCTCGATGTCTCCGCGGCGTTAGCTCAGGTAGCCGCCGAAAGCCGCTACTCGCGGCCGCGCTTTTCTGAAAGCGAGATGCGCATCGCGGCGGGACGGCATCCGGTCATCGAAAAGATCGCGGGCGAAGAGGCTGGCCGATTCATCCCCAACGATCTGTACCTGAACGACTCGACTGACCGTCTCGCCATCATCACCGGCCCCAACATGGGTGGCAAGAGCACGTACCTGAGGCAATCGGCGCTCATCGTGATCCTGGCGCAGGCAGGCTCCTGGGTCCCAGCCGACTCCGCGCTCCTGCCGATCACGGATCGCATCTTCACGCGAATCGGCGCTTCTGATAATCTCGCGCGCGGGCGGTCAACATTTATGGTCGAAATGACGGAAACCGCCATCATTCTCAACACGGCGACCCCGAACAGCTTCATCATTCTCGATGAGATCGGCCGCGGCACCGCTACCTACGACGGTCTGTCGCTCGCGTGGGCCGTTGTGGAGCATATCTCGACCGTCACGCGAGCCCGCACCCTTTTTGCTACGCACTATCACGAACTGACAGAACTCGCCGAAAGGCTCGAAGGCGTGCGCAACCTGCAGGTCGCGGTGAAGGAAGCCGGCGATCGCATCGTGTTTCTTCATCGCATCGAACCCGGCAAGGCCGATCGTAGTTACGGCATCGAGGTGGCCCGGCTCGCCGGACTTCCATCCTCCGTCGTGCAGCGGGCTCGTGAGATTCTGCACTCGCATGAGCCGCGCGAGAATCGGTCGGCCGGACCCATTCAGATTCGACTCTTTGAGCCTCAGCCCGACGACGTCAAACAACGGATTCGGTCTCTCAATCTCGATGAGATGCGTCCGATCGAGGCTCTCCGGTTTCTCGAAGATCTTCAGAAGGATCTGGAATAGCTGATGCGAATCGCCGGAATCATGAGTGGAACGTCGCTTGATGGCATCGATGTGGCTGTTGTAGACATTAAGGGCCGCCGCATCGAGACGGCCGCATTTCGGACTACTCCCTACTCGCAATCGGTGAGGAGCCGGATTCTGAGCCTCTCAACGCCTCAGGATCTTTCCCGTCTGAATTTCGAGTTGGGCGAGCTTTATGCAAAAGCTGTCACGGAAACCTGCCGCCGGGCGCGCATTTCCATCAGTTCTCTGAACCTGATCGGCTGCCACGGTCAGACGGTTTATCACGAGGGCGTCAACACGCTGCAGATTGGTGAAGCCGCGGTTATTGCGGAACGTCTGCGTATCCCGGTTGTCTCCGATTTCCGAACGCGCGATATCGCCGCGGGAGGGCATGGCGCGCCTCTGGTTCCGTTCGTCGATGATCTCCTCCTCCGCCATCCGCGAATTCCGCGAGTGGCCCTGAACATCGGCGGCATAGCCAACATCACCGTCCTGGATCGGAAGCCAGCGATCGCATTCGATACCGGTCCTGGGAACATGGTGATCGATCAGCTTGCGACTGTATACAGTAAGGGCCGGCTCAGGTACGATCGCGACGGAAGTATCGCCCGGCAAGGGCGCTGGAATCGAGACCTGCTTGATTGGTTGCTGGAGGACCCATACTATTCGGCGAAACCTCCGAAAACTGCGGGTCGCGAACAGTACGGCCGCGATTTCGTGGAACAAATGCTGAAAACCAACCTGCCGCTCGAGGATCTGGTTGCGATAGCCACGGCGCTGACTGCCGCAACAATCGCCCAGGCCGTGCATCGTTACGCGCCCGCGACCAAAGAAGTGATTGCGGCGGGTGGAGGGGTTCACAACAAAACCTTGATGGCGCAGATTGCGGCGTTCCTGCCCTCTGCGCGGCTCACCACTACCGCGGAGTTCGGGATCGATCCGGACGCCAAAGAAGCAGTGGCGTTCGCGATACTTGCCTGGCGCACGTGGCGCCGCCAGCCCGGCAATCTGCCTTCCGCGACCGGCGCGCGCCGCCCCGTGATTCTCGGAAAAATTACGCCATAACCGGCGTTTGCGATGCCACCTGGAGGCACGCCAGACAGAAGGCCGGCAAGTCGTCGGGCTTGCGCGACGTCACGATGTTCTCGTCCACGACGACCTCCGAATCCTCCCATTTTGCGCCAGCGTTCACGACATCGTCTTTGATCGCGAAGAAGGAAGTGGCGCGCCTGCCTCTGAGAACTCCCGCCGAGCACAGCACCCAGGGACCGTGGCAAATCGCGGCCGCCAGCTTGCCTTGTTCCGCGATGCGCCGTACAAACTCGATCGCGAGAGGATGGCGACGTATGAAATCGGGCGCGAACCCTCCGGGAGCTATGACGCCGTCGAAATCGTCCGGCCGCGCCGCTTCATACGACAGGTCCGATTTGCACGGATAGCCGAGTTTGCTGGGATAAGACTCGCCCGCTTTAGCGGCGACAACCACAACTCGCGCTCCCGCCTCGCGAAGGCGGTACAGCGGATACCAGACTTCCATTTCCTGATACATCTGATCGACCAGAATCGCGATGCTCTTGCCTTTGAGATCCATACAGGGCTATTTTACGGCTCGCGCGAAGAATCGCATCCGGGTTTATAGGGCGTTGACAATCTCAGGCCACCATTTCTATAGTTGATAGAATCCCTTGGATTGTCGCCAAATTGCGGCAAAACCGGGGCGACAGGGGAGCATAAGGCCTTGGCTGACAATGAAATGACCGGCGCGATCGACACGCCGGTCAGTGGCGTGGATCCGGACGAGTACCAGCATCTTTTGGAGGATTACAGCCATTTGGCGCCTCCTTCTCGGCACGAAGTGCTCGAGGGTCGCGTGCTGAAGATTTCCGGACCGGAAGTTTTTATCGACTTCGGTTACAAATCGGACGGAGTAGCTCCGCTGTCACAATTCCTCGATCCGGCTGGAAAAGTCAGCGTTCAAGTCGGAGATGTCATCGAGGTAATGGTCGATAGCGGCCATTCCTCCGAAGGTTATGTCCTGCTGTCGCACGAGAAAGCGGCGCGCCTCAAGATCTGGGACAACCTCGAAAAGGCGCTGAACGAACAGCTCACGATTTCGGGCCGGGTGACCGGGCGCGTAAAGGGCGGTCTGTCAGTCGACGTCGGAGTGAAGGCGTTTATGCCGGGCTCGCAGGTCGATGTGCGCCCCGTGCGAAATGTCGAACAGTATATCGGGCAGGATTTCCCGGTAAAAGTGGTCAAGCTGAACCGAAAACGCGGAAATGTCGTCGTTTCGCGCAAGCTTGCGGTTCAGGAAGAGGTTGATGCGCGCAAGAGCATCACTTTGGAATCGCTTCATGAAGGGGCGATCGTTGTCGGCGTGGTCAAAAACCTGACCGAATATGGGGCTTTTATCGATCTCGGCGGTATTGACGGGCTCCTCCATGTGACCGATATTTCTTACGGTCGCATTTCGCATCCGTCCGAAGTGCTCCAGACCGGCGCTGAGATCACGGTTCAGGTACTAAAGTACGATCCGACCAAAGAACGCGTCTCGCTCGGAATGAAGCAGCTGATGGCGGACCCGTGGGAAGGCGCGAGCGAACGGTACCCGATCGGCAGCCGAGTCATCGGCCGAGTGGTCAGCGTGACCGATTACGGCGCGTTCGTCGAGCTGGAACCTGGCGTAGAAGGTCTCATACACATCAGCGAAATGACCTGGTCGCGGCGGATGAAGCATCCGTCCAAGGTCGTGAAACCGAGCGACACGGTGGAATCCGTCGTCCTTGAGGTGAACGCGAAGGACCGGCGCATCTCGCTCGGCCTCAAACAGCTTGAGCCGAACCCCTGGACCACGGTGGAGCAGCGTTACAGCATCGGCTCGGTGGTTGAAGGACGGGTCCGCAACATGACGGATTTCGGCGCCTTCATCGAAATTGAAGAAGGAATCGACGGGCTGGTACACATTTCCGACCTTTCCTGGGCCAAACGGATCAAGCATCCGAGCGAGGTGCTGCGCAAAGGCTCGATCGTGCAAGCGGTGATTCTCGCGATCGACGCCGAGCATAAGCGGTTGTCGCTCGGCATCAAGCAGCTTCAGCCCGACGCCTGGGAGACGTGGTTTCAGAACCATAACGTTAACGAGACAGCGCCGGGGAAAGTGCTGCGCGTCGCTGGGTTTGGCGCGTTTGTGGAACTCGCCGAGGGCGTAGAAGGTCTCTGCCATTTCTCGGAGGTGCCCGGCTGGAGCGGCCGTAAGTCCGATCCGCCGCCGCTTACTCCTGGCGATGAGCGGAACTTCATGATCATCAGAATGAACGAGACCGAGCGGAAGATCGGCCTGAGCCTGAAGGCGCAGGCCGACGCCGAAGAACGGTCCCGTCTCGACGAATACCGCAAGGTGGCCGCCGCCGCCAGTTCGAGCCTCGAAGACTATCTGCCGCGCCGGGGACAGCGATAGACTGTTTACCGGATTGCAAATTCCAGCGCGTCACGCGATACTCTTATTTCTCGTAATTGATTCATCCTGCTGTCTTTTGGCACAATTGAAGCAGCCCGGCGGGGGCGACCGATAGGAAGAACCGATGACTAAAGCCGAACTGATTGAGGAGGTCTCACGCGTTGTGGAGATGACCCGTAAGGAGTCCGAGGTCATCGTGGAGGCGATCTTCGACAGCATCGTCCGCTCGCTGCGCGCCAACGACAAGATCGAGATCCGGGGGTTCGGCAGCTTCCGCACGCGCCAGCGGCAGTCGCGGGTGGGCCGCAATCCGAAGACGGGAACACGGGTTGAAGTACCGGCTAAGAAGATCCCCTATTTCAAGCCAAGCAAAGAACTTAAGGACGTGGTAAACGCGGGGTCGGGAACCAATCCGGACTCCGGCCCCGCCGCCCCCGCGGCTCCTACTATCTGACAGCACGGCGTGGACTATCTCTGGAGTCCGTGGCGATACCGGTATCTCACGGGGGTCGAAAAGTCAGACGGCTGCGTTTTCTGCAGGATAGCGGCTGAGGATGACGACGAGCGGCACCTGATCGTCTTCCGGGGCGAACTCAACTTCGTGGTTCTGAACCGGTTTCCCTATACCAGCGGGCATCTGATGGTCGTCCCGTACCTCCATGCCTCCACGCTCTCAGGCGTCGACGCGGCTACCTGCTCCGAGATGATGACTCTGGTTCGGGCATCAGAGGGCCATCTGCGCAACACGTACCGACCCGATGGACTGAACCTGGGGATGAACATCGGGCAGAGCGCCGGGGCGGGTATCGCGGGGCATATCCACATGCACGTCCTTCCGCGGTGGCATGGCGACGCCAACTTCATGACTACGGTGGGCGAGACGCGCGTGCTTCCGGAAGAGCTTGATGTGACCTGGAAGCGGCTGCGGGCGGCGTTTATTCCTGAGTGATAGAATCCACGTTCCTATGCTCCCTGAACTGATCGCTGAGTTCCTTGGCACACTTGTATTGATCCTTTTCGGCAATGGCGTCGTCGCCATGGTCGTGCTGTTCGGGACCGGCGTGCCGGGCGAGATCGTGCATGGCGGGTACACCAACATCACGCTCGGTTGGGGGCTGGCCGTCACGATGGGCATCTACATTGCCGGGCGCATCTCCGGGGCGCACCTGAACCCGGCGGTGACGATCGCGCTGGCCGTGTATCGAGACTTCCCGTGGCGCAAGGTTGCCCCGTACATCGTCGTCCAGACCGCTGGGGCCTTCGCCGCCGCGGCGATCGTCTACTGGAACTACATGCCGGCGTTCCAGGCCTTCGATCCGGGTCTGGAGAAGACGGCGGGCATCTTCACGACCTTCCCGGCTTTTCCCCAGGTACCTTTCGCCGGGCTTCTGGACCAGACGATCGGGACTGCTTTGCTGCTGATGTTGATCCTGGCGATCACCGATGAGCGGAATCAGCCTCCCGGGGCCAATATGGGCGCCCTCATGGTCGGACTTGTCGTCGTCGCGATCGGCATGGCATTCGGGGGCATGCATGGATACGCGATCAACCCCGCTCGCGACTTCGGTCCGCGGCTCTTTACGGCCGTGGCCGGGTTCCGGAACAACGGTTTGACGGACGGGCCCAAGGTCTTCTGGGTGCCCATCGCGGGGCCGATCCTCGGCGGGATTCTGGGATCAGCGGCTTACGACTACGGGGTACGACGCTTCCTTCCACGCGACTAGCCGTTCACGTACGGCAGGGTTCGAGTTCAGGGTGCGCCCGGCGATCTCTCGCACCGGCAGTAAGTCACGGGTGGTCGAGGTGATGAAAACTTCGTCGGCTCGATAGAGGTCGTCAACGCTGAGTGTTCGCTCGGCTGCGTGCGTGTCTTCGAGTAAGATCTCTCGGGTGATGCCGGCGAGACAGCCGTCGCTCAGCGGCGGCGTGTAAGCTGTGTCGCCGAAGACCGCGAAGATGTTGGCTGAGGTGCATTCGGCGACCGTGCCTCTTTCGTTGAGGAGGATCGTTTCATCGAAGCCTTCGCGCTGGGCTCGCTCAGCCCAAGTCAGGTTCTGGGCCCAGGAAAGGACCTTCGCGCCTGCGAATTCGTTCGCGGCGAAGCGCGCGTTGGGCTGAATCGAGAGGCGGGCGCTTTCTCCCCATCGCTTCGAATCGGCTGTCAGGGCGATCGTGTCGGTGGTCGACGCGGAGCCGGGGCCTTCCCACATCCCTCCTCCGTTGCGAACGAACACGAGCCGCAGGGTGCAGTCCGGACGTCCGTTGGCTTCGATCAGGCGGAGCAGGTCGGCTTCGACGGCGGCTGGGTCCGGTGGTAGAGAGACGTTGAGCAGCTTCGCGTGACGCGACAGGCGGGCCCAGTGGCGCTCCCACGCGAAGAGGGCTCCTTCATGGACCTTGAGGGTCGTGAAGACTCCCCATCCGGCGAGAAGGCCGAGTTGGCCGGCGCGCAGCGCGGGTTCTGAGGCGTCCCGAATTCTACCGTTGTGCAGAACATTCGCGTGGATTCCCATGTAGGCCTATTGTTTCATTTGGGCGTCGCGTTTGGCTTTGAACTCGGTTCCGGGCTTCCATTCCGGGAAGGTGTCGCCCTGAGCCACTCGGTAGCCTACTTCCGACAGAATTTTCAGGTCTTCCACCGCGCCTGAAAGATCCCAGTCCGGTTTTACCTGGTCGGATGGCTTGTGGTAGTCGTTCGTAGTGTATTCGTCGCGTTTCTTCTGGCCGTAGCCTTCCGGCTTGCCGATGTAGTCCGTGCCTTCTTCGGGATCAAGCGCTGGGACTCCCTGCTTCGCGAATTCGAAGTGATCGGAGCGGTAGAAGTGGCCTTTCTCCGGTTCGGCGTCGCCGGTCACGGTGCGGTCGTGCTCTTTCAGAACCGCGGCGGTCGTGTCGTCCAGCGTGGAGTTGCCGAGACCGATGATGACCATGTTTTTCGTTCGACCCCAGGTGTTCAGGCCGTCCATATTGATATCCGCGAGAGTTTTGTTGAGCGGATAGAGCGGGTTTTCCGCGTAGTATTCGGAACCCAGCAGGCCTTGTTCTTCCGCAGTGACGGACAGGAACAGGATGGAGCGCTTCGGCACCGGTTGTAGTTTGCTGTAGGCGCGCGCGATTTCGAGAAGTCCGGCTGTGCCCGAAGCGTTGTCTACGGCGCCGTTGTAGATCTGGTCGCCTTTCAGGGTGGGGTCCTTGCCGAGATGGTCCCAGTGGGCGGTGTAGATGACGTACTGATCTTTCAGGGTCGAGTCGCTGCCTTCGAGCTTCGCGACTACGTTGTGGGAGTCGATGGTGCGGAGCGTGTTCTGGATGTGGAATGTGGCCTTCGTTCCCGGGAGGGCGACCGGTTTGAAGTCGCGCTGCAGGGCATCTTTCTTCAGTGATGCCAGATCGAGTCCTGCCATGCGGCACAGTTCATTCGCTTTGGCATAGGTCATCCAGCTCTGGACCGGTACGGTGCTCATGTTGTTGTCGGGACGCTGGATGGTGAAGTTCTCGCTTCCCCAACTTCCGGAGACGACTTCGAAGGGATAGCCTGCTGTTGCGGTTTCGTGGATGATGATCGCGGCCGCGGCGCCCTTTTGGGCGGCGATTTCGTATTTGTAGGTCCAGCGGCCGTAATAGGTCATCGCTCGGCCTTTGAACATCGAGTCATCCAGCTTGCTGGGATCTTTCGGGTCGGGGATCTGCGGGTCGTTGATGAGCATCAGGATCGTCTTGCCTTTGACGTCGACGTTCTTGTAGTCGTCCCAGTTGTATTCGGGGGCGACTACTCCGTAGCCGACGAAGACTACATCGGAATCCTTCACCGTGACTTCGGGCTGGTAGTGGAAGGACAGAGCGATGTAGTCCTTGCCTGGTTCGAGGGCGAGTTTCTTTCCCTTTACCGTGATGTCGGTCTGGGGCTTGGACGCGACGCCCGCGAGCGGAACCTTCTGGAGGTATGTGCCGTCGGGATTGCCGGGCCTCAGGCCCATCTGCTGGAACTGGCTCTGGAGGTAGGCGATGGTTTTCTGTTCGCCCTGGCTTCCGGGCTTGCGGCCTTCAAAGTCATCGGCGGACAGCGTTTTGATTTCGCCCAAAAGGGAGTCGGCGTTGATGCTGTCGAAAGTGGGCTGCGGCCGGGCGCAGCAGGCCAGCAGGGCCAACAGAGCGGCGGGAAGGAATCTCATCGGGACTATTTTGTAACTATTTTGCGCTTGCCGTGGGGGAGCCGATCGCTGCTCCTTTGATCCAGTCGAGGATGGTTTCGTATTCGGGGGAGCCTTTGGCCCAGCGGCGGCCTCCTCCGTGCGCCGTGGTTTTCGCGCCGACTACTCCTTCGGACTCGGCGGTTGAGGTCGGCTTTCGGAGGAGGAGGCTGTTTTCGGGATCTCGCGTATCGACCACGTTCATTACCGTTTCCCATGTGGCGTTGAAGAGGGTGTGGGTGGCGTGGCAGTTCACGCAGGCGTATCCGTCTTCTCCTTTGCGTTTGAGGATGGGCTCGACGTTGGCTCGGAAATAGGCTTCGTCTAGTTTCGTTCGCGGGGTGGCGGATGCGGTAACGGCAGTCGCAGCGGCGGCGTTGCGCGGCGGGGGCGCGTGGAAGGCTTTCGAGATTTCGACGGCATCTCCCGCGGCGTCGATGCGATGGCCCAGATCGATCGTGTCTTTGCCTCGTCCTCCGGCGGCTTTTTCGACCTGGGCGTAGGGCGTCTCGCGGACCATCAAGGCCGCGGTGCGGGCCAGACGGCGCATTTCGGGATCTTTGGAATCGATCAGCGGAGCAATGGCTCGCGCCATCAGGTCCGCGCTTCCTCCGAAGAAGGCGATCTGCTCGATGTCGTTGCCGATTCGGTTGTAGACGGGCGTTCCTTCGGAGGAGAGGTCGGATTCGAGATCGTAGATGTCGGCCCGGCGCTGCTTCGCGTCGGTCAGGGCCGTAAGGAGTTCTTTTTTGGCGGAATCGGGACCGGCGGTCAGGACGACGGAGAATTTCGTGGCCAGGCGCGCTTCGATCGCTAGCCGCCCCTGGATGGCGCGGTCCCGGTCGGCCTGATTGGGCAGGAGGGTCACCCAGTTGTTGTAGAGGTAGCGGATGTTCTCATCGGCCAGGTTGTAGACGCCTGCGCGCAGGTTGGCTTCAATCCATGGATTGCCGGACGGTTTCTGCAAGGCGGCGAGGAGCGTGTCTTCGATGCGATTGCGCGAGTCGGGGTCGGCGTTCCAGAACCAACTTTGCCACAGGCCTCGAATGGCTTGCATGCGGATGGCGGGATCGGGTTCCGCGGCGGCGAGGCGGGCTAGCGGTTCGATCAGTTCATTACGTTTCGCGAGAGCGGCGAAATGGTGGGCGAAGATTCGCGTCGCTCCCCAGCGTTCTCTCGAATCGGTGGATTGCAGAGCGGCGGCGATTTCGCGGTCTTCGGTTTCCGGATGGTTGGCGTAGACCTGACGCAGGCTCCAGGCGGCGGTGCGCTGGACCAGTTTGCTCGGGTCATTCAGAAGCTTCGCGAGTTCGGGGACGGAGGCCTGGAGAGCGAGGCGTCCCAGCGCTTCGGTGGCGGCCTGGCGGATCAGCGGGTCGTTGGAATGGGCGGCGGCTTCGATTTGTTTTACGACTGCGTCCGAGGGCATGTCCCAGATCTGGTCGAGTTGGTCGAGAAGTTTCACCGGATCGTTCGAAAGCGCGGTGATGGCGGGCGAGTTCCATCCTTTTGTGGAATTCGCGAGCGGGAAGTACGAACTCAGCGAGACTACCGCGAACTGCGTTTCTCGAAACGGGGTTCGGAAGTTTTCGAAGGACTGGAGCGGGTCCATCCAGCCGCCGAAGAGCTGCTGACGCTTCATCAGATAATCGATGGCCTTTTTCACCTGCGGGTGGTCCGCGGGGATGCCGGCGGCGGAGAGCGCCCAGAGCGCGTGTCCGGTGGCGAATTCGACTTCGGGCTCGTTCGGTTCGAACTTCATCGACCACTGGCCGTCGGGACGCTGGAGGGAGAGGATGCGCGTTGCGTTGCGGGCGATCTGATCGGCGTATTTCGTTTTGTCGATATCGGCCAGCGCCAGGGTCTGATAGTCGAGGTCGTTCATGTTTTTGACCGGGGCGGCGGCCATCAGGTCGGGCAGCTTCGGATCGTGACCGACTTTCCACGAGTACCAGCCGACTTCGAACGTGCTGACGAGCGGGGTGTTGCCGTTCGTTTCGTCGGGCGGAAGCTCTTTGCGGCCGGCGTAATAGAGGTCGAGGTATTTGTTGATGGCTTCGTGATATGCCGGGCGCGGCTGGCGCGAGACGTTGGTTTCGAACATGGTGGTGAGCAGCGAGATGCGGCTCAGCACGTTGGCGGGGGCGGAGATGACGCGGGCCCATACGGCGCCATCCTTTTCAAATCCGTAGAACGGGCGCGGGTTGTTGTAGAAGCGTTCTTCGAGGAACTGGAGCTGCTGGCGCTGCACGACGGGATAGCCGTTGGCCTGTGCGTACAACTGCGCGCGCTGCGAGAAGTGGCTGGGATGGCAGCCTACGCAGAGCGAGGTCTCCTGGTGAACCGGCGTGATGCGGTCGAGCGTACCGCCGCGGCGGGGCGTGTTGGCGAACCAGGAGTCGCCGGCGCCCATGATGTAGTCCACGGCTGCTTTTACGGCTTCGCGGGGATCGGAGTAGGGCGGCGGATTGTAGAGGCGCGTGCGCAGCTTGTATTCGGGGTGATTGGCGCGGACACGCACGTAGTAATCGCCTGGCTGCGTGAAGGTGCGGGGGGCGAACTTGTTGCCGGGGAGGGCCTGGACTTCGTGGGGGACGGCGACCGGGTCCTGACCCTGCGTGTACTCCTCGGGCTTTCCGTTGGTCACGCGGAATACGGATACGTCGACCGGCAGGTCGTCGCGGTCCATCAGTTCGATCTGAAAGAAGACCAGCTTCGGGGCGCCTTCGAAGTGGAAGCGATACCAGTCTTCGTCGCGCGTGTCGGTTGCGTATTGCTTGCGGGTTTCGTGGATGGGGATGTATTCGGCTTCGTCCTGGGATGCGAAGACGGTCTGGCCCAGGGTCATGGGGCTTGCGGTCTGCCAGGTGTGATTGGCGCCGCGTTTGAGTTGGGGCGAATCGGGCCAGCGGTCGATGCGGAGTGAAAAGGATCCCTTAATGTTTGTGGCGGTGATGTGGAGCTCGGCGGGGGCGGAATCGAGATGAAAGGGCGCGTAGAGGTCGGCGTCGCCGGCGTGGAGGGTCTTCGAGATGAGAGTCTGGGCGCCTTCGCGGAGGTCGAGCTGGAGTTGGGAATCCGGTGCGAAGGCCGCGATTGGCGCGGAATACAGGAGGGTGTAGTTGCCGGTGGTTCTCAGAGAATCCAGCCGGATTGTCGCGGTTCGGATCGTTCCTGAGGTGGCGTAGGCGACGGGGAGATCGTAGTTCGCGGCTGTGGCTGGAATGGCCAGGGCTATGCCGGAAATTGCGAATATTGCTCTGGCCACCGGCAGGGTGTGTCTCATCGATTTGCTATGAGGATATCAAGCGTTTGGCGTATAGCAGGCCCTTTTGTTTGGCCGGTGAACAAAGAGAAGAGCCGCCTGGAAAGACGGCTGCGGCCAGGATTGGCCGCCTCATTTAAGAGCGGCCGAGCCAGAGGAAAGCCAGCGGTACATAAATAGAACATAAGTGTTGGGTTCGTTTTCGCAAAATCACTTTTGTGGGTTGAGACGGGCTCGGCGCAGGGCGAGGAGTTCTTTGCGATTACGGAGGAATTCGCGGCCGTAGCGGCCTTCGTACTGATGGAGGTGGCGCAGGGAGTTGCCGGTTTTATCGATGTGTTCGAGGGCGAGCCAGGCGCGGGTGGGCATGTCGAGGTCGGCGGTTTCGGGGAGGCGGTCGGGCTGGGCGTGGATTTCGCGGGCGTGGGCGGCGGCGGTGAGTCCCCAGGCGCGCATCTGGCGCCATTTGGCGACGACCATGGCTTCGACGAGCATGAGTTCGTTGGGGGTTTGCGGTTCGAATTCTACGATCTGGCTGGCGAGGAGGCGCTGGAATTCCTCGGGGGATTCGCCGGGGATCAGGATTGTGTTGGCGACCAGCCCGTGACGGAGGGCGTTGCCGGCGGAGATGGCTTTGCCTTCTTCGGTGACGGGGCCGTGGGATTGGGCTCCATTGAGGCGGGAGGCTTCTTTTTGGGATTCGGTGCGTTCATTTGTCATTGCGAGGGAAGGATAGCGCGGGGGCTGGAAAAGCGGAGAGTTGAGGCCGAGCGCACTTAGCCTTCGATAGCACATAAGTAATAAGAGCCTCGGCACTTACTGGTCCCAAAGAATCTTGCAATAAACCTGTGAACCGCTGGCGATTGCCACGCGGTCGATGTCGAGATGTCTGAAGTTTTGGCGGTCACCAGGGTGCTAAGCCGACCCGTCGTTCGTAATTCGCCACATTTCAGATTTGCCGACGGTCCGGTCGGAGGTGCGCCCGTCGGGGCGCAGGGTCCGCAATTCCCCGCAGAGCTTCTCGTCGGGAGACTTGGCTTCGAAACACGTCGGCGCGTCGATCCGCTCGTTGGTGGCTGTAACGCTCGTGCGTGTTTCGTCACGTCTTGGTTGGATAAGCCCTCAAAAACATGCTGTCACTATGGCAAAGAACAATATCGGATTGCGCTTACACAGATGAGGCTCCTCGACGTTGGACCCGAATCGCTGGTCACCAAGCCATCTTTTAACGTTACTTTTCGAATCGTGAGGCACCGAATGTTTTACAAAAGGAAAAATGTTTTTCGAATCGCCCGCTGGCTGTTCGCTTTTCTGCTCGTAGCTGCGTGGATCGGCTTCGCCGGCAGGTCTATCGCTGGCGCCGACCTCGAATCACCGAAGTTTCACGTCCCAAAATTTATTTCGGCTTTTACTCCTGATGGGAAACCAGTCCAGCTCGTCAATGGCGGAATTACGGATTTCGTCATTATGGCGACGTGGTGCCCGTATTCAAAGCAACTCAAAAGATTTCTGAATGACCCTATCACTCGCCCCTATGCGCAAAAGAGGCGGCTGATCTTTCTCTTCTCCAGGGACGAGTGGCCAGACGTCGAGGCCGAGCTAAAGGACGGCGGGCTCAGTGGAACACAGCTAAAGCAACAGCTCAGTCTTTTAAAGCAACGATCGGGCTCGGCAAGTCTGTTCGATCCGTCATTTCTTGATGACGTCCCGGGCGATGTTTACTTGTGCAACCTCCCAGATCACGATGGGTATCCTTTTGTGATCTCTGGAACCGGCCGTGACAAGATAGGGTGGATGACCGTCGATTTGCGTATGCCAGAATCGCTTCTCTTACCTACTTTCAAGAAATATGCCCCAAAGCGGTAATAAACGGTTAACAGCCGACCTAAAGGAGCGTTGAACGGTGAGATATCTATCACTTGCCAGTCTTCTAGTCTTAGCGGCATCTAACATTTCGGTCTCCGCGCAAACCACACCATCAGGCGCATATTGCCCTCTCCCTTCAAAACAGCAGAAGTCATCTCGATTTCCCTCTTTAACTGGTGACAGCAGGCTCGCCGACTTTGCTCGCCGAGCGGCACAGGCGAAGGGAGATATTAAAGCTTCGACGTCTTTGGTGGCGGAGTTTCTGGACAACCGCAGCACTTTATTGGCCTCCGTGCCATCTGGCACCGAAGACCCGACTTCTGTTGTTTTGGGCAACCTAAAAGATCTGTCGGGGCTCGGACTAAGCGAGCCGAACTGGAGGCGCACCACAATTTTGGGGCAATTGAGTTCGGTGGAAGGAGTTCTGACAGATTCCGACCACACCACGCTTTATCTCACGGGCAAACAACGGCACGCAGTGCAGGTGTTCAAGACTGGCCGAGTTGAAATCTTAGACGAAAAGGCATCTGCCGCAGAATATCGCGCATTTTGTAGGCGAGATATTCAGAGTCATTCGACGTCTGACATGGCATTATTTGACGTCGAGCGCCTTGCCAATGGAGGTCGTGAACTTTTCATCGGCGGGCAGGTCATTGCGATCACCGCTTCAGAATACGCGACGCTTAAGAGCGGCCGTCGGTTATTCGGCTCCCATCCGCTAAATATCGCCCTAAACTCTCATCCTGAAACCGCAAAGGTCTTGTACTCCAATCCGATGATGCAGAAGCAGGGCCAAGCTCTTCTGGACGCCGACGAGTTCACTTTTGCTCTGCAAAGGGCTTATCCGAACGCAACAATTTACCGTGATCCCCTTTCGCCACGGACCAATGAACTGGTGCGCAAGCTCAATAGCTACAAAATTGGTGCTTCCTCCAACGTGGTGGCGATTGTCGCTGACGATTCCTTCCAGCCGCGGCCGAAGGACTATAACCTCGTGCAGGATATGAAACATGAACTTGAACAAGCAGGAGTTCGAGTGCTTTCTTATAAATCAGGCACCAAACTGGCATCGGTTTCGAATGACGGGAAGGGTATCATCGTCATAACGGGGCATTCGAGCGAAGAAATGGCAGCGTTCGTTCGAAGTCTCGGCGCTCAAGGTGTGTTTCAGAGCAATTTTATTGTTTTCAATTCCTGTGAGACTCCCTTGAATAGACAGCTGATTGCGGAGATCAATACACGGTACGGTGCCATTGCAACTTTCGCTCACCAAGGCGCGATTCGAGTCAATGATCTTGATCCGTTCCTTGGCACGCTAGTCCAGCGCATTGCGCCTTCGAGTCAGGAAACTTTTCAACGGACACTAATCGAGAGCCTTCACGAATATGGACTTAATGGTGTCTGGACAATTTGCAGATTGTTCGCGGACGGTTGGGCTCGTCTGGCGTGACCGAAATGTCTACAGACCCGACAGAAATACCTATAGATCTGCCTGTTTCCGAGCAACTTGAGGGCATACCTGATTTAGGCGGGGAGGTAGAGGGTGGAGGTTTTTTCGCCCGCGTTGCCGATCAACCGATTGCAGATTCGTTAGGCGCCGTACTTCGAAGGACGGGAACTTCGGATTCGCGGGCAGACGAGCTTTTCAAGCGATTTGAGCTTTGGTGTATCCCGCATCGAGTTTCTATAACCCGTCGGTCGGGTTTTGCGGAGCCTGTTTCCGTCGGGCTGGAAATCGCGTACCTGAATGACTCAAGAACTTGCTCGATCGTCTCGCTTTTCCCCGCCTTTCAGTATGTTGTACACGGAAGATTGTCAGGGAGTGCAAGTTTTGGCGGAAAATTGTCTCCTACTGGCGAGATACTCGGTACGGATCGGGAGCCCGCGGTCGGGGCTGGCCAGGAACTTAGCGTAAGCGGCTTAAAATTATTCGCAGCCACTAGCGGAGAGATCACATTACACCTGGAAAGCACAGTTTCGACACCAATCGTTTCGGCTGTTGGTGTTGGATCTTCAGTTTGTGAGTGGCGGTTTGAAAAGCAACGCGAGCCGCTATTCGGTCAAGACATTGAGACTTGGGCGGTAGTGGCCTTACCGAAACGGCAGCGGGAACTTCGATACAGGGCACGATTCTATTTCACCGAACGAACATTCTTCTTTCAGACGCGACGTCAAAGTGAATGGATTGATGTGGCGTGTGCGCTGAATCATTAACGGGGCGAGAGGGCCGATGAGGAAGGCGCTACGGCATTTCTGCCGCGCCGACTCCGAGCGCCGCAGCCGTGGCCAATAGGCCGCCAGCTTGGCCCGCGGACTTACACAGTTGAACGGAAGAGTCCGACCTTCGGTCGCTCAGGTCCGACTCGACGTAGTTCCGTCCGCAGGCGTTGAACGCATCGTTGGAGGCGGGCTGACGAGACGGCTGGAACATCGAGCACGCCAAGTGGGCACATGCGAATCTGTCGTACAACGTACAACACCCATTTTGAATTCTTCTCTACGCGCAGATAGGTATTCAAATCTAGTCAACGGGCGGATGCTTGTTGCCACAGTATTATGCCGTCTTCACTGAGCAGATCCCTTCGCGATAGACAGATGGGCCCATAGCCGATGCTGGAAGGGGCGATTGACAGAAACCCGCGACAAGTTGCGCAATCAGCTCGCTCGATGATAGCAATTCCAAAAAGTTTCCCTAAGAAGACGGTTGTTCGTTTGAAGCCGGACAACCGAGCCGGTTATGGTTTCCTTTAATCGAAAATAACCCTGCCGAGGATGTTCGACCTCGTATTGAACCTTGTTCTCAAAAATGCGACCGAGCAGGCGAGCGGCGTCCTCTGCCGACGAAGTCGCCATCGCGCCGACGGCCACTCCTGTCTGAAAATCGATCAGTCGACTGAGCGGATGTATCTCAGAAAAGAAATGCCGCCTGTGGGCCTCGTCGCAAAGAAAAATTACTGGCCTTCCAAGGCTCAGCGCCATCGCGGCTTCAGCATCCTTTCCGTAGCTATCTTTCTCTCCCGCCATGTAGATCAGAACCTTGGCGCATTTCACCATGAGACACTCGATGAGACCCTTGTCCTCATGGCCAGGCGCAGCGCTGAGCGTCGGATCGAAATAGCGTAGTCGTAGGTGCTTTACGGCAACATGGTTGAATATCAGTTCACATGTTCTAGCCATATCCCGAAACTGCTGCCGCGTACGCATGCTGGTGGCCACATAAACATCCAGATCGCTGGCCATCGACAGGTATAACTCGGTGTGTTTCAGCGCGGATTGGCGAGCCCGCGCGAACGTCCTTGCAACCGCGTCATAGTGACGCAGGAGTTCTTCCTCGGAGGTTATCTCAAGGGCCATCAGTTCGTCGGCTGAAAACTCGAACTGCTCCTGCTTCCCTTTATCCACGTTGGCGGCACAGAAGGTGCTGAGGAGTTGTTTAAACGGCACGCGTCCACCACCATTTTTTACATGTAAAGCCCAAGCCCCCTTCAATATCAAAAGGAGGTTTGCGCTTTCATTGCCTTCGGCTGGATCAAATGATTTGCAAGCCTGCTCGGCGATCAAGTACCGCTCGTCTTGGGAAATTTTTTCCAACGGAAAGAAATCGCCACGCCGTGCCATTGCAAGGTCGTCGTAACGGCGGCGACCGAACTGCTCACATAGCGATTCAAACGCCTGGCTTCGCAGGCTTCTAAAGCCGTTTTGAATACTTCCGTATAAAAGCAGCGAATCAGTGTAAAGACGCCGAAGCCCCCATGCCAGTTGGTCCAGCGTCAACACCGAATCAACACGCGTATATGTTTCGTCGAAGTCCGCCAACACCGTCACGTCGTAGATATGCGGAGGGGCGGACAGCCAATAATATTTGAAAAAACCATTAGATATTGGCGGCTGGTGGACAAGCGCGAGCAATTGATTCAAATGGCTGCAACTCATGCCGTCCTGAAGAAGGTCGCGCAGCCGCCGACAGATTTCGTCTGCTCCGTCGCCAGTAAACAGGCTGTCGAATCCGCCAGCTCCGCCTGTGAAAAGACGCAGACTTTCCTTGATTGACTCTACGGTAGCAGGCATCATCACGGTATTTTACGTTACCATCCGGCCGGGAACATAGATGTGAGCTGCAATTCAAAGAGTCGCGATCTCCTCAAGTATTTTCAGAATCGGCTTTTTTTAAATCGCGCGCAGGTCACCCACGGTAGCTGACCAGAGGCGGCTCGTTTTCGACGGCGCTATTTGCGTTATCCGGCGTCCGTACGGGTTTCACCTAGTGACCTCGATCCCGGTATAGTCGCCTGTTGGCTTTATGAATCGCTTTCCATTTCTGCTTCTCAGCCCGCATGGCCCTCGCATCGGTCTCAAGCGCGTGATGGCGCGCTTCGCGCTGCAGCTTCGCATAACTCACCCACCGGCTCGGAGAAATCCTGCCCTCCTCCACAGCTTGCCGCACCGCGCATTCCGGCTCCTGCTCGTGCCGGCAATCGGTAAAGCGGCATTCGCGGGCCAGCGCTGCGATTTCAGGGAAGCCTAAGTCGAGCGACGCCTCTCCCGCCAAGAGGCCCAGCTCCCGCATCCCCGGCGTATCAATCAGCCATGCTCCGCAGGGCAGCGGTAACAACATACGCGCTGTTGTCGTGTGGCGTCCGCGAGAGTCGTGTTCGCGAACTTGCTGCGTGGCCAGCGTAGCGCCGCTCATGGTACCGGCATTCAGGGTATTGGCAATGGTCGACTTTCCGGCGCCGGAAGAACCGAGCAGCGCCGCCGTCACACCCGGCTGCAGCCATGGCGTCAACGGCTCCGCTGAACGGGACGCGGTCATCGCGACCACGTCCGCCCGTCCGGCAATGCTTCGCACACCATTTACCGCTGCATCGAGGTCCACGCAAAGATCCGCTTTATTGAGGGCGACAACTGGCTGCGCTCCGCTCTCCCAAGCCAGGACCAGATAGCGTTCGATGCGCCGCAGGTTGAAATCGCCATCCAACCCGCAAACCACGAAACAAATATCGATGTTGGCCGCCACGCATTGCGAGATGTGGGCGCGTCCGGCTGCTTTGCGGATAAAGGCCGTCTTACGGGGTTCGACTGATTCGATCAAGGCTATTTCGCCCGCCAGCCATACCCAGACCCAATCGCCCACGGCTGGCAATTCGCCGTAGGCCCGCAGAGCGCCCGATGGCAGCGCTGCGGTTTCTTCGCCGCCGCCCAACAAGATCCGATATTCTTCGTGCGCGGCGAACGACACACGGCCCTTAATCAGTTCATGCTTCTGAGTCATTTTGTTCGCTTTCGGTTTCCAAGGAAGTTGGAATACACGGCTCCCGCCCAGCCGCTGGCGGCAGGAATGATTGGATCAGCGCTTCTCCGAAGCGCGCGATTAACGCGCTTGTGGAGCGCGCGGGTTAGCGAACAATGGTAGGCAAATCTCAGGCTATCAAAAGCCGTTCAGTCGGGTATCGATCGGTTTCTCAGGACGATGCCTACTTGATGCGGGTTTAAAAACTGGTCAAAGATCTGTGGCGTCCAGTCATCTCAATCGCATTACGTTCGATCCCGCCCAATGCGGGGCCCGTCCGCGCATTCGCGGGATGAGAATTCGGGTTGCCGATGTCCTCGAACTGCTGAGTTCCGGGGCCGAATTTCGACGAGATTCTGCGCGATTATCCGTATCTTGAGCGCGAGGACATTCTCGCCGCATTTGGATATGCCGCGCGACAAGCGGATCACCCCGTTCTGCTGAGCGCGTGAAATTCCTCGTCGATAATCAGCTACCGCCTGCAGTTGCGCGTCTTATCGAGAGTGAACTCGGGGCAGACGCGGCTCATGTTGCAGACGTCGGTTTGCGCGACGGCATTGACGCGGAGTTGTGGGCGTTTGCCTCGGAGGACGTCTCGGCCCAGGCCCCATGCCCCTCCAGTCGTACGTCCGTCCGCGTCTCAGAGCGTATCTCGAGCTGGCTATGCAGCAGTCTTTCGCGTTCGCCACGAGCGATGGCTACCTGCGCAAGGCGGCTCTTGCGAAAGACATCGAACGGATTGGCCTGATTTCTGTTACTCCGGCATTCGCGTGGGAATTACTTTATTGCCGTGCCTGCGATAAATACGGAAATCGCTGTCCAGCGTCAGAACCTCGGCCGCGCTGTGAATTTCCGAGAGCCGGACCAGACAAGCGTCCGCCAGCGACATAGGCCGATTGCGGTAGCGCCGCATCAAGGCCCGAAGATCCGCCTGCTCCCGATCGACGGCGATCGCAATTCGAATGACGCCTCTCTCCAGCAGCGCGAACAGAGCGTCCGCGTCGCGGCCCTCGCGCTTTAAGAGGAACACCGCTTCGGTCAGGACTGGCTCGCACGTGAGCAGCGGAGGGCGTAGTTCTCTCCACTGCTCGACCGCCCATTCGTGATACTCCAATCCGGCCGCAAGAAAACTGACCAGCGGTCCGGTGTCCAGCAACGCGACTCGGCGCGTCACTCCCCGAAACCATTCATGTATTTCGGGTTGTGCGCAAGATCGCGCGGTAATCCTGTCAGCGAGCCGGCCAGATCCCGAGCCAGATCGAAACACGAGGCGGCGCGACCTTGCCGGCGTAGGGCTGTTTCCAGGCTCTCGCGCACAAGAACGGATTTAGCGACTCGCCTCGCCTTCGCTTCCCGCTCCAGTTCAGCCAGGAGGTCATCGGGAATTTTTAAGGAGATGGTCTGCATCTGTTTCCATGGTAATACCGGCCATTGCCGTGGGAAATACCGAATCGGCCCGAAATGCTGGTTTTTCGGTCTAACTGGCAACCGCTCCCTCGCGGTCGCGCCTCGGAATTGGCGTTTCGAGTTTTTTTACCGATTTATTGGGTTTGGTTTGTTTTAGTTAACGAGTTAGAGGCATAGCTTGCGCCTGCGGATAACTATAACTGTCGTGTGAGGTATTTCATTGGGCTGGATCTGGGGCAGCGGCGGGATTTTACAGCTATCGCGGTGGTCGAGCGGCTGGAACGGCCTCGGCCTTACGGCGAGGCGGAGTTCGAGGCGCTTCTGGTTCGTCATGCAGAGCGGTTGCCGTTGGGTACCCGGTATCCGGCGGTCGTCGAACGCGTGCGCGAACTGACTCTGCTGCCCGAACTGAGCGGGCGGTGCGAGCTGATTGTGGATGCGACGGGTGTGGGCGCTCCGATCGTCGATCTTCTGCGGGCGGAGCGGCTGGGAAGTTCGCTCGCGGCCGTGACGATTACGTCGGGTGAACGCGAAAGCTCGCGGCAGAACGCCGGGTGCGTGGAGTACAACGTCCCGAAGAAAGATCTGGTGGGATCTCTGCAACTCGCGATTGAAAAGCGCGAGATCCGGATCGGGAACGATGCGCCGTGGACTTCGGCGCTATTGGAGGAACTGATGGACATGAGGAAGACGACGCGCGAGAACGGGCGCGAACGGATGGGCGCGGAGGGCGCGGGCCAGCACGACGATCTCGTGATGGCGCTCGCGCTGGCGTGCTGGAAAGGGAGGCGGCGGACGCAGACGATCCGGTTCTCGTCGGCGCCGCTGTACTGAAAAAGATGAGCGTACCGGGATACATGGCGAAGGACGGCGACGAACTGCGGATGCCACGGCTGGGCGACTGGGAACGAGACGGGCTCGGGATTCGGATGCGCGGGGCCGTGATGCAGGGCGAACGGTCGGTGGAGTCGCGGCTGCGGGAGGATGCGACGAAGTATTCACCGTATGACGCGACTGAAGCCGCGTTACACAGGCTGAAGCCTGTGCCACCATCCTGCCACCCCGAACGGTATCGGGATGCGCGGGACTACGATCCGGTACTGCGGGGGCATTGTCGGCTTGATGAGTGAAGAGATCAAAGAAACGCTGACTGGGTCGATTCGCGAAGAGCCTCGGATCGGGGAGCGTGTGCTGAAAACGCCGGCGATTCCCGACGCGGCGGAGTTCGCTCGTACTCGGCTGGGATTCGAGCCGGATGAGCGGCAGGCGGAAGTACTGCGGTCGGAGGCGAAGCGCGGGATTCTGAACTGCACGCGGCAATGGGGCAAGTCGACCGTGGCGGCGGCGAAGGCGGTGCATCGCGCGTATACGCGGCCGGGGAGCCTGGTGCTGGTGGCGAGTCCGTCATTCCGGCAGTCGGGCGAGTTCGTGCGGAAGGCGGCGGGGATGACGGCGGCGCTGGGAATCCGGCCGCGCGGGGACGGATACAACGCGGCTTCGCTGGCGTTTCCGAACGGGTCGCGCATTGTGGGGCTGCCGGGCGTGGACGACCGGATACGGGGATTCTCGGCGGTGTCGATGCTGCTGATCGATGAGGCTTCGCGGGTGCAGGAGGATACGTACCACTCGCTGCGGCCGATGCTGGCGGTGGGCAACGGGGATTTGTGGCTGCTGAGCACGCCGTTTCGGGCAGCGGGGTTCTTTTATAAAGCGTGGATGAGCCGGGAAGACTGGCATCGGGTGCGGGTTCCGGCGACGGAGTGCCCGCGGATCAGCAAAGCTTTTCTGGATGAGGACCGGGGACAGCTCAAGAGCGATTTCGAGAGAGAGTATATGTGCGAGTTCCAGGAGGATGCGTTCAGCGTGTTCAGCCGGGAACTGCTCGAAGCGGCGCTGGATGAAAGCGTGAGGCCTTTGATTCCCTGGAAGCGCGGGCCGGAGGAAGAGAAAGGCGGCTAGTGGATTGAGGCGAGGCGACCACCTAAGGGGCCGTCAGAGTGGGCGGAACCACACTTGCTTTTTCCGGTTCAACCTTTCATAATCGTACGCGTTTAGGTTCCATAAAACCGTTTCGCTTTGGGATTTTCGGTGTTGCTTTACAGAAGTCTGCGCTCAGCAGGCTTACATTCTCCGGAGGGGTTAGGTTTATGAGCAAGTTCATACGGTCAAGCTGCGTTCGCTTGTTTCCGGCACTCCTGGCGGTACTTGTCCTTTCCGTTTCTTTGATCGGGCAGGCAGTCAACTCGACCATAGTCGGCTCCGTTACCGATGCGACGGGCGCGGTCGTCGCCGACGCTAAGGTAACGCTAACCGAATCCAGCACCAACATCAGCCGCGCCGGGCAAACCAACGAAAGCGGCAATTACGTTTTTTCCGACGTGCCCCCGGGTAATTACGTGCTAACGGTCGAGATGACCGGGTTCAAAAAAGAGGAGCGCAAAGATATCTCGCTCCTGGTGAACGCCACGCAGCGCGTCGACATTCAGCTTCAGCCCGGCAGTATCACGGAAAGCATCGAAGTCACCGGCGCGCCACCGGCGTTGACCACCGACAGCGCAGACACGGGCCGCTCCATCGATTCCGTCTCGGTGGCGGAACTGCCGATACTGGTGAGCAATCGCAATTATCAGGCTCTTCTGGACCTGGTGCCCGGAACGACGCCGCATACCGAGCAGCACTCCCAATTCTTTAACGCGTCGGACTCGTTGCAGACGCAGGTCAACGGGACTCCGCGCGTGGGCAATAACTACCAGATCGAAGGAATTGACGACAACGAGCGGACGGGCGTACTGCAAATCCTGGTGCCGCCACTTGAAGCCATTCAAACGGTAGACATTTCCACCAGCAATCACTCCGTGGATCTGGGGCGCAGCACGGGCGCGGTCACGAACGTGATTCTGAAGTCGGGGACCAACCAGTTCCATGGTTCCCTCTACGAGTTTTTGCAGAACAACGACCTCGACGCGCGCAACTTCTTCCAGCCGACGGTTTCCGCTGTCCACTACAACTACTTCGGCGGCAATATCGGGGGACCGATCAAAAAGAACAAGCTGTTCTTCTTCGCCGATTTCCTGCGAACCACGGACCATGAAGCAGGGGCGACCACGGAGACGATCCCCTCGGCTCTGTCCCGCACCGGCAATCTCAGCGAGGCGCTGGGCGGTTCCAGCCCCGCGTTGGTGTACGATCCGCTGACGGGCAATACGGCCACAGGCGTAGGCAGGACGCCATTTACGGGCAACATTATTCCGCAGTCGCGTCTAAACCCCATCGCGCTCAAGATCCTGGCCCTGGTACCCAATCCGAATCAGAACTTCAACCCCGCTGTTCCCTCCAATAACTACTTTGCGCTCCTGCCCTTCACGAAGGACAGCAACCTGGCCGATGGCAAGATCGACTACAACGTCACCGATAAGGACCGCCTCAGCGGCCGTTTCAGCTTCCAGCGGCCGGTTATTTACCAGGCGCCTATTTTCGGCGTGGCCGGCGGTGACGCCAACGGCGGCTTCCAGGGTACGGGGATTCAGAAGACCTACAGCACCGGCATTAACTGGACCCACGTTCTGACGCCCACGCTGCTGAACGAATTCCGGTTCGGCGTGGCGCATTACCGCAACCAGGCGCAGCAGAGCGACTATGGAACGAACGCCTCCACGGCCATCGGGATTCCCGGAATCAACATCAGCCCCTTCAACAGCGGGCTGGTGGGAATCGGCATCAGCGGGTTTACCAGTCCTTTCGTTGGCTATTCGGCCAGTTTGCCGTGGGATCGCGCGGAGGCCAACATCGATCTTGTCGACAACGTGACCAAGACCTACCGGAATCACTCCTTCACGTTCGGGTTCGATATGCGCCGCATCCGCGACGAGTTGCTGCAGACCCAGACTTACAGCCCGCGCGGCTTTTACCAGTTCGGCGCCAGCCAGACCAATTGCGCCGGTAACTGCGTCGAACCCAACGGCTCCGTGACCGGGCCGACGACCGCGAACAACATCACCTCGTGGGCCAACTCCATGGCGAGTTTCCTGCTCGACTCGCCCCAGGCCGGCAGCACCGGCCGAGACTTCAGCGGCACATTCCCGACCTTCCGGCAATGGTACTTCTTCTTCTATGGAGCCGATAAATGGCAGGTCAGCAAGAAGCTGACCGTCGATATCGGATTGCGCTGGGAACTATATCCCCCAGCGGTTCCCCGCTTCCCCGGCCAGTTTTCGAATTTTATTCCGTCCAACAACACGCTGGTGGTGGGCGGAGTGGGCGGCAACCCCGACAACGGGGGCCTGGTCAACCACCTGAACTATCTCGCGCCGCGTCTCGGAATCGCTTACCGGCTAAGGGATAAGACGGTGATCCGCGCGGGAATCGGCGTCAGCTATACGCCGTTTCAGGATAATACCTACCTGACCTACAACTATCCGACGAAAGGTAATCTCGGCGCCGTGCAGGGAGCCAGCGCCTATACCTCCGCGCTCTACGGCGGGTCGCTCCTGAGTTTCGAGAGCGGTCTGCCGGCTCCGGCTCCACAGCCTATCCCGTCCAACGGAATTTACGACGTTGCGGCTCTGGGCCAGAACGGCACGTCGGAGTTCTATTTCCCGACCAATTACAAAAACGCCCACGTCATTGGCTGGAACTTCTCGGTTCAGCAGGCTTTGCCCTATCACTTCACGCTGGACCTTGCCTACGTCGGCAATCACGGCGTGGACATGGGCACATCGCAGAACATCAATGCCAGCCCGGTGATCGCGCCGACCTCCACCAACGACAACGTCTACCAGCGGTATTACCCTCACACGGGAGCCGTAACGCAGTTCTTCGTTCCGGCATCGTCGATGTACAACGCTCTGCAGACGAAAATTGACCGGCGCTTCGCCTCGGGGTTGTCCATCACCACCGCATTGACCTACCAGAAGGGTATGTCTTACTTCAACGGTGGAGACGACGACGGATTCTACGGCTTCTACCTCAACGGGCAATATCACCGGAACTGGGGCCTGACGGACTTCAATCGCTATGTGACGTTCGTACAGAGCTACGTCTACCAACTGCCCTTTGGCAAAGGGCAGCGCTTTCTGGGTTCCGGTTCGCGAGCTTTGGATGCCGTGGTGGGCGGGTGGCAAGTGCAGGGTGTCCTGACGCTCATGACGGGAACGCCCTTCACAGTGACTTACAGCTCGACCTACCTGAACCTCGCCAGTGGCGGCACCAACACGCCCGTGCAGGTGGGCCCCGCGACGATCCTGCACGGAATTAATACCCTATCCAACGGCGGAAGCGCCTGGTTCGATCCCAACGCATTCGCCGCTCCGCCCTGCCAATCCGCAACGCCCACCGCGGCCTGTCCGACGGGAGCGGCCGATCAGATTAATGGCGCGGCCCAACAGGTCGGCAATGTGGGCCGCAATTCGATGATTGGACCGGGATTCTTCAACCTGAATTTCTCCGTGTCCAAGAACATCCGTTTCAACGAACGGATTGGCCTGCAGCTTCGGGCGGAAACGGTTAATTTGACCAACACGCCGCAGTTCGCCAATCCGAACGGCGGCTGCTGCACCGCAAACAACGCGAACTTCGGATACATCACCAGCACGCTCAGTAGCGGCTCCGGATCGATCAATGGGGGCACGGGCGGTCCGCGCAGCATCCAACTCGGGGCGAAGCTCACGTTTTGAGCTGAAGCCCCTCGTTGTTATCGGTGTTTCTGGAGACGATCCAGCATCTTCTGGATCTCCGGGTCGGGCCTGATCCGCAACGCCGCTTCCAGATGGTTCACGGCGTCCGGCATCCGGCCCGGTATCCCCGATAGCGCGATCCCGAGATTGACGTGCGCGTCGGCAGAGTTGGGATCGATTCTCAACGCGGCTTCAAAATGTGAAATCGCCTCCTGCGTCCGCCCGGCGCCGGCCAACACCACACCGAGATTATTGTGCGCGTCCACATAATCCGGTTTCAGCCGCAAGGCTTCCTCGAGGTATGGGATCGCCTGCTCCGGTTTGGCGCTTTTGGCAAGGTCAACGCCGCGGTTGTATTGCATTTCGGCGGCATTGGACTGCGCGTGCGCGAGGTTGCTTCGCGCTTCCTCATAATCCGGCTTGAGGCGCAGGGCGGTTTGATACTCGGCGATCGCCTCCGGCATGGTTGCGGGATTCGCGGCCAAAGCGTTTGCCAGATTGTTGTGCGTGATGGGCGAATCGGGAAGCGTACGCAGAGATGCCCGGTAATGCGCAATCGCCTCCTGCGGGCGTCCGGATTTTGCAAGGGCGTTTCCGTAGTCGGTCAGCACGTTCGCGGCATTGGGTTCCATTTCGAGCGCCGCCTGATATTGCTGGATCGCTTCGGGAAAGCGTGCCTCGTCGGCCAGGGCTACACCCAGGTTATGGTGCGCAAGATAGTTGGCTCCAGTCACATCGAGCGCATGGCGAAATAGCGTCTCGCTGCTCTGCCAATACCGGAGCTGCGCTTCGCACAACACCGCAAGCGCCAGGCAGGCGACGATCGCCGCGGGAATCGCGACCCTGGCCCTCAGGATTTCCGCCAAGCCCCACGCCAGCATGATGCCCAAACCGACCAATGGGAGGTACATGTACCGGTCCGCGCGCGCTTGCGATCCGACCTGGATGAGACCGATGACCGGCAGAAGCGTTACCAGAAACCAAAACCATCCGACTGCGAGGTAAGGACGCGAACGCCGTTCCCGGAGCGCCACCATCGAAATGCCCGTGAGCAGAAGGACTGACAGCGCGATTTGCCATACTGCTAACTGCGTTGCATAGGGATAGAAAACCGCCAGCTTCGCAGGCCAGAACGTTTTGACGATGTAGATCGCGTACGTGACGACGGCGTTCTCCACCCGCAAGCCGAACGGGAATTGCGCGACCTCGCGGACCGCTCCACTGCTTCTTTGGATCACGAAAACGGCCGTCGCGCTGACTGCGGATGACGCCAGCATCGGAATCTTGACTCGCAGGGCGGAGCGGAGCGGCTGGCGCAGCGGCCAGATATCCAGCAGGAACAGCACAAACGGAAGCGTCACAACCATCGGTTTGGACATCAATCCGAGACAGAAGGCAAGCAGCGTAAGCCAGTAGCGCCGACGGACATAACTCCATAGCGCGGCGAACCAAAAGACCGCGCTGAGCACGTCTTTGCGCTCCGCGATCCAGGCTACCGACTCCACGTGCAAGGGGTGTAGAGCAAAGAGCATCGCCACGAATGCGCCGGGCCACAACCCGCCGGTCGCGGCGTGGAGGAAAGCGAAAAGGAGTACTGTCGCAGATGCGTGAAGAAAAGCATTGGTGAAATGATGTCCGCCCGGCCGCAGATCGAAGATCTCCCCATCGATCAGGTGGGAGAGGCGAGTGGCCGGAAACCAGTTCGCGTCTTCGGTGCTTGTGAGCGCCCAGACAACGCCGTTGGTTGTAAGGCCGCTGCGCACGTGTGGGTTTTGGGTGACGTAGTCCGGGTCATCGAAATTCACGAAGCCAAAACGGTAGGCCGGCGCATAGATCAATAGGGTGGCCAGGAAGAGCCCGAGACTAATGCCCAGTGTGAGAAGACGATTCCGCGGCTGCTGAGTCGTCTTGGATATCCCGTTCAGGGATGGGGCGACAGCCTGCCCCGACACGCGTCTCCTGGTATGTTGGGCAGCTTTCAATTCGAGTGTTTAGAGATTATAAACCTCGATCCCGGTATAGCCGCCTGTTGGCTTTATGAATAGCCTTCCATTTCTGCTTCTCCGCTCGCATGGCCCTCGCATCCGTCTCAAGCGCGTGATGGCGCGCCTCGCGCTGCAGTTTCGCATAACTCGCCCACCGGTCCGGAGAGATCCTGCCTTCCTCCACAGCCTGTCGTACTGCGCATTCCGGCTCCTGCTCGTGCCGGCAATCGGCAAAGCGGCATTCCTGGGCAAGCGCTGCGATTTCAGGAAAACCTAAGTCGAGCGACGCCTTGCCCGCCAAAAGACCCAACTCCCGCATCCCCGGCGTGTCAATCAGCCATGCTCCGCAGGGCAGCGGTAACAACATACGAGCGGTTGTCGTGTGGCGTCCGCGGGAGTCGTGTTCGCGCACCTGCTGCGTGGCCAGCTTAGCGCTCCTCATGTTACCGGCAGTCAGGGCATTGGCAATGGTTGATTTTCCGGCGCCGGAAGAACCGAGGAGCGCGGCCGTCACACCCGGCCGCAGCCATGGCGTCAATGGCTCCGCGGAACGGGACGCGGTCATCGCGACCACGTCCGCTCGTCCGGCAATGCTCCGCACGGCATTTATCGCTGCCGCCGGGTCTGCGCAAAGATCCGCTTTATTGAGGACGACGACTGGCTGGGCTCCGCTCTCCCAAGCCAGGACCAGATAGCGTTCGAGGCGCCGTGGGTTGAAATCTCCATCCAACCCGCAAACCACGAAACAAATGTCGATGTTGGCCGCCACGCATTGCGAGGTTTGGGCGCGTCCGGCTGCTTTGCGATTAAAGGACGTCTCGCGGGGCTCGACTGATTCGATCAGGACCATTTCGAAGGCTGGGCGTGCCCAGACCCAATCGCCCACGGCCGGCAATTCGCCGTAAGCCCGCAGGGCGCCCGATGGCAGCGCTGCGCTTTCCCCGCCGCTGTCCCGCAACACGCGATACTCTTCGTGCGCAGCGAAGGACACACGGGCCTTGATCAGTTCGGACTTCTGAGTCATTTTTGTTCGCTTTCCGTTTCCAGGGGGTTGGAATACACGGCTCCCGCCCAGCCGCTGGACGGCAGGATCATTTCGATCAGCGCACCTGCAGAGCGCGCGGGTTAGCGAACAATGGTTGGCAAGTCTCAGGCTATCAAAAAATGCTCCTCGCGGTCCGTCGCTCCGATTTCGGCGGCTAAAAGCGAAAGCTTCCTTTTATCTCTATAAATCGCGGCGAACTGCCCGCCCCGACGAATGAACCTAAAAGGCTCGTGGGAGGGCCTACCGTCGCGATGCTGCTCCCGAACAGCGGGTTCGATATGTCATCCACGGGCAAGTCGAAGTTCGTGTGGTTGAACAGATTGAAGGCCTGCGCGCCGAACGAGAAGAGCACGTGCTCGGTGATTGCGACATCTTTCATCAGCCCGAGATCCACATCGAAGAAATGAGGGCCGCGGAAGAAATTTCTTCCCAATGTTCCGAATCCGGTCAATGCGCCGGATGGCGCGAACTGCCCGGTCGCGAGGCATGGCGTATTCACAGCGGACGCGCAGTCGATGGAGTTCGAGACGGCGCCATTCGGGGACGCTAAGATCGTGCCGGTGTAATTGAGGCCCAGCAAGGGCGCCAGATTGGCGTTGTCTCTCACGGAAAAAGGCAGACCCGTCCGGAAAAACCAGTTGCTCGAAAGCGTCCAACCGCCGAAGATCCGGTTAGGACCATAGTGAAATCCGGCGTGGCGGAACATATCAGTCAGCACCATGCTCGCGCTGATGTAATGCCGGACATCGTAGTCAGCGCTTCCGTAGTTGCCCTTCGCGTTGTGCGGATCCTGAATCTGCGTGATGCTCGTGTCCGTCGCCAGGATACCGAACGGTAGGTTCGACACGCCGCCGTTGGACACTTCATCCAGCGCATGGCTCCAGGTGTAGTTCAGGTTGAACGATAGGCCCGCGGTGAGCCGCTGCTGCAGACTCACGCTCAGCCCGTTATAGCTCGAAGTTCCACCGGAAAGGTATTGCAGAACGTTTCCCAGCGCTGGATTCGGAGCCGAGGCGGGCAAACCTGAGAAGCCGCCGGGACAGGTGTCCGGCGGGCAGTATGCGTTCAGACCGCCATCCGCAAGAGGCAGATGACTACCGTGCATTCCCGCGTAGTTGGCTGTCAGGGTGAGATTCTTTGCGAGCAACTGCTGCACTTCGAAGTTCCATTTGTAATAGACCGGCTGATGGAAAAAAGACGGGAACGCGTCGAAGCTGGGCGGCGCAAAACCAGGCACCTGCTGCGAAATGGAGTTGAAGCTGCCGCCCGATCGAAATTGCGACACAAGCGCCTGATTGGCCTGCGCGGCCGTGGTGAACAGACTTCCAGGAACACCGGGCGCGATGGCGCCGTTCCCGATGGTGAACGCGTTGAAGCCCGGAGGATTAAAGGCCGCATTCTCAGCGAGACCGCCGGGTAGTTCGTCGGCGAATACGCCAAAGCCTGTGCGGATCACGGTGTTGTCGCGGCGCCCCGGCTTCCATGCGATACCGACGCGGGGTTCCCAAACCACGGTCTGGGTATCCGGATAAGCGGTGTGCTGGTCCGCCACGATGAACTGGTTATAAGGAGTGGAAGCGGCGTTCGGAACCGGCGCGCCGGTAAAGGCGCTCGAAAGGCGCGAGAAGCAGTTGGAGTTGCAGGTGGGATTGCCGTAGCTTTCGAGCCGCAGATTGAGCGAGACCGTCAAGCGGTCGCTGACCTTCCAGTCGTCAGCCACGTAACCACCGAAAGTGTTGAACTGGAAGCCCTCCTCGGGGGAGGACGGGAAGGCCTGGTTCAGCGACGTACTGGGGCCGCCTCCGTTGAAGAAATCCGTGAGAGTAGTGGTGATCGACCCATGCAGCGGACCGCCGACGCCCTGGAAATCGAGCACGGTGATGTTGTCGTGCAGCCAGCTAAAACCCGCGCGGAAGGTATGGCGGCCGCGAACATGCGAGACGTCGTCGAGAATCTGATACTGGAACACGCGGCGGCCCTGTGGAAAGAAGAACGGCCCGGGTTGGCCCCACGCGCCGGTCGATGTAAAAGCCGTTCCGGAAAAATTGATAAAGGTCGGCAGAGCGGCGAGCGATCCGTTCGGATCCGATGGCTGAAAGACCGCCTGATAGAAAAGGGCCGACCCGTTGAATTGATTGACCGTGTTGGGTCCGAAGGTGTGGATCTCGGACACCTGACCCGACATCTGGGGCTGATTGCTTTCGGCGTTGAAGGTCGGGCCGAAGGGACTGGTGAAGGTGGGCTGGAAACCGTTATCGCGCAGCACGCGAATGTAAGCCGAATCCTTCGGGCTGAAGGTGTGATCGACGCGCGCCGACCATTGGTACTCGTGGTTCAGGTTGGGAGGCGTTGTGCGGAACTGAAGCGCGCAGGGCACGCCCGCGGGGAGGCCGGTGAAATCCTGACAGCCGCCGCCCTGAACCGGCGTCGCGGAGCCCGCTCCCGGCGCGTTGTGGTAGACCGTGAAGACCTGGTTATAAAAAGGAATCTGAGCGGAATTCCCCGTAGCGGTCAGATTCGCCAGCGTCGCCGACTGGAACTGCGGACTGGGAATTAAGGTCAGGGCGCTCGCCGTTGGGAGGACATTCCGGAGTCCTTCATAGTCGACATCGAAGAATGTGTGGTTCTTCCAGATCGGTCCCTGGACGCCGGTCGCCCACTGGTTGAAGTTATTGAACGGCCTCGGGGAGCCGACCGAGTTGCTGAAGAACTGGTTCGCATTCATGGCGCGCCCGTTCCACATATAAATGGCATTTCCGTGGAACTGGTTCGTGCCGGATTTTGTTACGTAGGTAATCTGAGATCCGGCGTATTGCCCGTATTGCGCGGAATAGGCATTGTTGATCACGTTCGCTTCGGCGATGTCATTCGACCCCAGCAGCAGGTTGGAAGCGCCGCTGTTGTTGATTCCGAAAAACGGATCATTGTAATTTTGCCCGTTCACGGTAAACAGATTCGAGGTGGCCGGCATGCCCTGGGCCACGAAGTTTCCGTAGCCGGCCTGCGTGTTCATGACGACGCCGGGCGCGGTTTGCGCAATGTACGTCATGTCATTACCAGGATTGGGAAGATTTTCGACCATTTGCCGGTTGATATTCGTCGTGACATCGGCGTTGTCGGTTTGCAGGGCCGGCGTGCCTTCGACCACATTAACCGTCTGAGCCGCCTGCGCGACCGACAACTGAACGTTTACGGATGTCGGCTGGCCAGCGGTCACCGCGATTCCGCGCCGTTCCTGGGTCTGAAACCCGCCGGCGCTCACGCTGAGGCTGTACGAGCCGGAGGGAATAAAGGCGAATCGGTAGGTCCCATTCGCGCCGGCAGTCGTCTTTTGCGAGGTATTTGTTCCGGTGTTGGTGACGGTCACGGAGGCATTCGGGATGGCGGCGCCGGTTTGATCGGTGATGGTTCCGGTGATATCCCCGGAAGTCAGTGACTGGGCGCGTGATTGATTACTGGACAGTGCCCATAATGCCGCAAGGGAAAACAAGACAGAGAGAGACTTTCGCAGCATGGAGACTCCTGGAAAACTTAGACGGGAGATTCGCGGGAGCCGTAATGAACCGTGGTTCTCTCCAGTGTGCCGGTGGAACGGAATGGGCGGAGGCTTTCAGTCTTGTGTGAGAACGGAACCATTCTGCGCTGGATCCTGAGTGCGAAACAGATCTGAAGCGCCGCGTTATGAGTAAAGCAATCACCGAAACGCATATCGGGGAATGCGCCCGCTTCGAGCCAGAGAGCGTGTGGAATAATCGGCGAATGCGACTCAAGGGTTTTTACGCGCTCCTGTTTGGCGCAGCTCTGATATCCGCGACAGCGATAAACAGTTCCGCTGCGGAGCCGGCATTCACGCCGATCCGCCGGCACGCTCCCGCGATCATTCACCAGCGGCACGGCAATAATGTCTCGAGTACCAACTGGGGTGGATATGCGGTCACCGGGGCGAACGGATCGGTTACCGACGTAAAGGGCTCCTGGATCGTGCCGGGTATTTCCGGCTCGTGCCCTGCCACCGACCAATATGCCGCTTTCTGGATCGGAATCGACGGCTATAACTCAAATACGGTGGAGCAACTGGGCACGGAGTCGGACTGCCAGAACGGGAAACCGGTGTACTACGCGTGGTTCGAGTTTTACCCGCATCTTTCGTATCTCGTCAACACCGTGTCGGTACATCCGGGTGACCAGTTCACAGCCGAAGTAAGCGCAGGAGGCAAGGGCAAATTCACCGTAAGCATGACGAACGTGACAACGGGCCAGAGCTTCAGTACAACCACAAAGATACCCAGCGCCGACCAGAGCTCGGCAGAGTGGATCGCGGAAGCTCCGTACAGCGGCGGCGTTCTGCCGCTCGCGGATTTCGGTTCGATAATATTCGGCAATTCGAGCTTGCAGAACACCGCTACCATCGGAGGGAAAACCCTGGCGATCAGTTCGTTCCCGAGCGGAAGCGTGGACCAAATCACGATGGAGACTTCAAACGGGGCCGTCAAAGCGTCGCCTACCCCACTGGGCAAAGACTCGAGCTTTTCGATTTCGTGGGTGAGCGCGGGCCCGTAGGAAGTCTGACGCCGGGTAGAAACCCGGGGGCCGGGCAGGATCGCCCGCCCTTTTCAGGGCCTCCGATCCGCGGCGCCCATCAGGATGAGCGAGCGCTGGGCGAAGGGCGAGTACACAAGTAAGGTGGTGCAGGCGAGGGCCAATCCGTAGCTGAGGTGGCGCAGAAGGAACGGTGCGAGGGACCAGAGGCCGTCAGCGATCAGAAGCAGCGGCCATAGTTTCAGGAACTTCTCGCGCATGCCCGGCGCCCGAAAGAGGACGCCGCAAAGCAGGAAGGTCCGGACCGGGATGAGAAGCGCCGCCGTGACGACGATGCCATCGGATATCCAACCGGTAGAGGGCAGCGCCGACAGAAACTCCCTCAGTGCGCCCAGATTGGCGAGAGCGCCAACGTAAAACCCGACATACATGATCTGAAGCAGAACGAACAGGCTCTGCACGACACGGCGCGGGCTCGGGGGCAGATCGGCCGGCGCCGCCAGAACGCGATAGGGAACGGGAACGGGCTCGGGCGCGATCGGAACCTCGCCACCCACGACAACACGCTCCACCGGCGCCAGGAAGCGGTAGCCCCGGCGCGCCAGAGTCTCGATAAATTTCGGATTGCTCGCCTTGTCGCCGAGGGCCTCGCGAAGACGATTGACGGCTGAATTCAGCCCGTGCTCGTAGTCCACGAAGGTTCCTTCGGGCCAAAGTTCCTTGCAAATCTCTTCGCGGGTCAGCATCTCACCGGGGCGGTCCAGCAACATCAGGAGCACCTGAAAAGGCTGGGCGTTCAGCTTGACCCGAAGACCCCTGCGGCGCAGCTCGCCTGTCGCCGTGTCGACCTCGAACACGCCAAAGGTATAACGAACGGCTGGACACTCCGCGATCATCCCCGCCGTTCATTTTAACGGATCAGACATCTATTCTGACGATTTCCTGATGTATGAGTGTTTGCGCTAAGTTGCCTGTTTACCGTAAATTACGCCGTGAGAAACAATTCTTCCGGGGTGAGGACCGCGGGATTGCTTCGACTGAGGCCGAACCGGCAATCTTCGGAGCATGACAAAAATGTTTCTGCTTGCGGGGTTGACCGCGAGCCTTCTGATGGCGGGTCCGCCACAAGCCGCGAGTTCCGCGTTCGATTCCTATATCGCCACGGTGGAGGCGCGGCTGGCGTGCCACACCACGCCCGGGCACAACGATCTGTTCCTGGAGCGCGTCGCCGGACAGGAGTTACCCGGAGCGCTACTGCATCACTGGCGGGGGGCTGCGTTTGCGCCCGAAGCGAAGGTGGCGGATTTCGAGCAAATTCTCCGCGGCTTTGAATCATATCCACGCGTGTTCTCGCCGCAGGTTCTCGAAACCCGGGTACTCGGCGGCGATCGGGACCATGCTCAGATCTCGATGCGGGTGCGGCAAAAGCACGTCATCACGGTCACGATGGACGCGACGTATGACGTCAGTTTCGGCCGGCTCGATGAACAGCGCGGCTTTTCCGTTTCGCGGAGCACGCGCGTAGCTGAGATCGATTCGCCGGGCGCCTCTGCCGAACATCCGCTCGACGACGAACATGAGCATGGCTTCCTGTGGCGGCTAAACACTTACTGGGTCTACGAAGAGCGCGACGGCGGACTGGGCCTGCGGGTTGAGGCGGTCTCGCTGACGAGATCCATTCCGCGTGGCCTGGGATGGGCCATTCGCCCGTGGGTGGAGAGCGTTCCTCGCGAGTCTCTGGAATTCACGCTGCGGTCTGCGCTTACGGCGCTCGCAAAGAGGGCGCAGTGAACGCCCCACCTTTTCGCCCCGCGCCTCGCGTGAATCAGGCGCTGACTGCTTCGCTCGAAAAGCGCGCGCTTGAATGGCTGGCGCGGCGCGCTCCGACATGGGTCAACTCCGACCATCTGACGGCGCTCGGGTTGGCCGCGCAGATAGGAGCCGGCGCCGCGTATGCCCTTTCGCGCTACAACCGGTTTGCTCTGCTGCTCGTGATTCTTTGCCTGGGCCTCAACTGGCTTGGCGACAGTCTGGATGGCACGCTGGCTCGGGTGCGTCGGCGCCAGCGGCCTCGCTACGGCTTTTATGTCGATCATATGGTCGACATCCTGGGCTCACTGGCGCTGATGATGGGCCTCGCCCTATCGGGCTTTCTGCACTGGCAGACGGCGCTGGCGATGCTGATCGGGTTCCTGATTCTGGCGGGCGAGAGCTATCTTGCGACCTATACGCTTTCACGATTTCAGCTCTCTCAGGGACTCTTTGGCCCGACGGAGATTCGGATTCTGCTGATCATCGGCAACCTGGCGCTGCTGCGCAGCCCTTATGCGACTGTGCTCGGCTATCGCGCGCTGCTGTTCGATATCGGAGGGGTGATCGCGGCGGTTTCGATGTTCGCCATGGCGATAGTTCTGACCATCCGCCACGCCGCGCAGCTTTATCGGGAAGAGCCGCTGCCGTGAAGCTGACCGTTCGTTTCGGGAAGTATGCGGCCGTCGGCACGGCGGGTACGGCGCTGCAGCTTGGCGTCCTCGCTTTGCTGGATCGATGCGCGCCGGGACATTATCTTTGGGCTTCGGTTGGCGCGCTGGAGGCCGCGCTGCTGCATAATTTCGCGTGGCATTCCCGTTATACCTGGCGGGACCGGCGCAACGCGAAGCTGCGGATGAGAAGACTGGCCCGATTCCATCTGACTACGGGTTGGTGTCCCTGACGGGAAATGTGGTGTTCATGCGGCTGTTTGTCGACTCGGCGCATTTGCCGGTTCTCGCCGCGAACTTTCTGACCATCCTTTGCTGCTCGATGGCGAACTTCTGCGCGGCAAACAACTGGGCATTCGCGGAAGTGAGGAACAGGCGATGAAATTCGCGTAATCCGGTTTTGTTTTTCTCGCGAACAAAACTCTGAAAGTTCATGTATAATCGCAAGCACGAAAAAATCGCCTTGGTCTGGCTGTTCTCTCGGGCGGGAAACGGGGATCGAAATCATGACCGTAAGATTCGGTTCCGCGGCGGCTGCGTTGGCCGTCGCGATCTTATTATTCGCGGCATGCGCAAACGCGCAGGTGCTCTACGGAACGCTGACTGGTAACGTAACCGACGCAACCGGAGCCGCTGTGCCCGGGGCACGAATCGATGCGGTGAACTCTGCCACGGGTCAGGAAAAACAAACCGACGGGGACGAGCACGGCGCCTACCAGATGAATGATGTGGTGGCCGGAACCTATCGGGTCACGATTTCCGCAAAAGCGTTCGGAACCGTCGTGGAGCAGGGCGTGACGGTTGATGCGAACACCGTCCGGCGCGTTGACGTTCAGTTGCAGCTCGCGCAGGTCAGCCAGACGATCGAAGTGGATGCCTCTGTGGCGACCCTGCAGACGGACCGCGCCGATGTCGGGAGCCAGATCCAGAATTCACAGATCACGCAGTTGCCTGTGCCGGCCACACGCAACTTCCAGAGCCTGCTGGTGTTGGTGCCCGGCTATTCGCCTCCCGCGTCGTCGCATTCCGAAGCGGGCAATCCGCAGGGCGCGCTTGCCACCAACGTGAACGGGGCGTCTTACAACAACAACAACACGCGGATCGAAGGCGTCAGCGACCTCTATCCGTGGCTGCCGGAGATCGCGGCGTATATCCCCGCCACCGAAGCGATTCAGACGGTCAATGTGGTTACAGCGAGCTTCGACGCCGAGCAGGGTATGGCTGGCGGTTCTGTCGTCAACGTCTTCATCAAATCGGGCACCAATCAGTTCCATGGCGGCGGCTGGGAGTACAACCAGATCAGCGCGCTGAAGGCCCGCAACTTTTTTTATTACGGCGAAAATAACCCGAAGAACATCGTCAATCAGTTCGGGGCGAACTTCGGCGGGCCGATCAAAAAGAACAAGCTGTTCTTTTTCGCCAACTGGGAAGAAACGGCCAAGCGCGCCAACGTGTCGGCGCTTCAGACGGTCGCGACCGATCCCCTGCGTCAGGGAAACTTCACCGCTACCGGAACCACCATTTACGACCCGAGGAGCGGGGCGTCCAACGGGACCGGTCGCACGCCGTTTCCGGGCAACACGATTCCGTCAAGCCTGTTTGCGTTCGCATCAACGAAGATGATTTCGCTCATGCCGGAGCCGAATCAGGCTTCCGCCGCGCTCACGCCCACAAACGATTACTTCGCGAGCGGCAACTATTCTTCGACGCACCACAACGTGGACGTGAAGATCAACTACGATCCCACCGATAAATCCACGATCTTCGGGCGGTACGCCATTTCGCCGAGCCACATTTTCGATCCACCGGGACTCGGCGCGGCGCTGGGCAATACCCTCGATGGCGGGCAACCGGGCACGAGCGACGGGCGAGTTCAGAACATCGGCCTGGGCGGAACTTATTCCATCACTCCGGCTCTTCTGCTGGACGGCAACGTCGGCTACACGCGTCTGCGCCTCGGCTCGCAAAATGTCGATATCGGGCAGGACTACGGGCTTACTACCTTGATGATTCCGGGCACGAACGGTCCTTATTATCTCGATGGCGGCTACCCGAATTTCGGCGTAACCGGCTTCTCTTCCTTCGGCAACGCGAATGTGTCGAATCCGTTCCTGTTCCGCGACAACGTTTATGTCGGCGCCGTGAACCTCGGCTGGATTCACGGCTCGCATTCCATGCGCTTTGGCTGGGAATATCAGCATTTCGCCATCAATCACTTTCAGCCGCAGACGTCGTTCGGTCCGCGCGGCGGATTCAACTTCACCGGCGGCGTGACGGCGCTGAGCGGGGGGCTGTCTCCCAATCTGTATAACGCCTGGGCGGACTTCCTGCTCGGGCTGCCGCAGAATATGGGCATTTCGACGGAGTTCATCAATCCGGCGACGGTGCGCGAATCGAACATGGCGTTCTACGCGCGCGATACCTGGCAGGTGAACCGGAAACTGACTCTCAGTTACGGGATTCGTTATGAACGCTATCCGTTCGCCACTCGCGATAACTACGGCGGGAATGTCTACAATCCGGTGACGGGACTTGTCACGCTGGGATCGGTGAACGGCACGCCGCACAACGCAGGCGTGGATGTGGGATGGGGCAACATCGCTCCGCGCGTGGGAATCGCCTATCGGCTCGATGAGAAGACCGTGTTTCGCGTGGGCTTCGGGATCAGCGTCGATCCGAACAGTTTCCGGGCGGAGCGGGATGCTTACCCTGCGACGATCGCGCAATCGATCAACGGAGCCACATCGTTCACTCCTGCCGGGTCGCTCGTCACCGGCCTTCCGGCGTTTGTGTATCCGAATCTCTCGACGGGCATCTTCCCGCTGCCCACCAACGTCACGACTACAACGTTTCCGGCCGATTTCCGGCGGGGATATATCGAGTCCCTGAACGTCACTCTGCAGCGGCAAATCGCTGGCTTCAGCGCTCAGGCGGCCTATGTGGGGACGCGCGCGATCCGGCACACCAATCAGGTCAACATCAACGCTTCGGGGCCGGGCGGCGGTAATACCGGCCGTTACTATTACCCGCTCACAGGCCAGAGCACCGATATCACCCAGATCACTCCGTTCAACACGGCGAAATACGACTCGCTGCAGACACAGTTGACGCGGCGGTTCGGGGCTGGAATTGTTGGGGCCACGTTTACGTTCTCGAAGGCGCTCGACTTTGGCGATAACGACGATTCCGGCCTCACCTGGAACTGGATCCCGATGTATCGCAGAAACTACGCGGTCGCCGGATTCGATCGCCCCTACAACTTCCAGTTGTATGCGAATTATGCGCTTCCGTTCGGCAAAGGCAAACCCTGGGTGACTCACGGCTTTGCGGCGGCCCTTGCGGGCGGATGGCAGTTGAACGGCATTATGAGCCGCGAGAGCGGGACGCCGTTTACGGTGGCCACCGCAGGAACTTCACTGAACGCGCCGGGCAATACGCAGACCGCTCAGCAGGTGAAGACGGACGTCGCGATTCTGGGCGGGCACGGCATCGGCGCGAATGGCGCTTCTTACTTCGATCCGACCGCCTTCGCTACGGTCACGACGGTCGCGTTCGGTAACAGCGGGCGCGACATTCTGCGCGGGCCCGGAGTTTTCATCGTGAACGCGAGCCTGTTCCGCGATTTCAAAGTGACAGAGCGGTTTATTCTGCAGTTCCGCGCCGAGGCGTTCAATTTCACGAATACGCCTCAGTTCGGAAATCCGGGCGCCACCGTGTCCTCCGCGACCTTTAACAGCGACGGATCGGTGAAATCGCTGAACGGCTATACCCAAATCACGACGGCGAGCAATGAGCGCCAGCTTCGCTTCGCCCTAAAACTGAGCTTCTGATGATCAATCGATACGTTTGTTTGTTTGCGCTTGTCTGTTGGGCGGGCGTCGCCCAGGAACCGTACAAGAATCCGGACCTTTCGCCGGAACAGCGCGCGGCGGACCTCGTGTCGCGCATGACGCTCGAAGAGAAGGTTCTGCAGATGCAGAACTCGGCTCCCGCGATCGAGCGGCTTGGCATTCCTCAGTACGACTGGTGGAACGAAGCTCTTCATGGCGTCGCGCGCGCGGGCGAGGCGACGGTGTTCCCGCAGGCGATCGGTCTTGCGGCTACGTGGGACACGGATCTGCAGAGGCGTGTCGCGGAAGTGATCTCTACCGAGGCGCGGGCGAAGTACAACCAGGCGCAGCGCGATAAGAATTATGCGCGCTACTTCGGCCTCACGTTCTGGTCCCCGAATATCAATATCTTTCGCGATCCGCGTTGGGGACGAGGCCAGGAGACTTACGGCGAAGATCCTTACCTGACCGGCGAAATGGCCATCGCATTCATCAAAGGGATGCAGGGCGACGATCCGCATTACTTCAAGGTCATCGCTACGGCGAAGCACTATGCCGTTCACAGCGGTCCGGAAACATCGCGTCATGAGTTCGATGTGCATCCGACTCAGCGGGATTTCGATGACACGTATACGCCGCAGTTCCGCGCCGCTATCGTGGAAGGCAAGGCGGATTCGGTCATGTGCGCTTACAACCGCGTAAACGGGCTGCCTGCATGCGCTAATCCGGACCTGCTTCAGAAGAAGCTCAAGGATGAGTGGGGATTCAAGGGCTATATCGTGAGCGATTGCGGCGCGATCACCGATATTTTCCGCGGCCACAAATATAAAGCGAACGCGGCGGAAGCTTCCGCTGTTGCGGTGAAGTCCGGAACCGATCTGACCTGCGGCAATGAATACCGCGCGCTGGTCGATGCAGTCAAGCAGGGCCTGATTACTGAGAAAGAGGTTAATACCTCGCTCGAGCGCCTCTTCGTCGCGCGCTTCCGTTTGGGGATGTTCGATCCGCCGGAGCGCGTTCCGTTCTCGAAGATTCCCTACTCCGAGGTCGATTCCGAGGAGCACCGTAAACTCGCGCTCGAAGCCGCGCGGAAATCCATCGTGCTTCTGAAGAACGAGAATCAGATTCTGCCGCTGGCAGCGTCCGTGAAGACCATTGCGGTCATCGGGCCAGGAGCGGACGACGACGAAGCGCTGCTCGGGAACTACAACGGATTTTCAGTTCGCCAGGTGTCCGCGCTTGAAGGCGTGACGAAGCAGTTTGCGGGTAAGTCCGCCATCCGTTTCGCGCTCGGCGCGACATACACAACGCGAACACATGCTCCCATTCCCACTGCGGCGCTTACGCCTCCCGAGGGTTCCGGCCATGGCGTACTCGCAGAATATTTCGATAATCCTCGTTTTGAAGGCACGGCGAAGGCCCGGCGTGTCGAACCGCGTCCGGGTATCGGCGATCTGCCGGACCAGACGCTGCTCTCGGCGGGAGTTCCACGAACCGGATTCTCGGTGCGCTGGACCGGCACATTGCGCGCTCCGGTGACCGGCGATTACATGCTGGGCGTTCGGAACGCGGGCGGGCGCGGCGCGCTCCCCATGCGCGTGTTCATTGACGATAAAGAAGTCGTGGGCGACTCAGCGACTCAGGGGCTTGCGCGCGTTCGCGAAGCGCAGACGCATCTTGAAGCGGGGCATGCCTACAAGCTACGCGTGCAGTACGGTCCGGCAGTCGCAGCGAACGGGGCGGAGATGATGTGGATTCCCCCTGCCGAGCCTCTGCTGGCCGAAGCCATGGACGCTATCAGGAACTCGGACGTCGCGGTCATTTTCGCGGGTCTGAACGCGAATCTCGAAGGCGAAGAGATGTCCGTCGCGCTGCCCGGATTCGCGGGCGGCGACAGAACCAGCCTCGATCTTCCGGATACGCAGCAGAAGTTGATCGATGCGGCTCTTGCCTCGGGCAAGCCGGTGATTCTCGTGATCTCGACGGGCAGCGCTGTTTCCGTGAATTCCGCGGCTGCGCGAGCCGCCGGCGTGATCGAGATGTGGTACGCGGGCGAGGAGGCGGGGACGGCTATCGCCGAAACGCTTGCCGGCGTGAACAATCCGTCGGCGCGGCTTCCGGTCACCTTCTATAAGAGCGTCAATGATCTGCCTCCTTTCGATGACTACTCGATGAAGAATCGCACCTATCGCTACTTCAAGAGCGCGCCGCTCTACGGGTTCGGATATGGTTTGAGCTATTCGGCTTTCCAGTACTCGAATCTCAAGACGAACCGCGGGGCGGCGGGTGGCAACGTCACAGTTACAGTCAAGAACACTTCCGGCCGCGACGGCGACGAGGTCGCGCAGCTTTACATTGCCGGCGCGGGCGGTCCGGATGATGCGATTCGTCAGTTACGCGGCTTTCAGCGCGTTCATCTGAAGGCGGGTGAAGCGCGCAATGTGACCTTTAACGTGCCCCAGGCGACTCTTCCTAAGGGTAAATCGCGGATTACCGTCGGCGGTGGTCAGCCTCTTGGCGGAGTGGCGCATGTGACGGGTGCGTTATAATCCGTTCCATTTGCCGCGAAATTCAGCGCGGCATTTTCGCCACGAAAGGACGGAACGCATATGGCGTTATTCGCGACCGTGTACACGGTCAACACCACAGATAACCGCGTCTGGATCACGATCTACGATCTCGGCAAAACAACGCACCTCGATTATGGCTGGGTGGACGCAAGAAGTTCCCGGGCCTGGGCCAGCGGCAGTTACGCGTATGGAAGCTTCTATCACGTTCGCGGAGAGGTGAAGTCGAATGCCGCGGGGAGCGACCCGAATATCTACGACACCAGCATTCAGATCAACCCGCAGGCCGCCGACAAGGCGGTAAACGTGCGATATCCCCCGTTTGAGGACGACCCATCTCAGTATATATTCAACCAGCAAGTGGATACGTCCGACTCGGTGGTGTTAATTCAGCAGGGAACCGGCAACTACTACTGGTCGAAGCTGGCTTAGCAGCAGTTGCGGGCCGGCCGATCCGTTTGTCAAACCTTAACGGCACGAGACGGTCGCGCCGTCGCGCGCAATTGATTCGCGGGCTGCTTCGATTACTGCTTCGTTGTAGCTGCTGTTTGCGGGGGTGGCCAACAGATCGTTGTGCGCCACCCCTTCTTCGCAGGCCTCCACCAGGGCTTCTATAGACCGGTATCCGTAGCCCGCGGGCTTCAGACCCAGTCCGGCCCATTCCACGTATTGAAAATAGTCTGGACTCGGCTCGACATATTGGCCGTCGCCATAGCTGTATTTCAGGCCGCGATATTGATCCGAATGTTCGATCAGGGCGCCGCTTCCGCTGCCGGAGCAATACATCGTTAATCCCTGCGTATTAGGTCCCGGGCCCGCATCAGGATATCCGAGGGCGTTCTGCACGTTGAGGCAGGCGCCGTTGTTCCAGAGAACGCGCGCGTCGGTCCAGAGATAGCCTTCATTTCCGTTTGGGAAACGGTCTGGAATGCCGAAGACGCTCACAGCGACGGGAGTCAGGCCAGTAACGAACGCGACGAGGTCCACGTAATGGCAACCGATATAGGTGAAGGCATCGGAGTTCTCTCGCGTGAACCAGTTCTGGAAATTCGAGCTGCGGTAGTTCCATTTTTCGAGCAAACGGGCGTGGCCGAGCCGAAATTCGCCGAATCTTCCTTCGCGGTAGGCGCGCCGCGCCATGAGGCTGCGGTCGTCGAACCGTTTGTGATACTCCACGCCTACGAATAAGCCTCGTTCGCGCGCCGCTGCCTCGATTTCCCGTGAGTGAGCCGCGGTGAGCGCGAGCGGCTTCACGCAGATTACATGCTGGTCCGCCGCGAGCGCGGCCATCGCCATCTCATGATGCAGGGGATCGGGCGTCGCGATGAAGACCATCGATCGTTTGGGCAGCGCTGCGATGCGCTGCCGGTATGGCTCTGTCGAAGCCGAGTAACCGACGCCCGAAAATGCATCGCGCAGAAACCACGCTCCGGCGAGCGCGTTGAGCGTTTCCTGCCGCCTCGCGCAGACTTCGATGGTTCCGACACGGCCGATGCGCCGCAGATGCAGGAGTGAGGGCAGGATCTGGTCATGCGTGATCATGCCGCCGCCGATCACCAGAATGTCCCGCATTCAGATGGATTCCGCGAATGCCTGTTCGAAAGCTTCGAGGCTGTCGCGCAGGGCAGCTTCGGTGATCACCAGCGGCGGGCAGATCTTGACCGTCGCGCCGCCGTAGCCTACGGGGGCGAACATCAATACGCCTTTCTCGATCGAGCGCTCCACGACCCGCCACGCCAGCTCACCATCGGGTTCCACACCGCCGGGCCGAACGCAGGCGACACCCGCGACAAGGCCTTTTCCCTCCACGCGGCCGATACGGCGGTGCCGGCTTTTCAGATCGTTCAGGCCTCTATGCAGGATCTCGCCCATGCGTCGCGCGTTGCCGGCGAGATCTTCGTTCAGGATGAGATCAATTGACGCCAACGCGGCCGCGCAGCACACAGGGTTGCCGGTATGCGTTGAAGTCATGCTGTTGGGGGGATGCAGATCCATTACGTCCGCCCGTCCGGCCACGGCCGAGATCGGAAGCGACCCGGAGATGCCCTTGCCAAAACATGCGACATCCGGAACAATCCCGTAGTGTTCCCAACCCCAGAGCGTCCCGCAGCGTCCGAAGCCCGCCTGTACCTCGTCCAGCACAAGCAGCGCCTTATGCCCCGTACACCACCCCCGCAAGGCCTGCATGTACTCGGGGGGCGCGAATGCCGCGCTTCCACCCTGATAGGTTTCCATGATTACGCCGGCGACATTCGCCGGTTCCACGCCGCGCTCGCGGAGCTGGTCCTCGAAACTCTCGAAGGACGTTTTCCGGTTGCGCCAGCCATCGGGAAAGGGAATCTGCACGAAGCCGGGATCGAGGTTCACGATCCATTCTTTGAGCGGCGGAATCCCGCCGGCCTGCTGCGATCCGAGCGTGCGCCCGTGGAACGCGTGCTCGTACGACACGACGACGTGCTTCAGCTTCCCGCCGTTCTTTACGCCCCATGACCGGGACAGCTTGATCGAACATTCCACCGTTTCCGAACCGGTGGTCAGAAGAAAGACCTTTTTTAATGGTTCGGGTAAAAGGGAGGCGAGGCGCTCGACCATCCGCGCGCGAATTTCGCTCGGGAAGCAATAGTTGGTCAGCAAATGCGATTCGGCCTGCTGCGCAATCGCGTCCGCTATTTCTTTTCGCCCGTGCCCGGCGTTCGTAATCAGAACGCCGCTTGACCAATCGATCCATTTGTTGCCCCAGCGGTCGCGCACCTGGAAACCTTCCGCGCGATCCCAGACAACGGGCGGCTGGCCCTGCATCGCGAGGGGCTCGATGCTGCGCAGAGTTTCAATCACTTTGAGCGCACAGGGATGAGGAAATGGCGGGGCTATGCGCCGGAATTCGGAGTCGACCGGCGGCACATCCCGCGTAGCGAGGTTAAATTGTCCAGGCATCTTCAGCGAAACAGGCAATAGTTTCTCATGTGAACAGTCCGACATTTGACACAACTATTTGACAATTCTCTAACTCTTCACCGAATCTGATCTGGTGAAATGCTACCAGGCCCTTCGATGAGGTTCATCGCTATATCCCTGTTTGCGCTGCCCTTCGGCCTGATGGGGCAATCCGCGTCCCAAACGAATCACTACGTGGGTAGCGACGTTTGTAAGCGCTGCCACCCCGATGTCTGGCTGAATTTCAACAAAAATCCACACTACAAATCCATCGCGTCCGGAAAAGAGCCTGCCGAAAAGACTGGCTGTGAAGGCTGCCACGGACCGGGGGGCAACCACGTTGCGGCCGGGGGCGGCAAGGCGACCATTCGCGCCGTCTCTCTGATGTCACCCGACCAGGTTCTCGATACGTGCCTCGCCTGCCACTCAAAGGACCTGTCCCGCGCGAATATCCACCGATCGCAACACACGGAAGCCAACGTCGTGTGCTCGAACTGCCACTCCATACACAAAGCGGCTACGCCGAAATTCCTGCTGGCGAAGACGCAGGCGGAACTCTGCTATACGTGCCATGCGACGGTGCGGGCCCAGTTCAACATGCCGGAAAGACACCGCGTCAATGAAGGCGCGATGCAGTGTACGGACTGCCACAATCCGCACGGCTCGTTCGCTCCTTCGTGGCGCACCGGGACGGACAAGGGGATGGTTACGCAGGCGTTTGACAACGAGCAGCCCTGCCTGAAATGCCATGTCGATAAGCGCGGTCCCTTCGTTTTCGAGCATGGCAGCGTGCGCGTGGAAGGCTGCGATGCCTGTCACGTTCCTCACGGGTCGACGAATGCAAAGCTTCTACGCCGCCCCGTGGTGTTCACGGTCTGCCTCGAATGTCACAACGGCGAGGGAACCTTCGGGCGCGAGAATCTCGGCGTGTTCGCGATGTCTTCGTCGCATAACATGCTTGACCCCAAATACCAGAAGTGCACGCTGTGTCACGTGCGCATCCACGGGTCGAATGCCGACCCGACATTCCTGAGGTAAGGAGGCCAGAATGAAACTGAGGTTCGCGTTTTTTCTGGTCCTGCCCGCCGCGCTTTTGGCGCAGGATATTGTGGCGCCTACGACCGGCGTTAAGGTCGGCCCTCAACATGGCGAGAATGCGGGCGACTACAACATCGTGCAGTCCTGGGAATTCGGATACCGGTTCGCTTCGGTATCCGGCAATCAGGATGAATACCGCAGCGACGTCAACTATACGAACGGCGTCCGGCTCCTGAGCAGTTATCTGACGGTGAACTCGAAGGATGGCCACGGCGGGTGGTTCGATGAGATCGTTTTGACCACGCAGGGTCTTGGCAACGATCCGTACGAATCGGTGGTGGCGCGGGTTCAGAAGAATCGTCTCTATCGCTACGACATGACCTGGCGGCAAAACGATTACTTCAATCCGGGCCTCACGGTGGCTAACGGGGATCATGTCCAGAACACGACCTACCGATGGCAGGACCATGAGCTCACGCTGTTCCCCCAGAGTTCGATCAGGGTTCGCGCGGGCTACGGGCGCGTCACTCAGGATGGCCCCGCGCTGACTACGCAACAGGAGTTCGACAATCAGAGCGCGGTATACCCGATCTTCCGGAATGTTCGTCAGGAATTTAACGAGTACCGCCTCGGCGCGGACGGACAGGCCAAAGGCTTCCGGTTCACTGTCCAGCGGCGCTGGGAGTACTTCAAGGAAGATTCGGCCGACAGCACGGCATCTGCGCTGACTTTCAATCGCTCCGCTCCCTATCGCGGCAATACTCCCGGCTGGCTCGGCAATCTGTACGGAGAGCGCCGCTGGTTTGCGCTCAACGCGCGCTTCACCTATGCAGGCACGAAGGGAGATTTCGTTCAGAACGAAACTGCAATGGGCCTGGACCGTTTCGGGACAACGCAGAACCGGCAGGTCATCGTGACCGGAAACGGCAATCGTCCCGTCACGACAGGCGACTTCAATTTCACGCTGTTCCCGGCGGGACGTCTCAGCATCGTCAATAACACTTCGGTCGCGAATACGCGAATGGTCGGGAATAACGAATTCGAACAGTTCGACAACGCGACGTTCACGGTCTCGAATATCAATTTCCAGATGCTGTCGGTTCGCCTCGTGACCAACTCGACCGATATACGTTATCGCTTCTCGAGGAAGCTCGACCTGTTCGGTGGATTTCAATATGCGGACCGGCTGATTCGTTCTACGGAAGATTTCGCGGTTACCGGCGCGCCGTTAGCGGGGCTAACGGCCCAGCAATCGAACCACACGAACGCGGGCATTGCGGGCGTGAACTGGCTGCCCTTGAAGAATCTGCGCCTGCACCTCGAAGGCGAGGTCGGCCGCAATGATAATCCGTTCGCGCCGATCAGCCTGCGCAACTATCACGCGATCCGCTCGAAGATTCAGTACCGAACCCGGAACCTGACGCTCAGCGGCGGTTATCGGCAGAATTACAACAACAACTCCATTCAGATCACGGCCTATAGCTCACGTTCCCGAACCTACAATGCCGAAGCCTCATGGAACGTTCGCCCCTGGGCTTCACTGGACGGAAGCTATTCGAAACTCCATCTCGATACCATCGGCGGGATCGTGTTCTTCGCCGGATTGCCGGAATTCGCCAGCAATCAGGAAATCACCGGCAACCAGTCGATATATGTCAGCAATATTCACTCAGTGAATCTGGGGTTCCGCTTCGCGCTTTCGAAACGGGCGGACTTGTACGTCGGATACAACCTGACGAAAGACACGGGCGACGGAAGGAGTTCGCTCGCTCCGCAGCCGACCGCTGTGGGTCAGTTGTTGTACGACGTGCAGACATTCCCGCTGACATACCACAGCCCGCTCGCGCGCGTTTCCATTCGGATTACGGAAAAGCTGCGGTACAACCTTGGTTATCAATACTACGGGTACAACGAGCAGTTCGGCCTGTTCTCGACGTACCAGAATTTCCATGCCAACACCGGCTATACAAGCCTGATGTGGTCATTCTGAGCCCGGCCGATGCGCGGTCTTCTTTGAGTCGGTCCCGCGCTTCTCGTCAATCGTATAGGAACGCGTCGGCTGGGAGGCCGGTATTGGTAGTTGTTGTCCCGTTGGTCGCCCATCCGGTAGACCGGGTCTCGACGCCCGGGCCCGAACGATTTGTTACGTCCGCAAAGTTCCCTGCCACAACGTCGACGGCCCGTTTTCCGAAGCTGTCGTCAGCGATTCATCGCGTCATACCCGAACGTCTGCGTGAAACGATACCCCGAACGCGTGATCATCGCCCGCGTCCCATTATTCCGCTGTGCAATCCCATATGTGTACCCCAGCGTCAGCAGCCCTCCCGCCTGGATCGGCGTCGGCTGGAACAAGGCTTTGAACGTCTTCTGCTCCGTCACGCCGTTGTTCAGCGCCAGCGTCTTCAAGGCTCCGTTCTTCGCATAACCGTACACGCCCGACGCCGGATTCGTCGTCAGCGAAGCATAGGTCGTGGTCCCGTTCCGCGTGTGACTGGCGCGGTCGGCCGCATCGTAACCCGTCGTTACCCGTCCGGCCGGGGATAGGTCTCCGAAGTCAGTTTCCGCTTCACGGAGCCACGGAAGGACCGGGCCCAGCGGGTAAGGAGTATCTCAAGCGGCTTCGAGATCGACCCGCACGCGGCAGCCAAGCGCCGTGGAGATGTTCACCAGCGCGTCCAGTGAGAAGCGCGAAACCCGGCCGCGGAGCAGATCGTTGATCCGCGGCTGGGTCACTCCGCAGTGTTGCGCCGCCTCGATCTGTGTCCAGCGCTGCTTCTTCACGAAGGCTGCAATCTGCCGCATCAACTCAGCCCGAGCTCGCAAATTTGCCGCCTGCCCCGGCGTGTCCGCAATCGCGTCCCAGACGCTGGCGTAGTTCTCCGGTTTCTTCATTTCGCACCTCTCGAGAGTTGCGCGAATCGTTGCCTGGCGATCTCGATATCGCGCCGCGAAGTCGCTTGCGTCTTTTTCTGGAAGGCGTGCAACACGTAGACGGCCTCCGCGCGCCGGGACACGTAGATCAGCCGGTAGACGCCGCTCTCGTCCGTCACTCGAATCTCCTCAACACCGTTGCCGATCACGGGCATTGGTTTGAAGTCGTCCGGCTGCTCTCCGCGTTGTACCTTGTCCAGTTGGTAGCCCGCATCATGCCTCGCATCCGCGGGAAGTCTCGCAGGCACTCAAGCGAGTCCCCAAGAAATCGAACTGGCTTCACGCTTTTTGATTATATCCAAACGGATATAGACGGAAGGAGCGGCAGCAATCCCGAATCCCGCCCACCAGTGCGATGCAACCCGGCCTTTCAAAACCGCTGTGGATCATCAGACGAGTCACCCTGCCTGCGCAGCGACATCGGTAAAGCTCGTTGCAAACAGCGCGCCCGACGGCTTTCCGCGCGGCCGAGGCTTCACGTTGCGGGTAGCGATTCCCTGCCCTCAGAGGGTGGCTGCCAGCGCGAGGCCGCGCCGCTCGCAGAAGGGCACGTCGTGCCGTCGGCAGTAGCATAATACGAAGTTAGCCTCATGAAAGAGTTACAGATCCTGTCGCCCGACGGGAAGACCCAGTTTGTGCCTCTCAGCAAGCCGCGCATTACGCTGGGTCGGTCCAGCACGGCCGACTTCAGTTTTCCGAACGACAACGGCCTTTCTCGTCAACATCTTGCGATCGAAAGCGAGGGCGATGAATGGGCAGTGCAGGATCTGGGAAGTAAGAACGGCACCGTTCTGAATGGCGTGCGGGTTGCCGCCCGTACGCCCCTCAAGTCCGGCGACCGGATCATGGCCGGCCATCTGATCGTGATTTACGATGTGACCTCGAACGCATCCACGCGCCCGGTGGTCGTTTTCGATCCGCTCGATGAGGCGGAAGAGCGTACAAGTTCCTCAACCGTCATAACGAATCTGGAAGGCGTGATAACGCCGCCTACCGGCGGCGATTCGCAGGGCGTGGCCGCCGCGCAGGTTTCGGCGCTCATCCGCGCAGGCAACGAACTGGCGAGCCATCGCCCGTTGCCGGAACTGTTCCGCTTTATTCTCGACCTCGCGATCCAGGCGGTTAAGGCCGACCGTGGCGTACTCCTCACGGTTGAGGAATCAGGCCTTGAAGTTCGGGCCAACAAAGGCGAGGGCTTTCACATTTCCACAGCGGTACGCGACCGGGTCCTGAACAGCGGGGTCTCGGTGTTGGTCCGCGATACGTCGATGGACGACGCCTTTCGCGAGCGGCGCAGCATTGTCGAGCAGAACATTCGCACACTGATGGCGGTGCCGCTACAGACGCGCGATCAGATCATCGGCATCATCTACGTCGATTCGCCTTCTTTGCTGCGCGAGTTCACCAAGGACGATCTGAGCGTGCTCACCGTGATGGCGAATGTCGCGGCGATCCGTATTGAACAGACTCGCTTCGCGGAAATCGAGCAAGCACGACAGTTGCTTGCCCGGGATCTCGAGCAGGCGGCCGATATTCAGCAGGGGCTACTGCCTGGCGTGGCCCCCAAGTTCCGTTCACTCGATCTCGCCGGACACAATGCGCCCTGCCGCACCGTCGGCGGTGATTATTACGACTTCTTCAAGTACGGCGACAACCGCGTCGCGATGGTTCTGGGCGATGTGTCCGGTAAAGGGATGCCGGCATCGCTCCTCATGATGGGCCTCCAGGCTCGGGTACAGGTACTGATCGAGGAGCCGAAGAGCCTGGCTCAGGTGATGACCCGCCTGAACCGGATCACGTGCTCGAACTGCCCTTCCAACCGCTTCATCACGTTTTTCCTGTGCGTCCTCGATGGCGACACCGGAGAGCTTGCGTATTGCAACGCCGGTCACAACCCACCGGTCATCGTGCGCGCCTCAGGGGAATCCGAACTGCTCAAGGGCGGCGGCCCCGTTCTTGGCATTCTGTCCGCGATCGAATACCAGGAATACCGAATCCAGCTGAACCCGGGCGATGCCCTCGTGATCTACAGCGACGGTGTTTCCGAAGCTGCCAGCACGGATGGGGAGGAGTTCGAGACCGATCGCCTGAGCGAAGTCGCGTCCCGCAACCGCACGCGTCCGGCCCAGGAAATTCTCGCGGCCGTGAACCGCGCCGTCGCCGACTTTACGGCCGGCGCGCCGCAGTCGGACGACATCACGCTGATCGTCGCGCGCCGCACCGCATGAACGTCGCGGTTCTCGGGCTGGGCTATATGGGAGCCACGCACGTTTCGGCGTGGGCGAAGGTGGCTGACGCGCGCGTGGCCGCGGTAATGAGCTCGAGCGAGACGAAGCTTTCGGGGGATCTCAGCGCAATTGAAGGCAATCTGGGAAATTCGGGCGAACGCCTCGATTTTTCCGGGATGCGCAAGTACCGCCGGGTTGAAGAAGCGCTCGCAGCCGATGACATCGAGGCGATCGATATCTGCCTGCCTACCGATCTCCACGCACGCACGGCCATTACGGCGCTTCGGGCCGGTAAGCACGTGCTGCTCGAAAAGCCCATGGCGCTTGACACGGCCGATGCCGACGATATTCTCCGCGCGGCGGCGGAAAGCGGCAGGGTTCTTATGGTCGGACATGTGCTGCGCTTTCTTCCGGCCTATCGGGCGGCCGCTGAGTGGGTCGCCGGCGCCGGGCGGGTTCACTCCGCTCTGTTCCGGCGACGATGCGCGGCGCCAAGCTGGAGCGCATGGCTGCTCGATGAAAGGCGCAGCGGCGGCAGCGTCTGCGACCTGCTGATACACGACACAGACTATTGCATCTCGATCTGGGGAATGCCTCAAAGCGTGCGGGCTACCGGCTCATGCGATCTTTCGCGCGGCATCGATGTGATCGGCGCGGAACTACAGTACGACGGAGTCGGCCCAGTGACCATAACCGGGGGATGGCATCACCCCCGCGCCTATCCGTTTTCGATGGAGTTCACTATCGTCGCCGACGCGGGCACGCTCGAGTGGTCTTCCGCGGATTCGCGCGGACTTGTTCTCTATTCGCCGGACGGCGAGAGCCGGGCGCTGCCGCTCGACACGGCGGACCCCTTTGAAGCCGAACTGCGTTACTTCGCGGAGTGCGCGCGGGCCGGGCGACAGCCGGATTTCTGTCCGCCCTCTCAGTCGCGCGACGCGGCGGCGCTTTCGCGTCTTATGCTGAGATCTCGGGAGCACAATGGCCAAACTTCAGCCGTTTGAAATCGGCGTCATTTTCTGGGCGGGGCGTGACCCTCGGGAGACGCTTTCGGAATTGACCGCGCTCGGCATCCGGTCCGGTCAGATCGGAATACCGGGCGATCTCGATATCGCGTCGGTGGAGAAATGGAAGAGCGCCCTTGACGATGCGAGGTTCGCCATATATACCGCCGTCGCCGCCTTCGAAGGCGAAAGCTATGCGGATGTTCCCACGGTATTGCGAACCGTCGGCTTCATCCCGCCAGAGACACGCGACGCGCGCGAACAGCGCATGAAAGAAGTCGCGGGTTTCGGCGCGCGCGTCGGGGCGCGTGGAATCGCCACGCATATTGGCTTCGTGCCTGAAGATCCTGGGGCGCCGGATTACATCGCGGTGCGCGATGTCGTCCGCCGCATCTGCGATTATGCGGCAAAACTGAATCTCACCTTCGCTCTGGAGACTGGTCAGGAACGCGCGGAAGTGTTGCTGCGGTTCATTCGGGATGTTGACCGTCCAAATCTCGGGATCAACTTCGATCCCGCGAACATGATTCTGTATGGGACAGGCGATCCGATCGAAGCCCTGCGCGCGCTGGCGCCGCATGTATTCTCCGTGCATTGTAAGGACGGCGACTGGCCGCCTCCCGGCAATCCAAATGCGCTCGGTGAAGAACGCCCTCTCGGCGCCGGGGCCGTCGGCGTAGAACGCTTTTTGCGGGAACTGGCGCGGGTTGGTTATCGCGGGCCTCTCGCGATTGAGCGCGAGGCGAGCGACCCCGCCGCACGTTTGCGCGACATTGCGTCCGCCGTCGCGCTACTGCGCGCGACGCTTCAGAAACTCCCGGATCTGGCCGGGATCCGCGAGCAATAGATACAAAAGAGCGTAGGGTATCAGCGTAATCGCGGCCTCGATCATCGGTTTGTGCGGACCGACCGTGAGCTTAATCGCGAACGCAACGGCCGCGGCGGCAAACGCGGCGATCCAGAGGCGCGTCATGTATGCGACTCCGATTGAGACCGCCCCGATACGTCCTTTCAGCGATCGTCGCAACAGGCTGAACTCGATCCACCCGCTCACCCCGGCCGACGCCGTCAGGCCCGCAATCCCCCACTTGCGGTCGACTCCGATCCAGCCCGGCAGGTAGCGCGCAGCTACATACCCCAGCGACGCGGTCAGCGCAATGCGAATGATCGCGAACCGTAAAGGGGTGCGCGTGTCTTTGAGGGCATAGAAGGTGGAGGAGTAGAGCCGCCCCTGCGTCTGCGCGAGCAGTCCCACGGCTGATCCCGCGAGAATTCCCCACCCCCAAACGCTGTCAGCAGCGGTGAACCGCCGGTTCTGAAGCACCGCCGCGACGATCAGATCGCCGAGAATCGCGAATGCCGCAACGGAAGGCACGACAAAGAAACTAATGCGCCGCAGACCGCTTGCGAGGCGCTTCCGCAGATATGCGGCGATTTCGGTCTCGGTGCCTACCGCGCTCGACATGGCAGGCAGCTCTGAGGCTGATACCGACATTCCGAATAAGCTGACCGGCAGGGTATACAGCGTGACCGTATACCCCAGCATCGCCATTCCGCCCGGAATGGGACTCGCCAGAACCGAGTCAATATAAGCGCTGATCTGCACCACCCCGCGGCTCACGAATACAGGTCCAAAGTTGCGAATCACCGTCCGCACGCTTTCGAGATGCGTCTCGAGCGCGATGCGCAGATCGGGGATCAGGCGCCGCACGGTGGGCAGTTGCGCCACGAACTGCAGCGCGCTTCCCGCCACCGACGCCCACGCGATACGCGTTGCCATGCTCTCCTCGGCGACGCCGAGCCCCGACCACAACGCCGCGGCGATAATGGCCAGATTCCAGAGAACCGAAACACTATAGGAAAGAAAGAAGCGCCGGTGGCTGTTCAGGACTCCCAGGCACCACGCCGACATAACAAGCAGTCCCGCACCGGGGAAAAAGATGCGCACGAGCGGAATTGCAAGACGTTTTGTGGGTTCGCCGGCTCCATAGGCGATCAGGTGAACGAGAACCGGCGCCGCAAGCATGCCAAGGAGGGTTATTCCCGATGTGACCAGCGCAAGAATCGCAAAAATCGCTCCTGCGACTCTGCCCGCTTCCTCTTCTTTCCCGCGCGCACGCAATCCCGCATACACCGGAATGAATGAGGCGGAGAGAACTCCCTCGCCAAAGAGATTTTGCAGAAAATTGGGGATGCGAAATGCGGCGTTGAACGCGTCCGCCGCAACGGAGCTTCCGCCGAGGAATCCACCTACGTAGTGGAGGCGTACAAAGCCGGCGATTTTGCTCAGCAGCATCCCCGCGAAAACGAGGGATGCCGCGCCTGCGCGACGCGGCTTCACCGCCGCTTCAGGCATACCGGCTGGCCATCAATTGGCATCGATAACCAGCATCGCATCTGTGCCGTTCCGGAGTACGCCTCAACCCCGACAGAACATGCGATGCAGAATCGTTCCGAAAACAGGAATATTCCGAGTAGATAAAGAGGACCTCAAACCTCGCTGGTGTCGGCGCTATTGACATCCGGTGATAGCGGCGGTATTTTTTGGAAAATGCGGCCGCAAAAAAGGCGTAAACAGTGAAGTTACCCGATTCGCGGGACCGCCTTCAACAGGAAGCCCGACAGCAATTAAATGGATTGCGGATCATTATGCCACCGGCTATCAGACCAGAACCTTTCCTTTATGGATATCTGAGCCGACTTTTGGACGACCGTGAGATCGAAGTCATTCAGGATCCACGCGTTCGGGCTCAGACGCGAGCGGCTCATCGAGAGGCTTATTGGATGTCTCTGCGACTGCTTCGCCGGGATATCCAGAGAATTCTCGACCGGCGCCGGAAACTCATGGATGCCACAGGCCAGTGGAGTTTCGAATCCCTCATCTCGGATGCCGCGCGCATGTGGAAATTGCTTGCAATCCTTCGCATAGCCGGAATTGCTCACGGGCTTCGCGTGCCAGCGCTTATTTCCGCGGGTCGCGAGGCTTGCGCCGAACTGGAGCGCGTCCTCACGCAACCGGTCACCGCAAGCCCAGCATTCCGCGAAGCGTAATCCGATCGCTCCAGCGCTGGAGTTTTCCGTTCAGGACCTCCGTGGCCCTGTATTCGGCCAGTTCCGCCGGCGTCAGTACCATCTGGACGCGAACATCCTGCCCCTGCCGGAACGCGACGAGCCATCCCGCAAGACAAAGAAACGAGACAGCGGGAAGCAGAAGGTTCGACCATACAAATTCGTGCGCGACCGTGACCTGCAAATAGGCGGTGGCCGTAGTCGCGAGAAAAATCAGTGTGACCCCTGCGTGGCGGCGGAGATTCAGCGCCACGGGCGCGCCAAAGAACGAGAAGAACACCAGCATCATCGCAAGGCATACAGCGAGAAACAGGTGCGTCACGCGGTTCAGCACCGACATCAGCTGATAACCCAGCGCCCATCCTCCGCGGTGGAGGTCGAGCGGCAAAGTCGCAAAGACAGCGATCAGGCCGCCGGACACAAGCCCCACGAACAGCTTGCGCCCGAAGCTTTCAATACCCCGGAAATTCGCTACCCAGAGCGAAAAAATCTCAAATACGGCCAGCGCTTCCAGCGTCAGCGCGACGACGCGGCTGACGACCCAGACCTGCCCGTAAAGAGCAGCCCCATGCGGCCTTACTACCGCGAGGGCCAGTGATTCGATACCCAGCGCCAAAATGAACGCGCTGAACCTCGGATAGCGCCGCCAGAATCGGCCGACAGCGATCCGCAGAACAAGCAGCGCTTCAAGAACGATGGACCCGTACCAGAAAACGTACGTCAGTGTATCGCTGGAAACCAATCACCCAGATAGTATCGTGAACCAGATAGTAGCGGAAGCTAGTTGCCTTTGGGGCCGCTGGGACAGACTATCGTCGGACACCCGCCCGGAACCGGTGGATCGGCCTGCACTGCGATAGCGCTAAACGTCAGGGCAAAAGCAATGAGCAGTAAGAACTTTTTCATGAGAGCCATGCTCTCAGGCAGAGCAGTCCGCCTGAGGCATGCGCCCGCATTTGTTCCGAAAACAGAAAAAACCGGGAATTCCGCCCGCTAAACGGAACAATCCGCTTTCAGTCGCTACTTAGCCTCCGTACTTCGGACACTCCCGAGGTAGAGCCCGTTGAACAGAAATTTGAAGGTCGCGTGAGGCTGCCCCCGAAACGCAACCTCGGGGCCGAGCAGCAAAACCTTACCTTCTCCGAGGGATGCCTCGGCGATCGCTGTACCACCATTCAGATATTGCTGACCCCAAGCCCACCCGCTATCCAGCGTTTCCGGACCGTCATACCAACCCACCGCCGCGGTCCGTTTCCTGGACGCATCCGGGCTGAGCTTGAAGACGGGGCTGCTGTCGAAGAACACGTCCACGTGATCCGGAACGCCGAAAGCCAGGGGATTCGTATTATCGACCGACATCCGGAGGAGCGACCCGGGAACGTAGAACTTATCCTGCGGCAGGGCATGTTCTTTGTGGTCCGGGCCCATCTCGGTGAGGTAATTCGATACCGGAAGCCCGAGGGCCTCGGCCATGCTCGTCGAACTCCCGATGGTCACGACGCTTCCGCCCGACTCGATGAATTTGCGGATCTGCGGCATCGTTTTGTCGACCGTCAGCCGTCCCGTCATCCCCTTGTACTGCTCGGGGAGATCCTCCGGGGTGGCCGCTGCGAATCCGCCCCGTCCCCCGCCGCGCCCATTCGCGGCGCCGAACCGGGCGGCGCCGTCCACGAAAACGAGCACGTCGAACTTGCTCTTGAGGTCGCCCGCATCGAGAGTCTGCGGATAAACGAGCTGATACGGAAACTCGAACTGCTCGAGGATCCAGCGGGTCCAGCCTGACGGCATAAGACCACCATACTGATCATAAAGTCCGATGCGCACGGGCTTGAGCTTGAGAGCCTCGCCCGCGGGGACCGCATCGAGCGCGAGCGCCGCCACGCCGAGTTGTTTCGCGCTGGCCTCAATGATGGGCTTCGCCGCGGGAGACGCCGGCGCCCACACCGCGCCCGCCCCCAGACCGCGCACATCCTTCTTCATCCAGTACACGTCGCAGTTGGCCTTGAGCAGACGGTTTACAACAATGAACGAGTCGTTTTCCTTATGGCTGATGAGCCATCCGGCGGGATTCGCGGGTCCGGTGACCGTGGCGGGCGGGGCTGGTTCGAGGCCTTCGATTTTCACAAACGGGCCGTCGAACCCCTCCAGAATGCGATCGAACTGCACGCCCATCTGATACGCGAGCGTCCAGCCGGCGATGTCATAGGGCGGAATCGGGGGACCACCCGGATAACGGAAGTCGTTGGGGTGATCCTGCGGCTCGAACATGTCGAGGATGTGGGGACGGAATGCCTGCGCAGTCTTGACGACATAGGAGCCTGCGGGATAGCTCTTTCCGTTCACGGTGAACGCGGCGCTCGCCTTCATTACGGTGATCCCGTTCTTGAGCAGGGTGTCGATGAATTTCGTCGCTGTTGGGAAGTCGGGTTGGTTCGACGGGAGGATATAGCCGCGCGGATCCCTCAGTTTTGGATCGTGCAGAACGCTCTCGTAAAGGTTCGTGGGAACGGTTGAGCCCCTACCGCCGCCCGCGAACGCTCCTGCGGCATCCGGGCTCGTCGCGTCTGGCGACGGCGCCGCTCCCCCGCGCCCGCCTTTGCCGCCGGCGGGATTCGCCGCTGCGCTGGCCGTCTTCAGCGCCTCGATGCGCTTCGGCGTGATAGTCCAGTTATCATGGCTGCCGCGTTCGATCGAATTCATTCCCATCCGCCATGCGTTGAACAGAAAGGTTTCGCGATATCTCGATGCGACGTCAAGCACCGCATAGTTGTTCGTGATCTCGTAATCGATCGACTGCCGGTAATGCCATTTCTGCGGCGCAATGGGCAGAGGCCAGTCGCCTTGCGGCAATTGCTTGTCCGGAACGAGAGCGATGTCCATCGGGGTGGGATTTCCGATGATCTCTGTTAACAGCCCGATCATGTTGTGGAAGTAGGTAATGGTCCTCAACCCGCCGTTCCACCAGGTGGAATAATTCGAGCCGCTGCGCATTGCCGAACCGCCCTTGCCTTCCTCCACAAGGCGGCTGTGCATCGCTGTTCCGACCAGCTCGATTCCGAGGGGTACCAGCGGATCGAGGTTGTAATTAAAGGGATCGCGGAAGGGCGGCATGAAGATCACGGCGCCCGCCGGACCGGTCTGGTGATGGTTGTAAACGATCTCCGGAAACCATTCGACAAACATCTGCCGGTTCATATTCGTGGTCTCCGGCATGTTCGACATGTAAAAGTCCCGGTTGTCGTCGTGGCCGATGTACTTGTTGTAGAGAACCGGCACGCCGTTCAACGTGCGCTTGAGCGGGTCCTTCTCTCGCATATACCAGTCCGCTTCGATCTCCTGGCCGTCGGGGTTCGCCTGCACGCAGAGCACGATGTCGTCGTTGAGCAGCCGTATCGTCTCCGCATCCGTACGGCTCGCGAGTTGATACACGGTCTCCATCAGTTGCTGCGACCCGACCGTTTCGCTCGCGTGCAGGCCACCGTCGATCCACACGATCGCCTTGCCGTCGCGCGCCATCTGCCGCGCCTGCTCTTCACTCACGCCATCGGCATGCGCGAGCTTTTGAGAAATCGTCTTGTATTTCGTCAGATTTCGGATGTTTTCGGGCGACGAAATGATCGCCATGTACTGCGGGCGGCCAAACCCGGTCTTTCCGATCTCAACCAGTTTCATCCGGTCTGATTCGGTAGCGAGCTTCTTCCAGTAAGCCTCGAGTTGCGTATACGAGGCCATCTGGTAGTCGTCTCCGATGTTGAACCCCAGGGCTTCTTTCGGAGTCGTAATCTTCAAAGGCTTCTGGGCGAAGAGCGCGCCCGCGAAAGCCATAGCGATTGAGAGGGATGCGATGTGGGGAAGTCTCATGAGCGTTGGTTTTGGCCCCAACGTACTGGGTTTTGGCCTTCATGTAGCATAATCGATGCTCTTCCCGAAACCACGCAATGGCCGTTATTTCAGCCCTGAAAACGAAAATGGCCCGTTCGGGCAGGAGCCGTTTTCCGACTCCGCCCGAACGGGCCATTGCAGTCTCCGCAAATCGGCGATTTTACGCAGCGACCGGTTCGGCGACCTTCTCGAATTTGAGCTTGTTATCGCCGTCCCGATCCACCACGACCGTGTCGCCCGAGAGGAAATCGCCGGCCAGAAGCCTGAGCGCAAGAGGATCCTGCACCAGTCTCTGGATCGACCGCCGCATGGGACGCGCGCCGAAGTTGACGTCGTATCCATCCGACATGATCATTTCCTTGGCCGCCGGCGTAATCTCCAGCTTGATGCCGCGCTCGGCCAGCATCTTCTCCACGCGCTGCAGTTGCAGGTCGATGATCACCGTCAGGTGCTCCCTGCTCAGCGTGTTGAAGACGATGATGTCGTCAATCCGGTTCAGGAACTCCGGCCGGAAAGTCTGCCGCAAGGCGTCCAGCAGACGCTTGCGCACCTCTTCCTGACTGTTGTTCTTCACCTTCTGGTTCACCGAGAACCCGATCGGGTTCGCATCGTGGATGATGTGGCTACCGACGTTCGAGGTCATGATGATCACGGTGTTCTTGAAGTCCACCGTGCGTCCCTGGCCGTCCGTCAGCCGCCCGTCATCCAGAATCTGCAGCAGCGTATTGAAGACGTCGGGGTGTCCTTTTTCGATCTCGTCGAAAAGAACCACCGAATAAGGGCGCCGACGCACGTGCTCCGTGAGTTGTCCGCCCTCGTCATATCCCACGTATCCCGGAGGCGCGCCGATCATGCGCGACACGGAGTGCTTCTCCATGTACTCCGACATATCGACCCGCACCATCGCTTTGTCGTCATCGAACAGGAACTGCGCGAGAGCTTTCGCGAGTTCTGTTTTTCCGACGCCGGTAGGTCCGAGGAAGATAAAACTTCCGATCGGCCGGTTCGGATCGCTCAGGCCCGCCCGGTTGCGCCGAATGGCATTGGCCACCAGCGACACCGCTTCGTCCTGACCGATCACGCGGTCGTGCAGCCGCTCTTCCATATGGATCAGCTTCTGCACTTCGCCTTCGAGCATGCGCGAAACCGGAATGCCGGTCCAGCGCGCTACGATCTTGGCGATGTCCTCTTCGTCGATCTCCTCCTTCAGCAAAGGGCTGCCGGACTTGATCGATTCGAGGTCGTGGTTCGCTGTTTCGAGATTACGCTCGATTTCCGCTAGTTTGCCGTATTTGAGTTGGGCAGCCTGTTCCCAGTTGCCCGTGCGCGTGGCCTTTTCTTCTTCGGCGCGGGTCTGCTCCAGCTCTTCTTTGAGCTGCTGCACGCGGGTAATAGCGCTCTTTTCACGCGTCCAGCGCTCTTTCAGCACCGCGGCCTCGCCCCGGAGGCGCTCGAGTTCATTCTCAACCTGGCGCAGGCGATCTTTGGACGCGGCGTCGTTCTCCCGATTCAGCGCCTGACGCTCAATCTCAAGGTGCGACACGCGCCGCTCGAGATTGTCGATCTCGATCGGCATACTTCCGATCTGGATCTTCAGCGCCGAGCCCGCCTCGTCGACGAGGTCGATCGCTTTGTCCGGCAGGAACCGGTCGGTGATGTAGCGATGCGAAAGCACAGCCGCAGCCACAATGGCCGAGTCCTTGATCCGGACGCTGTGGTGAATTTCGAACTTCTCTTTGAGGCCGCGGAGAATCGCGATCGTGTCGTCGACGGTGGGCTCCCCAACCATGACGGTTTGGAACCTGCGCGCGAGCGCGGCGTCCTTCTCCACGTACTTGCGGTATTCGGCCAGCGTAGTCGCGCCGATGCAGCGCAGCTCGCCTCGCGCCAGCGCGGGTTTCAGCATGTTCGCGGCATCGATCGCGCCCTCAGAACCGCCTGCGCCTACCAGCGTGTGCAGTTCGTCGATGAAGCACACGATCTCGCCGTTCGATTCGGTGATCTCTTTCAGGACGGCCTTCAGCCGGTCTTCGAACTCGCCGCGGAACTTCGTCCCGGCCACCATCTGGCCGAGATCAATCGCGACAACCCGCTTATTCCTGAGTTGCTCGGGCACATCCCCCTTGAGGATGCGCTGCGCAAGACCTTCCACAATGGCGGTCTTACCGACGCCGGGCTCGCCGATCAGGACCGGGTTGTTCTTCGTGCGCCGGCTCAGCACCTGCATTACGCGGCGGATCTCGTCGTCGCGCCCGATCACCGGATCGAGCTTGCCGCGCCTCGCCTGTTCCGTCAGATCGACGGCATAGCGTTCGAGCGCCTGATATTTCGATTCGGGATTCTGATCCGTCACGCGTTGCGTGCCGCGCACCGCCACCAGAGCCTTCAGGATGGCGTCGTGGTTTGCGCCCATCTTGTTGAGCAATGAACCGGCCGGGTCGTACTTCTGATCCACGATTCCCAGCAGCAGGTGCTCTGTCGAGACGTATTCGTCCTTGAAGGTTTCCGATTCCTTAAAAGAGGCCTCAAAAACCTGCTGCAGGCTGGGGGCGACGTACATCCCGGTGGACTGCCCCGTTACCTTCGGCAGGTTTGTGACCTGACGCTGCGCCTCCGCGAGGACGGCATCCGGCTGCACGCCGCACTTCTCCAGCACCGGGCGCACAATTCCCTCCCGCTCCGTCGCCAGAGCGATAAGCAGGTGGAGCGGATGCACCGCCTGATTCCCGTTCTCGCCGGCGATTCCCTGCGCCTGCTGAACGGCCTCCTGAGCCTTTTGGGTCAGTTTGTCAAACCGGAATGGCATGGTTGATTTCTCTTCACTCTAATTCCGAAAATGCGTTCGCGGAGCACGCAAAAGGCGGGGGAGCTGCGAACGCGCGCTCAACCCCGCCAGAGAACGTGGGCAGCGTTACTTTTGAACGTCGGCGGCGCCACCGTTGACGGCTACTTTGACCTGTCGGGGCTTCGCCGCTTCCTTCTTGGGAAGGCTGATCGACAGCACGCCGTTTTTATAATCCGCGCCTACTTTTTCGGTATCCACGGTGTTCGGTAAAGCGAAGCTGCGGACGAACTCGCCGTAGCTGCGCTCGATGCGGTGCCAACCCTTCACGTTCTCATTCTTTTCGAATTTGCGGTGACCCTTCACGGTCAGCGTGTTGTTCTCGACACGGATGTCGAGATCGTTGATGTTCACATCGGGGACGTCCGCCTTGAGGGTGATTGCGTCTTCGGTCTCGAGGATGTCGACGGCGGGGGCCCACGGCCGGCCCGCGCTGGGCTCGGACATCAGGCGCGTCACGGCGTCCTCAAAGAGCCGAAGCCCCTGGAACGGATCGTAGGAAAGTGCGGTGCTCATAGTCCTCAGATTCCTTTCGTTTGATTTGGATTCGGCTTAGTAAATAAACCTTATCTGTATTGGATAATAAAACTTTAGTGCTGCAATGTCAACTATGGCCATGCTGAACTCTGGACCGCTTGGACCAGGTTGCGATGAGTGCGATCCCGATGACCATAAGCGCCACGCAGAGTTCCCACCAGAAGCCAGCCGCGCCCCAGTTCAGTCCGAATCCCAGCCAGCATCCAACCGGGAGTCCAATCACCCAGTAGCACACAAAATTCCAGATCATCGGGGTTCGCGTGTCTCCCAATCCTCTTAATGCTCCGGTCGCCACAGTCTGGGCGCCGTCGAAAAGCTGAAAGGCGGCGGCGATCCATAACAATCTGATAGCAAAAGAGATAACTGCGTCATCCCGGGTGTATGCGCGGGCGATCGTTCGGGGAAGCAAAAGGAACGCGAGGGCCGAGCAGACTTCGAAAGTCAGACCCAGACCAATCGCCGTCCATCCGGCACGTGCAGCGGCGTGCGGATCTTTCGCGCCGACCGCCCGGCCTACGGAAACCGCCGCCGCTGAGGAGATCCCGAGAGGGACCATGAAAGTCACCGATGCGGCGTTTAGCGCAATCGTGTGGGCGGCAAGGCTCACCGGCCCCAGTTTTGCCACCAGAGCCGTCGTTGCGTTGAAAATTCCCACCTCGAAGCCGGTCGTGAGGGCCGCCGGCAACCCGAGGCGAAGCAGATGTGAGATCCGCTCCCACCGGACCCGAGGCGCCCGGAATGCGTCCGGATCGCGGCGGTATACGGCAACCACCATCGTTCCGGCCAGATAGACGCGCGCAAGCACCGTCGAAAGAGCCGAACCGCGGATTCCCATCGCCGGGAATCCCCAGTGCCCGTAAATCAGGACCCAGTTGCCCAAAACGTTCACGAGATTCGCGCTGATCAGGGCGAACGGCACCGGCTTGACGTAGTGGATCCCCTGCAGATAGCGCCGAAACGTGGTGTAGATGAAGAGCAGCGGCATGCTCCAGACCAGCACGCGGATAAATCCGGTGGCGGGCGCCCGGATTTCCCCAGGTACGCCGATGATCCGAAGCAGAGGCGTCAGGCCGAGAATAAAAAACGCCGTCGGCCCGGCAAGGCAGAGCGCCAGTGCTGTGCCGGACATCAGGGTGACGTGCGCCTCGTCTCGGGCGTTGGCGCCATGCGCGTGCGAGATCAGAGTATCGAGACCCGACATCAGCGCGATGCCGAATATCGCGAACGCTGAAAACAAAGCGCCTCCGACGCTCGCGGCGCCAATCGCCACCGCGCTGTCGGGAAGATGGCCGACCATGATGTTGTCCACCACGGACATCGACATCCAGCCCAATTCCGCGAAAGCCAGGGGCGCAGCGATGCGCAGCATGGCGCGAATGTCGTTTTTTAGGAAAGAGGTCGGCAACCCGACTTCCGATTTCAAAGGATTGACCTCCACTAATCCGACGGGGCTCGATGACCGGAACCTACTTGCCTAAAGCGGAGCGGACTGAACGTGGCCCACCTGCGTAGCCTCATGGAATCCGACGAGTTCGAACCGCCGGTTGACTTCGCGAAAGCAGAGCGCGTTCAGGACGCCCCAACTGCCGCCTTTGTAGGGCGTGTCAGAGGCGGGCAGGTGACAACGGGCGTTTCCTCGCGCCAGCGGTGGCTTCTGTCAATTCCGGGACAATGTCTCTGTCCGGAGCGGGAAGCCGATGTTAAGCGAGCGCCTTGCCGTACAACACGAGCAGACGCGACCACGCTTTTTCGGCCTTCGGCTCGTTATATACCTGTGAATCCGGCGGGCACCAGCCATGCGCCGCGCCTTCGTAGACCTCGATTTCCGCCGGCAGATTGGCGTTGGCGAAGGTCTCCTTCAGAACGTCCTTGTCCTTGGGAGACCGCGCATCGTCGTTTGATGCGATCGCAATGAGGAACTGGGCATGGCTTTTCGCCGCCTGGAGGTGTGGGCTGTTCGGCTGATCCGTGACGAGACCCCCGCCGTGGAACGAAGCTACCGCGCCGACACGATCCGGCATCGCGGCGGCGGTCCGAAACGCGATCGGGCCGCCCATGCAGTAACCCTGCGTCCCCATCTTGCGGTTCTTCGCGACGGAAGGCTGCGTATCCAGCCATCCGATGAACGCTTTCGCATCCGTCATATGCGTCGTCTCGTTCAGGCCACGGGCGAGCGGCATGACCTCCTGAATGTTGGTCGCGCCGCCCGCTGGGGCAGTAGGGGCTTTCTTGGCGCGATAGAACGGATTGACGACGAGCACTGAATAACCGGACTCGGCCAGCCGCTTTCCCATCTGCCGCAGGGCGGGTCGCAGTCCGAAGATATCCGGCCAGATCAGGACGCCCGGCGCTGTCCCGGAAGCGGGATGAACGAAATAGCAGTCCGCCGTTCCATCCGGCGTCGTCACGTTTACATCGGATTCGGTTACCGTCACTGCGTTCGCCACCTGCGGAAGCATCATTGCGACACCGGCTCCCAACATCCGGCCGAACTGTTTGCGTGTCACCAGACCGCGCGCTTCGAACTCCCGGCGGTCGTCTTCAAAATGATCCTGATCGCACATATTCCCTCCCTGTCGGCGCCTGATTGCGCGAGGACTCGCGTACCGCGCTATTTTATATCGGCTGGCTCGGCGCGCGAAATCCGGACCCGTCTCAATCGAAGAAATTTCGGTCTTCTTGCGACAGCCGTGCTTTGGCGGCAGCAACGCGGAAGGTCACGCCGAGACCGGGTTTGTCCCAAACATCGATGAACCCCTTCTTCATGATCGGGTCTGGTAAGCCGTCCACGATGTCATAGCACCATTCGGGCTGTCCGACCGGATACTCGAATCCGATGTAGTTCTGCGGCAGCGCCGCCGCCAGATGGACATGCGCCGCGAGGCCAATCAGCCCGTCAAAAATCCCGTGCGGCGCGATGAGTATTCCATGGAGATCGGCATACTCGGCGATCCATTTCGTCTCCGCCAGACCGCCTACGTCTTCCGGGTCCGGGCCCACAACATTGATCGCCTGCTTCTCAATCAGATCCTTGAAGTTTTCGCGGAGGTAGATCTCTTCGCCGGTATGAATTGGGATTGACGTGCTCTGCGTCACCTCGCGGAAAACTTCAGCGTTCGGGTACGGCATGTAGTCGCCCGTGATCAGGTCTTCCAGCCATGCGATGTTCAGGGGTTCGAGAGCGCGGGCGAAACGGATGGCGTCCTTGACGAACCATCCAGGTCCGCAATCCAGAGCAAGACCGATATTTTTGCCGAGAACCTTCTTCATGGCTTCGCAGCATGCGATGACGTGATCCAGACCCTGTTCGGTCATGAGGCCACGATCGGCATGCGAAGCTCCCGTACGGGGCTCGTCGTACCACCCGTTCGGAATGCCGCGCATCATCGCCGGGTTGTGAAAGCCGACGGCCTGCTTGATGAGCGTGAAGCCCTCTTTGGCCTCCTTCATTTTGGCCATGTTCTCCGCGTAATCCGCCGGAGTCTGGCCGGTCATGGGGAAGCGCACGCCGCCGTTATAAGCGCGCACGCGGTCGCGAATTTTGCCGCCGAGCAACTTGTAAACCGGCACGCCCGCCGCCTGCCCGGCGATATCCCACAGGGCGATCTCGATCGCGCTCACCGCGGATCCCCAGGGCTTGAATGCGCCCATCCGGCGGATCTTCAGCATCACGCGCTGCACGTCCGTTGGGTCTTCGCCCAAAAGATAGTCTTTATAAAAGAGGACCATCGGTTTCAGATAAGGCTTCGCCGATTCCGCCTGGCCGTATCCGGAAATGCCCTGATCCGTCACGATGCGGACCGTCGGGTTGCGGCCGATGATCGCGCAGCGCAGGTCCGTGATTTTGATTGGCTTTCCCGCCGCCCGCCCAACCAGCGGACTCGGCTGTTGAGCCGCGAGTTTCGTCACTCCCGCGGCGGCTGAGAGCGACCCCAGAAATCCTCTTCGCGTCCAGTTCAGCATGAGCGTACCCCCGTTAGAAGATATCGCAGACGCGGAACAACAATCCTAAATCGCCACTCGCGAGAGGGCATCAATCACATTCGTTAACCCTGACTTTGGATTGAGAGAACAAATCATGAAGATCGCCACAACCCTCCTCGCGCTTGGCGCAGGCTTTCTGCTGGCCACAGCCGCTTCTTTTGCCCAGAACGTACAGGCGCAGGATGTTGCGAAGGTCACTGACGCCGAAGTCAATCTGATGCGTAAGGACTTGCGCGATCAGAAAAAACAGGTTGTCGCCGCCAACATGCCCCTTACCGGCGACGAGGCAGCGAAATTCTGGCCGCTGTACGACTCGTATATGCAGGAGATGATCAAGGTGAATGATCACCGGTATGCCTTGGTGAAGGAGTACGCGACGAATTACAAAGGGATGACGGACAGCCAGGCGTCGAGCTACATTCGCCGATGGATTGGCGTCGATGAAGAGGCTTCGAAGCTGCGCCAGGCATGGATTCCGAAGTTCGAGCAACTGATCGGCGAAAAGAAGGCCGCGATGTTTTTTCAGATTGACCGGCGGGTCGGTCTGATGATCGAACTTCAGCTCTCTTCACAGTTGCCTCTAGTTCAGCCCTAGTACATCGTCCAAATAGTTCTTTATATTAATAGGAACTTCCCGTACACTGGTGGCATGCCGCGTGTAGCGCTTCCTGTGCAGATGGATGCGGAAACCCGAAGCACGCTGAATCAATTGATCCGCTCATCGTCGACGCC
>DATFSM010000081.1:0-130777 GCA_035262625.1 Bryobacteraceae bacterium
GGCGTCGACGATGAGCGGATCAATTGATTCAGCGTGCTTCGGGTTTCCGCATCCATCTGCACAGGAAGCGCTACACGCGGCATGCCACCAGTGTACGGGAAGTTCCTATTAATATAAAGAACTATTTGGACGATGTACTAGCTTGGTGCCGTTGAGCACGGAGTCCGTCACACACGGCCGGTAACTGCCCGAGCCCTATTGGGTAGATCGGAACGGATCTCCGGGATCCGTTCCTGACATGCCTCAAGCGTCAGGGTGTGTTGTTATTGGCCAATAGCCATGGCGGAGTAAACTTGGGGGGGTGCTGACCCAATCAATCTTTCAGGACTCTGAGCCTTTTCAGCATTTGTTGAAACCATATAAAATAGTGAAATTTGATTGCCAAATTTCACCAAATAGGCTAGTTTCAACATATGCTGAAAAAGGCCGATTCGATGAAGGCGTTTGAGAGAGATGCGGCGAACGCGCTCGAATCGATTCTGAAAGAAATCCCAATCATCACGATTGAAAGCGTAGAGGTACAGCCGTCGATGGTCCGCCACGAGATCGATGTGCTCGTGCGCCTCACCGCTGCAAACCAGCCGCATGTGCTCGTGTGCGAAGTCAAATCCAGTGGACAGCCTCGCTACGTTCGTGACGGCCTGCTCCAGCTGCGGAACTACATCGAACATTCCGACCTGCAGGCGACACCCATCTTCATCGCCCCTTACCTTTCACCGGAAGCGCGGATGATTTGCCGGGAGAACAAAGTCGGGTTCGTGGACCTTCAAGGCAATGTGCGACTCGAATTTGACGGGGTGTTCATCGAACGGATCGTCTCGGACAAGCCGCCGCCGGAACGGCGCGAACTTAAGTCTCTGTTTCGGCCAAGGTCCGCGCAGGTGCTGAAAACCATGCTTCGCGATCCCAAACGACCGTGGCGTGTCGAAGAACTCGCACAGTTCGCAGGAGTCAGTCTCGGACATGTGAGCAATGTGCGTACTGGGCTGCTCGATCGGGAATGGGCTCAGGTATCGGAGCGCGGCCTTCACCTTTCAAGGCCCAACGAATTGCTGGATGCCTGGCGTGACGCTTACGAGCCTCCTCTTGGAAAACGCATGAGCTTCTATACGGTGATGCACGGGAAGGCCCTTGAAGATGCTGCCCGAACCACCCTGGGGATTGACCAGGTCAAAGGGCGTGCGATCTTCTGTTCGTTTTCCGCGGCCCATTGGCTGGCGCCCTACGGGCGCACGGGCATGCAATACTTCTACGCCGATGAGTCTGGATTGCAACGACTCAAACCTGCCCTACAGCTTTCCGCTGCCGGTAAGGGCGAAAATGTCATCGTCACGATTCCAAAAGATCGCGGACTCCTGGAGGACACGGTCGAGCCCGCGCCCGGTGCTGTGTGCACGGGTCCGGTGCAAACCTATCTTGACCTCGCGGCCGCCGGAGAACGCGGTCAGGAAGCCGCAGAGCATTTGAGGCGGGAGCAACTCAAATGGCCGAAATAAATAAAAAGGAGCCGCAGTCTGCCGCCGATTATGACGACCGCACGACGGATGCCGTAAAGAGCGTCCTCATTGAAATCGGGCAAATTCTCGGAAGCTTCAATGGCAAATTCGCAGTGGTCGGCGGTGCCGTGCCGTGGCTCCTGCTGAACAACGAAGAGATGCCTCATGTGGGGTCTCTAGACGTGGATCTCGGACTCGATGCGGAGGCTTTAGGTGACGGGGAGTATGCCACCCTTGTCGAGGCGCTCAAAGGCAAAGGCTATGAGCAACGGGAAGAACTCAGGCGTTTTCAGTTGGTGCGGCAGGTTCTCGCCACGGACGGCGGACCGCCGATCGACATCATCGTGGACTTCCTCATGCCGCGAGATGCAGAGATCGTTAAGAACAAGCCTCCGCTGATAGACAACTTCGCGGTGCAGCGAGCGGACGGCGCCGAACTGGCGCTTCGCTTCTACGAGTTGGTGGCCATCGAAGGCGCGATGCCCGCGGGCGGAAAGAACCGGGTTGAAGTAGCCGTATGCTCCATTCCCGCTCTCCTCGCCATGAAGGGACACGCGTTAAACGGCCGGCATAAGCAAAAAGATTCGTACGATATTTACTACTGCATACGAAACTATCCCGGCGGACCGGACGCCCTGGCGCAAGACTGCCGTCCGATCCTTGCGCATCGCAGCGGAGAGGAAGGATATAGGCACATTGCCGAGAAGTTCGCCGCGGTGGATACATATGGACCAACCTGCGTCAGGCAGTTTGTGCAGGACACTGCGATTCTCGGTGAGCGCTCGCCTGATCAGTGGCAGCAAGATGCGTTCGGACAAGTCAACGCCTGGCTTGAGGCCTTGGGCCTGATCGGGTAGTTACGCAAAACTTGCTACGCGAGGGCCATGTTTGTTCTGAACTACGGCTTCCCCAGTCCTCATCAGGCGGCGGAAGAATTGAATCTCTGACGCGGGACGTTCCGCCGACTTCGGGACGATTTATGATGTAACACACTGGTTCCGAAACCACGAGTTGGTCATGCCGGCGGCGGTCGTGAGACTTGAGAATCCCCGACAGCCAGCCTTTGGCTGTAGGGCCGTTTTTCATCGGTGGAAGCCACGCCGGAAGCCACCGGCTCCAAAATGGCATCCGTCTGCGTTGCGGCTTCCCGTTGTAGGGCCGGAATGACGTGGCTGTAATCGGCACTCGGCGGCAACGCTCCTTCTCATGCAGGGCGCACACCCGCGCGTCGTGATTCTGAGGATTGGGCCAGCCCGGAGGGTGGGTGTATTTTCTGCCCCCGCTTGCTCCACGACCTTGAGTCACGCGGATTTCTTCATCCGCAAATTGAGATCGAGTAGTACAGTCTTCGGGGCGGATACAAGCTTCCGACCGCGAGTGTGCGGGATTGCCCGAAGGCTCGCTTAAATTATTGAGACATCGAGGCCGAAATTACTGTCATCGGGAACGCCTCGTCGGGAATTCCCGGCGGAATACAGCCGGGCCAGTATTGCTGCATTCGGAGATAAGTTCGATGATGACGATGCATGTGATGCGTCGAAGAGCTTACTGGCCAGCGCCTATTGCCCTTTTACCTCTACTGCTATTCCTTGTCCAATCCGGCGTCTCCTTACAAGACGAACTCACATTTTCGGCAAACCTGGAGCGCGTCGGGGAACATTCGATTTCGGTGAAGCTTAGGGATCGCAGGGTCGTGGACGCGATGCTTCCCGATTCGGCCGATCTTGCTCCGTCCGCGCTTACGGCCGCATACTCCATGGGCGACGAGGTGGAAATCGTCTGCCGGCAAATACAGCCCCAATGGGAGGAGGCGACGTCGAGGGTCCAGTCGCTGGAAGTCGTCTCGATGCGGCTTCTGCGAAAACTGTCTCCGGCGGAGGTCCGAGGTTTGCTGGAGGCGCGACCGCGCGAGGGCATAAACCTTTTGCAAGGCTCCGAATCGCCGGGATTCGAGCAAACACGCTCTGAGACGCCAGCCACGCAAGGCTCGAGAGAACTGGAGCACGCCCGCAGCGTTAACCTAGCTCAACTCGCGCACATGCCCAATTTCGTGGCGGATGAAGTCGCGAAACGTTATCGAAGTGGATCGGCAACGGGTCCGCTGAGGCCCTATGACACCGTGGAATCGGAAATCGCGTTTCAGGGCCGACGCGCCGTGCGAACACAAATCAAACGCAACGGTCAGGCGTGGGACCAGCCGTTCGACGCGCTGCCGGGCTACAAATGGTATGAAGGATTCGAGACCGAGATCGGACCGCTCTTCGATCCGCAATGTCCGACGAGAATCGAGCACCACGGCCGCTCAACGGTGAATGGCCGCCCAGTGCTCGACTACCGTTTTCACTCACCTGTCGATGGCTGCTTTCCCTTCCTGTACTTTTCGTATGAGAGGTACAATCCGGCGCGATCGGGCCGTTTCGTCATCGAGGATCCAGGCGGCCGAGTCATCGAAGTTGAGGATCGTTCCGATCAGTTTCCGGCCCCGTTCCAATTTCAGGCGAGGGAAGAACACGTCACCTGGGACTACGTCAGGATCGGAGAATCTTCCCACCTGCTTCCGGTACGCGCCGACTTCGCGGCCACCTACCGCTCCGGCACGAGGTACCGAGTTGACATCGAGTACCGAAATCACCGTCACTTCGAGGCATCCTCCAACGTCACGTTCCAGTGATACCGCCGCATCGGTCATTGTCCCGACGGGAATTCCTCGACAACAAACACAAAATGCTGGGACGGTGCGGAGCCGGCCGGAATCTCCGGAGCAAAATTGATCTGGAGCGCATCGTCCACAGCAGCCTGACTGTTCGGATCCCGCGGCTGCAGCGAGTGCGCTTCGACTAATCGGCCGGCCGGACTCAAGACGCCAAATACGCATACCGGCTCGAGGTTCGTTGCAGGCGTGACGGGCCGGTTACCTGCTACGCGGGTCATCTTCGTCGCCGTACCGATCGCTATTGCGGGTCCATTCGCTTTCATCGTATCGGTGGGAGTGAATAAGTTCGGATCCGGAGCTGGGATCAATTCGGCGCTGTCGACAGAAATGCTAGACACCGTGCGCCCTCCTTCAATCACAGTCGCGCGCCGGGGAAGGACTCGGTCTCCGAGTCTCGGAGCGTTGGCGTAGTCGTAAAGCACATAGCGTCCCGGAACTTCTGAATGCATCTGGAGCAGGCCCGTTTGCGGATCGAAACATTCCTCCGTTTCTTCCCAGTCGCGCCCCGTCGCAAGCGGAGGGGGCGACGATGAGCGCGACAGCAGGACACAGGTTACGGTCATTCCGTGGAAGCTGGATGCGGACTTTCGGATCGTGCCGCGATTCGCGTAGGCCGACGACTGAACCGGGTCGAAGAGAATCCCGCGAACTTCCTGGAGCCGCAGCGGAATGACGCCCGCGTTGCCCTCCTGATAGACGCCATTTTTAGACGAGATCCGCGTGACGGCATACCCGGAGGCGGCTCTTGCAGTCCAGTGAATTCCATAGTTCGGAGCGAAGGTCTCCTCCATGGTCCAAACGCCGTCGTAGTTCGTCTGGCCTTTGGAATCAACCTGAAAACTGACCTTGATGTCGTAAGCCAGACCGGCAGTTCGCAGGGAGAACGACTGCCTGGCCCGGCTTAGGCCGTCCAAGGCCGTTTTTCGATCCACTGGCGCATTTACGCGTTCCACCGAGCCAGTAACGGGTTCCATCGAATCGATTGGCACCGGTCTGATTCGCGAAGCTGCCTGCGCGAAGAGAGCCACGGGCAGGACCATCGCGACCAGCAAAAGCTGGGTTCCGCCGGTCCTGCAGATCGGGTGTAGGTGACTAAGCGCCATCGCCGTCGCCCCCGTCGCCCCCACCATCTCCGCCTCCCCCACCGTCACCGCCGCCATCACCACCTCCACCGCCATCGCCGCCATCTCCTCCGCCACTGCCACCGTCTCCCCCGCCGCCGCCATCGCCGCCAAAACCTCCGTCTCCGCCTCCACCGTCTCCGATTCCCCCGTCACCGGAACCAACGGTAGAGCAGCCTGCGGCCATGGCAGAAATATTCAGCGGGAAGAGAAGACGGCCCTGCGTTGACATTCCGCCGATCTGCGCGACGACCGGAACGTCTCCTTCACCCAGCCCCGGCGGAACGACCACATTCATCTGGTAGACGCCGGCGCTCGAAAGCCCTACAAACAGCGTCTGGACCTGGACGCCGTTGATGAAAAGCGAAACCGGTTGGGTGACGGGGGCAGCGCCGGAGAAGGGCCTGCCGGCTGGCTCGGACGGACTCGTCGGGCCGAAGCCAAAGCCAAAGATTTCGACGATGTCGCCGGGCTCCGCGCTTACGGTCGGATACCCGAAGCAGTTGCCGGTGGGCCCGAGCACATCGTACGCTCCGCCCCCGAACGCGCCAGTTCCGTCGGAGCGAAGAATGATGCCCGCGATATGAGTCGAATCGATCAGAGCGAACGTTGGGGAATATTGATTGAGCGAGACGGTCGAAGCGATCTGGCCGTGACCGGTGCTGACGACCACTGACACCGTTCCGGTCGCCGTGTCATCCGGAGCCTGAAGATTGATCTGGCCGGGACTCACGAAGGACAGATAGGCCGGTTTGCCATTAATGGTGACGGTGACGCCGCCCAACGAGGTTGGAAAGTCTCCGTTCCAGACCGCGACCCCATCGGCCAGATTCGCGCCATAAATAGATACCCAACCGCCGGGCTGAATGATATTGACGTGTCCGTAAACGGGGACCACGCCGTTGGTAGTAATAGACGGCGCGTTTGTCTGGCTCGCCGCGGCGAGTCGAGGGGAACTCGAAGGCGAAGCCGCGGCTTCGGCCATCGCAACACTGATCGCGCGAAACAGGGGCTTGTGGGGAACATGCCCCGCACGCCCTTCCGCAGCCAGTCCGCTGAGAGGGATCACGATCGCGGACCCGGTGATTGCCGCAATCATCGACCAGTGGGGAATGCTCCTGGCCAGGGCTTCCATGGACGGGTGTCGCAGGGTCGCAAGATGGGCCGCTAACCGATCGGCTCGACCATTTACGGAATGCTTCATCAAGCCACGCGGCGTAGTCTCGCACCCTTCGGCCTGATTGTAAGGTTCAGGGGCCAGTCCGAAAATACAGCGCCCACGGTAAAAACGGGCGCTTCCGCGCGGAGCAGCACATTCACGCAGGCTCGAACGCGAAAAGCTCATTCATATAGGTCAAGGCGTAAAGGTAGCCGGTCTCAGTACTGTAGTTGATCCGATTGGTAATGGCATCGGGGAGTTGATGCGTGCCTGTTATCTCGTCCGCTGCGGGATCCAACTCATAGACCAGCCCATTGCAGGCGCCAAAATAGATCCTGTTTTTCAGGAAGGCGGCCGGGCCGAACACCTTCGATCCGGCAAAGATCTTCGTTCGGACGCAGCGGCGCGCCAAATCCAGAATGTACATGTGCTTATCGCCGGAACCGACCCAGGCCTTGGCGCCCACGACGAGCGGGACCGTGTAGATTGTATTGCCCGTCTGGACGGACCAGGCCTCGCGCCCCGTTTCGACTTCGATCACATAAATCATGCCGCTCGCGCAACCCGTAATAACCTGGCCGCGCTCCGCATCGAAGGCTGGCGCGTGCCGAACGGACGCCTGTACCTCAGGCAGACCCGTTGAAAATCGCCATTGCGCTTCGCCCGTATTTGCGTCGAACAGGAACAGCTCATTGTCATTGCTCCCACATGCGACCAGTTGGCGCTCCGGCCAGTATGCGGGCGATGCGTGCGTATAACGGCGAGTTTGGTGTTCCCAAGCCAACTCGCCATTGTTCAGTTGAAGGGCGGCAATGCCGCCGCGCTTTCCTTCAACGGCGTATTCGAGACCGATGAACAGCAGGCCAAGCTCCGGCGCCAGCGCGGGCGATGAACCTACCCAATCCGCGCCGATGAATCGCCAGACCTCCTGGCCTGTCAACGTCTCAAGACAATAGACGTTACCGTCATAGGCGCCGAAGTAGACCTTGCCGTCATGCAGCGCAGGGCTGGACCAGAGATTCTTGTGGCCGGGCGTATTGACTTTGAAGGTCCAGAGGATCGATCCGTTCCTCGCGTCGAGGCACCAGAACGTTCCGGAGTCACTTCCGAAATAGATGCGCGTGCCGTCGGTAGCGGGAAAAGATTTCGGAACGCGATGAAAGAAGTTGGGATCCGGCGAGGCGAAGTTCCAGACGTTGCGGAATGCAGCCGAGGGGCGGCAAGCAGGCTCATGGGCCAGTGAAAGGCCGAAGTCGCTGAGGTGGAAGACCGAAAGAATATCGACGCTGTGTTGCTTGCGCCAGTCCTCACCAGCAGGGCTCTCATAATCGATCAGCACGAACACACGATCCATATTCCTGCCGCTTTGCCCGAGAATTGCGCGAGCCTTCTCGAGCGAGCTTCCGGAATTCAGAATGTCGTCCACAAACAGGATTGGCTCGTCCGTGAGGACGCCGTCAATCGCCTGGCCAGAGCCGTAGGTTTTTCGTTCCTTCCGCACCGTGAATCCGTTGACGGGGGTCCCCCGACCGGCGGACTTCAAGAGAATCGCGGAAAGCAGTGGAATGCCGGCGGTCTCGATCGCGCCGATCTGGAACGGCAGGAATCGAGCGCATTCCTCCCAGAACAGTTCCGCCGCGTTATCGAGGAAGACGGGATCCATGAGCAGGCGGCGGGTATCGATCAGCCAGCGATTCCGTAAGCCGTTCGGAGAAACCAACCGTTGCCGGCCGCCGCGCAGAATGCCGCGTTCCTCAATCGCCGAGAAGAGAAGCGTGCGGAGGTCTCGTTGCCTCGACTCGACAGACCGACTGCCGCTTGATAGGGGTTGCAGCGCGGGAACGCGCCGAGTGGACGCGGGCACAACGAGGGGATTCACGGCAAGATCTCCGTACTCGACCGACAGAAGATCAAATATGTAGTGAATGCGCCATTCGTCCGACTCGTTGCTGGATTCGTGGAACTGCTTGTTGTCAAACCACCAGAGTTCTCCCTCGCGCATTTGGACCTGCTCGCCGCCGCTCATCATCACGCTTCCCGCGGAACTCTGAATCACGAGATGGAAACGGTCGCGAAGGAAGTAGTAAGAACCCTCGTCGATATGGCGGAGCACCTGAGACCGCGGCTTGAGACGCACGATTACGGCGCGCGATAAGAGGCAGTTCATTTCCGCAGCAAACTCGGTCATGAACCCAAGGGCTTTTGGGAAGAATTGCGCGCCTGGCGTCAGGCCGCTCTCCTGGTTTTCGTTGATGTGTAAATCCGGGCGCGGTACGGCCGAGCGAAGAAAGATCGTATTCGTATCGCGCTGGGCGGCAATCCTGTCCTGACGGCCGGTATCGGCTAGCCAGCGATGCTCCTGTGACCGAACCTCCTCGGCCAGGGGCTGTACGTCGATGCCCGAGCGAATGAGCCTGAAGAAGTTCATGCGACGTCCGTATTCTAAGGCGGTGCGACGCCGTTTCTCGAGGGGATCGCGCATTAATACATTGCCGACAGTATTTTCGTCTGTTCGCCTCCCGCACCAGGATAGGGGCAGGTCGCGGAGCGGCCGGCAAAAGACGAGGGAGGTCGCGTACAATGCTCGCTGACTACGGCCATTTCCCTCCAACGATCCCGTCCGGACGGTATTCAACCAGCCCGGCATGCATCATACGATCAGGGAACAGAGGACGTTCGGCTCCCCTCACGAACGCCGGAGCAGCCGCCCTCGGTTGCGCAGCAGTCACCCGCGCTGCCGTCCTCACCAGCAAAGCCGTTATAGTGTAGCCACAGGTCCGCCGTGAGCACTACCAAATCCTCCGGGCAATCGCGTTTCCTCCTGTTCGGCGGGTTCGGAGGAATGCTGATTCTGTTGGGCACTCTGGGCCTGAGCGCGCTGTCGTTCCTGGGCGAAATCGAAAAGCGCGAGGAGCAGATCCGCCAGAATTTCGTCAGCCGCGACCGAGCCCTTGAAACTCTTCGCTCCAGCATCTACCTTTCAGGAACCACCCTTCGCGATTTTCTGCTAAGCCCCGACGAACGATCGGCAAGCGCTCGCCGCGAGGAATTTCTCCGCCGAAAGGCGGAAGTCACCTCTGGACTTGCGGAATACCAGACCTTCGAGGAACCGGACGAGCGCGAGCCTTACCAGCAGCTGAAGGACGAGGCGGCCGCGTATTTCAGCGCAGCCGCACCAGTCCTCGATTGGAACGCAAAGGCGCGCGGGGAGCGAGGCATCACCGATCCGCTACTTCAGGGGGATGTGTGGCCGAGGCGCGTGTCCGCGCTCGGGCTGGCGGACCGGATTCAGGAATTGAACGAAAAGCGGCTGGAACTCTCCAGTCAGGTCGTCAGCGTGATGCTGTCCTCGTTCCGGGCGAAGCTTCTCGGTCTGCTCTCTTTGACTTTTCTCATCGGTATCGCGGTTGCGGGCGCGACGTTGTGGCGTCTGTTTCGCCTCGAAAATGAATCCCGGCAACGCTTTCAGGAGGCGCTTAAAGCACGGGAAGAGCTCAAGCGTCTTTCGGCCGAACTCGTGTCGGCCCAGGAGACCGAGCGCCGCCGGATTTCACGGGAGCTTCATGACGAAGTCGGGCAGGTGCTTTCGGCGATCGTGCTGGGAATCGAGAACCTGAGATCGGCGCTGAGCAATGAAGATCGGGAGGAGGCGTTTCGCCAGCTCCAGCTTATTCAGGACATGACGGAGCGTAACGTAAGCGTCGTCCGCAATATTTCCCTTCTGCTGCGCCCGACGATGCTCGACGATCTGGGCCTCGCCCCGGCGCTGAAATGGCTGGCGCGCGAGGTGACGCGGAAGTCTTCGCTGGATGTGGAAGTCCTGGTGGATTCTTTGCGGGACGACTTGCCGGAAGAACACCGGACCTGTGTCTTTCGTGTTGTGCAGGAAGCGCTGCGGAACGCGTCGCGCCACTCGGGAGCCCGTCATGTGCACATTCACATTCAGCAGGCGGAAAATCGTATTCAGCTTTCGATCCAGGATGACGGCCGAGGTTTTGTGGCATCGCAGGAACGCGGCATGGGAATTCTGGGGATGCAGGAGCGAGTCACTCGTCTCGGCGGCGAGCTGACGGTGGAATCGGAACGTGGGCACGGCGCCACCGTCCGGTTTACCCTGCCCTTTACGTCCGGTCGCAGCGAATCGGCTGGCGAACCGCCATCGCGCTATCAGGAGATCAGCCCTTTGCGGACGGCGTAGAGGATCAGATCCGCCAAGCTGTGCAAATTCAGCTTCTGCAGAATGTTGTTGCGATGGGTCTCCACCGTCGACACGGCGATGTGCAGGAGCTCGGCGATTTCTTTGTTCGATTTTCCGGAGACCAGCAGTCGCAGAATTTCCCTTTCGCGCAGGCCGAGGAGGTCGTAGCTGTCCTCCACGCCCCTGCGCCGCGCCTCGAGAACATACTCTTCTACCAGCAACTTCGTTATGCTCGGGCTGAAATAGGCGTTGCCGGAGGCGACGGCGCGAACGGCCGCAAGAACGTCCGCCTCGGAGGAAGCCTTCAAAATGTAACCGCGGGCTCCGGCTTTCAAAGCCTTGAGCACGTATCCCTCGTCGGAATGCATGCTGACCATGATGATCCGGATGTCTGGAAATTTCTGTGAAATGCACTGCGCTGCGTCCGTTCCGCTGATTCGCGGCATGCCGACATCCAGAAGAACCACATTTGGGCGGTGCGCCGAGCATAGCTCGATGGCTTCGTAGCCGTCCGCGGCTTCGGCCACGATCTCAAACTCTTTGGCCCGCTCGAGCAGCGTGCGTAAACCGCTGCGGACCAGCGGATGGTCGTCGGCAATCAGGACCCGAATTCGCGCCATCAAAGCACAATATAATTCAGCACTTCAGGATTCTTTAATGTGGGGCCAAGGCCAGGATCTGACCCTCCTATTCTGGCGCGACCCGCAACATTCTGGTTTCAGGAGCTTACGCTCGCGCGGGTTCCGATGTCATCCGGCGATTATCCGAAGCGGGTTGGGGGGGAAACGCGCGCCGCGTTCATTCACCCGCGCGGATCACGGTAGAGTGAGTCGCAGCGCGTGCTCAGCTTCAACCAGCCGCTGATCACACCGTGCGCAGATGTGAGCGTTGAGGATGCGGGAATCACCACGCAAAACGCCTTGCGCTTCAGAACTTCGGCGCTTGCCAGGATTGACCCGAGTCCGCTTTCGCAAAACGGGTTCGGATTCGATCCGGAGAAATCCCCCGGATGGGTAGCCCGGAGGGTAGCCGGTTCCGATGAGGAGTTAAGGCTAATCCTCGAAGTCACTCCTCAACAACGAATTTGGAAGCCACGCTGGAAGCCACACGCATAGACGCGATGCGAAGTGGTAACACGGCAAGCCCTCAGGTTGCCTCTAACCTCAACAAGACAAAACAGCACGGGCCACAGTAGAAATGCGCCCGTGGAACTACGAACCAGAAGGTCGGGTGTTCGAATCACTCCGGGCGCACCATTTCTAAGTTTTGACTCCAGGCTCTAAGTTTTAACCAACCCCCGCCGCGGCAAGGAAATTCGCCGGCGTAAATGGCGCCTTACGCAGCCGAACTCCCGTCGCGTCGTACACCGCGTTGCCCAGCGCAGCCGCGACCGGTGCGCAAGCAGCCTCGCCAGCGCCATAAGACGGCTGATCGGGATGATCGATCAGCGCTACCTCGACTCTCGGCGCTTCGGGAAAACGCAGAATCGGATAGCTCGCCCAGTCGGTTGTGGCGACACGGGAATCGCGGAACACAACCTCTTCGTGCAGCGTCCGGCTCAGCGTGTGGAGAATGTTGCCTTCTACCTGATTGCGGAGCCCGTCCGGATTAATGATAAGTCCGCAATCGTGCGCGCACACGATGCGGCGCACGGTAATCTTTCCCGTCGGGCGGTCTACCGCGACTTCCATCGCCATCGCGACATAGTTTTCGGCCTGCTTGTATCGCATGTAGGCCATGCCGCGCCCGATCATCAACGTTTCGGCGCCCTGGCGCGAACGAGGCGCTTTCCGCGGCTCCCAGCCGATCATCTCCGCCGCCCGGTCCAGCACAGCCAGCGCGCGCGGATCTTTCAGCCCCGCGCGCCGAAACGCCACCGGATCCAACCCCGCCGCGGCAGCCAGTTCATCGACGAAGCTTTCCACTGCGAACACGTTGCCGATCTTGTTTGGCGCGCGCAGATTCGAAAGCCGGATGGGCGTGTTCGCCAGCGCTCGCGATGTCACTCGCAACCGGGATACGGCGTAAGGCGGATCGAGATTCTGCGTCGTGGGCACGCCGCCCGCGCGAGGCGGGGGAGCGCTCATGCCCGCGGCAAGCGGACCCAGCAGTCCTTCGGTCCATTGCGGTCCCGGGGCGCCCGCCGCGCGGCTCTCCCAGGAGAGCAGTTTGCCGCTGTCATCCAGTCCGGCGCGAAGTTCGAGAAGCTGAGCCGGACCTTTCGGGTCCCACCCATGCTCGTCCTGGCGCATCCATTGCAGACGCACGGGACGACCCGCGGCGCGCGAAAGCAATACCGCATCCGCGGCGCAGTCGAAGGCGCCGTTGCTGCCGTATGACCCTGAGCCGTCGAGGTAGACCACCCGCACCTTTTCCTGCGGGGCTCCGAACGTATTCGCGATCAGGTTCCGCAGTCCCCACGTGTCCTGCGTGGAGGACCACACGGTCGTTCCCGATTCCTTTACATCCGCGACGGCGCACGAAGGAGCGAGCGAGACATGACCGTGAAACGGCCAATAGTATGAGGCGGACAATTCCTTCGCCGGCGCGGGCCGCGCGGAAGCATCGCCGCGGTCGATATCCGTCTGCTCCCGCAGCGTAGGCGCGGTTGCCATCGTGCGATCCAGCCCTTCGGTCTGGAACCGCGATTGCCCTTCGCTCCAATGGGTCTTCAGTTCGCGCGCCGCTCGAACGGCGGCCCACTCGTCGTCCGCGACTACTCCGAGAAAATTCTGGATCCGGATCGCGCGAACGGCCGGGATTCCCTGAATCGACGTTTCATCGACCGAGAGCAAATTGGCGCCGATTGCGGGCGGGCGAATGACGCGCCCGTGCGCCATGCCCGCAATGCTGAAATCCTGAACATAAACGTGCCGCCCGGTGGCCTTTCCCGGAACATCGGTGCGGGCGACCGGTTTGCCGATCACTTGAAATGTTGCCGGGCTCTTTAGTGGCGCATTCGCATCAACCTTGATGCCGAAGCGCTTGTCGCCGATCAGCCTTGCGATCGAAATCCCCTCGCCTCCGCGCGCGGGGCGAACCTCGCTATCGGCAAGCGTCAGATCGGAGACCTCGTGGTTCAGTTGGGTTGCGCCCATTCGAAGTAAGGCCTGGCGAGCCGTTGCCGCAGCGCGACGAATGTCTGCTCCACCGCGTGGTACGCCTTGGCTGCCGCCGGTCCCGCCGTGATTCGGCGTTACGGCGGTGTCTCCCTGAACTACAGTGAACCGCTCCACCGGGATTCCAAGCTCTTCCGCCGCAAGTTGCCGATACACCGCCGTGATGCCCGTTCCGGGATCCACCCGGCTGGTGAAGATCGTGACCGTGCCATCGGCGTGAATCGCGAGGAAACTATCGAGGTCGAACGGCACGGATCGAGAGCCGCCTGGCTGAGGCGGATTCTGCGCCGAAGCCGCTGCGCCGAACGCGAAGCTGACGATGAGAGCGCCGCCCGATTTCAGCAGGTCGCGCCGCGAGAAAGCGGTTCGCTTCATTTCGGACCTCCGGCCGCGCTCGCCGCTCGGTTTACGGCGTTCAGGATCCGCGTGTGCGTGCCGCACCGGCAAAGATTTCCGGCGAGACTGTTCTTGATCTGATCCTCAGTTGGGTGCGGACTGGAGCGAAGCAGAGCGGTTGCCGACATGATCATGCCGTTCGTGCAGTATCCGCACTGCGCCGCCTGCTCGGCGATAAACGCCGCCTGTACAGCGTCCGGCGCTTCGGGAGATCCGAGGCCTTCCAACGTTGTCACGCTGCGTCCGGCGACCTGTTTCACCGGAGTCAGGCAGGAGCGGACCGCGTTTCCGTCAAGCAGAACGGTACATGCGCCGCACTGGCCGAGCCCGCATCCGAATTTCGCGCCATGCAGGCCGAGCCCATTCCGCAGCACATACAACAGAGGTTGATCGGGATCCCAGGATTCGACCGTCGAGGCCATTCCGTTTACCTGAAATTGATACTCGGGCATCCAGCGTCGCCCTCCTCTCAACCTGCATTATGACGGTTTTCCTGCAGCCAGTGACTATCGGCCTTTTTGGCGCGCAGCGTACGCCAATTCGCTCACATCTACGATTGCCTTCGATTCGGAATGGCCTCGAAGCGTCTGGGCCTGCGCCTCCAACGCGCGCGCCTCGCGCCCGCGATGCGTTTTGCGGAGAACAATGACATACCAGTTGAGCATGGATGCCATGAGATCCGCATCCGGCGGCTTGTGGTGAGCAATATCGAGACCCTCGCCCAACTCCTGCTCCGCATCGCGCCAATGGCCTTGCCTGGTGGATAACAGAGCCCTGGCCAGGAGAAGTTCCATATATTCCACCGGATGAGTATCCTTGTGCGTAACCAGGATCTGTTTGGCCTGTTCGAGCGCCCCACTGGCGTCGCCGAATCGATTCTGCTCGATGTAGAGACCTCCCAGACCGGTGAAAACGGTTGCTCCCTCGGGCGCTTCGCTGAGCCCAGCCTCTCGCGCTGCGCCTAAGGCGAGGAGATACTCGCTCTCGGCGTCGCGCAGTTTGCCTTCGGACCGAAGGAGCGCCGCTCCCATTCCGTGAACCAGCAGCCGATCCTTTGGCGTTTCAGCGCGAATTTGCAGGATTCTGCGAAATGCCTCGCGCGATTTCGCGATTTTGTTTTGATTAAGGTTGTTGGCGGATAAAAGATGATACGGAGGCAACAGTATGGGATCGTCGAAAGCGACAACTGTTTCGAGAACCCGCGCCGATTTCTGCGCGAACTTCTCGGCCTCTGCCCAGCGTCCGTCTCGCTCCATGACGACGGCGATGTTGTTGAGAATTACGCCGGCGCACCTACGGTCGTCGATTGCCAGTGTGGCTGTCTCGGCCTGAGACAGCTTGCCCGCCGCCACATCGGCGAGAATCTCGTCGTTGAGTTGCTTGCATGTTCCTATGTCGCTTTGGGCGCACGCCAAATCCGCCAGCGCAACAACAAGAGTCAGAATCGGTGGCGCTTGCATCCACTTCTCCTTCCGCAGGCAGGGCGATCCCGGAACGCCGAACGTTAATTTGCGGCGCTATTCGCGAGAATTCGCTACTGAACAGTTGGACTTCCCGAAGTGGATTAAGTTAGCCAGAGTCAGAGACGGGCTGGCGGGATGCGGAACTCAGAGCGCGGAGGGGAGAGAGATTTGTGGCGGTAAGCACGGCGGCGCCCGCGGGCACCGCCACGACCGCCTCTGCAATGTTCAGCGAGTCACGCCAGCGCGTCTTTGCAGTACTGAACGCACTTGGCCATTTCAGCCATTACCGTCGAACCCTCCGGAATACGGTATTCGAGCTCGATGCTCGCCGGGAACTTGTACTTCTCTTTCTTCATGAGCTGCAGGGCCTCTTTGATCGGCGTTTCCCCCTGACCCCAGGGCAGGTTGTCGCCGCCGTCCTTCTCGTATTTCCGATCCTTGAGGTGCAGGCTGACGATGCGGTCATGTTTCGCTTTCAGTAAGGGAATCGGGCTCGAATTGGTACCGGCCGTGTAGTGCCCGAGATCGAGGTTGATCGCGTTGTACTTTGACTGCGCGAGCGCTTCATCCCACAGCGTCGGCGTGGCCTGCGTGTGGGCGTGGTAGCCGACATACATCTTCCGCTTCGCGGCGAACTCGCCCACACGTTTGGTCAGCGCGCTGTCTTCGGGCAGTTCCATCGTGAGGTGATTTGCGCCCAGCGCTTCCGCGACATTGAACGTGTACTCGTACTCTTCGTTCGACATGTTCATCGTGAGGCCGAGCTTGAACGCGTAAATGTTCACGCCTGCGTCGTTGTACATCTTGCGCAGCGCTTTGTATTTGTCCATCGATACCGAAAGGCGCCAGTCCTTCAGGGCGGCCTGCGCCTTTTGCATGGCTTCCTGCTGTTCGGGGGTAAGCGGAGCGCGGCCTCTCCCGCGACCACCACCCGGACCTCGGCCCGCAGCCTGGGGACCGCCGGGAGCCGCGCCACCCGGAGGGGGACCGCCCGGTCCACGGCCCATCATTCCGCGACCCGGTTGCTGCGGGGCGCCGGCCCAGGCTTCGGCCGGCCCATTCATCAACTCAATGCCGCTGAGCCCCAGATCGACCATGTGCTTCAGAATCGCTTCGGCGTTGTTGCCGTCTTCCATTTCACGGAAGCTGTAGGAGATCGTTCCGATCTGCACGCCTCCGAAGACCGAATTGGGCTTGGCCTCCAGGCTCGCGGCGAGCGGAACGGCCGCCGCTACGATTCTGCCGATGTCTCTTCGTGTGTAAACCATGAAGTCCTTTCTCAAAATAATCAGGTTAGTATTCGAACCGAAGCGTGAATGCCAGGATGCGATTCGGAAGCGTTCCTGTAGGCGTTCCGACCGTCGTCCCGTTGGTAACCGCTCCGGTTGTGGGATTGAACAGAATCTGCGTGTTCATGGCGTTGTACTCGGTGTGGTTGAAGACGTTGTACGCCTGAACCATGATGCGGAATCCGCGGCGCTCGCCGAGTCCCACAGGCGCGAACTTGCTCATCGTCATATCGAAATTCGTCACGTGAGGATAGCGGAGCACGCCGGCGCCGCCGCCCATGTTGCCCAGAACGGGGGTTGTGGGCGACGAAGTCCCTAAAGCCGGGAGCGCAAAAGCCGCGGGGTTGAAGAATAGCCCCTGCGGAACGTTCGCGTAGGGGTTGCCAACGACATTCGGACGCGCGGAGACGTCTGGCGTGCCCGTGTAATCGGGAACTGTGCCCGATGAAAATCCGAAGGTCGGGCTGAATGGCGCTCCGCTGGTTGACGACATCACCCCGGAATAAGTCCAGTGATCCGTAACGGCTCCGACAAAGCGGCCCACGTACTTCGTGATGCCGGGAATTTCGTAGCTGTAGCTGACCTGCAGGTTGTGCGGACGATCAGTCGCGAGCCGGCCATAGTTCCACGAGTGATTATCCGGGACGACGGGAGTGAAAGCCGAGGCGCCCGTCACCGAGCCTGCCGGTACCGAACTGAGCCCGAGCGCATGCGAGTAAGTGTACGCGGCTCCCACCGCCAGGCCGTGAGTGAGACGGCGCTGCAGAGATGCGGTCAGCGCGTGATAATAAGCCGTTCCGATCTCCGCATACTGATAGATCGTATTGAAGCCGGAATACTGCGTACGCAGAAGGATATCCGGTAGCGGCTTATTGCCGTTTGTCGGGTCGAGGCTCGAGGTCCTGAACCGCGCGCCGAGCGGAAGGTAGTTGATGTCGTAGTTCAGATTCTGATGTGTGCTGAAGTTGCCGGTGTATCCAATGTCCGCCACGAAGCCGCCGATGCTTCGCTGAACGTCCAGGCTGACGTTCTGCACATAGTTCCATGGAACGTTGCCGTTCGGCCACGAGTAAAGCGTCGCCGGTCCGAAGATCAGGTTTCCGCCAGCCGCCGCAATCTGGCTGTCGGTCGTGAAGCTCACCTGGGGCACGTACGAATACGGCGCCTGGCCGGAAAGGTTGTAAACCTGATTTCCGTCGAGGCGATTGAAGAAGAGTCCCCATCCGCCGCGCAGCGCTGTTTTGCCGTCGCCGAAGACGTCGTAGGCGAAGCCGAAGCGCGGGGCCGCCCTCAGATACGCGATGTTGTACGTGTTCCACGGAATCCCGTTCTGCCCGAGAATGCCGAGTCCGTTGGCGGGATTGCCCGAGTTCGGAACATAAAGGCCAATGTAGGCCACCGGCGCCACCGCTCCCGTTCCCGGGTCGATCGCGACCCGTTTGCCGCTCGAGACTCCCGGCACGTAGAGGCGCGGGGAGTCGGCAGGCTTAAAGTTCTGCGTGTTGAAGTTGGAGAACGTGTGATTGAGATCGTTCTGTGATGGCTGATGATAAAACCGGACGCCGTAATCGAGCGTCAGTCGGCGGTTTACGCGCCAGTTGTCCTGCACGTAGAATTCGACATTCCAGTATTCGACATTGAATACGGCGCGCGCCGTCGCCTGCTGATAGGTGTCCACATACCCCAGAAACGCGTTCGCATAGCCGTTGCCGGTGTTGAGCGGGTTGTTGGCGTCCGGTTGGAAGTTGAAGCTGCCGGGATAGACCGGTCCTGCCGGCTGAATCTTGGTGTTGCGTTCTATGTAAACGCCGGTCTTGATGCTGTGATTACCCCAGATTTTGGTCAGGTTGTCGGTCACGGTCCAGATCGTGTTGAAGTTTTCGTAGTTTCCGGCGCTTGTGTTGTTCCTGGTGTAAGTCATTGCATTCGGCTCAGGCGAAGACGCGCCGTACTGAAACTGCGGGAGGATGTTCTGGTAGCCATTGGTGACCGAAACGCCCGATGGATTCGTCGTCGGAATCGGGAACAACTGCGGGATACCCGGGATGAGGCCGCGGCTTTCGCTGGCGTAGTTGTCGGTTGAATACCAGGACCATGTATTCCAGCTTTCGCCGACGGTCGCCTCATTGACCAGAGTAGGCGAGATCTCGTATACAACCGAACCCGAATAGCCGTGACCGGGATTCGGGTGGTCGATCGGTGCGATGCCTTTCTGCCCCAGCAGTCCACCGACGGCCGACGTGAACTGCACGCCCTGATAGAGCGCAATCATATCGTCGTGATCGTTGATCCAGCGGAAGTAGCCCTGGATCTTCGACGTCAGATAAGGATCGAGGCGCAGGACATCGTTGCGGCGGGGGTGAGTCGCGCTGGCCGATTCCGTGTAATTCATGATGTTCGCCAAAGCGCCCGTGCCGACCGCGTTCGGCAGGGGGAAGAAATTCAGGGTGGCGGGTCCGAAGCCCGTCGGATCGATGCGCGAGGCGGGAATAATGTTGCCGGAGAACGGCGCATTTCCGTTCTGCGGATCCGTGATGACAATCAGCGATCCATTATTCGCGAGCGACTGCGAAAAGTTGCCCTGACGTTCGAGCGCCGTGGGCGTGTATTTGGTCTGAGTGCCGCCGCTCACGAACTGGCCGGTATATTCCTGGGAAAAAAAGAAAAACAGCTTTTTGCGGTCGCGATTGAACAGATGCGGAATAAACGCCGGTCCGCCGATCGTGTAGGTTTCGACGTTATACCGGTAGCGCGGAGTGGGCTGAGGCAGTCCGTTCGTCAGCGTGTGGTTGTTGAGCCAGTTGTTCGCGTTGAATTGCTCGTGGCGATGGCTCCACTGAGCGGTGCCGTGGAAATCTTTTGTGCCGCTCTTGGTTACGACCGTGATCGTTCCCCCGGAGTTTCTTCCGAATTCCGCCTGATAGTTAGAGGAAAGGATTTTCAGTTCCTGAACGGAGTCCAGATTCGGCTCATAGTGCAGGGTTCCGTTCGAGCCGGTATCCATGTCCGTGACGCCGTCCACCGTAAAATTCTTCGCAGAAGTGTTTCCATTGATCGTAATTCCGCCGATCGCGCCCGGGCTCGTCACATCGCGGCTTGCCGTGGTATCGATGACGCCGGGAATGAGTTTCATGTAGCCGAACAGGTCGCGGCCTTTCAGGGTTACGTTGTTCAGTTGATTGGAGTCAATCAGCTGCGACTTCTCGGAACTCGCCAGTTGGACCGGGGTTACGTCCGCCGTCACGGAGATGGACTCCGTAACGTTGCCGAGTTCGAGATGAAGCGTCCCGACGTCGCGGGTTTCACTGGCCGACACCACGATGTCCCGTTCGGTGAGCCCTTTGAAACCGTTTGCCGCGATGGAAACCGAATATGTGCCGGGCGCGACGTCAGCGAAACGGAAAACGCCGGACGAATCGGTCGTCGCGGCGCGCGAGTTTCCGGTGTTCTGATCGGTGAGCGTAACGGGAGCTGCGGCGAGCACCGCGCTGGCTGGATCGACGACTCGCCCCACGATCGAGCTTGTAACGTTTTGGGCATTAGCCGCCGTTATTAGAAACAGGACTGTCGCGATAGCTGCGAAAGCCTTCGGCAATTTGGCGATCGACATGGATTGTCCCCCCCTGATGCGCTGTGCCGCCACGGATGTCGGCGATTAAACACGGCGAGTATATAGAGCCGGGCAGAAGCCGGACAAGACTGTGACGGTCCTCTTTCGGACAGCTCAGCGCCGGGAGTGGTGCGCCCGAGGGCGTCCAGGACGGTATCTTACGTCGTTTTTCCCGTTACGTTAACGGCTTTTTTTTACCAGAACCAGGAGCCGAGAACTATCGGCGGTCCCGAACTCCCGTGGATTACGTCCGTTCCGATGACCACCTGAATGTTCTTTTTGCCCCAGTCGTGCGGTCCCAAAGACGCGAGTTTGCTGAGATTGACCGGGTTTGAAACAAATTCGGCCGCCGCCTGCGTTCCCCAGGCGCCAATGCCGGCGACGATCAGTCCCGCCTGATCCGTCAGGGGATCATGCAGACGGGTGACGATCGCGTAGTCGCGAACGCGCTGATCGATGGCGGTTGTGAAATCCAGCGTCCACGACGTATTCCCGGGATTCTGCCTGTCGGTAACGCGCGCTCCATTCGTCACGTGGTCGAATCCAAACCTCAGACCGGACGTGAGGCGGAGAGTCCACTCGTTATTCATTCCGCCAATCAGAACGAACGGCCCCTCCTGAAGGTCCTTGAAAGAGGTACTGCTCGCGCGGTTCAGAATCCGGAAGGGTTTCTTCTTCGATTGGAGCGCGTTGGTGATCGACACGAGGGCCATCGCGTCCGAAACATTCATCCGGCGTGGGGCCGTGTGTTCGAACTCTGAAATGGTCGGCGGAGGCCCCTGTACCGGAGCCGGTTGCCGGCCACCGCCCACGCAGAGCAGCGCCTGACTGGGCGATGAAAGAACGGGACGCCAGAACTCATCAAACGGATCACCGGGCTGCAGCGCGGAGCGCAGCAAAAAACCGCCGAAAAGCAGCCCGGCCAGCGCCGCAAGCACGGCGATCCTTTGAAGCTTCCAGCGTCCTATCCGTTCGACAAATGCGTTCCCGATGTCAGAAGGGGCAACACCACGGGCAGGCTCGATGAGGGCCTCCCTTGTTTCCAACCGCATCGGAACATTCAGAAAACGAATCTGGGGAACATAAGAGCCGGGCTGAAGTTCGATCCGAATCCGGGGCGCGCCGCCAAACTCTGCGTAATAGAGGGCCAGCCTGCGGCGAACTTCGCCCGCGGCGCTTCTCACGGAGTGATCGACGTTAGTATCGTAATCCGCGGGCCGTCCAAAAGCCTCGACTCCGATTGTCCTTTCCTTCAGCAGTTCGGCGCGGCCGTCCAGAGTCTGCTCGACGATGTATCGAAGCAGCGAGCAGTAACGCTTGCTGCTTCCGAACAGAGGACTTCTCAGAATCTCATCAACGTGGGTCAAGACCTCTTCCCGCCGATCGCACGCGGTCACGGCAGAGGACTCGAAATATTCGCCCTCGTCATAGGGCGCAAGCATCCTGGCGCTCAAGACAACCCCCTCGTGGTCCCGAAGTATATCAGTTGAAACATGGGGCATTGAAGCGGGCGATGGACGTCCACGACGGTCAGGGACTCCGCGATACTTCCGGATCTTCACTCTCCGACCGTCTCGGACTTGTCCGAATTTCGGGAGCGGCTTAGATTAGCGAATACAAATGAGATTCTTCCGATCAGTCGCGATTGGCGCGCTTGCGTTTGTGGGATCTGTCTGCGGACAGCCGCCCGAAGGAGGCGGGGCTCCCGGTGGGCGCGGTGGCGGACGGGGCGGGCGGGGAGGGGGCGGCCCCAATTTTCCCCAACAGACCAGGAAGCTTGCCGCTCCCGATGTGATCGCGCGCGGCAAAGCTGTTTACGGAGTGAACTGCACTGCCTGCCACGGAGCCGATCTGCGCGGCGGTGACCAGGGCGGCCCCAGTCTGCTGCGCTCGCTCGCCGCTTTGAGCGATCAGCACGGCGAAGTCATTTCGCCCATCATTCACGGCGCGCGTCAGGACAAGGGAATGCCTGGATTCAATCTTTCCGACAGCGACTCGGTTGCCGTCGCCGAGTACATCCACAGCGTCCTGTCACAAGTGGGAAGGCAGGCGCGCCCGCCGGGAGCTATGGACCCTACCTCGATTAACATTCTGGTCGGCAATGCGACCGCGGGCGCTTCGTACTTCAAATCGAACTGCGCCTCCTGCCACTCGGTTGAAGGGGATCTGAAAGGAATCGCCGCCAAGTACGAAGATGCGCGCGATCTTCAGAACACCTGGGTTTCGGCGGGGGGTGGAGGCGGATTCGGTGGAGGCCGCGGCGGTGGCGGGGGTAAGCCTTCCACGGTCACGGTGACCCTGCCGGATGGAACCAAAATCGACGGCACGCTGGTTCACAAAGATGACTTCATCGTGACCCTCATGACCGCAGACGGAACGCGCCGCTCCTTTACGCGCAATGGCGACCTGCCTGAGGTGAGCATTCACGACCCCTATGAAGCGCACAAGAAACTTGCGCTCCATCTGACCGACAAAGACATGCACGATGTGACCGCGTATCTCGCGACGGTGAAGTGATTCCAGGTGACCTCGATGAAAAACTCTTTCCGGCTTTTCCTGATTCTCTGCCCGGCTCTTCCGCTTTTTGGACAGGCGGGGCTCGATCCGACCGACATCCTCAAGCCCCTGGGCAACGAATGGCCCACCTATGCGGGCGATTATTCCGCGAAGCGCTACAGTTCGCTCAAATCCATCGATCAGTCGACCGTGAAGAATCTAAGCCTCGCGTGGGTTACGCGCTTTGTTGCGGGTTCGGGTCCAACCGGCGCCGCGCCCGCGGGCGGAGGCGGTTTCGGCGGTGGACGTGGCGGAGGCGGAGTACCAGTTCCAACGATCGTGGGGGGCTTCGGGAACGGCGATTTGAATACAGGTGGCGCGCCTCGTCTGGGTGGCGGCATTCTGATGGTCGATGGGATCCTCTATCTCTCCGCGCCGGATAACGCATGGGCGGTCGACGCTCGCGACGGAACCATACTTTGGCATTACTACTGGAAGACCCGGGGCGGCACTCACACCGGGAATAGGGGTATGGGGTTGTGGCACAACAACCTCTATCTCGAGGTGCATGACGACTACCTGATCTGCCTCGACGCCAAAACCGGCAAAGAGAAGTGGAAGAAAGAGATTTCGAGCTTCGATCAGCAGTACTTCTCTTCAGTCGCGCCGCTGGTGATCGGCAACCACATCATCGCCGGAACGGGCAACGACATGGACGCGCCCGGATTCCTTCAATCCTTCGATCCCGAAACCGGAAACCGGCAGTGGATTGCGTACACCGTTCCGATGAACGCCGGCGATAAAGGCGTTGACAGCTGGGTCAGCCTCGATGCGGCTCGTCACGGCGGGGGCCAGGCCTGGATTCCGGGCGCCTACGATCCCGAAACGCATCTCTACATTTTCGGCACGGGAAACCCGACACCCGCGTACACGACGGGTCGCGGAGAGGGCGATAACCTGTACACCTGCTCCCTCGTAGCGGTCAATGTCGACACAGGAAAGATCGCCTGGTATTACCAGACATCGCCGCATGACACGCATGATTGGGACGCGACCGAAACGCCTGTCATCATCGACGCTCCTTTCAACGGGCGGCAGCGGAAGATGGTTCTGACCGGTCAGCGCAACGGATACTTCTTCGTGCTGGACCGCTTGACCGGTGAACACTTGGTCACTGGCAAGATGGGCCTCGTGAACAACTGGGCCAGCGGTCTTGATGCTCAGGGCCGCCCGAAACGCGATCCCGGCAAGGACGCCACCATCGCGGGATCCCTGGTCAACAGCGACGTCACCAACTATCCCCCGGCGTCGTTCTCTCCCGACACCGGATTGTTCTACGTCCACGAGAACAATTCGCTGCGCATCAGCTATCTGATCGACACCGACCCGCGCGGCTCGATGGGCCTTGGCGGCACAATGAACGGCGGGGGTCTGTCGTATGGCTCATTTCTGGATGCGATCGATTACAAGACAGGCAGAGTGGCGTGGCGACACGAAATCGGCGGCACGGGTGGATTTCTGACCACTGCGGGCAAGTTGCTCTTCGGCGGCGATGGGGACAACCTCGTCGCATGGGACCCTGCGAACGGAAAGCCCCTTTGGCACGCGCATATCGGCGCGGCAGGTAACGCGCCCGAAACCTACATGCTCGACGGCCACCAATACATACTTGCGACCGGCGGCGATCAGCTATTTGCGTTCGTTCTGAATTAAGCTCGCCGTTTGGGCGTTTTCCGGTCGCGGCTGACGAGTAATTCCAGCGTGCCCAGAATCTGTTCCGCGGTGATGGCAATATCATCATCGCCCTGCTCAAACCACTGCATAAAGATCAGGGAGAGGACCGAGAGGATCATCTGGGCGACAATGCGCGGTGTCAGACCGTCCATGGAACGATTTCCGTAGCGCTGCGCGAGAGCCGCTTCGATCCGCTCCAGCAGCTCCGGCGTTCGCGACTGATGAGCTTCTCTTGCGGCCGGACATTTGACCGCGATGCCCATAATCCTTCGCGTCGCCGGATGCGCTGCACACCGCTCGGCCACCTGCAGCACGGTTCGCCGGAAGACCTCTGCCACCGGGCAGCCCGGCGGACACGCGCCGATCGCCTCGGTCAGGTGCGCGCCGTAGCCGACCACGCCGTAGCCCATGAGATCGCTCTTCGACGAGAAATAACGGAAAAAAGAACGCCGCGATATGCCCGCTTTGAGCGCGATATCGTCGACCGTCGTCTCGTCATAGCCCTTTTCGGCGAAAAGGTCGGTCGCGGCCTCCCAGATGGCGGTTCGGACCAGTTCCTGCTTCCGCGCCTGGAGCGTGGTTCCTCCGGTTACCGTGAGATCCTCTTCCACTACAAAGGACTTAGCCCGTAGAGCGTTTGGCACCGTGAGAACAGATTATCATCTTCCGGCGAAAAATGCACTCCGATGTTGACAATGGCACTCAATGCCAAATATACTTCTGAAAACCGGTCCTCGAGCGACCGGTTTTCAGAAAGGCAAGCACATGAAGACCTTGCTCACCGTTGTTCTCGCCGCCGCCTCCGCGGCGTTTTTCGCCGCCGCCTACGACGCAGGTCCGCTGAGCGGCACATGGCAACTTCACCAGGACATCGCTGGGAACGAAAGCGATCAGACCTGCACGTTCACGCAGACTGGCAGCGATCTTTCCGGAACCTGCGAATCAGCTCTCGGCTCGGTGAAGATCTCGGGCAAGGTGGAGGACAAAAAAGTATCCTGGATGTTCAAGTCCGAATATAACGGCGGCCCTCTCACGATGAAATACAAGGGAACGGTGGACTCGAACAAGATCGTCGGCAACGTGAGCGTCGAGGAATACGGGGTCGAGGGCGATTTCACCGCGGTTCAGTCGGGCAAGGGTCCGGGAGAGTAAGGCCGCTTGAAGTCTCTGCTGTTCTCATCTCTTCTTGCGGCGATTGCTTCGTGCGCCGTGGTCGCCGCCGACGCTCCGTCGGTGGCAGGCAAGTGGGATGTCTACACATCAATCGCGGGTAACGACAGCAACATGGTCTGCACGTTTGACCAGAAGGACAGGGTGGTAACCGGGACCTGCGCCACTGACAAAGGCAACGTCGACATCAGCGGCAAGATAGAGGGCGGTAAGTTCACCTGGAGCTATAAGTCCGACTACCAGGGCATGCCTCTCACCGTACAGTACGCAGGCGCCCTGACATCGGCTACCCGCATCAAAGGGACCGTCGATGTTCCCGAATTCGGCGTCAGCGGGGAATTCACGGCGAACCAATCGAAGTAGAATCGCCTACCGCGACGCGCGAAGCGCTGTTGCCGCTGACGATTGTCGAAATCCCGGTGTGCGATCAAACCCAGCGCGTTGCGACCCATTCTCGTGAGGACAAAATAAATCGCTTCTGAGGGGCGGGGAATCCCTCCTCGTGTGGCGCAAATCGAGGCCGATCCTCCTCTGGTGTGTCTGCGCGCTTTTTTCGATTAAAGCCGACGCGCAGCCCAAGCTTCCGGGCACCGGGGCTCCGCCCTCAGGACAGTCTGCAGCGCCCGAAGACCCCCTCGGTCGTACCACACCCAGAGGCACGGTCCTTGGATTTATCAAAGCCTCCCACAAAGGCGACGATGAAGCGGCAGTTCAGTATCTGAACACGCGTCTGCGAGGCAGCGCAGCCATCAACCTGGCTAATCAATTGTTTGCGGTGCTTGACCGCCGTCTGCCCGCACGCCTGAATAAACTCAGCGACAGTCCCGCGGGCTCACTGGCCTTCGTGTCTAAGCCGAATCAGGATCTCGTCGGCACGATCGAGAGCGCCGGCGAACAGGTAGACATTATCGTCGAGAGGGTCGCTCCTGGCGGAGGCCAGCCCATCTGGCTGTTCTCTAAGGAAACTCTCGACGAGGTCCCCAACCTTTTCGCCGATCTCGACACTCAATCGGTCGAGGATGTTCTTCCTAGGTTCCTCGTTAACACGAAAATTGCGCAAGCGCCTTTGTTTGAATGGCTTGCATTTCTCGTGGGTCTGCCGCTGATTTACGTCCTTGCCACGTTCGCGGGCCGGTTGGTGTCGCTTTGGGTCGGCCAGTGGCGGCGCCGTATCAAAAACAATGGACTTCTTCCGAACCCGGTGCTCATGCGGCCGCCTGCGAGGCTCCTGACCCTCGCAATAGTCATCGTCTGGGCGCTCGCGAAGTTTCATCTTCCCTATCTGGCCCGTCAGTTCTGGTCGGGAGTGGCCGTCGTCGCGGCGATCCTGGCGTTCACATGGTGGCTCATTCTGGGTACGGCGCGGGCGGAGCGTTTGCTTCGCCTTCGGCTCGAGCGATCCAACAATACTGCCGCCAGTTCGGTGCTTCGTCTGGGCAGGCGAATGATCGAAGTACTGATTGTCTTCACGGCTGTTCTGTCGATATTCATGCACTTCGGAATCAACCCCACCGCCGCTCTCGCCGGACTCGGGGTCGGCGGTATTGCGGTCGCCCTCGCCGCTCAGAAAACGCTCGAGAACGTGATCGGCGGCATTTCGCTGATTTTCGATCAGGCAATACGCGTGGGTGACTGGGTGAACACCGCAGGCGTCAGCGGGGGGGTTGAATACATCGGTTTGCGTTCCACTCGCATTCGTACGGTCGATCGGACCCTTGTCTGTGTACCGAATGGCCAGCTTGCCAACGCGACGATCGAAAACGTCTCGCTGCGCGATAAGTTCTGGTACAACCAGCGGATCGGGCTCAGCTACGACACCACCGGCGCCCAGCTTTGCTCGATCGTGGAGAATGTGGAAACGCTGATGAGGCAGGATAAGCGCGTCGAAGCGGATTCCGTGCGGGTCAGGCTGCTCCGCCTTACTACTTCGGCTCTGGACATCGAAATCGCGGGGTACGTCTTTGCCGCGACATTTCCCGACTTCCTGAAGATTCAGCAGGAATTGCTCACGCTTGCGATGCGGACAGTCGAAGCAGCCGGAGTAAGGTTCGGATTCGAGACGCGCAAACTCTATCTCGCAGGCGATTCCAGCCGCGAGCCTCAACCCCAACAATGGCTTGACCCGGACGGCGTTCGAACTCCGAGAACCATCGCCTCAACCGGCGTGCCCGAACGATAATTTGTTGGCTCGTGTCGGGGTCGCCCCACATCAGAGCCACGGAGGAAATCCATGTCGTCGACAGAACGCCTTCTGAAGGCAATCCTTACGATCTGTGTGTTGTTATTGGGACTGGTCGCGCTGCAGGCTTTTCGCGGCGGAACGGCTACCGTGTCCGCCGCTTCAGGCCGGTACGACTATGTGAGCATCATCTCGCCCGTTTTTGTGTATAAGGGCGTTCAGGGCGTCCTTCTTTTGGACTCGCGTAATGGCAACATCTGGTTCGTTCCGAAGGGGACGGATTTTAATGTCAACTTCAAGGATCCGGTGTTCGTGATCCGGTTACCGCTGGACAAGCTGGATAACGCGCCGCAGTAGAATTGGCTCTACTGCGGGACCTTCCAGTCTGACACCAACTGAAACTGAATCCGGGTCTCGGGCTGAATCTTCAGGTGCGGCGATTTCGTTGCAGCCATGATGGTGCCGCCGGCGCCCCCGGCAAGCGCGCCGATGGCCGCTCCCGTACCACCACCTGCAATCCCGCCGATGATTGCTCCCAGTCCGGCGCCACCGAGGACTTTGCGTGTGGTCTTTTTGCCCTCGCCAGCAGATTTAGTTTCGCTCGGACTCGTAACCACGGGTACCATGCGCCCATGAACCGAAACGTTCTGCACTTTCAGCTCAACCAGATCGCTGCCTTTGAATTTACCGCCCTGCTGTACCTTCGAGGCGACCATCACAACATCCGCCCCTCGTGGGACGATTACGTCGCCTCCCAGCATGACTGGGTCGTCGAGCGAGCCGTGGAACTTCATTCCCGTCTGGGTCGCATCGACGTCGATCATGTCGATTGTCCGGACCGTCAATACGGTGCCGGCGGGAATTAATACTGCCGCCCCCAGACTTCCGGGCAAGATCGTCGCGGCCAAAAGTAGTGGCATTCCGTAGATTTTCACAAAGTCCTCACTTTCCCGCCGTGCCGGCGACCGGTAATTCGGATGCGATTTGCAGATCGAGCAGTTTCTCAATCTGGTTTTCGACCTGAAGGAATTCCGTCGCGATGACGGGATTCAGCGCGGCCTTGAATTTGGCGTAATAGGCGCGCTTCAGTTCGTTCCGCTGCTGCTCGATGTCCAGCAGTTTCGTCGCGCACTGATCCGCGGTTTCGTTACTCAGATTGTCGTAGTTGTTGACATAAGTCTTGACCAAGTCGATAATCTGGTCTCCGATCTTTGCGTAATCGGCCTGAAAATCCTTATATATAGGCCAGAACGCGGCGGCCTGTGTTGCGTCAAGCTGCATGACGTTGCTGACAATCTCAGATTTCGCTTTATTGATATCGGAACGCAGGAGTTGAATATAGGCCTGAATATTCAGATCCTCGTTCGTCTTCGGCGCGGGCGCCGTTACCGTTACCTTGTGTCCGGGGGCTTTTACCTGGGTCTGAGCGTGTAGCGCCGGAACCGCAAGGATCCCGAGCGCCAGGAAACAGATCGTACGATTCATGAGAGTTCCTTCTGCGTGTTGATGATCCGGCTGGCGGTCGGATGTTTAAAGTTAGGAGACCGTCGGTAGCTGCGCGGTTCATGCTACGTCCGCTAACGCACGAACCGAGCGCGCCTCCGTTAGGGCCACCCCCACTACGAAATGAAAACCTGCGCGGTCCTCGCACATCAAAAGCGCCGATGAAAACCGGATTCGCACGCGCATCTCTGCTCTTCCTGCTGTCCGGGGCTATGGCGCTCGCGCAGCAGACCACCGTTACCTATGGCTACTCCGGGCTTCCCGTCCCGATCTTCACCGACGCCTCCAACGTCATTTCGGTGGCCACAGTCTTCGTTCCCAAGGCTCTGTCCATTTCCAAAGTCACCGTCCAGGTTCAGATTGCATACCCGAACTCCGGTGATCTCAAGTTGTACCTCTTTTCACCGGAGGGAACACGCACCATCCTGCTCGAGCACGATTGTAGCGTCGCCAATGTCGATACCACTTTCGACGACGCCGCCGGGTCAAACTGGAAGGATTTCTGCCCCACCGAGGCTGGCCGCGGCCCATTCCGTTCGGATCAGCCGCTTTCCAACTTCAACAACGATGATTCGTCCTACGGAACGTGGCGGCTTGCCGTGGAGAATGACCAGAGCGACAGCCGCTCCGGCTGGCTGAACACCTTCGCGGTCACCATTACAGGAAATTCTCAGGTAGGCCCCGAAGTCCGCGCGTCCACTGTAGTGAACGCCGCGGGCGCGACGAACCCCGGCACGGTGGCGCCAGGCGAAATGGTGGAGATTTTCGGCGCCAATCTGGGCCCTGTTCCCAGCGTAACAGCGCCTGCGGGAGCGCTTCCCACCACGCTGGGGGGAGTCAGCGTGCAGATCAACGGCGTCGCCATGCCACTCGCATACGTTTCGCCGTTCGTAATTACCGCGCAAGTTCCTTTCGGCCTCTCTCCCTCTGGGACGGTGGGCCTTCAGGTCAACAATAACAGCTCGCTGAGCCCTACCATTACGCTCACCGCTGCGACGGCGGCGCCGGGTATCTATACGAACGGGCCGTTGGGAACGGGTTCCGTTTCCGCAATTAACCCGGACGGCACGATCAATTCGGTTCTAAACCCCGTCGCAAAGAGCGGATATATCATCGCGTACGCGAGCGGCCTGGGGACGGTGAATCCATCGCTTGTCGCGGGCGCAGTACCGCCGGCCAATCCTCTTTCTTACGTCACGGGAAACGTAACCGCCGTGATCGGAGGCCTGCCGGCAACCGTGCTCTACGCCGGAGCAGCTCCGGGTTACCCAGGGCTTTATCAGCTGAACATCAGCATTCCGGCGGGCGTCAGTTCCGGCCAGAACGAGGTCGATCTTTTCGTCAACGGAATAGCCGCTCAATCGGGAGCTACGATTCAGGTTCGTTAGCGGTTTGCTAAGGCCGGACGCCGCCGACCTTTGTTTTCAGGCGGAAGACGCTCGTACTCGCGACGACGTACAGCGTCTTTCCGTCCTGATCGCCCCACGCCAGATTTCCCACTCGCTCCGGCATGTGAATCGTTCCCAGATGCTTGCCTTGCGGCGAGATGATCCAGACCCCACCCGGGCCGGAACCCCATACGTTTCCTTCTTTGTCTACTTTGATTCCGTCCGGCCCGCCGGGGCCTTTTCCGCCGGTCGCATCAAAAAGGAGTTTGCCGTCTGTGACCGAACCGTCGGGTTGAACGGTGTAGCGGATCCATTGGTTCTTCTGTGAATCGCTTATGTAAAGGACCTTCTCATCCGGCGAAAACGCAATCCCATTGGGTCGCGGAAGATCCTTGATCAACAACTTAATATGAGCGTGGTCGGGCGGCGCGCCCGGCTTCTGCTGCTTTGCGCCGTCGATTCGGTAGACGCCGTTGACGGTCAGCTGTTTTTCCGGATCCTTGTCGCTTTGAGTCGGAAGCCCATAGGGCGGATCGGTGAAGTACAGCGATCCATCCGACTTATAAACCAGATCGTTCGGGCTATTGAGTCGCTTACCCTGGTAGCTGTCGGCCAGGACCGTAATCTGCCCTTTAGGGTCGAGCGTTTCGAGCCTCCAGACATTCCGTCTCGCGTGTCCGGCCACGGTTAGTCTCCCCTGCGAATCAACCGTCATGCCATTCGAACCCGGTTCGGGTCCTTTGAACGGCGCGGAGCCTTCATATCCGCTGGGGTGAATGAAAACGCGGGCGGTCTGTCCGGGCTGCCAAATAATAATGTTGTTCGCTGGTATCTCCGCGAACAGCAGCGATCCCGCGTGGCTCCATACCGGCCCTTCCGTCCATTTGTCGAAGCCAGTGGCGATCTTTTCGATTTTTACGTCGGCGCTGACGAGGCGATCGAGCGCCGGGTCCAGTTTTTCGACCGGTTGCCCGAAGGCGGAACTCGCGGCGGCTCCGGTGGCGGCCAGGATCAGAATTGCAGTGCGGTGAGATTTCACGCCCAAAAGTCTATACCTCGCCCCATTCCTGTGGCGTCAACACAGGAACAAATGCTACGCTGATGTGGGGATAACACAGGAAAACCTATGGAAGATCCGAAACTCGACCTCCTCCAGGGAACGCTGGACGTTATGGTTCTGCAGACGCTCGCCGCCCTGGGCCCCCTTCATGGCTACGGTATTGCGCGGCGCATCGAGCAGGTGAGCGGCGATCAGATCCTCCTCAATCAGGGAACGATCTACGCCGCGCTGATCCGGCTTCAGAACAAACGCTGGATCTCGGCCGAGTGGGGCGTATCAGAGAACAATCGTAAGGCAAAGTATTACGCAATCACGGCGAATGGACGCAAGCAGCTTGCGGCGGACCTCGCCTACTGGCAGCGCCTGGCGGACGTGATGGCCCGCGTGGTTGCGCTAGGCGCAGCGGGAGAGCAGGCATGAGTTCCGGACCGATGGAGCTGCTGCGCCGTTTCGGATCTCTATTCCGACGCCGCGACCTCGACAACGACCTGGATTCCGAGCTTGCGAACCACGTCGACCTCGCCGCAGCCGACTATCGAAAAAAGGGGATGAGCGAGGAGGAAGCAAGGCGCATGGCTCTACTGAGGCTCGGCGGCGTCGAACAATCGAAGGAAGTCCACCGCGACGCGCGGGGGCTTCCGAGGCTCGAGGCCGTTCTGCAGGACGCGCGCTACGCCTTCCGCACACTGCGTCGCGATGCAGGCTTCGCGGTATTCGTGACGCTGATCATCGGCCTCGGCATCGGCGCATGCGCCACTGTTTTCAGTGTGGTCAACAGCATGCTCATACGGCCACTCCCTTTTCAGGATCCATCCCAAATCGTATGGTTGGCGAACGGGACGGATGCCACGGCCGATATGTCGGCTCGCACCTTTCAGGTAATCCCGACGCTTGAGCTTCGCGACCGCAACCATTCCTTCACCGATATCGCGGGCTACTTCGCGTTTTACGGCATTGGCGACATCCCCTTCGCGGACGCGCGCCAGGCGGAGAGGCTCACCGGGGTAGGCGTGACCGAGAAGTTTTTCTCTGTTCTCGGCGTCTCGCCGCACATCGGACGGCTCTTCACAGCATCGGAATGTGAGAGGTACGGGCCGTCGGTTGTCCTCCTGAGCGACGCGTTCTGGGAGCGACGGTTCGCGCGCGACCCTCGCATCATAGGAAGTACGATACGGCTAGGCGGCAAGCCCAGCACCGTGATTGGCGTGATGCCGGCGTCCTTCGACTTCGGCTCGGTATTCGCTCCGGGCACACGCGTCGATCTGTTTTTTCCCTTTCCCCTGACGCGTGATACGGACCGCTGGGGCAACACGCTGGCGCTCGTCGGCAGGCTGAAGCCCGGCGCGCAACTCGCAAGCGCCCAGGCCGAGGCCGACATTCTGGGAAGTCAGATCTCGGATGAGGACAAGCGCCGCAACTCGCTTCACCCGAGCTTCAGCTTACTTTCCGAGCACGTGAGCGGGCAAATCAGGCCCGCCCTGCTGATTCTCGCTGGCGCCGTTCTTGTAGTGATGCTGATCGTCTGCGCGAACGTTTCGAACCTGATGCTGGCGCGGACAGCGGCGCGGCAGAAGGAGATGGCCATACGGGCCGCTCTCGGGGCGGGACGCGGCCGCCTCGCCCGTCAGCTTTTCACGGAGAGCCTCATTTTGACTGGCTGCGGCGCGCTGCTCGGCGTGGGGCTTGCCTACGGCGCGACAATCAGTATCGCCCACCTCACCGCATTCAACCTTCCCCTGCTGAACGAAGTCCGGATGGATGCGCGAGCGCTCGGGTTCGTGGCTCTCATCGCGGTAATCACCGGACTTCTGCTCGGCCTTGCGCCCGCGCTGCGCATTTCGCTCCCGCGCCTGAATGCTTCCCTCGGCCGCAGCGGAGCGGGCGGGTCCCGTGAACACGCATGGCTGCGTGGTGGTCTTGTCACGGCTGAGATCGCCTTCGCCTGCGTCCTCCTCGTCGGCGCCGGCCTGCTCGTGCGGAGTTTTGTCAAGGTGCTCGATACCCGGCTCGGCTTTCGCCCGCAGAGCGCCGCGACGATCCGGATCGATCCGGATCTTTCATATGACACAGAGGGACGCAAGATGGCATACCTGAATGACGCTTTGCGCAGGGTTCGTTCCATACCGGGGGTTCAGAGCGCCGGCGTGACGGATGCGCTCCCGCTTGGCAAGAACAGAGCGTGGGGAGCGGGGGCCAAGGGCGCGACTTACAAAGAGAATGAATATCCTGACGCCTTCGTCCGGATCATCTCCGACGGTTATTTCGCCGCGATGGGCATTCCGGTCACGCGCGGGCGGGATTTCGACGAGCGCGACGCCGCTCAGGGCAACAAGGTGATCGTGATCAACGAGAGTATGGCCCACGCTTTTTGGCCCGGTGAGAACCCCCTCGGGAAGATCATCGTTGGCGATTGCGCGAAGGAACGAGAGGTGATCGGCGTTGTCGCCGATGTGCGTCACATGGCGCTCGAAAAGGAATCCGGAAATGAGATGTACATCCCGATGCGTCAGTGCGACGACCGCACATCCTGGGACCTTGTTGTGCGCGCGAACCTTCCGATTCCCGCGCTCGGCAGGGCGGTGGACGACGCCTTGCGCCCGATTGCTCCGGACCTGCCGAAAGGCGGGATGCGGCCTCTCACCCAACTGGTGGATCGCGCGGTGTCCCCGCGCCGCTTCATCGTCTCTCTGCTCTCCGGCTTTGCGGTGTTCGCCCTGATTCTCGCGTCACTCGGAATTTACGGACTCATCTCATATTCCGTCAATCGCAGCGCGCCGGAGATCGGCGTTCGGATGGCGCTCGGAGCGTCAGCGTTCGAAGTGCAGCGTCGGATTGTCGCTCGCACTCTCGCGCTGGCCGCAACAGGCATGATTGCGGGTGTGCTGATCTCCTGGATCGCGGGTCGATCGGTCGGGTCGCTGCTCTACGGTGTGGCTGCCGCCGATCCGTCCACCTTCGCTGCCGCAGCGTTCGTTCTTCTGGCCGTTTCGGCGATCGCGGGCTATCTCCCGGCGCGCCGAGCGTCGCGAATCGATCCGATGATCTGCCTCAGGGCGGAATGAATCGCTGGGCCGGCGCAGCCGACATAGTGAACGCCAATACTGAAGCGCCACATGCGCCAGACCATCGAGATCAAAGGGACGCCGATTGGTCCGGCCCACTGGAAACTCACGCACCCGATGCGCCAAAGCCGGATGCTAACCTGAAGCCGTGAATCGCCTGTACGACCTCGATCCCGGCCCTGACACGCCGGAGATCGTGCGGATGATCGTCGAAATCCCGCAGCACTCTGCGAACAAATACGAATATGACGGGAATCTCGGCGTCTTCCGTCTCGACCGGGCGCTTTACTCGCCCATGCATTATCCCGGAGATTACGGCTTTATCCCGGGGACGCTGGCAGACGACAACGATCCGCTGGATTGTCTCGTGCTCGTGCAGCAGCCGAGTTTTCCTGGTGTGATGATCGAAGTGCGGCCCGTCGGCGTACTCAATATGGTTGATGGCGACGAACAGGATCAGAAGATCCTGGCAGTTCCGACGCGCAATCCGCGCTACGACCAGATCCACACGATGGACCAGATCTTCGCTCATGTCCGCCGGGAGATCGAGCACTTCTTCTCGATCTACAAGGAACTCGAAGGCAGGGTCATTACGATGGAGGGCTGGGGCGGCCCGCGTGAAGCCCGCAAAGCGATCATGGATTGCCGCGCCCGCCATCTCAAGGCGAAAAAGCCGGACAGCGCTGCGCAACCAGCCGCGGTTTCCAGTTAAAGACGCGCGCGCGCCATCGCCATCGCTTCATCGCGCGTGGCGATCGCGCCTTCCAACTGCGCATCTTCGATCTCGCCGAGCACTACTCCGAACATCGGGCCCGGCTTGTATCCGGCTGCGATGAGGTCTTTGCCTGTGATCAGCGGATTGGGCTTGAGTTGTTCCGGAGGCGTCTCGCTCTGCTTGCGCCGCACGAAATCGTAGTTTTCCAGGCTGCCGTGGCTCGAAATGCAATCCAGCCGGTGCAGTTCCATGTGGTCTTCGAAGCCCGGCATCCGGATGAAGCGCTTCAGCCTGCTCTCGCGCATACGAGGAACGTCTTTGAACTTCATGTGATTCGCGATCAACCCCTCAGCGGATTCGATCACCGAATTCGCAAACTTCAGCCTTCCCATCAGAGCGCGGGCGAGCTCGACGCCTTTCTCGACATGCCCGTCAAAGCGGATGCGCTCCGCAATCCGAAACGTAGCGGGCTTGCCCACGTCGTGCAACAGAACTCCGAGCGCGAGTTCGAGAGAGGGATTCCGCATTCCTTCAAGCATCATCAGCGTGTGGATCCAGACGTCGCCTTCCGGATGAAATTCGGGCGGCTGTTCGACGCCTTTCATCGCGGCGACCTCCGGAAGGATTTCCCGGAGCAGCCCGGCGTCATCCAGCAGCTCGAACCCCCGCCGCGGGCCGCCTTCCGTCAGAATGCGCGCGAGTTCGTCGCGCACGCGCTCCGCCGAAACCCGACGAATCGCCGGCGCCAGCGCCCGGATAGCTTCGAACGTCGCTGGCTCAATCTCAAAGCCGAGGCGGGCCGCGAACCTGACAGCCCGCAGCAGACGCAGATGATCCTCGCGGAACCTGCGCTCCGGATCCCCGATGGCCCGCATGATGCGCGCCTGGAGATCCTGCCGGCCCCCGACGAAGTCGAGGACTTCGCCGGTGGACGGATCCAGCATCAACGCGTTGATTGTGAAATCGCGCCTTATGGCATCTTCGCGCGGATCCCTCTCGAAGCGAACGCTCTCGGGACGTCGCCCGTCGCGATATTCGAGATCGCTGCGGAACGTCGCGACCTCGACGTATGCCGATCCTTCATGGACCATGACCACGCCGAAGTGGGCTCCTACCTGCCCGGCGCGCGGAAAGAGTCGCAAGACCTCCTCCGGAGGCGCCGATGTCGCGACATCGTAGTCCTTCGGCTCGCGCCCCAGCAGAAGATCCCGAACGCAGCCGCCTACAAACCAGGCCGAGTGCCCCGCGGCGCGCAGACGCACCACGATGGATTGTGCAAGGGCGCTCCCCGGCGATGGTCCACCCACGCTTTCATGCTAATCAAGTAACGATGACGAAGCCCGCTCTGCTGCTCCTGCCCGGCTTTCTTTGCGATGAAACCGTGTGGAGGGACCAGCTTGCTGCGTTCGAAAGCGATTTTGACTGTTCGATCGCGAGCTACGCGATGCTCGATTCCCTCCCCGCGATGGCGGCTCACGCTCTGAAAACCGCGCCGTCCGCGTTCGCGCTCGCGGGACATTCGATGGGCGGGCGGGTTGCCCTCGAAGTGTTCCGTCTCGCGCCCGAACGAATCACACATATTGCGCTGTTCGACACGGGTTGTGAGGCGTTGCCTGCCGGCGAGCCCGCGAAAGCCGAAAGACGGGCGCGCCAACGCCTTCTCGATATCGCTCGCAGCGAGGGAATGCGGGCGATGTCCTACGAGTGGATTCCCCCCATGATCCATCCCGATCGCTGGCAGGATAACGAACTGATCGAGGAGATCGTCCGGATGATGGAGCGCAGCGCGCCCGACCGCTTCGAAGCGCAGATGAACGCTCTGCTCTCCCGGCCTCGCGCCACCGACCTGCTCGCGCGCATCTCCGTCCCGGCTCTGGTCCTCACGGGACAGGACGACGGATGGAGCCCGCCGGAGCGCCATCGCGAAATAGCGGCCGCCATTCCGGGCGCGACTCTCTCGATCATTCCGGAATGCGGGCACATGTCTACCATGGAGCGGCCCTCCGAGGTGACTCGCGCGATGTACGCCTGGCTCTCACGCTAAACTGTTTTCGACGAAACCCGTATGGCAATCAAGCCGGCATATCGGCCGGGTCCGAAAGTAGTAGTTGCGACGACGGTCGCGCTGGCCTTCATATCCTTCTGGCGAGCCGCCTCCATCGTCCTCAGCGACCTTGCTTCTTCGGCCTTTTACGCGGGCGGCATCGCGGAACTCGCCGTCGGGCGTAGCGCCGCCTGGTTCGTTCTCGGCGTCATGCTGTTCAGCTTTGCCGTGCGCGCCGTTTACATGGAAGGCTGCAGCATGTTCGTGCGCGGAGGCGTGTACGTTGTCGTCCGCGACTCCATGGGTCCTTTCATGGCGCGTCTGTCGGTATCCGCGCTCCTTTTCGATTACATTCTCACCGGGCCCATCAGCGTGGTCAGCGCCGGCCAATACCTTGCGGGCCTGCTCAATGAGATGAGCGGCTTTGTGGGCAAGAGTTATCAGGTGCCGCCCGATTGGTTTTCCGCAGGCTTTGGCATTCTCGTCACCATCTACTTCTGGCGCGAAAACATCAAGGGCATGCATGAATCGAGCGGCAAGGCGCTCCGAATTATGCAGATCACGACTGTGATGGTGGTGATTTTCCTGATCTGGTGCCCGCTCACCCTCATCGTTCGGGGGCCTGCCCAGATTCCGCCGCCGCCTCTGCCCCACAACATCAAATTCAGCGCTGACGCGGTGGGCTGGTTCAAGGGCACTATATTCGCGACGATACCGGTGATCGTCGTGATGATCGCCTTCGGTCATTCGCTTCTCTCCATGAGCGGATTCGAGACCCTTGCGCAGGTCTACCGCGAGATGGCGTTTCCGAAACTCCGCAATCTGCGAATCACGAGCAACATTGTTTGCGGATACGCCATCGTCTCGACGGGCATCATCACCGTGTTCGCTGCGATGGTGATTCCGGACGCCGTTCGGACGAACTATGCGAACAACCTGTTGGGCGGGCTGGCAATGCATCTTGCGGGTCCGCAGGTTCTGCGCCTCTCGTTTCACATCTTTGTGGTCGTGGTCGGCGTACTGATCCTCTCGGGCGCCGTGAATACCTCGATCATCGGCGCAAATGGCGTCATGAACCGCGTGGCCGAAGATGGCGTGCTGGTCGATTGGTTCCGCAAGCCGCATCGGCGGTTCGGTACAACGTCCCGCATCATCAATGTCATCGCCGGCCTGCAGATCATAACGATCGGGCTGAGCGGCGGTAACGTTTATCTCCTCGGCGAAGCCTACGCTTTCGGCGTTGTCTGGAGCTTTTTCCTTCAGGCGTTGGGCGTGTTGGTTCTGCGATATCACCGTCACGATCAGGAATACAAGGTTCCGATGAACATCCGGATCGGTGGGATCGAGATTCCGATCGGGCTCGGCGCGACGACCGTGATGCTCGGCGCGACCGCCGTAGTGAACCTGTTCTCAAAGCAGTTCGCGACGATTTACGGCGTGCTGTTTACGGTGGTTCTGTTTGCGGTGTTTACGGTCTCCGAGCACATCAACCGGAAAAAACAACACGGCAAAAAGCACGCGCTCGAAGAGTTCAATCTCGATCTCCAGCCCGAAGTCGAAACCTCGACGATGAAGGCCCGCCCGGGCGCAATTCTCGTTGCGGTGCGGGATGCGAATAATCTGGCGCACCTGCGGTCCGTGGTGCAGAAGACGAACATGCGGCGTCATGACATTGTGGTGATGACCGCGCGCCAACTCACGGGCGTTTCGGCTGAATACAACCTGGAGCAGAACCAGCTATTCACCGACTACGAGCGCGAACTATTCACCAGGGTTGTCGAACTCGCCGAGAAGGAAGGGAAGACAGTCGAACTGCTGGTAGTGCCTTCGGTGGACCCGTTCGACGCCATCGTCCAGACCGCCAATCGCCTGCAGGCGTCGCGCGTCGTGACCGGAGAATCCCTGCGCATGGACACGGCGGAACTCGCCCGCCGCATCGGGCTCGCATGGGAGAGGCTACCGGAACCCCGGCACGCGTTCTCTCTGGAGGTGCTGAGCGTTCATAAGCCGTCATTCTTCGTAAACCTCGGGCCGCATCCTCCGCGACTCTGGCCTGAAGACGTGCAGCGGCTTCACGAGCTTTGGTTGCGCCTCAGCGACGGATTCGGCTCAAAGTTGCACCACCGCGACGTGCTCGGCGTGGCGCTGCGCCGCTTGGAACGCGACCTCGAAAACGAGCGGCGCGAAGAGGCGCTGGTCGACCTCGATACGGAGATCCGCCAACATTAGCCTGCTGGCTCTACTTTCGATAATGCGAGATGTCGCAACTGTTCGACGCGCAGAACTTCTGTGAATCGTCGATATACTGCGTCCAGTCCGACGCAATTCCTTTGCGCGCCTGATCCAGATCCATCCCCGTCAGAACCTGAATCGCGAGATAGGTCTCTACCATGTCTTTGATCGCTTTGTAATTCCTGCCACTCGGAGCCTTGCCGCACTGCGGCCAGATGTTATCCAGCGAATCCGCCCCGCCCATCTCGAGCGGTACCAGATGATCCAGTTCGCAACTGGAGTTCTGGCTGACCTGATAGGCGGCGTACGTGGTTTTCTTCTGGCCGGACCCGGTCACGCAGTCCCGAACGCATTTCGTCGAGAACTTTTTTGCGCCGAACACGCTCGCCGGTACGGTCGGATTGAAGGCGCCAGGCGTGCACGACGGATCCGGGAGAGGATATCCGTTGGTAGCGCGGCCAGTTGCGCATGGTCCCCCGGCCTTTGGCGTGCCCAGTGATGTCGTCGCATGGGAATCCACGCCGGGTACAGGACACCGCTGGCACAGGTTGCCCGCCAGAGCGGCGCTTTGGATTGCCGTCGCGGCAATAGCCACCGCCACGAGGCCGGGATGAGACACGTAGCTCGATTTGACAGTCATTGTTATCAACGTGAGCCAAAACAGGAAGACGTGTCGTGATGAGCGGCCGCGGGACCGCTTTTCCCATCGCGATATAATTTCGGTTTCGGTCCGCACCATCCGGTACGGGCCTATTAAAACGACATCGGACACGCAAAAGGAAACTGCAATGGCAGCCGCCGAAACTCTAGCTTTTCAGGCCGAAACTAAAGAACTCCTTCGCTTGGTGACGCACTCGCTTTACACCGAGAGCGATATCTTTCTGCGGGAACTGATCTCAAACGCGTCGGATGCGCTGGACCGCCTGCGCTTCGAATCGCTGACCAACAGCGAAATCCTCGAAGGCGACGACCACTTTGAGATCCGCATCGACATTAATAAGGACGACCGCACCCTCACCATCTCCGACACCGGAATCGGCATGAATCGCGAAGAAGTCGTCGCGAATATCGGAACCATCGCCAAGTCCGGCACGGGCGAACTGCGCAAACGGGTTCAGGAAAAGGGATCCGCCGCCGACATGGCCGACCTGATCGGTCAGTTCGGCGTCGGTTTCTACTCCGCGTTCATGGTGGCGGATAAAGTCAAGCTCCTCACGCGGCGCGCTGGCTCGAAAGAGGCCATCGAATGGGAGTCCGAAGGCAGCGGAACTTATTCAATCCGGGACGCTGAGAAGTCGTCTCGAGGAACGTCAATCACCCTGTACCTCCGGCCCGCCGACACTGACGCCGGACTGGAAGACTTCGCCCACGACTGGCGTATCTCCTCCGTCGTCCGGAAGCACTCGGACTTCATCGCCTATCCCATCATCATCAGGAAGGAAAAGAAAGAAGAAGGCAAGGAGAGCACGTGGGAAGACAGCACGCTCAACTCGATGAAGCCGATCTGGAAGCGATCGCCTTCCGAGGTCAAACCCGAAGAGTACGCCGAATTCTACAAGCACGTCTCGCACGACTGGAATGAACCTCTGCGCACCGTTCACTTTCGCGCGGAGGGCGCCTTCGAATACGAAGCGCTGCTGTATATACCCTCAAAAGCGCCCTGGGATCTTTATTACGTCGGGGCCGAAATGGGTCTCCGGCTGTTCGCCCGCCGCGTCATGATCATGGAGAAGTGCGAAGATCTTCTTCCGCACTACCTCCGCTTTGTTCGTGGCGTGGTGGACGCTTCCGACCTGCCCCTCAACATCTCCCGGCAGCGGCTCCAGCAGGACCATCACATCAGCCGCATCCGGAAGCGCCTCACCACCAAAATCTTCGACACGCTGAAAGAACTTCACGATAAAGAGGAAGAGAAATATCTGACGGCGTGGAAAGAGTTTGGCCGCGCCATCAAGGAAGGCGTCTCCGCCGACTATGACAACCGCGACCGTATCGTGCCGCTGTTGCTCTTCGAGTCGTCAAACGATCCGGAAAAGCTTACCTCAATCAAGGACTACGTCGCCCGCATGAAGCCGGATCAGGAACAGATCCTTTACATGACGGGTGAGTCGCGATCGATGATGGAGAATTCGCCGCACATCGAGGCCGTGAAAGCCAAGGGCTACGAAGTTCTCTTCATGACCGACCCGGTCGACGAACTGGTTCTTCAGCATCTTTCCGAATTCGAAGGGAAGAAGCTGAAATCGGTCGGCAAGGGCGAGATTAAGCTCGGCACCGAAGAGGAAAAGGAAGAAGCCGAGAAGGAACTTAAAAGCAAGGAAGAGGAATATAAGCCGCTCACCGAATTCCTCCAGAAGAAACTGGAGGACTATGTGAAGCAGGTTCGCCTCTCGTCTCGCCTTACGACCTCGCCGGCCTGCCTGGTCGTCGAAGAACACGACTACAGCCCCATGTTTGAACGCGCGCTCAAGCGCGGCACAGGCAATGCTCCGGCGCGTAAGCGGGTGATGGAACTCAACCCGAAGCATCCTCTCATTGAACGCATGAAGCAGCGTCAGGCGGCGTCCTCAGACGACCCCATGCTGAACAGCGCCGCGGAAGTGCTTCTCGGCCTCTCGCTGCTCGCCGAAGGCTCGGAACTTCCGGACGCCGCGCGCTTTAATCGCGCCACCACTGAGATGTTGGGCCAAGTAGTGTAAGCGAAGTGGTGTAACTTGTTTTCTGAGAGATTTCATGTCGAAGACGCCTAAGCTCCGGAAGTTGCTCCCGCTCGGACTGGCCGCTTTCGTGATCGTTGCGTTCGGACAGGACGACAAAGTCGCGCGCGGCAAGTATCTGGCCGAAGAAGTGGCGAGATGCCAGGATTGCCACACGCCGAAAATGGACAACGGCAGTTTCATCAAGTCCATGTGGATGAAGGGCGCCACTCTGAACCTGATGCCCGCGGCGCCCGTCGCCGGCTGGCATTCGGCGGCGCCCGATATTACCCCGAACGGCGCTCTCTGGAAACGGTGGAACGAGGAAGGCATGGTGTCGTTTCTCGAGACCGGTAAGACGCCGCGCGGCGGCGCAGCCGGTCCACCCATGCCTGCCTATTCGTTGAAGCACGACGATGCGGTGGCGATCGTGGCGTTTTTGAAATCGTTGCAATAGTGAAGACCTGCTGTCCGCTTGCCGGCCTAATGGCCGGAATTCTGGCGCAGTTTCCGCTCGGCGCGCAGACGGCGGACCAGGTTCTTGTCGTTGAGAACCGCCATTCTTCGGTCTCGCGGGAGATCGCCGCATATTACATTCGCAGACGCGCGGTTCCTCTCAATAATCTCTGTGTCATCGACGCCCCCACCGAAGAGCGTATTGAGCGGCCGGTTTACGAAAATGACATCCAGGCTCCGGTCGCCGCATGTCTCAAACGCCAACGGCTGGAAGAAAAGATTTTCTATATCGTCCTGACCAGCGGCGTCCCGCTTCGCATCATTCCGGGAGACAGCGGTTCCAAAAGCCCTGCCGCCTCCGTCGATTCCGAACTCGCTCTGCTCTACATGCGTCTGAAAGGCGTGGTTACGCCCATCGAAGGCCCGCTCCGCAATCCGTTTTTTGGTCAGCGCGACGCCCCGTTTCGCCACCCGCAGTTTCCGATTTATCTGGTGACCCGGCTTGATGCGTACTCAATGACCGATATGAAGCGAATCGTGGACGACGCGCTCGCCGCGCGCAACACGGGCAAAGTCGTCATAGACCTGCGCGGCAACGATTCGACCGACGGGAACCGCTGGTTGCGCACCGCTGCGCTACTCGTACCGAAAGGTCGCGTCGTGATGGACGATTCGCCTAAGGTTCTCGCCAATCTGGATAACGTGATCGCCTATGCGTCTTGGGGTTCGAACGACCCCGACCGCAAGCGCAGGACCCTCCACATGCGCTGGCTGCCGGGTTCCATCGCCACCGAGTTCGTTTCAACCGACGGAAGGACGTTCCGACCGCCGCCCGAAACCTGGGAGATGGCGCCCTGGGGCGAAAAGGACAAATGGTTCGCCGGTTCGCCGCAGTCTCTCACGGCCGACTACATCCATGAGGGCGCATCCGGCGCATCCGGGCAAGTGGAGGAGCCGTTCCTCTCTGGCTGCCCTCGTCCCGACTATGTGCTCCCCGCATATCTCTCAGGCCGCACGCTGGCCGAAAGCTTTTACATGGGAATCCCGGCCCTGAGCTGGATGAACGTCGTGATCGGCGATCCGCTCATGCGCCTTCATTAAGCGAGACAGACTTTGCCCCTTCCTCAAACACCAACCATATCCGCGATGCGTGTGATTCCTGTCGCCGGACAGGACAGCATGCTGCTGAACCTCAGCGGCGCGCACGCTCCGTTCTTCACGCGCAACATCGTCCTTCTGACGGACAGCGCGGGCCGGACCGGAATCGGTGAGACGCCCGGCGGCGAAAAGATCCGCCAGACTCTCGAAGATGCGATTCCGCTTGTCGTGGGAGCGGAGATCGGCCGCTACAATCAGGTTCTCAACTCCGTGCGCACGGCATTCGCGGACCGCGATGCCGGGGGACGCGGCATTCAGACCTTCGACCTCCGCACGACCATACACGCCGTCACCGCGCTCGAAGCCGCTCTGCTCGATCTCTTGGGACAGCATCTTGGCGTTCCCGTGTGCGCTCTTCTGGGTGAGGGCGCGCAGCGCGATTCCGTGGAAACCCTCGGCTATCTCTTCTATGTCGGCGATCGAAACAAGACCGATCTGCCCTACCGGACCGACCCTGCCGCTTCCGATGAATGGTTCCGGGTTCGCGATGAGGAAGCCCTTACGCCCAAGGCCGTGGTGCGTCTCGCCGAAGCGGCGCATGCGCGCTATGGATTCCGCGATTTCAAACTAAAGGGCGGCGTCCTGTCGGGCGTGAGTGAGATGGAAGCCATTCAGGCGCTGGCCGAACGATTTCCCGGCGCTCGCATCACGCTCGATCCCAACGGCGCATGGTCGCTCGACGAAGCGGTCGCCCTTTGCTCCGGCAAGGGCAAATGGCTCGCCTACGCGGAGGATCCCTGCGGCGCCGAGAAAGGCTTCTCCGGCCGCGAGATCATGGCGGAATTCCGTCGCGCCACCGGAGTCCGCACCGCTACGAACATGATCGCGACCGATTGGCGCGAGATGGGCCACGCTATTCAGCTCCATTCAGTCGATATTCCCCTGGCTGACCCGCACTTCTGGACGATGGCCGGCTCCGTCCGGGTCGCCCAGATGTGCCGCGAATGGGGCCTGACGTGGGGTTCGCACTCAAACAATCACTTCGATATCTCGCTCGCCATGTTTACCCATGTGGCCGCCGCGGCGCCCGGGCGCATCACCGCCATCGACACCCACTGGATCTGGCAGGATGGTCAACGCCTCACGCGCGAGCCGCTGCGCATCCGCGAGGGGAAGATCGCCGTGCCGCAAACCCCAGGTCTTGGCATCGAACCCGACCTTGAGGCTATCGAGGCCGCCCACGCCCTTTATAAACAAGGGGATCTTGGCGGACGCGACGATGCGCGCGGCATGCAATACCTGATCCCGGGCTGGCGATTTGACCCGAAAAAGCCCTGTCTTATACGTTCAAGCGTCGTACGTTAAAGCCGGCCGCTTTCAAAGTGCTCCTGGGATAACATGAGGAAGCAATGAACCGAAGATCTTTCATCGTGAATTCGGCGGCCGCGCTCGGCGCATCCGCCTTGAGCGCCGCGACGAGCCCGAATAACACGGTCCGGATTGCCGTGGTCGGAATGCACGGACGCGGCAAGAGTCACCTTCAGGCGTTCACGTCTTTGCCGAATGTCGACCTCGTCGCAATTTGCGACATCGACGACGCCGTCCTCGCCGCCGCCTCGAAGTTCGTCACCGAGAAACGCGGAACCGCCCCGACGCCTTATAAAGATCTTCGGAAACTCCTCGAAGACAAATCGATCGACGCCATTTCGATCGCCACACCGAACCATCAGCACACTTTGCAGACGGTCTGGGCTTGCCAGGCCGGCAAGGACGTTTACGTCGAAAAGCCCTGCTCTCACGACATGTTCGAGGCGAAGCAGATCGTCGCCGCCGCCCGCAAGTACGACCGGATCGTCCAGCAGGGTAGCCAGAGCCGCTCCAATCTCGCGCTGCAGGAAGCGGTGCAGAAGATGCGCGACGGCGTGATCGGCGACGTTTACCACGCGCGCGGGCTTTGCTATAAGTGGCGCAACACCATCGGCCGGAAACCCGAGGAGGCCGTTCCCGCCGGCGTCGACTACGATCTCTGGACGGGTCCCGCGCCGAAGCGCCCCTTCACGCAGAATCGTTTCCACTACAACTGGCACTGGATGTGGGATTACGGCAACGGCGATCTCGGCAACCAGGGTATTCACGAAATCGATATCGCCCGCTGGGGGCTGGGGGTCAAATATCCGACCAAGGTCTCCGCTATTGGTGGACATTTCATGTTCGACGACGATCAGGAAACGCCGAACACTCTCGCCGTCGCTTACGAATTCAATGATGGCGGGAAAAAGAAGATGATGACCTTCGAAGTCCGCCACTGGATGTCGAATACCGAATGCGATATTCACGAATTCGACAAGAGCGTGAAGAGTAATTCCATCGGAAATCTGTTCTACGGCTCCAATGGGTACATCGCGATCGACGGATATACCAAATATTGGTCGTACCTCGGCAAGGAACAGGAGCCCGGTCCCGCCCGCAAAGACGGTGGCGATCACTTCGCGAATTTCATCGAAGCGGTCCGCAGTAGAAAGCGCGCCGACCTCACCGCCGAGATCGAGGAAGGCGCGATTTCCACCACATTAGTACATCTCGCGAACATTTCTTACCGGCTCGGCCGTTCCGTTCACTTTGACGCCGCCAGTTATTCCTGCGCCGGGGACAGAGAAGCCAACGCGATGTTCCGCCGCGATTACCGTAAGCCTTTCGTGGTCCCGCAATTCGTGGCCTGAACAACGCTCCCAATCGACCGATTTCAAGCGCGCGGCTCCTTTTTGGGTCGCGCGCTTTTGCTTTTGGTCTGACGAACGGTCGGGAATTATCCGAACTGTTATCGCTAACTGGCGTAATTTCGCTGGAAATCCACTCGGTGTTTGGATACAATGACCCCGATCAGTCGTACCAGAGGGGAGTTTGCCAAATGCTACGTCATACGCGAAGTGTATTCGTGTGTCTCGCCGCGCTCGGATTCTTTGGAATCAACGCGTTGGCTCAGTCGGATCTCGGCAGTATTCAGGGGGTCGTGAAGGATCCGTCCACTGCATCAGTACCCAACGCGACCGTCACGGTGAAAAATGAAACGGGCCTTGAGCGTCAGACGAAAACCAATGACGCGGGCTTTTTCGCTATCACAAATATTCCGCCCGGCACTTACAACCTCGCAGTTGAGGCGGCGGGCTTCAAAAAGTTCGAGAGTTCGAACAACAAACTCGATCCCAGCAGCACGCTCGGCGTGGATGTTTCGCTGAGCGTAGGGGCCGCGACGGAAACCGTCGAAGTCTCCGCCTCGGCCGCACAGTTGCAGACTGAGAGCGCGTCTGTACAGAAGCTGGTCACGCGCGATCAGATCGATTCGCTCGAACTGAATGGCCGCAATCCGGTGGGCCTTGCGTCACTGGTACCGGGCGCGCGCGGCGGCAGTCTGGCGGGCCTGAACTTCAACTTCACGCAGGGACCTTCGAACTTCAACGGCTCGCGCAACCCGGAGAACCTGATCACCTACGACGGAGCGCCTGCCACCCGCACGCGATCGAACGGCACGAGCCTCGGAGCCGCGGACGTCGACTCCACGCAGGAAGTGCAGATCCTGACGGCCGCCTACTCGCCCGAATATGGTCGTACTTCCGGCGCGCAGATTCGCATCCTGACTAAGGCCGGCACGACCGATTTTCACGGGGCGGCGTACGAATATGTGCGTAACGATGCGTTTAACGCTAACACATGGACCCGAAACCACACGCCCGGTCAGGCGTTCACTGCGCCGTTCCGCTACAACCAGTACGGCTACAACGTGGGCGGTCCCTTTTATATTCCAGGGAAGTTCAATACGAACAAGAGCAAATATTTCTGGTATTGGGGCCAGGAGTGGGTGAAGTATCGGTTTACCGATTCCGCCACCTGGACAGTGCCCACCAACCTGATGCGGAAGGGCGATTTCAGCGAACTGCTGACCCTCGGCCCTCAGAACATCCTCGGCAAGGTCGTCACCATCAAAGATCCGACAACCGGCGCCGCATTCCCCGGTAACATTATTCCTCCAAGCCAGGTCAGCCAGAACGGTTCCGGCATTCTGAAGGCTTATCCAGTCCCGAATCTGCCCGTCGGCAGCTTCATCGGCACCTCCAACTACTACATAACGGCGCTTCACCCCCAGGATCAGCGCAAGGACACGCTCGCCGCCGATATCAATCTCACCGACAAGCAGCGCCTCCAGTTCCGGCGCAACAACTACGCCTTCTTCGAATATCAGCCGCTGGATGGCACCCCGACCGAGACGCCGAAGTTCTTCAACCGGCCGAATCAGACGAACTCGCTCGACTATGTGTGGACGATCAGCCCGACCATCGTCAACGAAGCTCTCGCCACGGTTAGCCTTGATGACGTTTACATCCCGGTCGATACGGCGCACTTCTTCGACAGAACAACCGCCGGAATTAACTATCCCTACCTGTTCCCGACAGGCAAGCTGATCCCGACCCGAATCCCCACCGCGAATATCACGGGTCTGACTGGCCTGACGGGTAATCCTTATCCGTCACACTCTGCCGGACCGATCTATACGGTTTCGGACAGCCTCACTTGGGTCAAAGGAAGCCATACGTTTAAATTCGGTTTCTATTTTGAGCGTTCCGGTGAGAACGACAACGACGAAATCAACGTCAGCGCCTGCCCGACCTGCACCAACAACCAGAACGGCCAATTCTCTTTCACGGATACTCGTTCCGGGCAGCCAGGCAGTGGTAACGCAATCGCGAATGCGGCGCTCGGCCTGTTCGACAGCTATTCGGAACTCGGCCAGCGCGCTTACACGATCTTCCGCGGCTTCTCATATGAGCCCTACGCTCAGGACAACTGGAAGGTCAATCCCAAGCTCACCATCAACTACGGCTTCCGCTATACCGTGATCGTTCCCTATCACGCGCTCTGGGCCAATATGATCGTGTTCGATCCGACTCTGTACGATCCCTCGACCGCCGTAAAAGTTGATCCGAAGACCGGCGCGATCATAGCCGGCTCCGGCGACCGTTATGACGGCATGGTGATCCCGGGGAACGGCTGGCCCGATTCGGCCAAAGGACGTTTCCCCGAATCGACCTCGGGACAGTACGATTATCTGTTCCGCGGAGGAAAGTATCCGAGCTATTACTCGAACATTCAGTGGGGCCAGATCCAGCCCCGTTTGGGAATCGCCTATAACATCACGCCGAAGACTGTCATCCGCACCGGTGCTGGCGAATACTTCACCCGCCTGGGCGTAAGTGACTCGGTCTTTTTAGGCGGCAACCCGCCGTTCCAGCCGACCGCCAATGTTTCGTTCGGCAACGCCGACAATCCGGGCGGCACGTCGGCGAATCTTCTGCCTCTGACCGTCACGACTCAGAGCCGCGACTTCAAAAACCCGTCGGCGTGGAACTGGAACTTCACCGTTGAGCGTGAAATGCCGCTTAACTCGATCCTCTCCGTCGCTTATGTCGGCCGCCGCGGGCTTCACCTCCAGCGCGAGTCGAACATCAACCAGCCGACCGTCGACACCGTGCTCGCGAATCCGGGCGTGAATCTCGATGCGCTGCGTCCCTATAAGGGTTACAACTCGATCCGCGAAACCGACAACGTCGCGAGTTCGACCTACAACTCCCTCCAGATCGCCTGGAACCGCCGTCTCAGCAAGGGATTGCTGTTCGGCTTCGCCTACACGCTCTCGAAGAGCATGGACGACGGTTCGAACCAGCGCGACATCATTCCCGACACCTACTACGCAGGAAACCTGTGGGGTCCGTCGGAATTCGACACGCGCCACACGATGATCGCGAACTTTCAGTACGAACTGCCGTTCTTCAAGGAAAAGAACTTTACCGGTAAGATCCTTGGCGGATGGCAGGTCAGCGGTATTATCCAGTGGCAGACCGGTACGCCCACCAGCGTTGGTAAGGGAACTGACTACGCGGGCGTCGGGCTCGATGGCAGCCTCGCCGGCGGCGTCGGGCAGTATTGGGTCTACAGCGGCGGCGATATCAAATACCCGGGCAATATCGTTATTAACTCGGGCAACCCCGGCGCCGACAGCAACTACTATTTCACCACCACCGATTCCAGCGGTAAGTTGCTCTTCACGCAGCCCGCGGCGGGCACATTCAACCTGCAGAAGGGAATCCGCGATCTCATTTACAATCCCGGCTTCAATAACGTGAATCTGGGCTTGTTCAAGAAATTCGCGATCACCGAGCAGATCGGCTTTCAGTTCCGCGCCGAGGCGTTCGACGCCTTCAATCATCCGAACTGGAACGGCGTCAACACCGACCCGACGAATCTCAACACGTTCGGTAAGGTCACGGGCAAGAACGGGGACGTGCGCAATCTGCAGCTTTCGCTCCGCTTTTACTTCTGATCCACAGGACCATCGCTTAAAATCAGGGGACGGACCTAACGGGCCCGTCCCTTTTTTCATGTCCCGAAAAATCAGATGGGGCGTCCTTGGCGCCGCGAGAATCGCTACCGTTAAAGTCATACCCGCGATGCTGCGCGGGCAGATTACCGAGATTTCCGCCATCGCCTCGCGCGATGCTGCGCGCGCGAAATCAGCCGCGGCGGATCTCGGAATTCCCAAGGCCTACGGTTCGTACCAGGAGCTCCTCGACGACCCGGAAATCGATGCGATTTACAATCCGCTCCCCAATCACCTGCACTTGCCCTGGTCGGTGAAAGCCGCGGAAGCCGGTAAGCATGTGCTTTGTGAGAAGCCCATTACGATGAGCGTCGCTGAAACCCATCAGCTGATCGCCGCGCGCGATTCCGCTGGAGTGAAGATGGGCGAAGCGTTCATGGTCCACGTCCATCCGCAGTGGCTGCGGACTCTCGAGATCGTGCGTTCCGGGGAAATCGGCGATCTGCGCGCCATGAACTGCGTCTTCAGCTATAGCAACCGCGATCCCCGCAACATCCGTAATATCGCGGAGATGGGCGGAGGAGCCATGATGGACATCGGCTGCTATCCGATCCACGCCTCGCGCTGGATCTTTGGCGAGGAACCGCGCCGCGTCTGCGCGCTGACCGAGGTTGATCCGGAATTTCGGACGGACCGTCTGGTCTCCGCCATCCTCGATTATCCGTCGGGTCAGGCAGTGTTTACCTGCTCGACTCAGATGACGCCGTACCAGCGCATGATATTTTTCGGCTCCGCCGGGCGCGTGGAAGTCGAGATCCCCGTGAACGCGCCGCCAGACCGAGAGACCCGGATCCTCGTCCAGACCGCGGACACCCGAACCGAGACGTTTGGCGTCTGTGATCAGTACACTCTTCAGGGAGACGCGTTTTCACACGCCATCCTCGGGGAAGGCGAGGTTCCCGTCCCGCTTGAGGATGCGCTCCGAAACATGGCTGTGATCGAGGCGCTGTTCCGCTCCGCTGGCTCGGGGGTCTGGGAAAAACCGGTTCTATGACCTGACTGGTGCGCCTGGCGAGCGGTTGTGAGCCTGGCTACGCTACTGTGAAGTAACGTCCGCAATGCCCTTTAATATTCATCCGATCAGGGAATTTGTTGTCCGCCCGGCTTTGCCCGAGCAGTTATCCCGCATGACGGAACTTGCCTACAACGTTTTGTGGGCTTGGGAACCCTCAATCCGGACTTTGTTCCGCCGCCTCGACCCGGTGCTCTGGAAGGAGTCCGGTTACAACCCGGTTGTGATGCTCGGGCGAGTTTCGCAAACCGCGCTCGAAAAAGCGGCGGCCGACCCGCGCTATCTCCAGCAGTATCAGACGGCCTGCGGCGACTTCGACGCGCAGACCAAGGGTCAGCCGCGCAAAGAGGGCAAGCTGATAGCCTACTTTTCCGCGGAGTATGGTCTTACCGAGTGCCTCCCCGTCTACTCGGGTGGTCTGGGCGTTCTCTCGGGCGACCACCTGAAGTCCGCCAGCGACGTCGCGATGCCGCTTGTCGGTGTGGCGCTGCTCTATCAGCTTGGCTATTTCCGGCAATACCTTAACGCGGACGGCTGGCAGCAGGAACGTTATCTCGAAAACGATTTCTATTCTCTGCCGATTCGGCCTTCCCTCGACGCGAACGACAAGCAGCACACCGTCGCCGTTCAGCTTCCTTCCGGACCGATCGTCATCCGCATCTGGACTCTGGACGTCGGGCGTGTCCGAATGCTGTTTCTCGATACGAATGCCCCCGAGAACTCGCGGGCGGATGACCGCGGCATCACGAGTCAGCTCTACGGCGGCGACAACGACATGCGGATCCGCCAGGAGATCGTCCTCGGCATCGGCGGCATGCGCGCCCTGGAACTGCTCGGCTACAAACCGACCGTGTTCCACATGAATGAGGGGCACTCGGCATTCCTCGCGATGGAGCGCATCCGGCTTTTCATCGAGCGTCAGGGCCTCACCTTTGAGGAAGCCCTCGAAGCCACGCGCGTTAACAACGTTTTCACGACGCACACGCCCGTTCCCGCCGGAATCGACCTGTTTGATCCGGGTCTCGTTTATCACTACTTCAGCCAGTTCTGCGCAGGCGCCAAAATCGAGTTCGATCGCTTCATGGCCCTCGGGCGCCGCAACCCCAACGACGGGGGCGAGCCCCTCTCGATGGCGATTCTGGCGCTTAATACGTCCGCGTACCGGAACGCTGTCAGCCGCCTCCACCGTGAGGTATCGCAGGAGATGTGGCACGCCCTCTGGCCCACCCTCCCGGTTTGGGAAACCCCGATCACCTCCGTCACCAACGGAGTTCACCTCACCAGCTGGGTCAACGGCGACCTCGCATTCCTCTACGATCAGTACCTCCATCCCGACTGGCGCAATCGCTGGAGTGATCTTGAGATGTGGAAGCTGATCCGCGACATCCCCAACGAGGAACTGCTGGAAGTCCACCGCCGCCGGAAGCGCCGCCTCATTAACTTCATTCGCGAACGGCAGACTGCGTCCGCGTTCCGCCGGAAAGCGGCCGCAGCGGAGCAGCGCTATTCTGCCGAAGTCCTGGATCCGCACGCCCTGACGATCGGCTTCGCCCGCCGCTTCGCCACCTACAAACGCGCAACGCTCTTATTCCGGGACGTCGCGCGTCTGAAGAAAATCCTGTGCGACCGCGAGCGGCCGGTCCAGATCGTCATCGCCGGCAAGGCGCACCCGAAAGATCAGCCCGGCAAAGCATTTATACGTGAAATCGTTCAGCTCTCGCGCGATCCCGATCTCTGGAAGCATATCGTTTTCGTCGAAGACTACGACATGAAGATCGCCCGCGAACTGGTTCAGGGCGTTGATCTCTGGCTCAACAATCCGCGGCGCGGAGAAGAAGCGTGCGGCACGAGCGGCATGAAGGCCGCCATGAACGGCGTTCTGAACCTCTCGGTTCTCGACGGCTGGTTCGACGAAGCCTATGAAATCTCGGGCGGATGGGCCATCGGCGATCGCGAGGAGTACAGCGACGATCAGGACGATATACACGCGAGCAATATCTATTACCTGCTCGAAAGCGAGATTGTCCCGCTGTTCTACGCGCAGTCCGAAGGCGGACTCTCGAACGATTGGGTGCGCCGCATGAAGACCTGTATGATGAACCTCACTCCGCGCTTCGATGCGCGCCGTATGGTTCAGGAATATGACGACCTGCTCTACGCGCCGGCTCACCGTAGCTGGACTCACATGGAAGCCAACAGCTTCGCCGAAGCGCGTGATCGTTCTGTGTGGAACGCGAAGGTGCGGGAAATCTGGCCCCAGGTCAGCTTTGTCGATATGGGCCCTGCGCCCACCGGTCCGGTGATGAGCGGAAAGCCGGTTTGCGTGCGGACGGCCATCCGCATTCCCGGACTCCGTCCGGAAGACGTGCGCGTCGAGTGCGTCATCGGCCGCATCGGCTCGAGCGGCGGGCTCGAAGAAACCGAAGTTGTCGTCCTGCCCAATCGCGGTCGCGAAGGGGACGTCGCGGTGTTCGAGCGCGACGTGGTTCCGGCTCAGACGGGCCGCCTCGGCTACGCCGTGCGCGTCAGCCCCAACCACTACGACGATCCTCTGACTCGTCCCGTGACGAGTCTCCTGAAGTGGGGCAGCCGGTAAATCCGCGCCTTCGGGTCCTCGCGTACGCCGCTGTTTACCTCTTCTGGGGGGCGTCCTTCCTCGCTATCCGGGAGATCGTGCTCGTCGCCCCGCCGTTTCTGGCCGCGGCCATTCGGTTTACGTCGGCAGGCCTGATCCTCCTGGCGTTCGCCATAGCTAACCGCGCGCCGTTTCCGTCATGGCCCGAAAGCCGGTCGTCGCTTGCGCTGGGCGTTATCTTCTTCGCCACCAACTACGCCTGCGTCTTCTGGGCGGAGCAGCGCATCGCCTCCGGCTATGCAGCGGTGGTTTCGGCGACCACACCGGTCTGGGTTTTCGCTGGCGAATGGCTTTGGCTGGGCGCTGTCCGTCCCACTCGGGCAGGTCTTGGCGGTATGCTCCTGGGGATTGTGGGCGTTGCGCTGCTGGTCCTCCACGGAGCCTCGGGCCGCGCCCTGATCGCGCCGCTCGTGATGATGTTCGGCGTCCTCTGCTGGACCTTTGCCACCCTTTGGAGCCGCCGCCTGACAGTTCCGAAATCCCGCTACATGAATGCGGGCCTTCAGATGTTCACGGGAGGAGCGCTTCTGTTCGCCCTCTCTTCGGGCGCTGGTGAAATGAGCCGTCTTCCTCAGGTGGTCGCGCGATGGGACGCGCGCCTTTCGATAGACATGGCTTACCTGATCATCGCCGCGTCGATTCTGGCGTTCCTCGCGTTCGTGTGGCTCATCGAGCACGAACCCGCGAGCCGGGTGTCCAGTTATGCGTACGTAAATCCGCTGATCGCCGTCGCTCTGGGCGCCGTGGTGGCGGGCGAGCGATTAGCGCCGGCCCAGTGGGCTGGGGCCGGGCTGGTTCTGAGCGGGGTTGTTATAACCCTGCGGGCTCGCGTTAACGCCTGAGCCACTACCGAGTTTTGCCCTGCGCTCTTCGTCGAGGTCAGGATGCATCCCGCGCTCGATCATCGCCATCCGCTCGCGATGCCGCATTACCATTGCCAGAATCCCACCCACGATCACAAGTACCGGAATCGCGAGGGGCGTGAAGAAAATCTCGATCCAGCGCACTGATTCTCCTGTGAGCCTCGGTCCATTCTACGCCACTCGCGAGCCCCCCGTTTCCATGCGTTTCAGGCGATTCGCTACTCTGGTTTCGTGGATCTGGAAAAGACCCTTCTGCGCAAGACCGGCGAAGCGATTCACCGCTTTAATATGATCCGCGAGGGTGATCGCGTCGCGGTGGCAGTATCGGGCGGTAAAGACTCCGTGGCTCTCCTCGAAGCCTTGCTGCTTCTTCAGAAGCGCGCGCCTATCGACTTCACCGTTTGCGCGTTCACCGTCGAGCAAGGCAAGTTCCTCGCGCCCGTCGCGGCAGTCGGCGAATACATCCGCTCCAAAGGCGTCGAATGGACGTGCCACACGGATAAACCGTCGCTGCGCCTTCTCGAAGAACAGCCGGGCCATGGCTGCGATATCTGCAGTCGCTTTCGCCGTCGCGCCGTCTACCAGATCGCGCGCGGGCTTGGCGCGAATGTCATCGCCTTCGGCCATACGGCGGACGATCTCTGCGAATCGCTGCTGCGCAACATTCTTTACACCGGCCGAATCAGTTCGCTCCCGGCAGTGACCTATTCGAAACAGCGCGACTTTCGCCTGATCCGGCCACTGATCTACGTGACCGAAGAGATCACGCGCGGATACTGCGAAGGCAAAGGCATCCCCGTGGTGCCCTGCGGCTGTTCTCTTCGCGCCGGAACCGTTCGTCGAGGCATCCGCGAGACGATAGCCGAATGGGAGCGCGAGCACCCGCGCCTCAGAGAGAATATCCTCTCTGCCATGGGCAATATCAATCCGGGCCGCTTGCTGGATACCCGGTATCTTGATCCCGAGGGCGAAATCGACGACGGCGAAGCTCCCGCAACGGATTCACCGCTGCGAATTCTGCAGGAAGTCTGATTGAGCGAAGCCCGGGACAGTCAGGTCATCGCGGAAAACCGTCGTCAGGTCGAACGGCTTTCCAAACTGGGTTGGTATCACAGCATCGAACTTCCCGATGGCGGCGTCATTGAAGGGCATCAGTCCGTCGAAAACCTGCGCCGCCGTATCGCGCAGTTCCCGTTGCCCGACGATCTTCGCGGTAAGCGCGTGCTCGATATTGGAGCATGGGACGGCTGGTTCAGCTTCGAGATGGAGCGGCGCGGTGCAACTGTACTTGCTGTAGATTCGGCGAAGAACACCCGTTTCCTCGAAGCCCGGAGCCTGCTCGGTTCCAGAGTTGAGTACCGCATCGCGGACATCTGCCGCCTGACTCATCGCGATGTCGGAACCTTCGATATCGTTCTGTTCCTCGGAGTGCTGTACCACCTGAAGCATCCGCTTCTGGCCCTTGAGAACGTCTGCGGCATGTGCCGCGACATAGCATGCATCGAATCGTTCGTGACGGAGAGCGACCTCCACGCGATTCCGATGATGGAGTTCTACGAGACCGGGGAACTGCGCGGCCAACTCGATAACTGGTCCGGGCCTAATGCATCGTGCCTCATGGCGTTTTGCCGCGCCGCCGGTTTCGCGCGCGTCAACTTCGAAAGCGCCCTGGGCGAACGCGCGCATGTCACCGGTTATCGCCAGTGGTCTCCTCACCCGACCGCCGCTTCCGCTCCCGAAATCCGCTGCATCGAAAACGCCGCGACTCATGACCACTCTTTTTCCGCAAGCGCGGATGACTACGTGACGTTTTACTTTTCAAACTCACGCGCCGATCTCACGTGCGACAACGTATTTCCCGAAATCGGACCGTTCGGGTCGCGCCCCATTCACGTGGCGAGCGCTGGCGGCGGATGGCAGGCCACGTGTAAGCTGCCTCCGGGACTCAGCGCCGGGTGGCACGATGCCGTCCTGAGCGTTGAAGGATCCGCGCGAACCGCGCCCCTGAGAATCGGGATCGATCTCACCGACGCGGACCGCAAAAACTGGCCCGCACGCGCCTCCGGCGCCATGCGCCTGAGGAGCGTCGCCGATGGCAAGACCTTCGAAGCGGGCCGTGTTCGCGTCGGCCCCGACAGCGCGATCACGGCATGGGCCGAGAACATTCCCGCCGCTGATGCGCTCGCCGTCCGTCTCAACGGAACCGACCTGCCCGCCATCTGGCGCAACCCGCAGACCGGTCAGATCAACGCGCTGCTGCCCGCCGGACTCGAACCCGGACCGGCCACTGTAAGCGTCGCCGCGAACGGGGAAGAAACATCGCGTATATCCGTCGAGCTGTACCGCTAATCAACATGGCCGTAATTCTGACCTGCGACGCCCTTTCGAAATCCTTCGGCTCGCGCATCGTATTTACCGACATCTCGCTGAGCCTCCATGACGAGGACCGTCTCGGAATTATCGGCCCGAACGGGGCAGGGAAGTCGACATTCCTGAGCATTCTTGGAGGCGCGACGGATCCCGATTCCGGAGTCGTCTCCGTACGCAAGGGAGCGCGCCTCGCTATGGTCGCGCAGGATCCCGTCTTCGATCCGAATCGCAGCGTCGTGGACATCGTGACCGCCGCCGCTTCTGAGAGCGAAGATCGCGACGTAGAAGTCGCAAAGGTCCTCAGCCGTGCGGGATTCGAGGACACTTTGGCCCTCGCCGGAGAGCTGTCCGGCGGCTGGAAGAAACGCCTCGCGATCGCGGAAGCGCTGGCTTCCAAACCCGACGTTCTCCTCCTGGACGAACCCACCAATCACCTCGACGTTGAAGGAATTCTCTGGCTCGAAAAGCTCATCGAGTCTGCGCCATTCGCTTCCGTATTCGTGACGCACGACCGCTACTTCCTGGAGAACGCTTCCACTCGCGTCGCCGAAATTAACCGCGCCTACCCGCTGGGCCTCTTCGCCGCGCCCGGCAGCTACAGCAGGTTCCTCGAAAAGCGCGCTGAATTCCTGAAGGCCCAAAAGCGCGAACAGGACGCTCTCGCCAATCTGGTGGAACGCGAAATCGAGTGGCTGCGCCGCGGGGCGAAGGCGCGCACCCGCAAGTCCCGCGCGCGGATCGATGCCGCTATGGATCTCCAGGAAAGACTCGCCGACGTTACCGAGCGCAACCGCAGAGGCGCGGCGACGGTCGACTTCACCGCGACCGGGCGCGTCACCAAACGGCTCGTCGCATGCGAGAGCGTCTCGAAGAGCATCGGCGGCAGGCTTTTGTTCGAGGACGTCACGTTCGTTCTCGCGCCGGGCGCACGCCTCGGCGTTCTCGGATCGAACGGCAGCGGCAAAACGACGCTGCTGCGGATTCTCGCGGGCGAGCTCGAGCCCGATGGCGGTGAGGTCCGCCGAGCCGAAAATCTCCGTGTCGCGTACTTCGAGCAGAATCGCGATCGCATCGATCCCGAGACCCCGCTTCGGAGGGCGCTCTCGCCCGATGGCGACACCGTAATCTTCCGCGACCGCTCTATACACGTAGCGGGATGGGCCGCTCGATTCCTCTTCGCGCAGGAGCAACTGGATCTCCCCGTCGGGCGCCTCTCGGGAGGAGAACGCGCTCGCGTCCACATTGCGCGGCTCATGCTGCAACCGGCCGACATACTGCTGCTCGATGAGCCAACGAACGATCTCGATATCCCCACCCTCGAGATCCTCGAAGACAATCTCTCCGAATTTCCCGGAGCGATCGTTCTTGTTACGCACGACCGATACCTCCTCGACCGGCTTTCTACCTTCCTCATCGCCATGGATGGCCAGGGGAGCGTCGACTACCTCGCGGAACTCTCGCAATGGGAGCCGAAGGCCACCGCCAAGAAGGTCGCAATTGGGAAACCGGCGGCTAAAGCCGCCGCTCCTGCGAAAAAGAAACTTTCCTTTCACGAAGCGCGCGAGTGGGACGGGATGGAGGCGCTCGTTCTCCAGGCGGAAGAGGCGCTCGACCAGGCGCGCGCGCGGATCGAATTGCCGGACGTAGTATCGGACCCCGTCAAGCTTACCCAGGCCGTGCGGGGAATGGATGAATCGCAGGCCGAAGTCGATCGGCTGTATGCCCGATGGGCGGAACTGGAGGCGAAACAGAACGGATGAGAGTGAGTCAAAGAGAGAAGGCGCAGCGGCTGGAAGAACTGCACAGCGGCGCCCGGGTCCTGGTCCTTCCGAATGTCTGGGATGCCATGAGCGCGCGCGTTATCGAGGCGGAAGGCTTCTCCGCCGCCGCTACATCCAGTTCGGGCTGCGCGGCCGTATTCGGCTATCCCGACGGCCAGCGCATTCCCCGCGGCGAGATGATATATCTCATCGCCAAAATCGTTGCCGCGGTCGATATACCCGTGAGCGCTGACGTGGAAGCGGGCTACGACGACCCGGTGCAAACGGCCCTTGACGTAGTCGCGGCGGGTGCGGTTGGCCTCAACCTCGAAGATCGCATCAAGGGAGAAATCCTCTCGATCGAGGAGCAGAAAAAGCGCATTCGCGCTGTCCGGTCCGGCTGCGGTTTTCCCTTGGTCATAAATGCCCGCACCGACATCTTTCTTGCGTCCCACGGCGACGAAGGCACGCGGTTTGACCGCGCCGTCGAACGGCTCAACGAATATCGCGAAGCCGGCGCCGATTGCCTGTTCTGCCCTGGCGTCAAAGATGTCGAAACTATCGGCCGCCTGGTGGCCGCCGTTCGCGGTCCGCTTAACATCCTCGCCGTACCGGGTTCTCCTTCCATTTCCGAACTGCGCGATCTTGGCGTCGCGCGCGTCAGCTTCGGAGGCGGCCCGTCCCGCGTCGCCATGGGCGCGTTCCGTAGTTTCGCCAGGAGGATCAAAGAAACCGGACGGTTCGAGGCGCTGGGCGATGTCGCCATACCCGCTCTGGACACGCAGAAGCTCCTGAAGCGCTCCTGATGACGCTTTCGGACTTCGATTACAAACTTCCCGAAGAACTCATCGCCCAGGAGCCCCCGGCAGAGCGCGATGCGGCGCGCATGCTGGTCCTTCACCGCGAAGAAGAGAGATGGGAAGACCGCATGTTCCGAGATCTTCCCGAATATCTCGACCCGGGTGACTGCCTAGTCGTGAACGAATCGCGCGTCTTTCCCTCACGCCTTTTGGCCGGTCGCACCGAGGTCATGCTGCTCGAACCAGTCTCGGGCGATGCCACGGAATGGCGTGCGCTGGTACGCCCCGGGAAGAAGCTCCGAGCCGGCGACAAGGTCACCTTCGACGACACGCTCACCGCCGAAATTCTCGCCGTGAACGAGCGCGGTGAGCGTACCGTGCGCCTGATCTCCGACGGCGATGTCCACGCGGCTATCGAACGTCTGGGGCACGTCCCCCTGCCGCCCTATATTCGTCGCCCGGACACCGTTGAAGACCGCGAGCGCTATCAGACCGTTTTTGCGCGGGAACGAGGCTCCGTAGCTGCTCCGACTGCTGGCCTGCACTTCACGCCCGAAATCCTCGAAGCCGCCCGCAACGCGGGAGCGCGAGTCGCGCCCGTCTCCCTCCACGTCGGGCTCGGAACTTTCCAACCCATCGATCGCGAGGATTTCGAAAATCACCATCTTCACTACGAACGCTACGCGGTCTCTGAAGAATCCTGGCGCGAGATCGAATCGGCGCGCCGCGTTCTCGCCGTCGGGACCACCAGCGTCCGCACCGTCGAATCCGTCGCCGCTTCAGGGGCACTCACCGGCGTCACCAACCTCTTCATCTACCCCGGATATCGATTCCGGCGCGTCAACAGGATGCTCACCAATTTTCATCTGCCGCGCTCAAGCCTTCTTCTGCTGGTTTCTGCGCTCGCGGGCCGGGACTTTACGCTTGCCGCCTACCGCCATGCCGTTGAACGGCGTTATCGCTTCTTCTCGTACGGCGACTGTATGCTGATCCTGTAAACTGAAATTTCCCACGCATTATGACCCTCGAAGAACTGGAACGCGAATACTCACCGCTGCGTGAACAGGCATCTGCCGTCCGGAGCTATCTTTGACGCGCCTCGCAAACAGCAGCAATTAGACCGCACCGCCGAAGAAATCTCCTCTCCGGATTTCTGGTCTCAACCCGAGAAGAGCCAGAAGATCATGCAGGAGCGGAAGCGCCTGGAAGAGGCGATTGAAAACAGCTCACGCATTTCAAGCCTCACCGACGATCTCGACACTTTATTCGAACTCGCCCGCGAAGGCGAGAACGTCGATGGCGATATCGATCGCGAACTGAAGCGCTATTCCCAGCTTCTGACTGATCTCGAAACCGAGATGCTGCTTTCGGGCGATAACGACAAGCTCAGCGCTATCGTCACTATTCACCCCGGCGCGGGCGGCACCGAATCCCAGGATTGGGCTGAAATGCTGCTCCGCATGTACCTACGCTGGTGTGAGCGCCATAACTTCGGCGTGGCAATCACGGATCGTCTGGAAGGCGAAGGCGCGGGCATCAAGTCGGCCACATTCGAAGTCAACGGCCCCAACGCGTACGGCCTGCTGCAGTCCGAAATCGGCGTCCACCGCCTCGTCCGTATTTCGCCCTTCGATTCCGCAGCGCGGCGTCACACTTCGTTCGCGTCCGTCTTCGTCTATCCGCAGATCGACGACGAGATCAAGATCGATATCCGGCAGGAAGACCTCCGCATCGACACATTCCGTTCGGGCGGCGCGGGCGGGCAGCACGTCAACATGACCGACTCCGCCGTTCGCATCACGCACTTCCCCACCGGCATCGTCGTGCAGTGCCAGAACGAGCGCTCGCAGCACAAGAACCGCGACAGCGCCATGAAGCAGCTGCGCGCCAAGCTGTACGAATTCGAGCTCGAAAAGAAGCGCGAGGAATCGCGCAAGACCGAAGACTCCAAGCTGGAAATCAACTTCGGCAGCCAGATTCGCAATTACGTCCTCGCGCCCTACCGTCTGGTGAAAGATCTTCGCTCGCGTCTCGCCATCGGCGATGTGAATCGCGTTCTCGATGGCGACATCGACGATCTGATCCACGCGTTCCTTGTCTGGCGCAAGACGGGCAAAACCGCGGGCGAAAGCGGCGACGACCAGCCTGAGTGAACTCCGAAATCGAACGCGCGGCGGAGTTGTTGAAAGCCGGGCGGCTCGTCGCTTTTCCCACCGAAACGGTCTATGGTCTCGGCGCTAACGCGCTCGACGCCGCTGCCGTAACGCGCATCTTCGAAGCCAAAGGCCGCCCGCGGTCCAGCCCTCTGATCGTTCATGTTGGCAGCATCGAAGCGGCGCGGCGGCTCGCGTCGCATTGGCCGGAGGAAGCCGAAAAACTCGCGTCCCGCTTTTGGCCTGGCCCCCTCACCATCGTCGTTCCGAAAAGCGAAGCCGTACCGGATGTAGTGACCGCGGGCTTGCCCAGCGTCGGCCTTCGCATGCCCGCACATCCGCTTGCCCTCACGCTTCTCAAAGCCGCTGGGATTCCGCTCGCGGCGCCCAGCGCAAATCGGTTCACGCAGCTTTCTCCTACAACGGCGGAACATGTGCGCCAGGGCCTCGGCGACGCGGTCGACATGATCCTCGACGGCGGACCTTGCGCCGTAGGAATCGAAAGCGCCGTGATCTCGCTTGCCGGAGCGCGTCCGCGCATCCTTCGCCCCGGCGTGATCTCGCAAACCGCGATTGAAGAAACGATCGGCCCAGTGGAAGTCGGTCCCGGCGCCGAATCGCCTGGCCAGCATCCGAAGCACTACAGCCCGCACACGCGCGTCGTCCTGGGCGACTCTCCCGTCGAAGGCCACGGAGCGCGCCTCGACTTCAGCAACATGCCCCGCGACGCCGCCGCTTACGCGGAGTGTCTCTATCGCGCCCTTCACGACCTCGACGCGCGTGGTTACGACTGGATTTCCATCGAAATGCCGCCTGACACGCCCGAATGGGCCGGCGTCCGCGATCGTCTCACCCGCGCGGCGTCGGTCTCATAAGAGCAGTCGCGGCAGAATTTCCGCGGACGGTCCACGCAGCGAATAAGTGACGTCATCCGAAAACCCGGTCTCCTCAGGATTGACTTCGATTACAACGGCTCCTCGCCGAATCGCCAGCGGAATCAATCCTGCGGCCGGATAAACCTGCGCCGAAGTTCCCGCCACGATAAAGGCATCGGCCTTCAGCGCCGCATCTGTTGCGCGTTCAATCGCGCCCTCCGGCAGTTGCTCCCCGAACCACACCACGCCCGGCCTCATCATCCCACTGCATTCGCAGAAGGGCGGAAGCTCCGTGAGTTGTTCGCGGCTGACCTTTTCCTTTCCGCACACAGTACACCGGATCGTCCAGAGATCGCCATGCAGCTTCACGATGTTCCGCGAACCCGCCGCGTCGTGCAATCCATCGACATTCTGCGTGATCAGAGTAAACTCCGCGATGCGCCGCTCTTTCTCCGCCAGTGCTTCGTGCCCCGCATTCGGCCTTTTTGTGGCGACATTACGCCGACGCTCTTCATACCACTCCCACACAAGCTTCGGATCCCGCGCGAAGCCCTCGGGCGTGGCAAGATCCTGAAATCGGTTCGTCCGCCACAAGCCGCCATTGCTTCGGAAAGTCGGAATTCCGCTCTCCGCCGATACGCCCGCCCCCGTCAGCGCGGCAATGGCCTTCGCTTTGCGCACCGCGGCGCGCGCGGCTTCAACATTCGACCGCATTGACCGCCAGTCCTGCAAGCGAAGTTTCCTTGTATCGGCTCTGCATATCCAGCCCGGTTTGATACATCGTGCGAATCACCTGATCGAGCTGCACCTTGTGACCTTCCGTCTCCTGCATCGCCATCCGGCACGCATTAATCGCTTTGACTGCGCCAATCGCGTTACGTTCGATGCACGGAATCTGCACCAGCCCGCCGATCGGATCGCATGTCATCCCGAGATTGTGCTCCATCCCGATCTCCGCCGCATGCTCCACCTGATCGTTCGTTCCGTCGAGGGCCGAAACCAACCCCGCCGCTGCCATCGAACAAGCCACGCCGACTTCGCCCTGGCACCCCACCTCCGCGCCCGAAATCGAAGCGTTCTCTTTGTAGAGCACTCCGATGGCGCCCGCCGCGAGCAGATAACGGAAGATGCCGCCCGACGAGCCGTCGCACCAGCGCAGGTAGTAATGCCCCACCGCGGGAATCAACCCCGCCGCGCCATTCGTCGGAGCGGTTACAACGCGGCCACCAGCCGCGTTCTCCTCGTTCACAGCCATCGCGAAGACATTCACCCAATCCATGACTGCCAGAGGATCTTTGCTGCCTCGTTCCAGCAGCCTCCGCCGCAATCCAGGCGCGCGCCGCCGCACGTTGAGGCCGCCCGGCAGAATTCCCTCCGTGCGCAGTCCACGATCCACGCACTCCTTCATCACCTGCCAGACATCGCCGAGATACGCGCGGATCTTCGCCTCCGTGCGCCATGCTTTTTCGTTCTCAAGCATCAGCCGCCAAACCGGAAGCGAATGTTTGCGGCACTGATCGAGCAGTTCAGCGCCGGACTGGAAAGGGAAGGGAACCGGCGCCCTGGCGTCCGCCGTATCGGTTGAAAGAAAGCCGCCCCCGGTCGAGAAAACAGTCGCTGTTCTGACAACCCGTCCCTCTGCGTCGAATGCCGTGAATTTCATCCCGTTGGGATGTCCGGGGAGTGTCAGGTCCTTGTGTAAGATGACTTCGGAAGGACGCCCCGACTCCGCATAATTCCGCAGGGTTTCATCGATGCGGTCGGGATCCACCGCCGCTGGCGTCTCCCCCGCCAGCCCGAGCAGGATCGCGCGGTCAGTCGCATGACCTTTCCCGGTCAAGGCGAGCGATCCATATAACTCGGCGCGTATGCGAGCCGTCTCAGGCGGAAGAGTAAGAGCGAATTCGCGAGCCGCGCGCATCGGCCCCACCGTATGCGAACTCGACGGTCCGATGCCGATGCGAAACAGGTCGAAAACGCTGGTCTTCACATTTCCAGTGTGCGCCTGGGCGCAGTTCGGGCGTGTACGGTTTCGCGCCAGTCGTTTTCGAGAGGTCAGGCCGCGGGTTTCAGCGCCTCCCGGGCGGGACTTCCACAGCACTTTTTGTATTTGAGGCCGGAGCGGCAGGGGCACGGCGAGTTTCGTGGCGTCTTGGATGACCTGATTGGCGCCTGGACCGGCGCGGGCGCGGCGGTTTTACAAAACGAACTTGCCCCTTCGCTTCGGATCTGTTCGCAGAGGCGTTTGTCAGCCTGCGTCATGAGCGCTTCGAGATCGTCGAGTCCGATTCGCTTGCCGGCCGATGGACTGGCGGTGACGCCGATGTCGTCGGAGACGCGATCCACGACGGCGAGGACTCTGGCGGTGTCGGCGAGGCCCGCAATGCCTGGGAGCGCCGCGTGGGCGCGGATGACGCGTTCGGTCTGGAGCTTGCGGAGCTCGCTCATGGAGCGCCGGACGATGACGTGGGACTGAGTGCGGGCCCGGTCCACCGAGCGCTGCGTCTTTTCGTCAGTTTCGGGCTGCAGCGCGAGGTCGGCTTCGATTACGCGACAGCGGCGGAGCCGCCAATTGGCGGACATGATCTCGGTGGCGAAAAGCTTTTCGAGGGGCGTCTGGGGATCGAGTTCGCGCATCAGGTCGTTGAAGCCCTCGATGTATTCGTCTTCTTCACCTTTGAGAATGAAGTCGCGAGCGGTGTACAGGCCGATTTTCGTGGCGTTTTGGGATGAGCGGGCCTTGCCTTCCGGTGTGCGAGGCCCGGTGGCTGTGGTTGCGTCTTCGGTTAGATCCGGCATTTCAGGATTCCTTTCGATCGGAAGCTGAGCGTTCCGGCTGAAAGCATAAGGGGCGGGGTGGCAGGTCCGGCGGGACCTTGGTGGGATGTTGTTGAGCGGAAAGGGCCGAAAGGCGTAAAAGAGTTCGGACTTCCGTCCTTCCCCTTGCGCTTCGACAAGAAGTGTTGTAGAAGTGGAGGGGTAATATGACTTCGAAGCGCATCGATCTCCCGCAAGGGACCCTCGATCTGTTGATTTTGAAGACTCTCGCGCTCGGGCCGCAGCACGGCTGGGCCGTCTCCAACCGCATTCAGCAGATTTCGAGCGACGCTCTGTCCGTTCAGCAGGGCTCGCTGTACCCGGCGCTGCATCGTCTGGAGCGGCGCGGCTGGATCACGGCGAAATGGGCGAATACCGAAAACAATCGACGGGCGAAGTATTACGAGCTGACGCGAACAGGTCAGAAACAACTCGCGACTGAAACGGACTCGTGGCGCGCGCTGGCAGCCGCGGTCGCACAGGTTCTCGAAACGCAATAGGCTCCTCCATGCTTGCGGATCTGATCTACCGTTTACGCGCGCTTTTCCGAAAGAGATCGGTCGAGCAGGAACTTGACGACGAAATCCGTTTTCACGTGGAGCATGAAATACAGACGCTGATCTCGCGCGGCGTCTCGCCCGATGAGGCGGCCAGGCGCGCCCGTCTCGCTTTCGGAGGCGTCGGACAAATGAAAGACGACTGCCGCGACGCCCGTGGCGTGTCCCCGTTGGAAAATGCGATCCGCGACGTGCGCTGCGCCGCCCGCATGCTGCTCAAGACACCGGGTTTTACGTCGGTCGCGGTTCTTACGCTCGCCCTCGGTATCGGAGCGAACACGGCCATTTTCAGCGCGGTCAAAGGCATTCTTCTGCGCCCCCTGCCTTACAGGGACGCCAGCCAGCTCGTGATGCTCTGGGAGGAGAACACCGTTCACGGCTGGAAACACAATATCGTCTCGGCCGCGAACTTCAATGACTGGAGGAGCCGCAATCACGTTTTTTCGGATATGGCGCCTTTCGTCTCAAGAACCTACACTCTTACAGGCGAAGGTGAACCGATCGAGGTCACGGGCGAGCAGGTGACACCGAATCTCTTCTCATTGCTGGGCGTGACACCGCTGCGTGGCCGCGCTTTCACGGAAGAGGAGGGCCAGCCCGGCGGCCCGCGGACCGTCCTGCTCGGCTATGGTTTCTGGCAGGCCAGGTTCGGCGGCGAACCGGGTGTCCTCGGCAGCCACATCGCGATCAACGGCGAGAGCTACACCGTCATCGGTATTCTGCCTGCCGGTTTCGACGGATGCGAAGCCTGCATCGGCGAGCACCAACCGCAGATCTGGACATCTGGTCAAGACACGCATCCCGCCGGGCGGACGAACCACTCCCTGAAGGTTGTAGCGCGTCTCAAACCCGGCGTCACGGAAGAACGGGCCCAGACCGAAATGACAAGTATCGCGGAAGCGATCGGGCGCGAAGATCCGGCCAATTCCGGATGGACCGTGAAAGTGGCGGGCGTGCGCGACGACTCTGTGCGGGTGGTTGCGCCCGCAATCATGGTCCTGCTGGGAGCCGTGATTCTGGTACTGCTGGTGACGTGCGTCAACCTCGCGAATATCCTGCTGGCGCGAGGAGTCAGCCGGCAACGGGAGATCGCTGTCAGGACGGCGATGGGGGCCAGCCGCGGGCGAGTGATCATCCAATTGCTCACGGAGAACGCCCTTCTGGCGTTGATCGGCGGCGGGCTCGGTGGCGTGATTGCATTCGCCGCGACGTGGTTTCTTCGCGCATTCGCGCCGGCTGAAGTCACACCCGGGCTGGCGAATGTAGGCCTGAGCCTGCCGGTCCTGGCATATGGCATCGGATTGGCGATCCTCACGCTGCTCCTGTTCGGGCTGGCGCCCGCCCTCCTCGCGGCGCGCCAGGATCTGAACTGTTCTCTGAAGCAGAGCGGCCGCGGCACGGCCGGCAGTTCCGGAAATGCGGCGCGTGGAGTCCTTGTGTCGGCGGAGTTCGCGCTCGCGATGATACTCGTCATTGGCGCCGCGCTCATGATTTCATCGTTCGCAAGAATCAGCCGCGTGCCGCTGGGATTCGACGCGAGCAACGTCGTCACCATGAGGGTTCCTCTGCGTGGCAGCGCCTACAAAACCAACGATCGCGTGGCGGCGCTGTTTGAAAAACTGGTTGCGCAGGCGGGGACTCTGCGTGGCGTGGAGAACGTCAGTGTCAGCCGTGGTTTGCCCGTCGATGGTTGGGCAGGAATGGATTTTGTCACCGAAGAGAATCCCACTCCAGCGCCGGGAGCGGAGCCCGATGCGAATTATCTCGTCGTCTCGCCACAGTATTTCCGGCTGATGCGCATCCCAGTTCTCCAGGGACGCGCGTTCCTGGAATCGGACGCGCACAATACCGCGCCGGTGGCGATCGTGAACGCGGAACTCGTGCGCGAACTGTGGTCCGGCGCTAATCCTCTGGGGAGGCGGATCAGTGTCGGCACAGGCGCGAAACACGGCGCCTGGCTGAGCGTGGTCGGGGTTGCGGGCGACGTGATGACACAAGGGCAAGCTTCAGGCGCGCGTCCGGAGATCTATGTGCCACTGGCGCAATATCCCTGGACGTTGCTTCCCCGGCACTTCCTGGTCCGAACCGCCCCGGGCGCAAACGCGGCCCCGATTATCGCGGGTATCCGAAGGGAGCTCGCTCGACTCGATCCCACGCAACCCATCAGCGACGTGATGGCGCTCGACGCAGTGGTGCGGCAACCGCTGGAGGTTCGAACCTTCCTTACCTGGCTGCTGACAGCGTTCGGCGCGCTGGCCCTGTTGCTGGCTGGCCTGGGGGTCTACGGAATGCTCTCTTACGCCGTATCTCAACGAACGCAGGAGATCGGCATCCGGATGGCGCTTGGGGCGGAGCGAGGCGACGTGCTTACGAGCGTGATGCAGCGAGGCGTTGCGCTCGCATTTGCCGGCGTCGCCGGTGGTGTGGCCGGTTCTTTCGCTCTGACGGGTTATTTGCAAAGCCAGCTCTTCGGAGTCGGACCTCGCGATCCGGTCATTTTCACGCTCGTTCCCGTCACACTGCTCCTTTTCGCCGCAGCAGCCAGCTACATCCCGGCGCGGCGCGCAACAGCGGTCGATCCGATCATCGCGCTCCGCTGCGAATAGGCTATCGAGGACAGGGCTTTAGGCTGTTCGTCGGCCGCCGCGAGTAACCGGCCCGGCGAATCCCTTTTCGATGATCTGCAAATTCCTGGCACAAGGCTGACCGGACCGCCTTCCGGGCTCAGTGGTGGTAGATCAGGTGGAGGACGCCGTCGCGCTCAACCGCCTGCGGTTGAATACCGCTGTTGGGGGTTCGAATGGGGGTAACGGCTGCCCGCGAAGCGAGGGCGGCCAAAACGGCCAGAAAAGCCGGTTTCATTTACTTCACGATAATGCGCGTGGCGCGGTACTCCCCGTCTTCCGGCGATTCAAACTGAACCGTCACCCGGGCCTGGAGTCTGAGTCGGCCCTCCACTTTCGTCTTCGGATCTAAAGCAAAAGTTCGGGTTACGGCGTCCTTCGCGGGCACCGTGCGCACGACGGTTACCGAATCGGCGGTCAGTTGCGTGATCGTGCCTGAAAACTTGTCGTCCGCCGGCGGTTTTTTGGCGTAGGTTCCCGGCGCGTGATCCTGCGCCGCGGCTGGAAGTCCTGAGGGAAGCGCAGCCAGCAGCAACACGATTGTGAACCGGTTCACTGTATTCAGAATATAAGGAAACACGACACCGCCGCCCAGGGTTACTGGGCGTGGGCGATTAAACTTGTTTCATCAACTCGGAGGGCGATTCCTGGGCGATTTCAGGCCCGCTCGACGCGTGTAGCGGCAACGCAATCCGGAACGTCGTCCCCTTCCCGAGCTCGCTCTGTACGTCCACCGATCCGCCGTGCGCCCGCGCAATCCAGGCCACGAAGCTCAGTCCCAGGCCCAGCCCCTGCTCGGGGGAATCGGAGCTTCGGACGCGGTAGAAGCGATCGAAAATGTGGGGGAGGTGTTCCGGCGAGATGCCCTGACCGGAGTCTTTGACCTGAATCTCCGCGTCATTACCCTCCCGCTTCAGCGAGACCTCCACGCGGCCTCCTGCCGGGGTGAATTTGATCGCGTTCGACAGGAGGTTCGACAGCATTCGCTCGATCTGCACCCGGTCGAAGTACCCGAGACATTTGTTGCAGTTAGCGGAAAACGTGAGCTTGAGATCGGCGCCCTCGGCCGGGATCTGAAACTGATCCGCTGTTTCGGAGGTCAGTTCGACCAGATCGAGCGACTGCTTCTGCAGCGCTACCTGGCCCGTTTCCGCCTGCGAAAGCAACAGCAGCGCCCGAACGATCTGCGAGAGGCGCTCGATGTCGGACAGTGAATTCACGATCGCATCGCGGTACTGCTCCGCCGTCTGCGCGGTGAACAGGGCGACTTCGAGTTGTCCCCGGATGATCGTGATCGGCGTCCGCAATTCGTGCGAGACGTCCGTTGAGAACTGCCGCACCTGGTTGAAATTGATTTCAAGGCGCTCGATCATCTGGTTGAACGTCTCGATCAGATAATCGAGTTCGTCGCCGGCGCCGCGCGATGGAATGCGCAGGCTCAGCTTCGATCCGGTAATGCGCTGGGCCGCCTGCGCGATCTCGATCACGGGCGACAGCGCCCGTCCGGCGAACACCCAGCCCGTCAACCCGCCGGTCAGAATCACGAGGGGAATGAGGCCCAGGATCACCCAGGTGAACTGCGTCAGGAGCGCCTGGTTGTGCGCCAGGGAGAGCCCGATCGCGACGAAAAACTTCTTGTGGTCGTCGGACTCCACCCAAAACTGCCGGATCAAATAAAGTACGCCTTTGGGATCCCGCCTTTCCAGCCACACTGGTTGGTTCGAGTTCAGAACGCTGCGTATGTGAGCCACGCTGTCCGCGCCAAGAGACTGGTACGCTTTGCTCTCCTCAAGCACGTTTCCATTTGCGTCGGCCACAATCTCGACGTTCTGGACATCGGCTTTGATCCGATTCTCTTCCGGATCGTGTGGATCGAGAAACCAGTCGGGCTGGTATCCGTATTTCTCTTCCGGCGCGTGATAGAGGCGAAGATTTCCTCGAACAATCGTCGAGTTTCGGTTCAGGTCCACATGCGCCTGGTCGTCCAGACTCGACGCAAGCCTCTGACGAAACACCAGGCTGATTCCGAGCAGCAGAATCGTGAAAACGATGGTATAGCCCATCGTCAGCGTGAAGCGAAGCCCGCGCGTGATGTGCTTCCGTCCGGCCACCAGTCCCATCGTAACCGTTTCCTGCGACGATAGAATCCGTTAAAGATGCCATTTCCCGTTCACCGCCCGCGCCGTCTGCGTTCGAGCGAGCCGATCCGCCGCCTCGTTCGCGAGACCCGTCTCGATCCCGCCGGTTTCGTCCTTCCGCTGTTCATCTGTCCGGGGGAAGGCGTGCGCCGCCCCATCGGCTCCATGCCGCCGCAATGTCAGCTTTCCATCGATACCGCCGTCGACGAATGCCGCGAGATCGAATCCCTGGGTATCGGCGGTATCATTCTGTTCGGTCTTCCCGAGACCAAAGACGAGCAGGCGTCGGGCGCCTACGACGACAACGGCATCGTTCAGCGCGCCATCCGGGCTATCAAAAAGGAACTGCCTGACCTTTTGGTCATGACCGACGTCTGCAACTGCGAGTACACGACCCACGGCCACTGCGGGCTGATCGTCGACGGCGATGTCGATAACGACGCGACGCTTGAATGGCTGGCGAAATCCGCCGTTTCGCATGCCCGCGCCGGAGCCGACGTGGTCGCGCCTTCGGACATGATGGACGGACGCGTGGGCGCGATCCGCAAGGCCCTTGATGAGGCCGGATACGCTAAGACCCCGATCCTCAGCTACGCCGCAAAATTCGCTTCTGTTTTCTACGGTCCCTTCCGCGAAGCCGCGGAATCCGCGCCTCAGTTCGGCGACCGCCGCAGCTATCAGATGGACCCGGCCAACGCCCGCGAAGCCATGCGCGAAATCGCCCTCGATCTCGAAGAGGGCGCCGACATGATCATGGTGAAGCCTGCCATGCCCTATCTCGACCTCATCCGCGAAGCCCGCGACCGCTTCGACGTTCCCATCGCCGCCTATCAGGTGAGCGGCGAGTACTCCATGATCATGGCCGCCGCCGCGAACGGCTGGATCGACCTCGAACGCGCCATGATGGAGAGCCTTACCTCCATCCGCCGCGCCGGCGCCGACTTCGTCCTGACCTATTTCGCCAAGCCCGCCGCGCAGTTACTGGGCTGATTACCCGGTCGATACAATTGGGAGTTCCGATGCAATTCCTTCAAAGCAGCCTCGTCGAGCTGATTTCCCAGACCGCGACCAACCTGCCTCCCGACGTTCGCCACGCCATGGCCGCAGCCGGCCTCAACGAAACGCCCGGCACGCAGGCGTCTCAGGCCCTGAACATCATCTTTTCGAACATCGACATGGCCGCGGAGGATTCCGGCCCTATCTGCCAGGACACCGGAATGCCCACGTTCTACGCGCACACGCCGGTGGGCGTCAATCAGATGGTGATCGGCAAGGCCATTCGCGCCGCCGTCGCCGAGGCCACGCGTCTTGGCAAACTCCGCCCCAACTCGGTGGATTCGATCACGGGGAAAAACAGCGGGGACAATCTGGGACCGGACACTCCGGTCATTCATTTCGAGCAATGGGAAGAGGACGAAATCGAGATCCGTCTTGTGCTGAAGGGCGGCGGCTGCGAGAACAAGAATGCGCAGTATTCGCTCCCCGCGAACCTTGAACGCCTCGGCCGCGCGGACCGCAACCTGGAAGGCGTTCGCAAGTGCCTGCTGCATGCCGTGTGGCAGGCGCAGGGACAGGGATGCGCGCCGGGAGCGCTCGGCGTCTGTATTGGCAGCGACCGCGCCCATGGATACGAGGTTGCGAAGCAGCAGCTGTTCCGGACGCTGGATGACACGAACCCCGATCCCGTGCTTGCCGAACTGGAAGAACGCATCATGCGCGAGGCGAACGAACTCGGCGTCGGCGCGATGGGATTCGGCGGACGGGTGTCTCTTATCGGCTGCAAGATTGCGGCCGCGAACCGTCTTCCCGCGAGCTTCTTCGTTTCGGTGGCCTATGAGTGCTGGGCTTTCCGCCGTCTCGGGGTGAAACTCGACGCTTCCACAGGCGCGATCACAGGCTGGCTCTATCGCGACCCGGGGCGTCCGCTCGAGCGCATGACGCGGGGCGAAGGATTCCCGCTGAGCGGCCGCGAAGTGGTCCTCACGGCGCCTCTGACGGAGGAAGCGGTCCGTTCGCTCAAAGTAGGGGATGTCGTTCTGATTCGCGGCGAAATGTACACCGGACGCGATGCTGTGCACGCGCATCTCATGAAGAATCCGCCGCCGGTCGATCTGAACGGCGCCGTTTTGTATCACTGTGGTCCGGTGATGCTCAAGGACGGGGAGCGATGGACCGTCAAAGCCGCTGGCCCGACGACGAGCATCCGGGAGGAACCCTATCAGGCGGACGTGATCCGCCGTTACGGTGTCCGCGCCGTTATCGGAAAGGGCGGAATGGGTCCCAGGACCCTCGCGGCTCTCAAGGATTACGGCGCCGTTTACCTGAACGGAATCGGCGGCGCCGCGCAGTATTACGCTCGCACGGTTCAGGAAGTTATGGATGTCAATCTCATGGAATTCGGGATTCCCGAAGCCATGTGGCATTTGCGGGTCAACAACTTCCCGGCTATCGTCACCATGGACGCGCACGGCAACAGCCTGCACGCGGATGTCGAAAAGGCGACTGCGGAAGAGCTGGAGCGCCTTCAGCCCGCCTGAAACAGGCTTGTTATACTACGGATACATTCCGTTTCGTAGTCCTTCCCACAGGATGGCCAGATAGCTCAGCTGGTAGAGCGCAGCCCTGAAAAGGCTGGCGTCGGCGGTTCGATTCCGTCTCTGGCCACCACATACTAAACAACTTAGCGGCGACCAGAAACGGCATTTTTTATCTTCGGGAACAATACGGGAACATTTAGACGGCCAGTGTTCCCGGGAGTTGCTCCGTTTGCTTAGGCTCCATCATTTTCCACATCTCTCGCGCTACATTGCCCGTGCTGGCGATGTGGGCTTTCCCAAGCTTTGCGTATCGTTCAGTCATTTTGATGTTCGCGTGGCCGAGGATCTTCGCAAGCTCGTAGAGGTCGCCACCGTTCATCATGTACCAGCTTGCGAACGTGTGGCGCAGATCGTGGAATCTGAAATCTTCGATTCCGGCCATCTTCAGGACAGTTCCGAAGCCCTTATCCACTCTCTGGCGGCCCCGTTTCGCTCCGGGGTCGGGTGGAAAGATTCTCCGCTCGCCCAGAACTGACGGGTACCGTTTAAGCTCAGCGGCGAGTTCAGGCGGCATCGGCACATAACGAATCTTGCCGCCTTTCAGTTTCGCCCGAACTGCGATCAGACCTTCGCTGTACCGGAGATCATCCCAGGTCAGGTTGAATATCTCGGCCACTCGCATTCCGGTAGTAAGCGCGATCAGCACGATCAATCGAACCCGCAGGAATGTCTTGTTGATGCCTTTCCCCGCCTTCCGGTACATCTTCAAGTCCAGAGCCTTCCTGAGCCTCTGGATTTCCTCGCTGGTCAGATAACGCTCGCGCTCATCATCGGGCCGCTTTACCTCGACGTGGTCAGCGGGATTTCGGTCAATACCCGTTTCCCGCGACCAAATCGTGCTCGCCTTCTGCATCATGTGGTGCATGACGTTGAAGTGACGAACGGCTGTCCCCGGTGCAAGCCCTTTGCTTGACATCAACTCCTGATACCAGCGGTTGACCATAGACCCATCGACCTCTCGGACAAACATCGTCCCCATATCAGTCCGAATACCTTCGAGAACGCTCTTCTCCCGGTCCTGAGACTTCTTCGTCTTGCCATACGACTCCCAGTACCGATCAATCAGCGCAGACATCCTGAAATTGACCTCTCTCCTGACATCCAGATGCCTGTTCTCGTCGCGCAGAGACAGCTTTTTGCGCTCGATCTTCTTCGCTAACTCACGGGGACCGTGAACGATTTGACTTCTGTTTCGACCTCCTTCCCTCCAGCGAACTTTGAAAACTCCGTCTTCAATTCTGTGTATAGACACTCTGCGTCTCCTTTCAGACGATGACTTCGACCGTGTGCCGATCAACAAAACGCTCCAGCGCCCTGAGATCAAACCTCAACGCCCGACCCACCTTCACGAATGGGAGTTCCCGAAGTCTGGCCTTCTTATAGACGGTGTCTACCTGAATACCCAGATAACGGGCGGCCTCCCTCGCGTCCAGGAGCCGCTTACCGATGTCTCTATTTAACAACGCTGTGGCCTTCGAGGGATTTGAGGGGGGTGACCCCTCATCCGGGAGCTTGGGCTGCATAAGTGTGCTCATGCTGCCGCCTTCCGGGTTTGTGCGGTCATGTGATTTTCGACGTCGCCAACTCGGTACCGCACGAGCCTGCCGATCTTGACGTACGGCGGGCCGGTTCGATGGAGCCTGGAACGGCGTAAGAGTGCTTGGCTGCAATTCAAAAGGCTAGCTGCGGCGGCCTCATCGGGCAGGCACACGAAATCTTGTCTGCCGCTGCCGTTCCCGGCCTGCGTTTGATCGTTGGGCGACGGAAAAGAGACTACCCTACTGCGCTTGTAATCAGATGTCATAATTCTTTTGGCTGCCGGAAGACTCCGACAATCGATATCGGGTTCCCTCACTGGTGTCTGACTGTAGAAGTCTAAAGAGACAGTTCTAGAAGACAGATCTAAAGTAATTTCCTTTTAGTACTCTGGCCAAATATCTTTAGACTTTTACACTTCTACAGTCGAACGTCAGGAGAGAAGACTGCCGGAGTCTCGCATCCCAATTAGGCAGCCAGACCTCCGCAGTATTGATCGGTCTGATGCTGTTGGGAGAATTCATCTGTCGATCTTTCATTCGCGGGCAGACTCCAATACCACTGCCCCTGTTTACCGTCCGGAGCTGCGATGACCCCGAGCTCATCCTTTGCAGCCTTAAGAGCACGGACTGAGATCCCCCCTTCTCTGGCAGCATTCTGAACAGTGGCCGCTGCCTTCGGGCCATCAGCCAGAATGTCTTTGAGCAGATCGACGGCATTGCTGCGCGCAATTCCCCGATTCGGCTGAACGCTCAAGAGATCGTCAGCAGTTAGCTTTTCGCGGCCGTGCCAGTGCAGACCCTCATCATCAATCGAATATACGAGAGCGGGACCTCTCGTGCCCAAGTTGTTCTTCGTTTGCACAAGGGCAAAACGACCCTGCTCATGAGGATGCTTCGCAGCCAGCAACACCGATCGAGCCGCGCCGGTGATATCTATCGACCCCATGCCTCGATAGGCTGCTTTTTGCTGGGCGGCCTTGTTCAGGTGACGGACGATGAGGACTGCACAGCGATGCCTCTCGGCTAGTTCAGCCAGACCGGATAGGACCGGTCTGACTTCGTTCGCGCGGTGCATGTCCACCCCGGCACCGAGGAACGCCTGAAGCGGGTCGATTACCACGAGTTTCGGCTGGTACTCGCGCAGCGCCTGATCCAGCACCGAGACGTTGCCAAGCCTGAAGGCGGACCGACGACTTTCCCCTTCATACTCTTGGACCACGCTTTTCACGGCAAGGAACCGCGCCTCGTCTCCTTTGCAATTCAGAAACCGAGGCTTCAATGTGCTAGCGAGGTGGTCCTCGCCGGTTGCGTAAAGCACATTGGCGGGGGGAGCGACCTGATGAGGCTCCTCCCCCGCTACACGTATTCCGATGTCTGGCTCTCTTCCAGTTGTTACGCAGGCGGCTATATCGATTGCGGTGTAAGTCTTCCCCGACTCCGGATCGCCCTCTAACAAGGTCAAGGCACCTAAAGGAATGTACGGCGGAAACAGCCACTCCGCTTGTTCGGCGGATATGTCTGATATCCGCACCAATTCGAGCCGCATCGTTGGGTTTGGGATGCTCTTCACGCTGCCACCAGTAGCCTTCCCTCGCGCGGAAAGACGAGCGTGAACAGCCAATCCGGAATCGGAGCCACGTCGAGATCTGGGTCATCAAAGGTGCAATAGTCGCCGTATGCATCCTGAATAGGAGGTACCAAGAGGCGTGTTCGATCAGCTAAGAGGCGAACATGCTCGCTCAGGTGGATGTCATTCGGGATATCAATTCCCGGATGCAAAAGCCAAACCCACTTATCCTCCGCGCAGCCTGCCACGAGGGTGTCCATGTCCCAGTTCCGCTCGTCCATCCAAGCCGCGTACGTGTCCTGACCAGCTTCTCCTTTCAGATATAGTGCGGTGATGCCGCTGCGTTGACCTGTCCGAAGACAGGCATTCTTGAGGTGTTTAAGACGTTTCATATGGTATTGCCTTTCTGTGTAAACCATGATTCGGCCCGGACAGGCCAAACCTGATGGTTGGTGTGCAGCTTTCGGCGCGCACGTGCCGAGATTACTTACTTTCGGTTTTGCTGGACGGCAATGACGACCACGAGAACACCTATGGCGAGTCCTGGGAATGGACTCATGTCTATCGGCCTGCCTAGGCCGCGCGGACTGCGCCGAACGCTTCGCCCGTGAGTTAGATGGGAGGTCCATGCCAACCCCCATCTAGTAACCATATTAGCACACACGAGTCGTGGTTGTCAAGCGAAATCTCTAGCTAACTAAAGAGGAATCAACTAACTGCACAGTGTGCAGTTAGCACACCTTGAGCGGGTGTATTCGGCGACTGCATAATGTGCAGATCGTCTCCCCAGAGTAAGCAACCCCGGAGTCCGTCCTCAAGACAGGCTCACCGTTTGACGAGCCGCGCGTTATGCGCCCAGTCTGCGCGCAGCCCGATGTTCGTTGCGCGGCAAAGCCCGTATTCGTACAGAAAGGATCGGCGCGAACATGCTAAAGCTCTTCGTTTCAGTCGCCCTGGCGACTGAGCCGGTGGTACGAGGCATCGCTGATTCGTACGAGAAGAACGCGGTAGTTGGTCGAGAACCGTTCTATCAATAAGAAATACGCGAACTCCCGGCGCTAGCGAGGTTGCCGGGGTCGCAATAAACCCTTGACTCGATTTAGCAATCGCGAAAAATTATGTGAGCACGTTGCGCAGGGATTAAATCGACGCCGAACCCCTGCCATGACTTACTTCATAGGTCATGAATTTCCCGAAGAATTCCGCTTGACAAATCACTAACGCGGACTCTATTCTGACCAAAGTCTGGTGTTCGATTACTAAAGCGAATCGAACGCCAGACAAGAGCGGGACCGCGTCGGACGGCAATCCGGCACGATCCCTAAACAACAAAGTTGAGGAAGCAACTTCAATGTCTACCGAACAGAATATCTCTGTCCGCAACGCGGACATTTATCAGCGCGTCACGGACGCAATCGTAGCTGCAATCGAACAGGGTGCTGGCAAGTATCAGATGCCCTGGATCGTCCGGCAGGACAAAGGCTTCAGCCCGATCAGCATTTCGACCGTGAAGCCGTACCGGGGCGTGAACACAGTCGTTCTCTGGGCACAGTCGCAGAGCAAGGGCTACACGTCCGCTCTCTGGGGCACGTACCAGCAGTGGCAGGAACTGGGCGGATACGTTCGCAAGGGTGAACGTGGATCGCCCGTTGTCTACTGGGGAACATTCGAAGCCGAGTCGAAGGAACCTGATACTGACGAGTCCGGCAATTCCCGGACGCGGTTATTCTGCAAAGGCTACACGGTCTTCAACCTCGAACAGGTGGATGGCGTGAAGCTTCCGAAGCGGTTCGAACCGAAGCTCTCAGCAAATCAGCGCATCGCCCGTGCGGAGTCGTTTTTCGACAACATCGGCATTCCGATCAGGGACGGCGGGAATCAGGCGTTCTATCGCCCCAGCACGGATGCGGTTCACATGCCGGACTTCACCCAGTTCCCTGATGCCACGCAGTATTACTCTGTTCTCGCGCACGAAGCCACTCACTGGACTTCGCACGAGTCCCGTTGTGATCGAGAACTAGGCAAGCGATTCGGCGATGCCGCATATGCCATCGAAGAATTGATCGCCGAATTGGGCAGCGCATACACGATGGCCAAACTTGAACTGGAATTGACGCCACGCGCGAACCATGCAGCGTACATCGATTCGTGGCTGAAGGTTTTGAAGAGCGATAAACGGGCGATCTTCACGGCGGGATCCAAAGCCCAGCAGGCAGCGGACTACCTCGTTAAACGGGCGGGCGAAATTGCGCACATCGATGGGGTGGCGGCGTGAGCGTCGGAGCCGATCTTGCCATCACGAATAAGGGGACGGACGCAGTTCCGTCCCTGCCTCTCGATCAAGTTCGAGAGTATGTCCGGGCATCCAAGGCCGAGAATACGCTACGAGGCTACAAAGCCGATTGGCGGGCATTCTGTGAGTGGTGCGAATTACACAGTGTGCAGCCGATGCCCGCGAGCGCTGAATCCGTGGCCGCGTTCATCGCTGAATCCGCCGAACGCCTTAAGGTCGGAAGCGTTCAGAGGAGGTTGAACGCGATCAGTGAAGCCCATAAAGCTGTCGGGCTGGAATCGCCTACCGCGACCTCGCTGGTGCTGAACACGATGAAGGGTATCAGGCGAATAATGGGTGGTCCGCCCGTACAGAAAGCACCCACACTTATCGACGATATACGGGCGATGGTGAATGCCACAGATGGCGGAATTATCGGGATTCGGGATCGCGCCCTCGTTCTGCTGGGGTTTGCGGGAGCGTTCCGCCGATCCGAACTTGTCGGATTAGAGGCCGCTGATTGCCTATTCACACGAGACGGAGTAACGGTCACTCTGCGTCGGTCCAAGACGGATCAGCGAGGTGACGGGCGCAAAATCGGGATTCCGTACGGATCGAATCCCGAGACATGTCCTGTTCGGAATCTGCAATCTTGGATTGAACAGGGCGGGATATCCGAGGGACCGCTGTTTCGCTCTATCAATCGACACGGACAGATTCAAGCACGCGGGCTTGCCGGTATTGATGTTGCGCGCGTGGTGAAGAAACTGGCCGTTCGGGCGAGACTTGACCCAACGAACTATTCCGGGCACTCCTTGCGGGCAGGGCACGCGACCAGCGCCGCCCTTGCGGGCGCATCCGAACGCTCAATAATGAGCCAGACCGGGCACCGTTCCGTCCAGATGGTCCGCCGATACATACGGGACGGCAACCTCTTCCGAGACAACAGTGCGGGAAAGCTCGGCTTATGAACTCGATGGAATCTCCAGTTCAATAAACCCGTGCTCCACGTCCCAAGCGATATCGAGAAGGGCATCCTTGGGGCGTGGAACTGCTTCCAACTCGCATCGCCTTACGTATTCCCCAACCGTCATCCCAGTACGATAAATCGCGAATCGCTCTCTAGCTTTGGAACCCGCACGCTTCGGGTTCGTGGTCGTCTTGACCACAATTATTGCGTCTGCTGAGCCCTGCCAGTGTCGACGATTCATACTGTTGTCGCGGGGTTCCGTTCATCGTCAGAACATTCGCGCCGCAAAACCATATTAATCGGAGTCTATTATCCTTTAGCTTCGCCACGCCTACCGCAACGGGCACATCATCGTTTCGTCGCTGAATTACCCTTGGTGACGGCTTTGTCCAGCGTCCAGCACTCAAAGTCATCATAGAAATGCCGACGCCGGACCTTGAGACGTATGCCTCTTGTCCACTTAAAATCGAAGGCAAGGACCTTGACGGGCTCGCCGGAAACCAATATGGCGGAGTCGGTCTTCGTGAGAGTCCGAAAGTACTCCTCTCCGTCCCCGGCCCATCTCAGCATTTCATCGAGCGCTTCAAGGGAGGAGCCACACGGCCAACCCTGCTTCGTCCCGGCAATTACTGCTTCGTCGCCCGGAGACACTGACGTGGGCGAATCGTGAACGGTTTTCGCCTGCCCGGAACTGACGTCGTTGTCGCGCAGAATAGAAATGGCTAAAACGCTAAGGGCGATGATTGTGATTCCAACGATTATGGCCTCCGGGGGGACTCGATGCGGTCCTCTGCGGACTGGCGCAGGTTCGCGGTTAACTGGAGAACCACAACGTGAACAAAATCTGTCATTTAAGTCATTCAGTACTGAGCAATTTGGGCATCCCATCGCGCTTGGCTTTTTAGCTTGTCTCCTCGGCTAACCCACGAGAAGACCAGATTCAGTCGAATCCGTAATCTCATTCAGTGGGCTTTTTCTCGTAATCAGATTACGACTGTTGAGAGGCGTACTTCAAGCCCTCTTGGATGCCCACTCTCAGAGAGGACTTCGGAAAGCAAATTCGCCGCATTCGCGCGCAGCGGAAACTCACTCAGGAACAATTTGCCGAACTGGTCGGCATCAGCGTCGATTTCCTGAGCCTCATCGAGCGCGGCGTGAACTCCCCGAGTTTCGAGGTTCTGGAGCAAATGGCGAGACGGTTGCGCGTCAGTGTGAAAGATCTCTTCGATTTTCCTGCCCGGAATTAGCGCACGAAAACGCAGCAGGATAGAGACGACGTGACAGGCCCGAACCCGGGCTACTGAAGTAGATCGGAAACCTTTGCTTTCAAGAGCTGAAGGTCCTGCTTCGACTTCTCAAGCAATTCTTCCTGTGCAGCGCGAGTTGCATCAACGTGTTTTTGAAGAATATCGGCAGCGCGGGAATCGAGCGAACACAGCGTCAGTTCAATTGCCGTTAGGCGTGCCATCATATCTGCCTGCATAGTCTGGGTCCCTTGGACGGACTCCAAAATCTGCTTGAGCAAGACCGCCGGTTTGTCGCCGGTCATCATTTCCAGTTCGCCTTACGTTTGGCGAGGCCTTCCTTTGTCATGCTGAACACGCCCTCATAGTACCTAGGCGAGAAGAAAGCCGCACAGTGCGCGACCTCTGAGGCTTGAGAAGTTCTGTTCAGTCTGTCGTGGCACTGGTCTATTTTGACGTATTTAGATCTAACCCGCTGCATTGTCGGGAATCGCGAAAAAACGCCTGAATGCGAGCAGTTAGGGCTCGTGGGTCCCGGAGCTGACACTCCCATATCACAAGGTAGTCCCAGCCGTTGCGTTTGAGCAGTCGTTGATTACGGCGGTCCCGGTTTGCGTTCTTCTCCAGTTTGGAAGCCCAGAAGGACACGTTCGATTTCGGAGCCCGAAAGCATCGGCAGCCACTGTGGCGGTGCCAGAAGCAGCCGTGGACGAAAATTACCTTCCACCGAGGCCGGAATACCAAATCTGGGGTGCCAGGGAGGTCACGAACGTGCAGCCGGTACCTAAATCCCATGCCATAGACGAGCTTTCGCACGGCCAACTCGGGCGTCGTGTCCTTCCCACGGACCCTTCGCATGATTTCGCTTCGTTGCTCTGCCGAGATCTTATCCACGCCGCACCCGTACGCTCGTCTATACGGCTATTCTCGCTCGGTGCAAGAACCCCGGTGTATACCGTTGGGCCGAGTGGTCCAAATGTGATCATACGCACCGAACATGTAGTGTTTCGTTACAATAGATCCGTAAACCCTTCGAGGTCTGGAGTTTTCGTTTAGTGTCTCTTTACGTTGGTCTTGGAAGATTGAAAGAGGCAGTGCTTGGTCTTGGGGAATGGCGGTCCATGGTGAACAGCCAAGGCGCTAAGCACCTGATGCACTTCCTTTCAGCCAAACGGAACGACGTGACGGATGTCTCCTTTAAGCTCCATTCTGAAGCGGACGACTTCAAATTCTGCGATGACGCTCTGAAGGTTAGGCCGGGTGAGACGCCGTATTTTGACCCGCTCGACGGAGCGTTTCGCATCGCTAGCCATCCTCACAGCAACGTGGCTACGGCCAGAAAAAAGACTTTTGCCTCTGAATGGAGAGCCGCTGAAAGGAAGGCGGAGGAGGGAAAGGAACTGTGGAAGTTTTCATCGAATTACCTTGAGATCATAAAACATAAGGTGCTAACTAAGGCAGGGATAACTACAAGAATCCCGGTTTTCGACCTCTGCGCTTGGCTGTACCGGCAGAGGGAGTTCCCGGAGCCTTTCGAGCTGAAAGACCTCGTGAACACATTTCAATCCGAATACCATATCGCCGAAAAAGAGTTTACGACCCTGTTCAACACGCAAAAACTAGACGGAAGCGCAGAGTCTGCCAAGGCGTTCTTCACGCACGTAGCCACCGATCAGGCGGTTCTGCTGGAAATGCTTAGGAACCCGGTAGACTTCGACATCGCTGAAGCACTTGCGGAGACGACAAAGGAAATGAAACGGCAATCCATTACATCGGACGACATTAAGGATATGGCTTTGCATGGCAGGAAGCAGATGATTCTGCAAGGCCCGCCCGGCACAGGGAAGACTTATCTGGCAAAGCAGACTGCCGGACTGCTTTTGGGCATTCCATTGGCGCCGAGCGGGGACTTCAACGAAGCATTGACCAAGGCGTTCCTCGACGTCAACCGTTACCGGCCAGACCAACTACCAGACGCCATAAAGAAACAAGGATGCTGGACGTTGGTTCAGTTCCACCCTTCATACACGTATGAAGATTTTGTCCGTGGGATATCCGCTAAAGTCAACATTCAAGGCACTCCCGTGTTTTCGGTGGAGGACAAGTTGTTCGCTAGCATCTGTAAAATTGCGGCAGCCATTGCGCCAAAGCCGACTGTTCTGATAATTGACGAGATCAACCGGGGTGATCTTTCTAAGGTGCTGGGGGAACTCGTTTACGGCCTGGAGTATCGTGATCAGCCAATCTCTCTGCAATATACAGACGGTTCAGACCGCTTCGTGATCCCAAGCGCGCTGTACATCATCGCCACGATGAATACGGCAGATCGGTCAATCGCCCATATCGATTACGCGATTCGACGCCGCTTCGATTTTATTGAGGTTTCTCCTGATCGGTCTGTCGTGGAGAAATGTCACGAAAACTCGAACATCTCTGACTCTGCATTGGCCCTGTTCGATTCGACAACCCGTCTACTGGAACACCATCCACAATACGCGCTCGGACACAGCTACTTTTTGGAAGTCACGCCTGAAGCGTTGGCTCGTAGCGTCGTATTCCAAGTTCTTCCGCTGCTGGCGGAATATCGGATTGAGGGAGTGTTGGGCGAATCGGATTCGCTCATTGTCCCGAAGTGGTCTGGGTCAAAGGGAATCCCATTTAAGCATGAACGCCCATTTGAGCTTGTGAAGGTTGTAGCTCAATGGATCGAAACCTATACAGCGTGAACGCGGTGGGGCCAATCACGGATGCCGAGTTGATCGCGAGTCGCCTGAGTGCTGGCCGGGGAGCAAGCATTCCATGCCTCTCACTCGTGGAACAAGGTGCTCCAACGCGCGTCGGTGCCCGGGATGCATCCATTCTGAGAGGGCAGACCCCCGACAGTCTCCTGCGGTTTGATCTTCAATGTGAGATTCGGTGGGCCGATGCCGCGTACGAAGTGTTCGTTCGGGCCGGAAGTCGAATCGGCACAGGTCGATTCGTATTTGGAAACGACGCCCTCGACCTAGTAATCGAGCCGAAGATTGGAAATGCGAATTTCTTCCGCATGCTGGAGGTTTGTTACGGCGGTTTGGCGACTTCCAATGACCCGGGTCGAGCCTTCAGGGTTGATTCGCCGCCAGCAGGGCTTCTCATCGAATACACCGTTGGGCGGATTGAGGCATTTCTGAAGACGCAACTATTCAGGGGGTATTCACTGAAATACGAGCCGGAAGCCCGTCATCCCAAGGGACACTTCGATGTGGGTAGGTTTGTCACTCGGAATCTGCCACGGCTCCGTTTGGACGTGTTGTCGTGCTCTTTTTTCGAGTTTTCTCAGAACGTCCTTGAGAACCAGATTCTGGCCAGGACGTTGCTCGTTGCTGGTCGCGTGGCCGCTTACCTTCCAAGCGAAATTCGATATCGAATAGCGAATACCATTGCGGCAGCCAAAAGGTTCCTGCCCTCCGTAGATGCGCCGCACATCGATCCCGAGGATCTCAACAGAGTACTGTATACGAATCGCAATAAGGGCTTTCAGCCCGTTCACGAACTCTGTGCGTTATTACTGTCGAATGCCTCCGTTTCCTTGTCGCCAGGACGACGAATATCATTCATGTCTTTCAGCCTCGCTATGGACTTGCTATTTGAACGCTTCGTGTATCGGCTCTTTGCAATGGCGATAGCTCCGCAAACAGTGATCCCGAAGGCGCGGCTCAAATTCGTGATACATGGTATTGGGAAGGATGTTGAACTGGATGGGTTGATCCGAAATGACCGGACGACCGTTGTTGAATGCAAATATAAGCTGATCGAGAGCGGGGAAGCACTCGACTTCGATGAAGGGAGAATGAGGAATGCCGACATATTTCAATGCATCGCCTATGCGACACATACTGATGTCAACGCTGATGACGTGTTCCTCGTCTACCCATCAGCCGATGCGGACGGACCACCTGTCCGCGTTGCCACTACCATTAGATCCTTTCAACGAAGGAACGGGGCCATCATTCCTGTAAAGGTTCTGTTAGTGAGTCTTGCGCGGCCAACAATTGAAGTGGAAGAGGCTCTGAGATCCGTGGTCTCCAGTCCTGCGAACGCTTCTGCTTGACGACTTGGGCTTGGCTAGCGCGCCGCTTCGTCCCCGCAATAAGGGACATAATGTGCTCGGCAAGTACCTCCGCCAATAACGGCGGCACGGCATTTCCAATCTGGTCCTTCAACCGAGTTGGAACGAACTCAAATTGATCCGGAAAACTCTGCAGGCGAGCCGCTTCGCGAATCGTGATGGCCCTATTTGCAAGGGGATGGCAAAAAGCACCAGATGCGACGTTCGTGAATGAGCAGGTAATTGTGTAGGAAGGCAGATCCCGAGACAGACGGTGGTACAGCGTCGTACAATCTTGCCGCAGAGATCCGTTCGAAATCCGGCGCATGATCCGAAAGCGCTCTGGGAGATCGACCTCATTGATGGCCCGAATACCTTTACCCTCAGGAATCATACGAATCACGCTCAAGGCAAGGTCGGAGACCCCCTTGGCTCGATGCAAGGTGTAGCCTTTAGAATCCCGACGAATCTCACACTGGTAATCGGATAACGCTTTCGATGAATAGGGCTTGAATCCATCTGTGCCGCCACGGTCGCCCAGCACAGGAAGGTCGCCAATAGCGTCCCAGAGGCTGACCCACGGAGACGTGACCTTTGAGGGATTCGGATCAAATCTTGTTCCGCCGCAAAGAATGCAATCACCTTCCAAAAAAAGGGATGGCCCCCGAGGCTTTGTAGAACGTATTCGGTTCGAGCCATCGGGCTTCGAGCATTTTGGACACCTTGGATCGTGGTGAGTCTCATTCGGGAAGCAGGGACCTTTCCCGGTATTTGTTCCGATGATTAATACACGCTCACGCCGCTGCGGAACGCCGTAGTTTGCCGCATTGATGACGGAATGTGCAATGTCGTAGCCGAGCCTTCTCAGTGCGTCACACAACTGCCTAAAGAATTTGCCTCCGCCGTGAAATCGCATTCCCTTGACGTTCTCAAACAGAATCCATCGAGGTTGCAATTCTCTAACTATCCGAATGTAGTGCGTATAAAGATAGTTCCGAGGGTCATCCTCGATGCGCTTGCCCATAGTACTGTAGCCTTGGCAACTTGGTCCCCCTAGCAGCACGTCCACGGAGTGAAGCCCAGCGGCTTTTAAAAGCTGGCGGCCCTTCGCCTTTTGGATCGGCATAGGGAGTCCGACCGCTCCGGGGTGGTTCTTCATGAATGTCTGGACTGCGTGTTCCGCGATATCTAATCCGAGTCGAATATCGAATCCCGCTCGGGAGAAGCCAAACGATGTACCACCAGCGCCACAGAAAAGCTCGATAACACTTGGGCTGATGTCCGAACCCCTAGATCCGTGATGGGACATATGGCAGCACTCCCCAGATTTTAGCACCGGATTCGGCTATCATCAATTGATGATTCATCAATTATTTCGCACCTCATTCTCCAGTTCAGCCCGGTGGCTCTCGACCAGTTCTCTCATTACTTCACTTACAGACGCTCTGCCGCCGTTGTCTTGTGCCCGTTTGAAGGCCACTGCCCGCAGCAACCGCCACATGTCTTTCGTAATGTGAATTGCCGTCGTTTGCATCGCGGTATGTCCGGCGGAGTCCAAGCGAACCCGTTCCGGCTTTAGAGGGGATGCGGGCTTGGTCGTCCTGGGCCGTTTTGATCTTCGAACAATTGATGAATCACCCATCCCAGCCTCATCGTAGATCGAACGTTCTCAGCGCGGCAATCCGAAAAAATTTGCGTGTGTCAACGCCAAGCGCTCAAGAACTCATTATGGGTCTCTCTCGTTAGGCCTCGACTCCTCCGCCATTCCGCCTGTCCATTCCACCGGCAGGTCGACGGTCACGACGATGATGCATGGGTCTAGCGTACCACAATGTTCGCCGTTTATTCGCCATTGGCCAAAGCGAAACCAATACCCCAGAATGGTGCCGATGAGCCCTCGCCGCCCGGTCTTGGCGGTGTCTTTGATATAATGTACGGTAAAGTACATTATCAAAAAGGCATTAAAGATTGTCCCCGATAAAACGCTCATTTCCGGCTTTGTTGCTTCTTGTTCTTACCTTGGCCACACTTCCAGCCTCGGGGCAAGGCAACGCAAGGCACTTATATCTTTGCCGATCACCATTGCTCGCCTTTGATTTCTGGGGCGCTTTGCAGAACATCCAGAGTCAGGGCGTGACGCTGACGCCGAAAATCGCTGAGGAGATTTGCGCTGGCATGAAGGCTGGTTCAGACCCACAATGTATCCGCGTCGAGGCGGAGAAATTCACGCCTGTGGCGAGCGGCTGGGGCGGAGCGCTAGCGATGTCGGACGGAAAAACCAAGATTTGGTTTCATCAGCCTGACACAGGGGGATGGATTCACCCGGACTACTACGTCTTGTTTGTGAATAAGAAATAGACTCTTTGCACAGTGTGCAGTTCTCGGCATTGATTGTAGGGCTTTCTAATGATTGTCGGGCTTTCTAGAAGACTCGCCCGTCGGTCTCCTGTTCGGCGTCAACTATTTTTTCCGGCTATTCTAATCGCTGAGCGCTGCTGAGGTCTCTCAGAAGCTTGGCAAACTCGCCTTGATAGGCGTCGTGGTTTTTCCAACTGCTGAAGTCCGGCACATAATATTCGCGAATTTCCCGCGCTGAGTCCTTGCCCGTGTCAACGTCGAAACATTCCCAACTGCGTAGCCGCTCAAAATCGACCAATCGCACCGGGAACAACATCCGCCGATTCTCGCTGATCTCACGTTTTCTCGCCTTTGCGATTTCAGTGTTCACCCATTCGCTTTCCATGCTGGCCTCTGAGAGGATGAGCAGCAACTTGTCATAGAATCGTATCGCCTCGTCAATCTGCTCGTGGAGCTTTTTGCCGCCTTGCACGTTGTGCGGAGCGAACCAGCAACGTACTCCGTTGTTCTGAAGATCCGCGTGAAGTCGATCCGCGAAATCCTGGTCTCTTGTCGAATAACTGATGAAGCACGAGTAGAACTGTATGGGGTCATCGACGAGGGAGGGCAGATAATCAATCAATTTATCTGGGAGGCCGCAGCCTCGAAGAAACGATAATGGGAGCTTGCCTGATCGCGCCAACGTTCCGTAGTCCAGAATGCTCGGTTCGAGATATCGGCACGTATCAAGACCTTTGACCTGCCTGAGATCGGTGCCAGCGAAAACGGTGTATCCAAGGAGCGCACCACCGAACTCAGCGTCGTTGATCGCTGCCCCGCTTAGGTTCACTCCTTGAAGGTTTGTGTTTCTGAGGTCCGCGCCGTGGAGCCGCACACCCGTTAGGTTGGTCCAGATCAGTTCAGCCGAGACAAGGCTCGCTCTGGTGAGGTCTGCCCCGACGAGGTCCGCTTCGGGCATGACCGCTTCGCGGAGGTTTGCCCCCCGTAGGTTCGTTCCTCTGAGTCTCGCTCTCGCGAGGAGCCCTTTGCTCAGGTCCGCTTCGGTGAGATCCGCATTGGTTAAAACTGCCATGCATAGGTTGATCCCGGTGAGATCCACCCCGCTGAGGTCCACGCTCGTTAGGTCCGGGAGGAGTTCGGGGTTATTAGATCGCCATCGATTCCATTCTTCTGGTCGGCGAACTAGCTCAAGCTGTCGTGGGTCGGCCATTCAGCGAGGATAACGCTTGATTCATCGCCGCAATGATTACCGGTCCAAATCGCTTCGGCTAATGCGTTTGCCTCGGCACCCAGCAGGCTCACTGCACCTTCGCCATCATCGGCGACATCCTGAGTTTTAGTTCCTCATCCGTCTCCGCGAAAATCAGCACCACGTCGCTCTTGTCCGAGATGTTGACTGGCAGACCAGCCGGTATGGTGAACACATCCCCGTCGAGCAACGACTCGATGTTGGCGCGAGTCAAGCCAATCACCATGTGCTCAGTGTTCTCCGAGTCCATGCAGAGGGCTTTGATGGCCATGCCCAATTATCCATGTCAAATCCGCCCGAGGCGGTTCCTGTCTGCGTTTCTCTGACAATTGTTCAAGAGAACAAAAAAAGACAGGAAGGGCGTGGGGCAATTCTACGTACGCGGTTCCGTAGTAAAGCGGCCGTCCCGCGTGACCTTCGTGATATTAACCCTCATACCAAATGGGAGAATGTACAATCTGCCTTCTTCCGCAAGCTTGCCCCAGCCCAGCAACATGGCCTCTGGCTGTTGATGAATTGTGCCGGAAACGGATTCGTCGGTAACAGAATCATAGGTGACCCACGGCTTCATAAAACTTCCGTCCGCTCCGTCACAGAACATCAGCATTCGTTTCCGATTGGCGTGTGCCTTCATCAATGAACTCCACCATCCGAGTATAGAGTCTCACTTCCCTTCGGATATCGCCTATACCGCTCCCGATAGGCCGCATCATCGTCTGCAAACGCCCATGGTTTGGCGCGGCAGGTTTGGCAGCCCGCGTTGTCACCGTACGCCCTTCGGCAGCGGCGTAATCCGTCCCCGGCGGTGCGCTTCTCTCCAAATTTGGACAAACTCCTGAAGTATCCGAGTTTCCGGCGTGGCGACTCCCTCTTGCAGTCTCAGCCGGTCATGAAGATACCGGTATTGCCTCGCCAGTTCGTTGTCATTCAGCCGGAAGACCCCATCGCGGAACTTCGCCAACTGCTCGGGACCCATCGGGGCTCGCTCCTTCGGTCTCCACTCTTCCGCCATTCCAAGTTCCGGTCCCTTCAACAGGTCAACGCTGCGACGGTGACGCACAGGTGGAGTGTACCACGTATATTCGCCGTTTGTTCGCCATGACTTTTGGTAGTGTACGGGCCGCCTCTTACCGATGCTGGACGGGAACAATACGGGAACATCGAAGAGCCGAAAACGTCCCTTTCAATCCCAAATGATCCTAATCGCCAATTTAGTGCGACATGTATTATCAATAAGTTACGCTGAATATGAACCACTTAGCATCATCGGTAAGCAGCCCTGAAAAGGCTGGCGTCGGCGGTTCGATTCCGTCTCTGGCCACCACTCAAAATCAATAACTTAGGTTGTTTATCCGAACTCAGACTTCCGGCGGTAAGGACGCTCAGCGCCGGTATCCCATTGACACTCAATTTGTTATCTACGAGCCTTACGGCGAGCCGAAAAAAGGCTGGTGTCGCTCGTTGGCCTATCTCTATGCCGTTGATGTGGTGCGAGTTAAAGTCGCCGGAATGGCGCCCGGAAAAGTGAGCGAACAATAGCCGAGCGGGGCGCGGCGGGGCAGACCATCGATTACAGATCCTTTGCGTTAGCGAAACACAGCGACGCAGTACGGAATTAATCGAATTTAAGGTCGAGCTACCATGCGATGCGACGCAAGGATCCGCGGCGCGCCCCACGCCGATTCTCGATCGCCATGCGTTCGATGGAGATCCCGGATTTGCCCGTTGATCCGCGCCCGTCCACACCGGGATCGGGGATCGGGAGCGCCGGCGCCAATAGAGACGAACACCGGTACGGCGCCGGCCGACGACTGTTTTCGGTTTCAAGATGACGAGAACTTCGCTCCAGAGGGCGGGGAACGCCAAATGTCTTCCAGAACAATCGGTCAAATGGAAAGCCGCTGAAACTCCGGTTTTCGTCAACCGACATGACAAGGCGATGTGAATGGACCTGACTAACGCCGTGCGCTAATCCGGCGATTCGGCAGCCGCTTATGGCCTTTCTTCGCGGCCAAGTCCACGACCGCGATCCCAATATCAGCCCCGCCGCGCGCCAGATATCGGGTCGGCTCGGGCAACCATAGAACGCAAGCGACCTCAGAATACGAGACGCAACGCCAGTTGTATTTGCCGCGAGGGTCGCGCTGTGGACGTGATCGATCCCACGCCGTTGCTTCCGATCGTTGTGTTGCTCGGTATGGCGAACTGCGGATGATTCAGTGAATTGAAGAACTCGGCGCGAAACGCGAGATTCATGCTTTCCGTAATTCGGAATCGTCTCGCCGCCGTCAGGTCCAGGTTAACGGCCCGCGGTCCCGTCAGGATGTCGCGTCCCGAATTCCCGTAGCAATAACACGTAGCTACAGGAATCGAAAAAGCCCCCGGATTGAACCATTGCTGCAAAGTCTCCTCCCCGGGGTAATTACTCGCGCCCGGCACAATGTCGGCCCGCGAACTCGTTCCGTTGTTGGTAGCAGAAGGAGCGCCAACAGTGAACGGCAAGCCTGTCTGCACGGCGAGGATTGAGTCAAGCTCCCATCCACCAACTATGTAGCGACTAAACGCATTCGTCCCGTTGGCCCAGCGCTTACCTTCGCCGAAAGGAAGTTCGTAGGTTGCGAACGCATTAAAGCGTTGCCGCACGTCGCTGTTGGAACTGGCCCAATCGGATCGCCTGTCGAAGGGATTCTGATTACCGCCGGAGCCGCCGTCCCAGGGCGCGTTGTCAAGCGCATGGGACCAGACCCAGTTTGCGTTCAAATAGAGCCCGTGGCTGTAGCGTTTTTCGAAGACGAACTGGAGCGACTCGAACTCTGAGTTGCCAGACGACTCCCAGTAGTTGATGTTGGTTATGTTCGAGAGCGCCGAATAGTAGGGACGACGCGGGTTGATCGAACCCGGACCGGGCTGGGGAGTATTGATCGCGAGGTTCCATGCAAGACGCCGGCCGAGCGATCCCACGTAAGTAGCGGTCACAACCGTCGATTTCGCAATCTCTCTCTGTATCCCGAAATTAAACTGTTGGATGCTCGCGTTGCGAAAGTTCGGATCGATCGCCGTTATGGTCGCATTCGGAACCGCGGCCGTCGGATGCGCCGGGTCGGTCGGCGGGAAATCCGAGCGCTTGGGAATTCCCTGGCTCACGGTATTAGCCGGGAAAAGATCGCCGGGACTGGTAGTGAAGACGAGGTCGAACGGCTGCTGCCGGAACTGTCGAATGGTGGTTCCTGCATTCCCCTGCGGATCATAAAAGATGCCGTATCCGCTGCGGATGACGGTCTTGCGATCGTACTGATACGCGATTCCCAACCTCGGGCCAATAGCAAAATGATCCGTATTTACGTTGGCGGTCGAACTGGCGTTCTGGCCGGCGATCAGAAGCTGCGCATTTGATGGATTCCAGTTCGCCCAATAGTTGTTGTCTTCGGTGAACGGCGTGTTGATCTCGTAGTGAATACCGAGGTTGAGAGTCAGCTTATCGGTAACTCGCCACTCATCGCGGGCGTAGTAGTTGAATTCGTTAGTCCGCACGTGAGCGGTTCCGGGAATGAAGAAATCCCGAACTGTCGTACTCGGAAAGCCGAGCAGCATGCTGGCGATCGCATCTCCGGTGCCGCCCGTGCTGGACGGATTATTGGTGAAGCCGGCGGTGAACGTGAACCGGCCGAACGCGCTTTGACCCGGAGGGCTGGCAGTCTCGCTGATGAGTCTCTGCCGGATATCCACGCCGAATTTGAAGCCGTGTTTGCCCTTCTCCCAACTCACGTTGGCAACGTTCTCGAACATATGTTCACGCCGGATGAGCGGCTCCGAGCGCGCATTACCCAATCCGACATATCCGGAAGGACTGATAATCGGAGCGGATGGCTGGAAAGGATCGCTGGTATCCCGACCGGGTATCTGTGACCATATCGGGTCGGTAAGCTGCTCCGGCAGCAGAAACTGCGTGTATTTTGTGAAGCCGAACCGGTATTCGCCGATCACAGTGGGGCTGAAAACGCGGTTATAAGCAATCACGCCATTCTGGCCGCGCACCGCATCCGGCCCGGCGAAGCTGTCTTCGTTACCCCCGATACGCGTGTCGAAAGTATTGGGAATGTGGAGGTCCGAGTTGTCGATCGAATATCGCCCGAAGAGACTTTGGTTAGCCGTGATCTGATGATCGATACGGATATCGCCGCGATCGAGGTTGCTCAGCTTTTCCGGATTCGCGATGTAGTTGTTCACGAGAGCGCTGGTCTGTGGATTCGGATACAGCGCTACGATCTTCGCCGCGAGAGGATCGAACGTTGAGGCCGGTATGACGTCCCCGGGATATCTTGTTCGTGTGTAGACCGTCGTTCCGCCGCTTGTGACGGGGGTCGTGGTCGCTGGATCAAAGATACCGTTCTTCGCGATCCCGGCAAAATTCCCTGCTTTAGCCGCCGCGGTTGGCACGGTGATCACTTTCGTCTGCCCTTGTTTTTCGCGAAAGCCCTCGTAATCGGCGAAGAAGAAAGTTTTGCTGTGGATGATCGGACCGCCTACGCTTCCTCCGAACTGATTCAGTTGGTACTGCGGTATGGGAAGATCACCCCGGTCGAAAAAGTTCTTGGCATCGAACGTCGAATTTCTCAGGTATTCGAACGCGGACCCATGGAAGCTGTTGCCTCCGGACTTGGTGCTGGTGACCAGCACCGCTCCGCCTGCCCTTCCATATTCCGCGCCCGCATTGTTCGTCATGGCCTTGAATTCCTGCACGCCCTCAACGGCCGGTCGCACCACGAACGTCTGCGAGATCATCTCCGTGTTGTCGATTCCATCGAGCAATAGCTGATTGCTGCTGTCCCGGGCGCCGTTCGCCAGGAGCGTAGTGCCTCCAGGCCGCAGTTCATCGGGGCGCAGCCCGGAGTTGATGGTTCCAGTCTGGGCGTAGCTTAGTCCCGTGACGCCGGGAGCGAGTACGGCGAGTTGAACAATGTTGCGGCCGTTCAGGGGCAGGGTTTCCATCGGCTTGGTGTCGATCACCTGCCCGACTGTAGAGCCTTCCGTCTGCAGCAACGGAGCCGCAGCGCTCACCTCGATAGTCTGCTCGACGCCACCGAGGCGGAGCTGGATGTCGAGGCGCGCTTCCTGCGCAACCTGCAGAACCAGGCTTTTCGTGAGATGCCTCTGGAATCCGGATTTTTCCGCCTGTATGGAGTAGCTACCCGGCGTCAGATTGACGGCGCGGTAGTCGCCTGCTGCGTCAGTCTCCAGATTAATCGAAGTGTTCGTCGCCTCGTTGGTGACCTTGATGGCGACACCAGGAAGTACAGCGCCGGAGTCATCCGTTATCGTTCCCGCGAGGGTTGCTCGTTCGACCTGAGCCTGCGCCAGGGGCAGCAACGCCAGCGCAAGCGTTCCGAAGAAAAGGAATCGCATTCTCACCCCTCTTCGCCGCGCGCGCCGATCCAGAAGAGCGGCGTCGTGTCCGATCCCCAGTGTTGCGTATCACGCAATCGGATTTGGCGATTATGCGAGGATGCTATCAACGGCTCGCAGTGAAGTCAAGGAAAGCAAAAGCGATTTCACGCTCGGATTCCTCGTTCTTGACTCAAGCAGCGCGCCTGTGTCAGGCTTTGAAGCGCTCGCACTGCGCCAAAAGCGCTTGGAGACCGAAATACTCGAGTCGGAAAACAATGTGGACGTGGGGTTTAACGTGTGCCAAATCGAATGCCGAGAATAGCCAGTATTCTCTTAATCGCTGCGGGGGCATGCTCGTTGCCGATCTTTGCGCAGACGCCCTCCGGCACAGTTGATAATTACCTGAGCGCCGCCAAAGCCGCGGCCGGAACCGATTGGTCAGGGACTTTCCTGCGCCTCTGCATTCCCCCCGGACCTCCTGCCGGCGCAGGACGCGCCGCCGCGGCGCGCGGAGGCGAGCGCCGCGCGCCTGCGCGCGAAACCTGGTATGCGGAACCTGCGAAAGTCGCGGATAACCTCTATTTCCTGGGTACCAAGGTCCACAGCGCATGGGCGCTGACGGGCAGCGAAGGCATCATCATCTTCGAAGCCCTCTTCGACTACGCCGCAAAAGATGAAATCCTGGACGGCATGAAGAGACTGGGGCTCGATCAGAGCAAAGTGAAATACGTGCTTCTTTCCCACGCGCATGCCGACCACGACGGCGGCGCCAAGCTGCTGCAGGATGCGATTCCGGGCGCTCATCTCATCTATGGCGCCGAAGATTGGGACTCGATCGACAAAGCGGCGAACCACGCCGGTGGAAAGCCGAAGCGCGATAAAGTCGGCGACGATGGCATGACGGTCTCAGTCGGCGACGCGTCGGTTCGGATCGTTACGATGCCCGGCCACACGCCGGGAACGCTTTCCTATCTGTTCGAGGCGCGCGATCACGGCAAGCCGCTCCGGATCGCTTACGTCGGCGGCACGGCGATCCCCTTTAACGGGAGCGCCACATACTATGACGCTTATATTGCGTCATCGAAAAAAATGGCGAACGCTGCCGCCGAATACGGCGCGACGGCCCTTCTATCGAACCACTCCGAGTTCGACGACGCCTACTTCAAGGCTCACGCCGCCGCAAATCGGCGGCCGGGCGAAGCGAACCCGTTCGAAGTAGGCGCGGATGGAGTGGCTCGCTATTTCGGGGTCGTTCAAAGCTGCGCGGCGGCCGCTAAGATTCGCGCCGGCGCACAGTAAGCACCGCGTTCAGTTGCAGTTCTTGCCCGAACACGACTCTTGCTGAAGAACGGCATAGCGTGGTTCTGTGTTGGTGCCCACTTTGCGAGCACGTCCTTATCGACAGCGCGCAGATCCAGATAAAGTAGATTCTTCGGATTGGGCGACCATGCCGCTGCGGACGCAAACTGCGCCGCAATCCGAATGGACGAATACGCTCAACTGAACCGGCACTTAAGGATCCGGCCATCCTCGTGCGACAGCGAACAGCATTACTACGCCGTTTGCCTTATCAACCGAAGGCCTTGGCCTTCAGGATCATTTTTGACCGCGCTCGGGTCGTTAAAAATCATCGTGGCTTGCTTCTCGGCAGAATACGCTGGCCAACTCGGCAGCCCGCGGTGACCAGGATTGCCGGATCGCGCAAAGGATGCCCAAGCCTCTCCCATCTTCGACGAAAGAGCAAGTCCACCAGGATCGTTGTTCGAATAGTGCGGGCATAAGCTGGCGTTGTCAAAAGCGAATGTAATCTCGCTCGAATGGAACGTGCCGATGCGTCCGCCGAGCGCAGGAGTACGCCAGGCATACAAGTACATGTATACGGGCGCACCGCCCTGAGCGGCCTTTCGCTCGGCCTGAGCAATTGCGTTTTGCCTCATTGTCGAAGCGGAAATAGCAGCCCACAACCCAAACGGTGAGTCTTTCGGGTACTCACGCCGATAAGCGGCGATAATCTCTGTCGCGTTTTTGGGATAGCGACCGGCGACTCGCTTCGACAGTTCCTCTTCGGAAAGGGTATCCCGCTCGGGATTGTCGGTTCCGTTGACCATTTCGTTCAGGCAGGTGCCAATTAGCATTGGAACCGCGGCAGAGATCGTCGGAGCAGCAGGGTCAAATGGATGGGCGGGGATAATCTTTCCATCGAGAATAGGGCTCCATCCACCCAGCCCGCCACCTGCGCCCCGACCTCCCGCCAGCCTTTGCTGCGCCGCAATCTGCACACGCATGAGGGCGCTCGTGGGAAGATCAGCCAGCTTGGCGAGATTTGTTTTGGAGATGCCGAGTTCCTGCAGCACTGCGGCAGCGTGCTCCGCCGCCGCGCGCGCCGACCCGGTCCGAAGGGTTGAGCCGCTTTCTACTACCGCACGCTGGAAAAGACCCTTCGCCGCCGGCATAACCATAAGGTGGCTAACTTTGCCGCCGCCGCCCGACTGACCGTAAATCAACACGTTTTGGGGATCGCCACCGAAACTGGAAATATTGTCACGAACCCACTCAAGCACGGCCACGATATCGAGCATGCCCACGTTGCCCGAGGACGCGTAACGTTCGTCCCCGACGTCTGCAAGATTGAGATAACCGAAGAGATTGAGCCGATGATTATGCGTCACGACAACGACATCGTGATGGCGGGCGAGGTTCTCACCGTCGTAACAAAGCAGGTCGTTCCCGCTGCCTCCGGTGTAACCGCCCCCGTGCATAAATACCATGACCGCACGTTTACGGCTGGCCGCTGCTACAGAAGGCGTCCAGACATTAAGACGAAGGCAGTCTTCACCTCTGATCCATCCATTAGTGCGGTATAGGAGGTAGGCGTCCTCGTCCGTGCTGCGCCCTCCTTGATCGTTTTCGATTACGCCGGTCCCCCCCGTTGGACAGGAATGCCCGTAACTGAAGCAGTTTCGAACACCGGCCCACGGCTCCGGCTTTCGTGGGGGCATGAAGCGGTTCACACCGGTCGTTGATGCGCCGTAGGGAATGCCTCGGAAAACGACGACACCGCTGCTTAGAAATCCTCTGACCTTACCCGCCGCGGTTTCAATAACAGGATTCGATGGCGATCCGGTTTTGGCTTTGTCTGTCTCGGCGGCGCCGAGCGTTGAAAACGCGGTTGCGCCTGCGGCCGCCTGAAGCAACACGCGCCGGCCAAACACATTCGCATCCGATAAGTTCATGGCACTATCTCCCTCAAAACAGCACCCCGCCCCAGGCAGAACAGCCGCGTTACGCCGCCGTGACGTCAATATCCCAGCCAAGCCCGGGCGTATCGGAGGGGCGCACGTAGATCCCCTCGGGCCCGCGCGTCACGTGATAATCTTCCTCGAATTTCTTATAGACCGCATCCGGTCCGCCGGGCGCCGGCATGAACGTTTCCGCCCATGGACTGTTCGTGGTCGCCATGATGAAGTGGACGGAATCGAATGCCCCGCCGGTATGCGGAATCACCGGGATGTCGTAAGCCGCAGCCAGAGCGCCAATGCGCCGCAGTTCCGTCATCCCGCCGCACCAGTGGATATCGGGCTGCCAGATATCCGCCGAACGATGCTCGAGCAGTTGCCGGAATCCATATCGCGTGTATTCATGCTCGCCCGTTGCCACGCGAATCGGCCGAATGATGTTGCGAATCCTTCCGAACCCCTCGTAATCGTGCGGCTCGAGCACCTCTTCCATCCAGTACGGGCGCTGCGGCGCCACCATCTGCGCAAACTCCACCGTGTAATCCTGCGTGAACGCCATGTAGCAGTCGAGCATGATGTCGCCATCCGGCCCCACCATCTCGCGTGTCTTCGAAACCAGCTCGGTATTCTTCTTTAGACCCTCGCGGCCATCCGCGGGCCCGAACGGTATGGCCAGTTTCACTCGCTTGTAGCCGAACTTCAGGTGCTGCTCGATATCGTTGCCCGTACAATAGGCCGGAATCCGCTCCTTAGTCTCCCCGCCGAGCAGCTTGTAAACCGGCATTTGCAGCGCATTCCCCACCACATCCCACAAAGCCAGATCAACGCCGCTGATCGCGTTGATCGCGATGCCGTCGCGGCCATAAGGCATGCTCGAGCGCCACAGAACGTCCCAGAGCCGTTCGATATCGAAAGGATTTTCGCCGATCAGCAGTTTGGTGAAATGCTCCGTCACCACCTGACCGCCGCCCGCGCCGCCGCTGCCATAGCCCTTAACGCCCTTGTCCGTCGATATCTCAACGGTGAACCCGCCGAACTTCCCGGGGTCCGGATTCCACAGCGACCGCGTCGGCTTATATCGCGGGTAGATCGACATGGGATTCGCCACTTCCACGCCCTGCGTCGACCATGAGCCAGGCGCGGGCGTGTATTCCGGCGCCGGATGTTTCGGTCTCGTCTTCACCAGGCGCACGCCTGTAATTCTGAGATCCTTTTCCGATGCGAATGGCAGCGCGGGCAAACCGAGCACGCCAGCAGCCGACAGTCCACCGATTTTGAGAAACGATCTGCGGTTCATGAATGCTGCTCCGAGTGCCGAAACCGCCATTCTGTTCTCCCCATCAGAACGTCAGCTTCAGAGCAAGCTGTATATTCCGCGGCGTATTGGACTGACCGGTGACCACTCCGAAGTTAGCCCCGTTGACTGTAGTTCCGGGAGCCGAGAACACAGGGGTATTGGTGAGATTGAATGCCTCGGCGCGGAACTGAAGCTGGAATCGCTCGGTCAGCCGGAAATTCTTGAATAAAGAGAAATCCATATTTCTCGTCCAGTCCGCCCGCACGCCCGTATAGGTACGGGAGAGGTTCCCTGAACTGAAGTTGGCGGGCTGCGCAAACGCAGTGGTGTTAAACCATTGGTAAATGCTTTTCCCGCTGGAAAGAACCGGATTGCCGACCACATCTGGGTGCTGGCCGCCGCCGAACGTGTAGCTGTTGTTTGACGCTGTTGCGAAAACGAGCGGCTGCCCGGAGGCCAGAGTCAGAATTCCGTTTGCCTGCCAGCCCCCGAGGATTGCGTCAACGAACCCATTCCAGTTCGAGCCGAATCGCTTCCCCTTGCCGAAGGGCAACTCGCCGACGGCGCTCAACGTGAAGCGGTGCGGAACATCATAGGTGCTCGGCGAATGCTCGCAGCGAACGCAGTAATAGCTCCGAACGCTTGCCGTTCCCGCCCACGTGCCGTTCGCGACGTCGGTCATCAGCTTCGACCAGGTATAGGAGGAGATAATGCTCACGCCATCCGCGAAACGCTTAGTGAAGGACGCCTGCAAGGATTGATATTCGGAGTTGCCGATCGCGATCCCGTCGGCGGCGACCGCCTGCCACTCGGGGTACGGGAGCAACAGTTGCCCATACTGAACCTGCTGCTGCGCCAGCGGGCCCGACGTAATAATTCCGTAAAACGGGTTATTTACAAGGGTCAACAACTTGTTCCCCAGGCTCGAGAGACCCGGCGGCAGCATGTTCATGCCCGCAGAACCGCCGCCGCCCGACCACGGCAGATGCGTTCCCTTATTGCCGACGTAAGCGACCTGAAGCATCATGTCGGTCGCCAGACTACGCTGGACGGAAAAATTCCACTGTTGGTTGTATAGCGTCATAAGTGTCGGAGGATACGCGCTCGAAAGACTCTGACCAACCACGGAAAGCAATCCCTGCGAACTTCCTGGCGGATACAGGAAACCCGACGGGAACGGGTTGCTCATCAAGGCGTTGGGGTGAACACCATCCACGGTCGCCACCCAGGATGTCGTAGTTTGAAACGTGGCGCCGTTGAATTCACGCGTCGCTCCGGCGTACGGAACGCCAAAGAATATTCCATAACCGGTGCGAATCACAGTCTTGTCGTTCAGTGTGTACGCGATTCCGATACGGGGATTCGGCTTGACCTCGACACCGCGAATCGTGCGGCTGCCCAAAGTATTGGGACCGGTGCCGGGAAAGATATATCCGCCGTAGAGATTCCACGGCGACTGTCCGGTGAACGGGTTTGTCACCTGGTTCGAGATCGGGTTGAGCACATAGGGATCAATCCCCGCCATTCGGTTGTAGCGCTCTGTGGTGCCCGTCTCTTCGTCAAGGCGGAAGCCAACGTTGATCGTGAGTCTGCGCGACCACTTGATGTCGTCCTGCGCAAATTGGGAGAAATAATGGTTTCCGTTTGCGGGATGAGCATAAAAGGTAGCGCTGCCGCTGTCGCCGGTTCCGAGCAGCATCGAGGCGACAGCATCGCCCGCGCCCGCGGAAACGGTGCGCGCATCAGGCCCCTGCGTCATATCGGCGCCGAAGTTCATGAGCAGCGGATTCGTTTGCACAAAATTCAGCAAATAATTTCTTTGCTCCGCGCCGATGGTGACCGTGTGCTTACCGATAACCCTCGAAAGAGTACCCGAAAAATTGAAGTTCAACTGATTGCTGGAATAGTAAGGTCCGTTATTGTTGCCCAGCGTCGAATAGCCTTGAACGGCAATGCCGGGAAATTCATCGACATCTCCCTGTTCCAAAAAGTCCTGGACGCTTTGCGGCAAACCCAAATCCGTTAACTTGAAGCCCAGGCCGTTGCTGGGGCGGAAAGCGGAAAAGCGGTTCACGCCCGCTCGCAAATCCAATACCGTCGCGGACCCAAAAGTCTGGGTATAGCCGATCGCGGCATTCTGGGAGTGCACAGTCATCGGCCCGTAGCCTTGATCAGCCAGGTTGTTGAAGTAATTCGGAGACCCCGCTACGTTGAAGAGATATGCGTAGCGAACGAATATTCGTTTGGTCTCGCTGAAGTTGTAATCGACTTTTTCCGTATTCTGCCAAAGCGGGTTCAATGTCGAGGCCGTCAGGCCAACGTTGTTCAGGCCGGTGTAAGCCGATGAGCCCGGGATCGGCGTACCGGCCAAATTCGGAGAGGGCCAGTAAGTAGCGGTTTTGGATCCCGTGATGTCGATGAGACTCGGCGGTATCACGTTGCCCGCAAAAGGGGTCCGCAGAAAGTGCCCGGCGTTGTTCGGGTCCGGCGTTGTGCTGAAGGGGTTGTAGATCGTTCGCAATTGCCCGACCGCATTGATGTCCTGCGAGAAATCTCCACCCCGCTCGGCGGCAGTGGGCACCGTAAACAGACTGAAACTGCCCACGACGCTGGTGTCCCTCTCGAGAAGCCCGAAGAAGAACGCCTTGTTCTTTACGATCGGACCGCCGATCGAGCCTCCGAACTGGTTGATGTGGAGGGGCGCGATGGCGGCGCCCGAACGATTGGAGAAGAAGCTGTTCGCGTTGAAATCGTTGTTGCGCAGGAATTCGAAAAGGTTGCCGTGGAAACCATTTGTTCCCGATTTGGTGACCATGGTCGTGATCCCACCGCCGCTTCGGCCATAAACAGCGGAGTAGCTGTTGGTCTGAAGCTTCATCTCCTCGACGGAGTCGACTGAGGGCAGCATCGTCAAACCCATAATTCCCGGAATATCGCTTTGATTCAGGATCGACATGCCATCGAGCTGAAAATCATTGGTCGATTCCATTCCGCCGTTGAATGAATATCGGATGGCGCTTGTAAAGAAATTGCTCTGATAATTGTTCGGAGTCGAAGGGGCGACCCCCGGCTCCAAAACCATAAGCGTCAGGACGTTCCGGTTCACGAGCGGCAGATCGATAATCGACTTGTTGTTCACCAGTCCGCCCAACGTCGCATTCGAAGGATCTATCATCTGCACCTGGCCCGAAACCTCCACTCGCTGGCTGGCCGTTCCGAGTTGCAGCGTAATATTCAGGACCGCCTGCTGAGTCGCCGTTAGCGGGTAAGTATCCAGCACATAGGTCTGAAATCCAGCCGCCTCGGCCGTCACTTTATAGGTGCTGGGAATCAGGTTCTGGATCAGAAACACGCCGTCCTGGTTCGTGGTGGCCGAATATTGCGTTCCACGCGCGTTGTCCGTGACCGTGATTTTGACATTGGGAGCAACGGCGCCAGTCGGATCGCTGGCAATACCGGATACGGAGGCGTTGAAGGTTTGCGCCGATACTGGCGATGCGGTGATCGCGAGCAGCGAAGCAGCGAGCAAAAGAGAGAGCCGGTTGGATCTGTACCCGATTAACGACATCTGGGCGACTCCTTGCGCGAAGATGCCGAAAACATTATCACCACGCGATATCGGATGCAAACAGAAGCGAAGCAGTCTTGCGGCGCTTGGGTGGGGTTCGAGCCGATCAGTTCGCGGGCAGATCTCAGCTTCCGAGCAGCTTGCGAATCATATCCGTTGTCGAGGTGTCACGCTTCACAGTTCGGTCTGGCTTGTCTTCGGCGGCTTCACGCGCGCGGGCTTCACGATACCGTTCCTGATGGTCTGCAAGATCCAGCGGGGTTTCGCCCATCGAATTCCTGGCGTCCAGGCCGACGCCGATCGAATGCAGGTATTGGATGATGTCGGGAGCGCCGGCGCCAGCGGCGATGTGCATGATCGTCTGATTGCTGCGGGGGAGCGAGATCGGCTTGACGGGGTCCGCGAAATGGTCAGTGGGATTGTAGCGGATTGAGAGATCGGCGCCACGAGCGACCATCTCCTTAACGATTGCCAGGTCCGTGGAAAGGACCGATACGGAAAACGGAGTGTGACCATCCTTTCGAAGAAGATTCGGGTTAGCGCCCTTGTCCGCCAGCAACTGGACGAGTTCGAGGCAATCGGAATCCGCCGCGATATGGAATGCTGAGGAACCAGGCGGCGCGGGGTTAATGCGCACATCACCGACGGGGCCTTCGGTCGGGTGGAGAGTCTGGCGATTGGGATCGGCGCCGGCGTCCAGCAGTCGCCGCACCATGTCGAGAGCCTCCTTTAGCTTCGCCGTGTACGCAGGGTCCTGTTCCGCGGCTGATTGCCTGCTCTTCGTCGCTCTGCCGTTGCCATAAGCGGATCGGTCACGACCGCCGGTCGTCAGGACGGCAACGGCCAGCGCGGCGCCGTGCAGTGGAGTGTACCCAGCCGAATCCGCCACCTGGACCTTCGCGCCACGGTCAAGGAGCAAACCCGCCATCTGCAGATCCGGACCAAAGCGCGCGGAACTGCCCGATGCGGCTGGGGCGCCCGTTCCCGCGACGAATTCTGTACCGAGCGGATCCCATTTGTAGAGGGCAGCGATCAAAGGGGTCGTTCCGTCGGCAGAGCGGACGTTTACATCGATTCCGGCGTCGAGAAGCATGCGCGCGGATTCGATGTCATGCTGCTGAACGTCGAAGAGAAGCGCGTTTTGGCCGCCCTGGTCAGCCGACCACGTTCCGTCATTATTCCAGGGAATGCCGGTCTTGCCGATGGTGCTGGTGGTCGGAGTGTAAACAGTCGCGGTAATCTTCCACGTCTTTGATACAGCGTGAATCTCCGCGCCGTGGTCCAGCAACAGTTTGGTGGCGGCGGGGTGGCCCGCTGCCCACATGAGAGCCGTCTGGCGAAACTTCTTCTCACGGGCATTCACATCTGCGCCGCGGTCCAGCAGCATTTTCATGGTCTCGATCTGGCCGAGGCGGGTTGCGAGCATCAGAGGTGTTTCGCCATCCAGCCGCGCGAGGTTGGCGTCGGCCCCGTTGGCGAGGAGCATTCGAACAATCAGCGCTGAGCCGTTTTCGATCGCAATATAAAGTGGCCCCACACCCTGCTCATTGACCAGATTCGGATTGGCGCCTGCCTTCAACAGCAACTGCGCGATTTCACCATTGGAGCGAATCGCAGCCCACGCGAGCGCCGTGGACCCATCGTCCTCCGCGATATTGATTTCTGGATGGGTGGCGAGGACATGCGCGACGGCAGCGCGATCGTCCGCCTGGACTGCTTCGATTAACGCAGTCGAACCTGTTTCGAAGGGCGCCGCGGAATCGGCACGGATTACACCGGCCACAACGCTCAAAGCGATTAGGACGACAGTGGCTGTAGGCCGCAGATACATCGACCAGGTCCTCTTAGACTTCGAGCCGGTTCAGCTTGCCTGTGCTATCGCCTAGCTTCTCGGTTGGCACGCCGACCTTGTCGAGCATCGTAAGGTAGAGATTCGTAAGCGGCGTGGTGTCGCCGGGGAAAGCGATATATTTGCCGCCTGCGATGCGGCCTGAAGCGCCCCCGGCAAGGATGAGGGGCAAGTCGTGCTGGCTGTGAACCGTAGGAACGCTCAAATCGCTGCCGTACAGGATGAGCGAGTGGTCCAGAAGCGTCGAGTTTCCTTCTTTGATGGAATCGAGCTTTGAAAGAAAGTACGCGAACAATCTGGACTGATCGACGTTGATCTTCGCCAGAGCCGCGAGTTTATCGGGCTCGAAGTTATGGTGCGAGATCTCGTGATGTCCCATTGTGATGTCCAGATGGGGAAAAGTCATGGAAGACGCTTCGCGAGCCATCATGAAGGTCCATACGCGGGTCAGGTCCGCCTGTAAGGCAAGGGCCTGCAGATCGAACATGATCTTCACGTGTTCGGGCCACGAGTCCGGAACGCCGGCGGGTCGCGCCATTTCGGGCAGATCGACCGGCTTCTTCTGCATCGCAACGTGGATCCTGCGCTCGATATCGCGAATGGCCTCGAGGTATTCATCGAGTTTGCGGCGATCGTTCGGCCCCAGTCGCGATTTCAGTTGGGCGATGCGATCCAGAACCATATCCAGGCTGCTCTGGTCGGCTCCCTGGCGCTCGGCCGAAGCGGCGGGGTCGATTTTGCCGCCTTCGCCGAAGAGGCGTTCAAAGACGCGGCGTGGGTTAGGCTCGAACGGCAACGGAGTGGTCGCGGTCTTGTACGAGACGCCGCCGAGAGCGCCGTTGTCTTCGGTTGCAAGTTCCAGTGAAGCGAACTGCGTTTCCTTACCGAGAGCCTGCGCCGCAACCTGATCGACGGATACACCGACATGAACCGAGCCACGCGTCATCTCGACGCCCGTCATGAACGACGTGAGGGCGCGGTCGTGAAAACCTGCTTTGGTTCGATCCGGATCCGAAGAGAGCCCGCTGATGACTAGGAATTTCTCGCGGTGCGGCGCCATCGGCATGAGGGCTTCGCTGAGCTGATAAGATGCGCCCTCGCCTTTGGGCTTCCACTTCTCTTCGTTTACTCCGAGTGTGTAATAGATGAATCCAAGCCGGCGAATGGGGGCAGCGGCGGTAGACTGCTCCGCGCGTAGCGCCGGGACCATGGCATCCAGCAGCGGGAGCGCCAGACTTACACCCGCGCCCTTAAGAAGGGTCCGCCGTGAGAGGTGTTTTCCGGTTATGATCATGCCCGCTCCTTCATTATTCCTCTAATCTGGCCGAGTCCTCGCAACAACCGGAGGCGCCTTCTGCTCGCTCGTTTGCGCGTCTGGAATCTGCCGCATTCGGAAAGGGGCGCTGTTCACGATCGCGACGATCAGATCCTGCATTCGGTAACCGCCGGCTTGAGCTTCGCGCATGATCTCGCGCACCGCCGGCAGATCGCGCGAATCCAACTCGCGGCCCAGCGCATATGTGAGAAGGCGCGAAGTCACGCTGTTCACGAAACGATCGGGATGAGCCAAAAGATACTGCTTCAAACCCTGCGGACCGGAGAAGGAATCGCCGTTCGGAAGCCTCGCTGAGGGATCGATCTTTCCGCCTTCGTCGTTTGTTCGCGAACGCCCGATCACGTCGAAGCTCTCCAGGGCAAAACCGAATGGATCCATGCGGACATGGCAGGATGCGCAGACAGGATTGCCCCGGTGCAGTTCGATCTGTTCTCTGGTGGTGAGCTTTTTACCGTTCGCCGCGGTTGCGTCCAGCGGAGGAACTCCGGGTGGCGGCGGTGGCGGTGGCGAATTCAGCAGATTGTCCAGAATCCATTTTCCGCGCAGGATGGGTGAAGTCCGAGTTGTGTGCGACGTGAGCAGGAGAACGCTCCCCTGGCTCAAGAGGCCGCCTCGCTCGGATTGCGCATCCAGCGCAACGCGGCGGAAACCTGGGCCCTCAACGCCGGGGATGCCGTAAAGGCGAGCAAGCGGCTGATTCAGGTATGTGTAGTTGGCGCCTATCAGGTCAAGAACACTACGGTTTTCTCGGAAGACGCTTTGCAGAAAAAGCCGCGTCTCCTGGCGGAAATCATCGTAAAATGCGGTCTCAAATGACGGATACGCCGCCGGATCCGGCTTGATGTTACCGAGGCTGCGAAGACCGAGCCATTGCTCGGTGAAATCGTCGATCATCCCGACGGCGCGTGGGTCGGCCAGCATGCGCCGGGTTTCGCGCGTAAGGACCGCGCTGTCGGTCAGCTTTCCCTTTGAGGCGACGTCGAGCAGTTCGTCGTCAGGGATACTGCCCCAAATAAAGAAGGATAGGCGCGACGCCAGTTCCCAATCGGATACCGGTTGAACGCTTCCCGGCTGTGCTCCACGCCGGTCGAATTCGAGACGGAACAGAAAATCCGGCGAAACGAGTATGTCCCGAAGCGCCGCGGCGATTGCGAAATCGAAATCGTGCTTCTCGCGCTCCGTCTGCCAGGTTTTCAGAAATGGTTGCAGATCGGCGGCGGAAACATCTCTCCGAAATGCGCGCCGGAGGATCGTGCTCAGAATCTTTGACGCGCAGGCCGATTCATCCCCGTGGCCAGCAGGTCTGCACACAAAGATTCGCCGACGACTGGGCGTCTCAGTCACTCTGGTTGCGTTGTAAGGGCCTGAGATTTCGATACGGTCGAGCGTCGGAGGACCCGGCTGACCGGCGAAAGCGGCTTCGCCGACGCTGATGCCGCCGATTTCGAAAAGCCCGACGGGCTGCGAATCGAGGCGAAATTCTATGGTGGGATGAATCGCGGATCCACGCGTATCCAGAGGGCCACCGAGAGCGGCCCCGCCTTTACCGGCGACATTCGGGACCGGGCCTTCGCGCTGCGCGAACTCGTCCGGGAAGGTGACGACCACCGTATGTGCGCCGGCAGTGACTTTCACGCGCGTCTGAAAAAAACGAATACCTTCAGGATGCGGAAGACTGTCCCGGCCAATAAAAGCGCGCAGGCTGTACTCTCCGTCAAAGGGAAAATAATGCTGTACGCGAATACCGCCACGAGTTCCGAAAGGCAGACCGGGGCCGAGCCAGCCCGACTGCGCTTCCGGCGCAGGGTAATTTTCCGTAACCGGAGACGCGTCGCCGACGCCGGTGGCAAACTGACTGACTCTGCGGGAAACCTTCAGATACTGTTCCAAGAGCAACGGCGACATGGAGAGCGCATCGCCGATGTCGTCGAAACCGGCAGCGATCCCATCCGCTGGTAGCTCATCCGCGACGGGAAGTTCAATGTGGAGGAGATCCCGAATCGCGTTCGCGTATTCGAAACGATTCAACCGGCGGACAACAGCCCGGCCTGCATAGGGGTGCGTACGTGCGGCGGCGTCCAGATCGCGAACGAGAGACGCCACAAATGCGCTGGAAATTTCCTGAGCCGGGCGCGGCATTCCGGCCGGCGGCATCTCGCCCGACTGGAGTTTGCGGACGACCTTCTCCCAGATTTCCGCGTGAAGCTCCGGCCGATCGGGCGAGGCGCTCTGGAGGCTCAGGCCACCGGCGCCGGACTTTGAATTATGGCAGGTAACGCAGTAACTATCGAGGACCGCTTGGCGTTGACCATTCGCTGGAAGAATCGCTATCGTCACCGCTGCAAACACTAAAACTCGCGGCGAGAAGTGGCGAAGATGACCGCTTCGCATCATGGGACGAACAAAGACATTTATCGACGGCGGTTGGTCGAACCAACAACAACTGCCGGGATTTTACCATTTTGAAGTAGACTCCAGAACGGAAGGAAATTCAGAGCCGAGGATCACATGGATATGACCCGTAGATCGCTGCTTGCCGCCGCTGCCGTTGGAAGTACCCTGGTGCGGGCCCAGGAAAATCCGATTCCGATTATCGATACCCATTTCCACCTGTACGACCAGACCCGGCCTCAGGGAGCGCCTTTTCCTTTTACTCCGAGCGCGCCGCCGTTTCTGCCTCGCGATTATCGCGAATCCGCAAAACCTCTCGGAATCGTGGGCGGCATCGAGGTCGAAGCGAGTCCATGGGTGGAAGACAACCTTTGGGTGCTGATGCAAATCGAGCAAGAACCGATGATCGTGGGTACCGTCGGCAATATCGACCCCGCGAAATGCGATTTCCAGGATTTTCTGGAGCGGTATCACCGGAACAAATTGTTTCTCGGCATTCGGTACGGCAACGTCTGGAAGGGTCAGGATCTTGTCACAGCGATCAACAAGCCCGATTTCATCGAAAACATGAAGATTTTCGCGAGAACCGGCCTTACTCTGGAGGTGGCCAATCCGCGGCTGGATCTCATCGAAGCTACCCTGCGTTTGAGCGACAAAGCGCCCGACTTGCGAATCGTTCTGGGCCATTTGCAGGCGCTGCCGCTTCCTTCAGAACCGGGAGTTCTAAAGAGCTATACCAACAACCTGCGCGAACTGAGAAAGCGGCGCGCCTTCGCGAAAGTTTCCGGCCTTCCGAAGGCGAACCCGCAGGCGGCGTTCGACCCGGCTGTCTATAAGCCGACGCTGGATCTCATCTGGGGCGTCTTCGGCGAAGACTACGTAGTGTACGCGGGAAAGAACAAAGAGGCTCTCGACATTCTGAAGGCGTACACGATGGCCATGGGCCGGCCTGCGGCCGAAAAGTTCTTCTGGAAGAATTCCATCCCGGCTTTTAGGTGGATCAAGCGCGACGCGGAACAACCGCAACTCGGCTGATTGCCGGGGGAAAATTGATTGCGGTTCATGATGTCCTTGCTGAAACCTCAAAAGCATTTTCAGATCTTCAGATGAGGGACGAGAGCCTTCGGAAATATCTTTCGGTGATTCTCGGGATTCAATTTTCAGGAGCCGGAGAAAACGGACCGCGGACCCGACGCCGTTCATCAAAAAGCAGATCGATGAAACAAAAGCCGAGACAAGAGCCACCAATGTGAAGATCGACTCGATGCAGCCTGCGATCATGCTGCGGTCGTCAAAGAAGGTAGGTTCATGCCCAATGCCTCCATTTACCGCGCCCTTTCGACTCCCGGCGGTACGTTCGGAATGTTCTTCGTTGGGGGTGCTCCCGTTTGCGTCACATGCGAATTGCCCTGGAAAAACAATCAGCACGATGTCTCCTGTATTCCTTCGGGGACGTACAACTGCATCCGCCATGTGAGTGAAAAGTTCCCCAGCGGAGACACGTGGGAGGTCACGAGCGTTCCCGATCGTCAGGGCATTCTTATCCACGCCGGGAACGACACTGTTGACCTCCAGGGATGCATCGCTCCGGGCGAGATCTTTGGAACGGTGGAGGGCGTCGCCGCCGTGCTTCAATCGCGGAATGCGCTCGCGAACCTGAACACGCTCCTGCCAGATGAATTCGTTCTGACCATCCACGCTCCCGCCGATTTCCCGTTCAACGTCACGTAGTATCAACTTCGGAGGCTTTCGAGAGCGTTTCAAATCACGCCGGTCTTGATCCCGAGTGCTACTTAGTTCCTGCCATGATGGTCACGGTTCAATATAGGCAACAGCATTCGCGACAGTTCGACCGCTTTGGATCCAATGCACCGAGTGCTGATCTACTGCTACACCGTGGAAATCACGCTTGTGCAGGAGCACTAGGATCAGGCGATTGGTGGCAATCGGCGCGCTGCCGAAGATGCCGCGTACCCAGTGCGTACGTCGGAGGTCCCCGAAACAGCCTGAATCGTCCGAAATCATCCTAAATGCCGATTCGATAAATTGCTTTTGCTCAGTTGTTTGCGTGCCTAATCAGCCACATGCGGACATCGGTAAGAGGCCCTGAAAAGGCTGGCGTCGGCGGTTCGATTCCGTCTCTGGCCACCACGTTTTCAAGCACTTACAGGCGTACTCAAAAGGCATCTGTTCCATTACTGTTCCAATTCGAGTACAGAGACTCGGCGGAATTTATCTCAAGCAGTGATGTTCGGATTGTCGTGATGAGTTCGGAACAGGTGATCGTTCAGCCTCGAATTTTTCGCGAGGCACCGCCGTGCTCCAAGCAATTTGTGACTTGAACCATCGTTTGGCCGCGGTGGCCAACCGATGCTTCTTGGGAAGAGGTCTGCATCGGGTTGCTCCGACTCGGACAGCCTGCCTAAGCGGCAGCCCCCTGAGTGGATTCGGCCTTCGGGGCACGATCAAGGCGCGCGATTCGGCGTGCCACGATCTCTGTGACCGATTTCTTCGCACCGTCCCTGGCTACGAAATCTCGTGTCTGTATCTCGCCGACGATCTGGACATGAGCACCCTTCGTCAGGTTGGCGGCATATTCCGCAGTGCGGCCGAATGCGACACATTTGTGCCATGTCGTCTGCGATTCGCGTTCTCCCGTTTCGCGGTTCTTCCAGATGCGCTTCGTCGCGAGCGAAAGCACTGTCAGGGTTGAGTTGTTGCGGGTTCTTCGAGAGTCGGCGTCCGAGCCGAGATAGCCGATCAAGGTCACGTTGTTGAACATTTCGTTGTCTCCTTCTGCCCCGTCTCTTGATCGGGGCAACTCGAAGCAAGCGGGGATGCTCCCAAGAGCGAAGCGGTGAGTTGGAGCGCTTTGTTGGGGGAGACCGGACGAATTCCGGTGAGCAACGCGAACGAACTCGAAGAGCGGAATCCGGCTGGGGGAACCGACAAAGCAGAGCGGAGACGAGCGCCGGGCGCGGCCAGGCGGTTACGCCGTCAAGCGCAGCGTTGCCCGGTCAAGGTCGGCGGCAGAGGAAGCAATGACGATAACGACAAGTGTGCCGGGGGCCACTCGCAGGCACGTTCGAATCGCGGCGCCCAACGCGGACCCGGTTTATGAATGCGCAGTGAAACATACAGGAACCGGAAACCGCCGCGCGAATTACTGACCGAGAAAGATGTCGATGCTGTCGGATGTCCAGGTAGCAACGCCGCAGCCGAAGAAGTCAGTGTCCTCAGTCCAGATCGGACAACCGAGAGCCAGTGCCGCTGCCAGAATCGGCCAGTCTTCCGGATCGCGCGTGCCGAGACGCTTCCGAGCCTCGGCTTCGAAGTCGGCATACTGGTCAGCGTCCACGATGGTCGCGAGCCCAGCCATCCCCTTCAGAGCTGCCAGCGCCAGTTCGGGATCGCCACCGCGCTTTACGACGAGTGCGGCCAGGTGCTCCTCCGCCTCCGCCAGTGCGCTGTCGGGAACGAAGAACGAAATGCTCTCCGCATGGGCTTCAAGGACGCGTCGAACCCGCTGACCGAGCACAGCCCGAATCAGGATGTTGGCGTCAAGCACCAGGGCTTTGCGCTCCATGCCGGTTATTTAGAGCTGCGCTTCCTTTCGCGTCCGGCGCGACGGACTTCCTTGTACTCCCGCATGAGCTCGTCCTCGGATGCGCCCCAGGCGGCAATCATGGTGTCGAGTTCCCGGGCCGCGGCTCGCATAGCGTCGATTTCAGCTTTGCGGCTGCGCTTCTGCGCGGGAATGTAGAAACCGAGCGTTTCACCGTGACGAGTGATGGCGAGCGGCCTCCCGCTTTCCAGATAGCCCGCGAGGTTCTCACGGAACTCCCGAATGCCGATTCTTTCGGTCTCCATATTGCGTACTCTGTGTACACAATAACATATTTTAAGGACGGCGTGCCGACGTCTCGCGCCTGCGGCGCTTCAACGCTTCAGACAGGTCAGGAAAGCGTTTCGTGATTCGGGTAACGCTCTTGAAGCCAAGACGCCGCGCCACGTCCGTCACTGTAGGCACTGGCGCTTCATCCAGGGCCGTCCTGAGTGCGTTTTCAATCGGTTCCCAGCGCCTGCGCCTCAGGAGTCCGTTCTTCGCGACAAGAGCGCGGCGCAAATCGTGGAACCCCTTATACAAGCGTCTCTTGTTATGAAGTCCCACGCCTGCGGCAACAGCCCGAAGGTTGACAGGCGCCTCCTCCGCGATTGCTGCCGACAGAGCTTGCTCGATGCATTCTTTCGGGACCGGCGTTATGGGTGGTCGGTACGCGCCTTTGTTCCACTCGGCTCTCTTGGCAATGATCCGGCGGCAAAGATCGCGGAAGCGGGTCTGGAGCGGCGCGACACTCCCGTAGCCCAGGTCTGCCGCGATCTCTTCCAGCCGACGCGGAAGTTCGGCCTGCAGCGCCGCCTTTAACGCACTTTCCACAATCGAGTCGTCCACACGATGATGCGCGTATGGGGAGTGTTGTGACGCGGGGGCATCTCCGAAGGCAATCCTGCCGGTTAGAAGATGAACCATCGAAACGCCTGCTCTTAGAGAAAGAAATGCCAGGGAATCCATGCGCGGCGCCGACGCTCGCTTCGTCCATCCCCGCACGTTTCGATTCCGAGACTCCCCACGAAACGCGCCCTTCCCGGCCATCAGTCGCGTGTTCTCCCGAAACCGATCGAGCCCGAACCCGGCAGGCAGATCGATGGCACGCGCCAGCAGCTCACCTGCCATGGATGCAAGGCGCATGGGATCACCGCCGCTGTGATCGGCTGGTTCGCCTTCTCGACCCAGCCAGCACTCGCACCGCGAGCACCACCCCGGCCGCGTTCTCGATGAAAGTACATACTGCGTTCGTCCGCAGGATTTGCAGATGGTCTCGATGGGGCAGCGGTGCTCCGGGCAGACCGTAACGATCTGAAAGGCCCACAGCAGCCGTTCATAGACGACAGAACCGGCGTGTAACGCTCCATAGCAGAGCGGACACCACGCTCGCTGGGTACGCAGAAGATGCACGCACGAGATCGTCTTTGCCCACGGAAGCGCCGTCAACAAATCCAAACGGCTCAGGCACGTGAGTTGTTCAAGCAACGAAACCCATCGACGCGTTCGTTCGCCGGAACCATTCAAAGCGTAGGCATCTGCAAAGAAAGAATCGCCCGGCGGTTTCGAAGGACTGCATCCCGCCAATCTCCCTTTGGTGCTTGGGATTCGCGGCGACAGTTCATGTTTGACCAGCGCTCGCGGTTCCACGGCGTGAGCTGCCGCCAGGCGTGCGATGTATCCTGTGAAGCTCTCGACCGCGGCGGTTCCGATCCCGATCGGAGCCAGCGAATAGAGATAACTTCGTTCTGTCAGCCGCGCAGGAGATGATTCCCATTCGCCATATATCGGCCGGTTATGCATACGTGGCTGCCTGCTGCTCTCCGATCGGATCGCGCTGCGGACTCCGCTGACCTACTCGCGGGCTCCGGCGCGCCGGCTGAGCAGCCGCGGCTCGTCGCGCCGCGCCAGCCGGAGCCTCCATCCCGAGGAGCGTGCGAAACCGCAGTCTGGAGTCTTCCGTGTCATTGAGCCGTGTCTCACCTTCCCACGACTCCGCAAGGATCTTCTCGCACTGCGAGATCGAAAGAGCGGTCCGCTCCAAGTGTTCATGCGAGAGCGAAGCCGCGCCATGCCTGATTGCGCGGACGCATGCGCGCACCAGCCATTCCTTCAGAATTCCAACGCATCCGACTGAGCGTTCATAGAGAAACTCCCAATTCCCGATGAAGTCAGGCTCCGGACCTTCGAAAGGAAGTTGTTTCTGGAATGTCAGCAGTACGCTCTGGAAAATCTGCCGGTCCGGGACGGAATCGGCACGATAACGCTGGAAGTGAAGGTCGATGCACCGGCGGCTTAACTGCGCGCTGAGATTGCGGAAGGCGAGTAACTCGTATGTGCCCAGCAGGACATGCACGGTCCCGGTTCGATTCGCGATCGACTTGATCACGTCCAACTGATCCGAAAGTCTTCGCCCGGAAGCGATTCGGGCCAAATGTTGCGCCTCATCGATAAACACGACCGCGGGACGCCGGTAACGCAGCGCCTGCTCCGCGGCGTAACTCAGTTCCGTATCGCCGGGAATAGCGTGAGCACGTACGCCGGAGTCCGCGGAGCCGCGGCACGTTTTCGAATCGATAAGGGGTTCGTGCATTGCAAGAAGAAGGCGACTGAAATAATCTCGCCAGCGAAACCGCCCGCTGTGCGGAGGCGGAACATCGACGCTGACGAAGGGAAGGCGGCTGGGATCGGCTGCCATCTCAACCGCTATCTGCTGCAGGAGGAGATGCTCGACTTTAAGTCGAAGCGTGGTCTTCCCGACACCCGTCGGCCCGAGCACCAGCACCAGCGAGCCAGGCGTCGCGCCCTCAATCGCGTCCACCAGTTCGTCGCGCGCCGTCATCAAGCGCGGGTGTGCCATGGTGAAAGCGCGGAATCGCTCAATGCTCCCGCACATTCCGTCGTGAGACATCAAAGCTCCCCGTACGTGACGAAGGCTGAAGGCGGCTCGATTGGCATGAGTGGAAGCGCCTCGCCCACCTCTGACGCCGGAATATCGGTCGCAACCGGCGCCACCGTAAGGGCCGGCCCCGCATGAAGAGATCGAGCTTCCAGATCGCTCAGGCGCTGAACGAGAATCTCCTCCGTCAGTTCGACGGACTCCAGGAACTCGGCGAGCTTCTTCGCCGTGACCGCATACTGCCCGGAATGATTCTGCCGCCGTCTCCACAACTCCTCGCTCGCCAGATGGACCTCGCGTTCGGAATGACCGTGCAAACTGGCGTAATGTTCCGAATGACACTCCACCCACTGACGATCGACGAATGCGAAGGCGACGCCGATGTCAAACGGGTCATAACGAACGGGTACTTGTTTGGCTTCCCAGCACGGATTGCGGAAGTGCTCGGACCAGTAATAAAGATGATTGATCTTCATGCCACGACCCGCTGTCACTTTCGCCGTGCCTTTGCGAGTCGTTGGCAAAGTGAGAATGAGAAAATCGCGGTCGTAAGCGATTGCGCGATGAGCGCGGCTGCCCGTTAAAACGATAGCGTCGGCGAAAGCTTCGCGAGGAGTTTGCCCCAGGGCCGGATGATCGAGCGTGTCATAGACTTCATACGCGTACTCCGTCAGCGTCCGATGAAGATCGGTAATCGTCCAGACTGCGTGATTGCGAGGATCGACGCTCTTCGTCATCTCGCGGGCTCGCCGGGCTGCCTGCGTGTTGCCGGTCAGGTTGTGAAGAAACTGCTTGTTGGCGGTTCCAAACAACCGCTCGCACGTGGACCCGAAACGGGCCTTTGCTGGCGGCCTCGTCTTTTTCGTGATCTCGCAACGCGCCAGCAGTGTTTCGAAGTAGGTACTTTCGAACTCCCGGCCACCGTCGAGCACCAGAACCTGAGGGAGGCGGCCGTGGCGACGCACGCATTCGCGCAGAATCATCATGCACGAGCGGTAGCTTGGCGGGTCGAACGTCAGATGCAGCGCCAGAACGCGGCGCGAGAACGAGTCGGTCAGGAACGTGAGCCATGGACGTCCCAATACGCGGCCGGTGTGAGAGCAGACCACCCATACGTCCGCCTGCGTGTGATCGATATGAGCGATCTCGAATGGACGGTCGCCATGCCGTGGCGTCCGTTGCTCCAACTCCCAGAAAAACGGCTGCACCTGATAAGCCGCGCGACTGCCCTGCCGCTTTAATATCTGTTCCGAGCCGGAATGTTTATGGACCGCAATGCTGAAGCTTTTGAAACTCGGCGAAGCGGCCTGCTCGCGGTCGCAGGCCAGCTTCAACGCCGACCAGGACGCATACATGGTCTTCTGCTTCAGCGTCTCGTAATCCTTGTCGATGAACTCCGCCATCAGGGATCTGGTCTTTTCGGGAAGCTTGGCTGCCGGGTTTCCGTGATTCGGGCGCGGTAGCAGGCCGATGTAGCCGTTACCATTTTGCGCTTCCGCGGTTCGCCATGCTGCTATCCAGCGCCGCAAGGTTCGTGACGGAGCTGAAACATGTGAATCTCCACGCAATGCCCTCGAGACTATGTGGAAGCGGCGGGTCGCCTCCGCCAGATCGGCTTCACTTGCCAACAGAAGCCGCTGCTGAATCTCAGACGCGAGACCATGCTGAACCCCGGGCCGGGGTGTTTCCGATGGAGCCACGGACGAGACGCTGGCATCATGGGGGCGGTCGGCCCACACGAGTACCTTGTCGGGTTCGAGCAGAGCGCAGGAATGAAGATCGACATAGATATCGCCGGTCGCGATGAGCGTGTGGATGTCGTCGCGTGTTAGCTGCCCGTTCGCTAACCGGAAGAGTTCATCGAGCGAACATCCCGGCTGAGCCATCAGCAATGCTCGCACCCGTTGCTTTTGCAGCGCGGAAATCTCCGGCGTGCTTCTGAGATAGTCTTCCAGGAACTGGATGTTCCGCTGGAACACCCAGTTGATTCCGGCCGAAGAATGAACCTCATAACAGAGTCCCATCGCCTCTGCATACCGATGACCCGGCGGACATGTCCATCGCCGGCCTTCGCGGCAGTAACGGTTTGGGTTCCGCTCCGTGAGCCGATTCAGTTCCTCTTCGGTCTTGCATTCTGCCCATCCGGCACGGTCTATGCGGAGGATGAAGAAATCCGGCGTGTGCAAAACTCCCAGGCGCTTGCCCTCGGCGGAACAGTAATCCAGTTTGATCGCCGGAACCTGGTCGTAATACTCCAGCACGGCGGGGTCGTGTTCGAGTTCGAAAATGGTGGGAAGTTCGACGCGATGACTTTCAAACTGGATGGTGACTCCCATTTTTCTGCTGGGATACCGTCCGGCGACATTCATGCGCCCGCCGCCGACGCGCCGTTTCGGTTCAGAACGCCTGATGTGCGAGATCGCCGATCGGGCAGCCTCGGAGATCGCATTCCGCAGAGTCCATGCCGCGAAATCATGTTCGCTCAGCATCTGGCGATCTCCTTCCCCGTCTGGTCACAGGACACGCTCTTTTCGCCGTTTCGCTTTCAGCGCTTCCGTGTATCTAACGCCAGCTTCGGTGACCAGTTCCTGGACTCGCCTCCCATTGGCGATCGCCTTCGAGACCGCCGGAACCATCTCCTCCGGGACGTAAATCGAGAACCGCTTGCCATCACGACGGCCATAGAGGACATGGCTGGAATGGCCTTCTCCGCTGGCACAAGCAGCGCAGTTTTCGCGAATACAGGGACTTTTTCGCAGGGACAAAGATCCAGCGGCAACTGGAGAAAGCTTCTCCACGGCCGCGTGGAACCACTGCATCACCTGATCCGGGGTCTCGCTCATGTACGTGCGTTACTTAGCACACATACAGAATACGGCGGAAAAAATCAGTTTTCAAGAGTTTTGTTTCGCACTGATTACCCTACTCGTGGCCATCGGATGATTCAAAATCTGAACTTTCGGCCAAATGATGGTTCAGGCACGGCAATCTGCCTTCCCGGCGAGTTCCGGTTTAAACGACTTGCGGGCGGTCAGCGGCCAACCGATGGTTCCCATCACGGCCAACCGATGCTTCAAGTCACAGGGGGGGGGGAACCGACAAAGCAGAGTCCCGCGGCGCGCCGGGCGCAGGGTTTTGACCCCGAGCAGAGCCCGACAGAAAACGGGAAAAGGAATGACACGAGAACAGCAAGACCGCTGACCATTCCTCTATCATCCAGAGCCGGTGAACTCGACTCACCCGGACATCCCCCATGCCCGCGAAGAGGACTGCTTCTCCCGCGACGCGAATCGTATGGCCGGCAGAGACCACGAAGAGCTCCGCTGGTATGGTCGATGCGATGGAAGGCGCTGGCGCTCCGGGATATGAAGAGCTGACCGACGCACGTCGGTGAACGAGCTTCGCTCCTTCACAGGCACCGAAGTTCGTCCCTCGATCGCAGAATGCAAAAAGGATCCAAGGTTCGCCCCTGAAGGCCGGGATGTCGCCGGCGTTTCCAGTTCGGAGGGCGGTGGTAACCGGAGGGTACTCGTGGGGTGAGCTTCCCAAGCACCAGGAGCCGGCTTGACGATCTTCCAAACCAATCGGGCTCAGATCTCTAAAGCCGCACGATCACTTCTGGATATCCCGTACCGGCGATGTGATGTTGATAAGCGCCTAGAGGAGAGCCAGTGAGTTCCGGAGGCGTTGGGAATGGTTTGCCCTTATTAAGAAGCAGGTTTGAAATCAGGAAGTCGAGCAACTCTGCGTGATAACTGGCTTGATCGGTGTTCGCATTTGCAAATTTCACAGACCACAGAGCCTCTGTCACGAGGGCGCCGTGCTCGTCTTTTGCGAATCGCACGCGATAAACTGGGACGCCAGTCCAACTCCTATGGAGGTACAGATATCCCTCTTCGAAATAAATGAACCATTTATCCTCCATTTCGAGCGGGCGGAGACCTAGGCAAGCTACGTCGTATTCGTCATTTGTTAAGTTAACCGTATATGGAATAGGGATGCCGTCGGTAAACGGGATGCGTTTCCAACTCCCTGCGTTGACTGGGTCTCTGCTCATTTGTTTGCCTGAGCCGTAATACGCTGACGTTAAAAACAATAGTCTGGTCTATCCTATCGGAAGTCAAGGGCGGTGTAATCCCTGAATCGGCCCCAAGAAAAATCTTCCTGTCCGCCTAAAATTTCCATCGCCTCGGCCGCATTCGCCTGCTGCCAGCTCGATGGGTAGACGGATGACAGGTTGTGCGCTCTATCCACGTACTCCCGTACGTCACCGCGGGCGGTTTGCTGCGTGGAGTGCGCTCCGGGTGCCGCTGCTGTTGACCGACTGCCTTTGTCCTGAAAAGTGTTTCGCCAGGCTCACCAACTATGCCGCACGTCAGCGGATGATGGTCGATGGCATTGATGTCACCACCGCGGCGTACGAAGTGGGTACGAGAGCGTGAGCCAATTCAGCCGTGCGTATAGCCGCTTCTTCGGCCAGTTTCCCATGCGGGATATCAGGACTCTGCGCGACGGGAACATAAGCGCGATTCGGGTCGCCTGAGGTGGCGTTCAAAGGATCCGGTGTTGAACGAGAAACATCTGCCTATTCGTTCGCACGAAGAGTTTCGATAAGCGCAACCAAGGCGGCTGGCTGGTTGCGCCGGTTCGGATAGTAAAGGAAGAACCCCGGGAATGGCTGGCACCAATCTTCAAGGACCTTGACCAGCGCTCCGCTGGCCAGTTGTTCCGCTCCACGTTCCTCGGACATGTACGCGAGTCCAACGCCGTCAACGGCGGCGGCGATCACAAGGTCGACATCATCCACAATCAGAGGCCCGTTCACGGCAACGGATAACGACTTCCGACCCTTTTCAAACTCCCAGCGATAAATTCCAGCGGAACCGTGTCGAAAGTTGATACATCGATGCCGCGTGAGGTCGCGCGGCGATCTGGGTTTCGGATGAGATGCGAAGTACGCTGGCGAGCCGACGATTGCCGGCTTCTGGTCGCGCGAAACGCGCACCGCGATCATATCTTTTTCTATGTATTCTCCGAAGTGGATGCCGGCGTCAAATCCTCCGGCTACGATGTCCATGCGGCTGTCATCCGTGGTCACCTCCAGAATGATGTCCGGATAGTCGCGCGCAAACCTTCCGATCCGAGACGCCAGCACGGTCTTGACTGCAAACCGCGGCGTTAACAGACGGACCCGGCCCGCGGGCTTGTTCCGAAGACCCGACACTTGTGCCAACGCTTCCCGAATCTCCGTGAAAGACGGTCGTAGACGCGCGAGCAGATGCTCTCCCGGAACGGTGGGCGCCACGCTGCGAGTCGTTCGCGACAGCAATCGCACACCGATCTGCTGTTCGAGATCACTCATTGCGTGACTCACGGCAGAAGGAGTGACGCCCAGCCGCTTTGCGGCTTTTGTAAAACTGCGCTCTTCCATAACAGTGAGAAAGGTAGACAACGCTCTGAGATCATCAGTCCGCATTTGTGAATTGTACTCATAAGCCTTTGTTCATATATGTGTCTTCTCAGGCCCACAGTTTCGGCTTAGCTTGGAAACAGAGGAACGGAATCGCATGCCACATGTAATCGTGAAACTCTGGCCGGGCAAATCGGAAAAGCAAAAGAACGGGTTGGCGGAGGAGATCACCAAGGCCGTGATGCAGGTCCTCGATTATGGAGAGAAGTCCGTTTCCGTGGCCGTTCACGAAGTCAACGCAAAAGACTGGCGGGAGCAGGTTTATCAGCCGGACATCGTTGAACAAGCGGGCCATTTGTACAAGAGGCCCGGTTACACGATGTGAAATCGAGGAGATCAATCAATGAAGAACAACCCACTGGATTTCAGCGGCAAGGTGGCGCTCGTGACCGGAGCATCCTCCGGAATGGGACTGGCTGCGGCCCGCGAGTTCGCGGAGGCGGGGGCAGCCGTCGTGCTGGCTGACATCAGAGAGGATTTGATAAGAACCGAAGCTCAAAGGCTCACAAGCGCCGGGCATCGAGCAATTGCGGTGAAATGCGACGTTAGTGATGACGCGCAAGTGGCGGCGATGGTGGATCGCGCTGTCGCTGAATTCGGGCGACTCGACGCAGCTTTCAATAATGCCGGCGTAATGGCCCGCATCGTTCCGACCGCCGAGAGCACCCGCGAAGAATGGGATCGCGTGATCGGGATCAATCTCCGGGGGGTGTGGAGTTGTATGAAGTACGAGCTGCGTCAGATGCAACGGCAGGGCAGCGGCGCGATCGTGAACAACGCGTCAGTAGGCGCCTTAACCGGCAATCCCGGTATCGGTTCTTACATTGCGTCCAAGCATGGCGTAATCGGCTTAACCCGTACCGCGGCGCTGGAATACATAAAGCACGGCGTGCGTGTGAACGCCGTCAATCCTGGCCTGATCGACACGCAGATCGCTCGCGACGTGGTCAGCGGTGACGAGAAGGCGTACGCCGAGATCGGGAAGAGCGTTCCGATCGGGCGAGCAGGCACGCCCGAGGAGATCGCTTCCGCCGTTTTGTGGCTTTGTAGTCCCGGCGCGAGCTACGTGGTTGGTGAAGGCATAACAGTGGATGGTGGAATGACGATTGCGCCCTGATGAGCGACAAGACGTCAGAGAAACCGGAATAAGGAGATTACCCATGCGCGCAACGATGCTCTACGGAGCCCGCGACATTCGATTCGAAGATCGGCCGGACCCGCAAATCGAAAAGCCGACGGATGCGATTATTCGTCTCTCGGCGACATGTATCTGTGGATCGGACCTGTGGCCCTATCGCGGGATCGGCAATTTTGCTGAACCGCCAACGACGATGGGACACGAATACTGCGGCGTCGTGGAAGAGGTTGGGAAAGAGGTTCGCAACATCAGGCGTGGCCAGTTCGTGGTCGGTTCGTTTGCCGCTTCCGACAACACTTGCGTCATCTGTCATGACGGTTATCAATCCTCCTGCCTTCAGCGCGAATTCATGAACAGGGCGCAGGCTCCTATCCTTCGCGTTCCGCTGGCGGACGGCACGCTGGTCGCAACACAGGATGTTCCGCCCAAAGGCTTGATCCCCAGTCTCCTCGCGACCTCAGACGTACTGGGCACCGGCTGGTTTGCCGCCGATGCGGCCAACGTGAAGCCCGGCGCGACCGTTGTTGTTGTGGGCGATGGCGCCGTGGGTCTGCTAGCCATGCTTTCTGCGAAGCAGATGGGCGCGGAGCGGATCATCGCGATGAGCCGCCACGAATCGCGGCAGAAACTCGCGCGAGAGTTTGGCGCGACGGACATCGTAACCGAACGCGGCGATGAGGGCGTGACGCGAGTCAAAGAGTTGACGAAGGGTATTGGCGCTGATTCCGTGCTGGAGTGCGTGGGCACGCAGGAATCTATGATGCAGGCCATTCGTTCCACCCGTCCCGGCGGATTTATCAGTTACGTTGGCGTTCCGCACGGCGTCGAACTGGAAGGGGCCGGATTGTTCTTCGCTCACGTCCATCTGCATGGCGGCCCCGCGCCGGTTCGCCGCTACTTGCCCAGGCTGATTGATCTGGTGCTGAACGAAAAAATCAATCCGGGGAAGGTGTTCGATCTGACTCTGCCGCTCGATCGGGTCGCCGAAGGGTATCGCGCGATGGACGAACGCCGCGCGATCAAGACGCTTCTAAGGACGGACGGAACGAACTGAAGAAGGCCGCCATGGGCACATGGTTGAAAGACGAGCTGCGCCGCATTGGCGAGACTGACGATCTGCATATCTCACCTTTTCGCGAGGACGGCAAAACGTACGGCACGCCGACGTGGATATGGTCCGTTGTGGTGGGCGACGAGCTTTTCGTGCGTGCCTACAACGGACAGAATTCCAGGTGGTACCAGGCTGCGATGCAGAAGAGGGCCGGACGAATCACCGCTGCGGGCATCACGAAGGATGTTGCTTTCGAACGAGCCGAAGGAGAAATCCAGGAGCGAATCGATGACGCGTACCGCGCGAAATATAAAGCCAGCCCTTACCTGAATTCGATGATCGGCGACCGAGTACGCTCCGCCACGATGAAGGTGACGCCACTTCAGGTGAGCGCGTGAAAACGCCAAACGGCACGCCGTTTCGGCGCGTTCTGGTGAGAGCGATCGGCGGTCCGGAGCAATTAACCCTCGAAACGACCGATGACACGCCGCGGATTCGGCGTGACCAGTTGCTGGTCGATGTCGAGGCGTGTGGAGTCAATTACCTCGACGTCTATCAACGCAGCGGAACACATAAGGTACCGCTGCCTTACACGCCGGGTTTTGAAGGTGTCGGACGCATATGCGAAGCAGGCGAGGCGGCCAGCGGGTTCCGTATCGGCCAGCGCATCGCATGGATCAACGTTTTGGGATCGTACGCCAGTCAGGTTGCGGTCCCGACGGATCGCGCGATCCCTGTGCCCGACCAATTCACGGCGACGCAAGCGCTCATGTTCCAAGGCCTGACGGCGCAATTTCTGGTCACCGAGTATCACGACATACGTCCGGGGGACCGGGTTTTGGTCCACTCCGCGGCCGGCGGTGTGGGGCGGCTGCTCGTGCAATGGTGCAAGCGCCTCGGGGCCTGGGTGGTAGGCACGACATCGAGCGATGCCAAGGCGGCAACAGTCCGAACTGCGGGCGCAGACGCGGTCATCAATTATGGCGCCAGTTACGAATTTCTCGGAGAACTGAAATCCCTGACCGGCGGTAAAGGCGTGGACCTGGCCTTCGATGGCATCGGCGCTGCAACGCTGGAATCGACGTTGCAGGCTCTGGCGCGCGGCGGAACTGCGGTGTCGATCGGATCAACATCCGGCCCGCGACCGGCTATCCGGCCCGAACAACTGATCCCGCAGTGCATCCGGCTTGCGGGTGGGTCGGTATTCAGTTACACAGCCGATCCGGCGGAACTTCAGCGGCGCGCGGGAGCGGTGATTGAGGGTATACGCGCCGGTTGGCTGCGAGTTCACGAGGGGAAAGCATATTCGCTCGAAAGCGCCGCCGAGGCGCACCGCGATCTTGAGAGCCGAGCCACGCAAGGTAAGCTGTATCTCGTGCCGTGACGGAACGCTTGAAGGAGTCAATTGAGACCATACGTCCTGGGTCACATGCTCGCCCCGGTCGACGGAAATACGCGCCGTGAAAGCGACATAGTGTGGATTCGCTACGAGCCGTATCGATGAAGAAGGAATAAGAACATGGAAATCAAACGGGCTGGTACGCAGCCCTCCGCAAAAGGCCCGTCCGATTGGTTCACGGGGAACGTACGCATCGATCCGCTCTTTCAGGCGCCGGATCCCGCCTTTGTTCAGGGCGCGAGCGTGACGTTCGAGCCGGGCGCGCGCACCGCCTGGCATACGCATCCGCTGGGGCAGACCCTTATCGTCATTGCCGGCTGCGGGCGGGCGCAGCGCGAAGGCGGACCCGTCGAGGCGATTCGCCCCGGCGATGTTGTCTGGTTCGCGCCCGGTGAAAAACACTGGCACGGGGCCGCGCCGGCGACAGCGATGACGCATATCGCTATTCAGGAAAAGCTCAACGGAAAGGTGGTTGAGTGGATGGAACACGTCACGGAGCAGCAGTATCGTTCAGGAGAAAGCAAGCCGGGTTAGCGCGAAACATCCGAGGCAGCTTGATAACCGCAATCGCCCTCCCATGTCGGCCGGAATGGTATGGGCTACCAGAAGTGCTCGGCGACGATATGCGGTTCGCCCCACTCATCGTTCACGAGGTTCGATTTGATCACCATCTCGATATTTCGCCGCTCCCACCCGCGCGGCGCCGCAGCGGCAAAACGGTCGAGATATTTGGGATTGGTCACAAATTCCAGGGCTGCCGCCGAGCCCTTTTCACTTAAGCCCGCGAACACGATCATCATCTGTCCGGTCTCGGGTTCGACTGCCCTTGCGATCAGGGCGAAGTCCTCTTTGAGGCCGGGGGTCATTGGCGCTGACCAATCCCGCCGGCCCGGATCCTGGCGATCAACGATTCGTCGAATCAAAGGGTTTTGGTCGAGCTGAAGATAAAACCGAAATGGCGCGACGGCTCGCTGGGTCCACTGATTATTAAATGCTCCCCGGAGGATGAACGGTCTGGTCCGCAGAGTGGCGAGCGTCACGTTGCGGGCCAACTGGTAATCCAGATGTTTTCCGTTCGCCCGGAGGAACGACGCGAGCTTGGCAGATTCCTGGATGACGTTGACGTAAGTTTTGGGATCGATGATGTCCCTCACCTGTCGCGAACCATCGCTGGAATCCGGCTGGGGTTGGTCGCGAAGAGTGACCAGAGTATCGGTGACGACGAGCGCCGGGTCCGGCGCCTGAAAGATGGGCGCCCAAAAGAGTTCGACGGGTGACTTGCGGGGAGAGAACCTGATGGCTCCGAAGACGCATACCGCGAGAAGCGAAAGACCGATCGCCCACTGAAGCCATCGCGCTCTTTTGAAGAGATCGAGCCAGCGTACGCCGGAAGTCTGAGCGCCGTCGCTGGTCGCATGATGAAACTCGGCGACATAGGCGCCCGGGGGAAGACTGATGCGCAACTCCGTTTCGTGGCCAGGCTCGGAATAGTACTCCTCGAGCCGCTTGCGAACTTCGGATGCGGTGTTGCGTACTACCGGATCGGCGCTCGTGTCGTAATCGGGCGGACGCCCGAAAACCGCAATGCCGAGTACCCGTTCCTTCAATTCGTCGCCGGCCCCAAGAATCGTTTGCTCGACGACGTGCCGGAGAAGGGCAGGGTAACGTTTACTGTGCTGGAAGAGCGGCGTTGCCAGAATTCGATCGAGTTGCGCCAGAACCGTAGCCCTATCGGGGAACTCTGCCGACGGAGACTGGTTTGTTTTCTCCTGTATCACCACCCTGACTTTTCGCTCATTATATATCGGCTTGCGGGGAACTTCGGAGGAGGACCGGGCCAGCCCCGGCAGGCGTAACAAACCCGTTCGCTACGCCCCATTACGGACGCAACAACTCCGGCACTAAGTGCCGCAACGCCGAAGAAATCGGCCAAATTCGTTGTAATCTTTCGAGACAGGCAGGCGCAGGGGGCGATCCGCAGACGAACGCTGGGGATCATATTCAAAACGTAATCGTGGAGAAAGCAGACAGGTGAACTCAGTGGTTTTTGGGTCTTCGCGGAGCCTGACGCGCCGCTCGTGGATCTCGCACAGTTCGCTCGCGCTCGGCGGAACTGGTCTGACCGGCAAGGCGCTCGCGCAGGAAAGAGATCCCGAGGTCGTCGAAGCCGAATGTGCTTTTGGCCGGGTGCGCGGCGAAAAGCGCGGCGACCTTACGACTTTCAGAGGTATTCCTTACGCAGGTTCGGTGTCCGGCGCGAACCGGTTTAAAGCGGCGCCACCGCTTAAGGCATGGACGGGCGTTCGCGACGCTCTGAACTTTGGCGCCCCCTCTCCGCAGCCAGGCAGGGCGGCAAGGGGTAGCGAACCAGCGCCCGCCGAGGACTGCCTGTTCTTAAACGTCTGGACCCCGGCGGCGGACAGGCGCAAACGGCCCGTGATGTTCTACAGCCATGGCGGAGGATTCACAACCGGATCCGGCGGCGCGGCCTATCAGGATGGCGGAAACCTCGCGCGCACTTTCGACGTAGTGGTGGTGGCGACCAATCACCGGCTCGGCCTGATGGGTTACCTTTATCTGGGCGAGCTGGGCGGCGAGGAATACGCGACCTCTGGAAACCAGGGTCTGCTGGACATTCGCGACGGACTCAGGTGGGTACGCGAGAACATCGAGGCCTTCGGCGGTGATCCCGACAACGTCATGATTTTCGGAGAAAGCGGGGGCGGCGCGAAGACTTCCTGCCTGTATGCGATGCCCGCGGCCGCGCCGTATTTCAACAAGGCGTCGATCGAGAGCGGGCCGGGAATTCGCATGCTGTCCCGCGATGTCGCGGCCGAGACCGCGCTGCTGACGCTCAAACATCTCGGAGTCGACAAGAGCGAGTGGCGGAGACTACTCGATATTCCTATGGAGCGGCTCATGGAGGTCCAGACCGGATTGAGTCAACAACAGCCGGGAGGGGGTCCCTTAACGATGACGGGCGGACGCAGAGGCATGGGTGGAGGCTCGCGTCCGGGCGGTTTCGGGCCGGTAGTGGACGGTTCATTTCTGCCAAAGCACCCCTTCGAGCCGGATGCGCCGGCCATTTCGAAAAATAAGCCGCTTATCGTGGGATACAACCGCGATGAGACCGTGTTCTTCTTCCAGCAGCAGCGGAATACGGAAGTCTTTAACCTGACGGATGCAAGCCTGAAGGAGAGAATCGATAGGGAGTTCGGAGCGAATGCCGGCGCGATGCTCGCCGCGTATCGAAAATCCCGCCCGGATGCCTCACCAACCGATCTCTACATCGCGATTACGACCGCCCGCATGATCGGAATCGGCGCCGTCACGATCGCCGAACGCAAATACGCGCAGGGCGGCGCGCCCGTTTACATGTACGTCTTCACCCACGAGTCGAACAACTTAGTTCCTGGAACACAGCACAAGGTGGGCGCCGCGCATGCCGCGGAGATTCCTTACAAGTTTTACAACGTACGACCGGCGGTTCAGCCAAGTGGAAATGGAGGGCGCGGCGGCGGCCTGATGTCGGTCTCAGGGCCGGATGGCGAAAGGGCAGCCCACAACATGGCGGAGATGTGGAGCACGTTTGCCCGGACGGGCCGTCCCGCGGCGAAGGGCCAGCCGTCATGGCCGAACTACACGACCGAAAGGCGCTCGACGATGGAGATCGACGCGGACTGCAGGGTCGTTGACGATCCGTATCGGATCGAGCGGGAAATCTGGGAGCGGCTGGATGCGTAAAATGCCAAGGTTGAAGCTGATCGCGATGATGTGTTTCGTCTCTGGCGCTGCCGACGGTCAGTCGGCACATTTGCGTGCCGGAGCAGCGAAGGCCGATATCACTCCCAAACAGAGCGAGCTGAGTGTATCCACGGATTCGATTCGAGACCATCTGTTCGCGCGAGCCATCGTAGTGGATGACGGCGCGACCTGCGCGGTCCTGGTTGGCCTCGATTTGGGAGGAGCGTCGAATCAGATTGTGGATGACGCTACCGCCCGAGCCTCGCGATCGAGTGGATGCCCCGCGCAGAATTTCGTTATCTCCGCCACCCACACTCACAGCTCCAACACAGGAGGGCTCGGACAGGGCGCGCCGCTGGCAAAGACCGTCGCCGACGCAATAGTGGAAGCGGTCAATGCCGCGAAGGCGAGACTCGGTCCCGCCCGTGTGGGATACGGCGCAACCAAGGTCGATCTGAGCGTCAATCGCGATCTGTTCAACAGCAAACTCGAGTGGCGGCAGGAGCCCAATCCGGAAGGACCGTCCGACAAAACGCTGGCCGTTGTCGAATTCCTCGGAGAAGACAATGTTCCGATCGGCGTGTACATGAACTATGCGATGCACCCGATCAATTTCTATCTGAGCGGCGTTATCAGCGCCGATTTCCCCGGTGAGGCGTCGCGCTACGTCGAAGATCTCTTTGACAATCGCGCCGTCGCGATCTTTACCCAAGGGGCTTCGGGCGATCAGAACCCGAGAGACTTTCGGTCGCCAACAACGTTCATGGGCCAGCGAGCGGCCTTAGTGGACCCGGCGCATGGACCATTCATTCAGACGGTCGGCCCGGCCCCTCGTCCTGCCGATCAGGCGGCGCCGCAAGGCTTCAATGCTCAGCAAGCCTCCTCTGAAAGGAAGGCGATCCCCGCTGAAAACCTGGAGGCATATAAGAAAACGATCGCGCGCACCGGCGACTATGTCCGCATGCTCGGTGCAACGATCGGGTCAAGCGCTGTGCGGGTGATGCGCGAATCCATTCAGCCCGTAAACACAGCCCGCATCTGGGCGGGTCAGGAGAAGTTCACGTGCCCCGGACGCACGCGAAACGATGCCGCGAATCCGGCGCGGGAGAACGTGTTCCCTGGATACAAAGAGGGGGCGGACGTGAACCTCAAGGTTGGCCTGCTGCGGATCGGAGACATTAACTTCGCCAGCGTTAACGGCGAAGTGTATAGCCAGATCGCCATGAAGCTCAAGGCCAACGCGCCAGCCAACAAGACGATCGTGGTCACGTTGGCGAACGGCATGGCCAACTCCGGATACATCTATTCGGACGAAGCGTACAGTCATCTCACTTTTCAGGTGATCGGATCGCGTCTTCAGCCGGGTTGCGCAGAGGGTCGTATCGTCTCGACAGCGCTGGACCTGATGCATCGGTCAGGCGAGTAGGGCGCCGCCGAAAAAGAGGAATGCGGACGCGGGTTTCTGTGTTGAAACGTTTCAACTAGAAAAATGACGGGGAGCAAGGGCAAGACTTCAGGGAGTTTTACATGAGAGGCATTAACAAACGATTCGCACTTTTTCTTCCGCTGCTGGCCATGCTGCCAGCGGCAAACGCCCAGACCGTAACGGGGTCCGTCGCCGGCACAGTAGTCGATCCCGGAGGCTCGCTGATCGTGGGCGCCACGGTTCAACTGACGAACGAAGTCACAAAGCAGGTGCGTGAATTCACTACGGCGGGGAACGGCACCTTCACGTTTCCGGACCTCTTTCCGGGTGAATACGATCTGAAGGTCACGCAGACCGGTTTTAAGACCTATGTTCAGAATGCGATTACGGTCGGTACGCTCGAAAAAGTCGATCTCCACAACGTCAGACTCGAAGTCGGTGATGTCAGCACTTCGGTCGAGGTCAAGGCGGAAGCCGCCCGCGTCGCTACGGACAGCTCCGATCACTCGACGGACGTGAACCTCAAGCAGATCGAGGAGACTCCGATACGAGGGCGGAACTTCCAGGCCATCATCAAGAGCCTGCCGGGCGTGGTCGACCTCAACACATACGATCAGCGCGGCTGGGGAGCCGGCAATTCCATCGTCAACGGCGGTCAGCAGGGCCAAGTGTTGGTGACTCTTGACGGTATGGCGGCTCAGGACTCCGGCGCGCCCGGTCAGAACACCTATCAGGCGCCGAGCACGGATGCCATCGGCGAAGTAAAACTGCTCACCGGGAACTATAACGCCGAATACGGCGCGCGCAACGGCGGCCAGATGAACGTCACCATCAAGAACGGCACCGCGCAGTTCCACGGCAGTGCTTATTATTACTATCGTCACGAACAGTTCAACGCGAACGAATGGTTCAACAACGAACTGAACATAGCCAAACCGCGGTACCGGTACGAGAATCCCGGCGGCACCATCGGCGGTCCGATCTGGATCCCGGGCGTTCGCTTCAACAAAGACCGCAATCACCTCTTTTTCTTCTTCTCGTTCGACAAGCTCTGGAACACGCAGAGCACGGCGCTGAACAAATTCACCATGCCCACGGCGGCGCAACGCGCGGGCGACTTTTCGCAAACGGTTAACCCGAACGGCTCGCCCATTCTGATCCGCGACCCCAACACCGGTCTGAGCTGTTCGGCCACCAGCAGCGCCGGATGTTTTCCGGGTAATATGATTCCCGCGAGCCGATTCAACCAGATCGGGTCCGCGATGCTGAATCTTTTCCCCCTGCCCAACACGACCGATCCGACTGGCCAGCGCCAGTACAACTTTACGGACGTTCTGAGCAATACTGACCCGCGCACCGATAAGATCCTGCGAGTCGACTACAACATTTCGAGCAAGGACACGATGTTCGTGCGCCTGCTGCAGGATTATCAGGCGCAGTCCGGCTACGGTGCCATTCTAGGCGCGGCGGGCGACGGGTGGGGCCAGTTTCCGCACAGCTACTTCATTCCGTCCGCCGGGTTCGCAACCACCTACATCCACACCTTCCGTTCGAATCTGATCAACGAGGCTACGGTCGGCCAGAACCGGGCTCACCAGCAGAACGTTCAAACCGATGACACTCTTTACAACAAGAGCCTGCTGCCGCTCACGTCTGGCGGTCAGACTCTGA
>DATFSM010000082.1:0-48251 GCA_035262625.1 Bryobacteraceae bacterium
ACCGCGCCGACCTGATCTTCTTCGAGATTCATCGCGATGCCGGAGACGCCGTGACCGAACTCGATCAGTTCACCGGCCATCACCTTATCGAGGCCGTGAATGCGCGCAATGCCGTCGCCCACCGAGATGATCGAACCAACCTCGCTCACGTCGATGGCGCGGTCGTAATTTTCGATCTCCTGGCGGAGAATTGTTGTAATTTCGTCTGCTCGAATCTGAGCCATAAAAAGTTACCTTTACTTCACTGCGAGGCGCCGTTCGAGGTTCGCCAACTGACCTCGTACGGACCCGTCGTAAACCCTGGAGCCCAGGCGCGCAGTGACGCCTCCGATCAGCTCCGAGTCGACCAGGAACTGGAGTTTGACCTGAGCGCCCGCCATCCGGCCCAGTTCCGCCGAGAGGCGGTCACGCTCCTCCGAAGTTAAAGCCAGCGCCGTAGTCACATCGGCGCGAACAAAACCAAGGCGCTCGTCGAGCAGGACTTCGAAAGCCCCGATCACGTCGGGCAGCGCGGCGGCGCGGCGATGATCGCTGAGGACCAGCAGGAAATTGAGAATAATGCGGCTGAGCCCGAGACTCTGCCCGATGCGCCGGATCACCTGACGCTTACGCGCGGTCGAGACGGCGGGAGAAGCAAGAATCGTGCGCAGGTCCGCCGAAGACTGCACGGCGGCGTTGAAAGACCTGAGTTGCGCGACCGCGGTAGCCCCATCAACGCCGCCGTCTGTTCCTTTGGCAGGAGAGACGACGATATCGACCAGAGCGTTCGCGTACCGATTAACAACAGCGGAAGAAGTCATTAGAGCGGCGCTTTATGTGTTTTGAGCTTTGGCCCGGCCATTGGCGATATCGCCAATAAAATTCCGAACCAGGTCCGCCTGCACGTCGGGTGACATCCGGGCGCGCAGTTTCTGCTCTGCTAGTTCAATGGCGAGTTTCGCGGCATAGCGGCGCACGTCGAGCCGGGCTGCCTTACCCGCGGATTCGATTTCCTGCCCCGCGTGCTGTTCGATTCGCGCGAGTTCGTTTTCCGTATCGCGCGCGATGCGGTCCGCCTCGCGCTCACGATCGGCGGCCGCCGAAGCGCGAAGCTTTTCGATTTCGGAGCCCAGGTTTTTCAGTTGAGCTTCAACCGCCGCTGCGCGCGCGGTGGCGTCGGCCTTGGCCCGTTCACCCGCGGCAAGACCTTCCTGAATCTTGTGCGAGCGCGCCGCCAGCATGGGGCCCATGTTCTTAGCGATCAGATAGCCCAGAACACCGACCAGAATGAGGAAGTTGATCCAGGTCCAGATGGGGCTGATGCCGCCGCTCTCACCGGATTTCGATTCTTCCGCGAGCGCCGGGAGCGCTATCAGGAGAACACCCATCAGAAGAACACGCACCAGAAGAACACCGGGGAGTTTCTTCAAGCGACTCTCCTCGACAGAATGTTTTCCGCAATGCTGGAAGCGAGAGCTTCGCTTTGAGATTCGAGAGATTCGCGCGCGGCCAAGGCTTCCCTGATGATGCCTTCCTTCATCAGCGCCACGCGCCGTTCCGACTCAACACGCGCCAGGCGGGTGCGCTCGGCCTGTTCCTCGTGAAGCTTTCGCAGAAATTCGGATTGTTCGGCGTAAATCTCGCCGCGAGCCTTAGAAAGCGCGGCTTCGTACTCGGCGATTTTGGTGTCGGCCGATTTCAGGCTGTCTTCAGCGGCCTTGCGGGCGCCTTCTGTCAGCCGAAATCGTTCATCGAGAACCTTTTCGAGGGGCTTGAGATAGAGGTACTTAACGCAGGCTGCCAGGACGAGAACCAGAAAAAACGTAGGCAGGCCATTCAGCACAATCCCGCCTAAGTCATGCAGAGTTTTGTCCATTAGCTATAGGAAAGTGGAACTGCGAAGAGCAGGCTTAAATATTTACCGTATCATAGCGGTTTTTGTGGGGTCAAACCGCAGAGGCGCAGGTCGCCCGCGCTGGACGTCTGGGACGCGCCAGGCGGCGATTCGGCTTGCCCCGAAGTGGACGCGCGTTGCCTGAAACGCGTTACTTCCCGTTAGTATTTTTTCGAGAAGCCGTTTCGCGAATTGGTGATTTCGAAGTGGCCGTCCCGATGGGCCACGAGCTTGATCGTATTTGCGGCGTCGGGCTTGTCAGTCAGATTCGCGATCAGATCTTCCGAAGAATTGTGCTCCTTCCCTCCCGCCGTCGCGAAATGAAGTTGCCACACGTCGGCAAGGCCGGGGGTGTTATGCATGGTGTCCCACGCTTCAGCGGTACCCCCTTTAACGGCGCCGTTGTCCATGATCGCGGCCTTTGCGCGCAGCCCGTGCACCAGCGACGGAGATCCGCTCATGTTCATGCCGTGATGACTCGTGATGTAGACGTCCACATTTGGAACTTTTGGAGTCGGGCACATCAGATCTTCTTCTTTATTCCATAAGAGATCGCCCAAGTCGATCGTTTTAAAGCTCCCGAGCTGAATGAAGCTCCCGACGGACTGGCCGTTCTCGTCGTCGTTAATGCTCCGCTTCTGGAATGTCGCGCAGTCAGGATTCGTTTTGGCAGCGCCAGGCAGCGGCTTGTCGATGGTCTTACCGCCGGCGGTAACGATGGTCCACTGAACGCCTTTCAGCGGCAGTTTGTCGCCGGGCTTCACGACGATATGGTTTCCTTTCGCTACTTCCTTTTGATAAGCATCGAAGAGCTTCTGGCCGTTGGCATCATGCTCCACCGTCTGGCCGTGATCCACGAAGTTCCTGATCGGCAGTTTGCCGGCCAGCGCAGGAACGCCGCCTACGTGATCCAGATGGAAGTGGGTGATCAGAAGATAGTCAATCTGCGAAACGCCCGCCTGCTTAGCCACGGCGGCGATCCGGTCCGCGTCACGCCCGTTGAACCCCGCCCATCCCGTGTCCACCAGAACGCTCTCTCCTGCCGGCGTGACAAAGAGCGTTGCCTGGCCTCCTTCGACGTCTATGAAATACGCGGTCAGGTCATTTGAAGCGGCGAACAGCGGCGCGCAGAACAGCGCCAGTGACGCCAACAGAGTTTTCATCGACCAGAATCCTATCACGCGCCGTTCCGGGTCACTTGCCGAACAAATGAGTATGGCGTAACGTACATCTTAGTTAGGGACGGGTCAGCGGAACGGATGCCATTTTGCACACAATGCGGAAGCCAGGTCGCGGGCGGCGATCTCTTCTGCGGCAATTGCGGGAAGCGCCAATCGGATGTTGGCGCGACGCCCGGCGGCAGCCCACCTCCTCCGCCGTTCCCGCCGTACTCCTCAGCGCCACGTCCCGATCCGCTCGATGCCCTGACGCCTCGGACGGCCTCGATTCTCTGCTATATCCCGACAGTGGGATGGATCGCCGCGGTAGTGGTGCTTGCCGCCAAGAAATTCAAAGGTGACAAGATTGTCCGCTTCCACGCGTTCCAGGGTCTGTATCTCTTCGCCGTTTGGCTGGTGGTTCAGTGGGTCATCCATCCGATGATGAACGCCATTCCGGGAAGACCCGTTCGGATCGATCACATCCTCGACGCGATATTACTCGCGGTTTCCGTGTTTATGCTGATCAAAGCGAGCCACAATGAGGCGTACGTGCTGCCGATTATCGGTGAACTCGCTCAAAAATCAGCGCTTGAACAATAATGGACGAAATCGTACTTTCTTATTCCGGGAAACGCGGTACTATAACCATGCGGCGGAAATGAGCCGCATAACCGCTGATTTTGCCCGCCTTATTCCATTATCCGGCCGAGATTAGCTCTGAGAGGGACCAGCCTGTCCGCGTTGAATTGTGACTGGACAGCAACAGAAAGAGGAGTAGACCGTTGAAGAATATCTATGTCGGGAACATTTCGTTCCAGACGACCGAGCAGGATCTTGATGCCGCATTTTCCGCGTACGGACAGGTGGATCGAGTTCAGATTGTGAAAGACCGTGAATCCGGTCAGTCTCGTGGGTTTGCATTTGTGGAAATGTCGAATAATGCCGATGCGGACAAGGCTATGGCTGCGCTGAACGGGGCGGAGCTGAGCGGGCGGACCCTGACGGTGAACGAAGCGCGGCCGCGTGAAGCGCGACCGAGCGGCGGATTCGGCGGCGGGGGCGGCAATCGGTTTGCGGGGGGCGGACGCCCCGGCGGCGGCGCGGGCGGGAACCGGCGGCGGGAACCGCGCTGGTAGTCAGTTCCTCATTTTAGTTTTGTTCTGAAAAAAAAGGCCGGAAGGAGTTCCGGCCTTTTTTTCATTTCAGAGAGATTCGCCGCGTCAGCGTCGAACAGTTCCCGCCGAGCCCGACTTCACAGCGGGGAATGTCTTCGAGATGTGATCCTGCCAGGTGAGGTTTTCTTCGTCCGCCAGAGCCCAGATCAGACCGAGCCCGCCTGAGCAGAAGCTAAGCCAAGTCGCGGCCAGCCTCGCGGCGCGGGCGCGGCCTTCGACCGGCAGACCGTCGAAAGTGATCAGTTGCAGGTCCGTCGATCGCATACCGGCCGTCTCGCGCCCCGCGATCGCGAAGATCAGCCCGTAGAAGCCGGCGACGAGCGTGAAGCATGCGCCCACGAAAACCCAGAACAGCTTCCCCGTTCCGAACCCACTGCCCATCAACTGAGAAATCGCGACAAAAAGGCCGAACCCGATCATGATAAAGGCCGCGTCGATCGAGCTTGCCACGAAGCGATGCATCGGGGCCGCAACCGCCTGCTCGCAATCGACCTGAGCGGGCACTTCGTCGCGGAGCTTTCGCTGCGCCGGCGGCGCGGACAGAAAATCGAGTGCGGTCTGCTGAGCCGCGTTGCGCGCGGACTGCGGACGTCGCGCGGGCTGCGCCGCCGGAGCGCTCTGCTTTACTGCGGGAGCGGGAAACGGAATTACCTTCGGAGCGGCTGCCGGGAACAGTTCCGGCTGGCCAGGCATGGTCACCGTTCGTACATCGGGAATGACCGATCGATGCGCTTCGCGCTCGAGAGCCGGCGCGACCGCAAGCGCATTGGCGCCCACATATCCCACAGGCGCGGCGACAGCCATCCCGATGCGCCGCCCGCATCGAAGACACCGGTGATCTTCAGCGCCGTTGTTGAAACCGCAATGGCCGCACTGCATCTATACTTGTTTCACTTTCCGTTTGTCTCACTGCCCGACGCCGAACTTGCGACTCAAATTATGCCGTGTTACGGTTGCCAATTGAGGCTCGTCCCGCGAATTTCCGCTCTTCCTCTGGTTAACACAATCCGCAACGTTTGTCACGAGAATAGTGCTCGCCGTGGTGGCATTTTAACCCTGATTTTATTGGGCTTCGGTCAAATTGCGTCACCTCAGTTAAGCAGAACGCCGGCGGCAACTCCTCCGGCGGCCACGCCCGCGCCTGCGAGCGGTGATCAAGCTACGGTCGACCGTCCGGACTTCTCCGTTCGTCTGCCGCGCCCGGATGCTCCTCCGCAGGGTGAGGAGGTCTTTTTCGCCGATACGCAGGAGTCCGACCATGGCGTACGGCATTTCAGAGGCAAAGCGCGCATTGAGCTTTATAACGCGGTATTCACCGCAGACTCGATCGATTACGACGAGAACACGCACATTTTCACGGCGCGCGGCCACGTCTATTACCGTAACTACGATCAGAACGAGGTCATCTACTGCGATCGCGCGGAATATAACACCGATACGGAGCGCGGCACGTTCTACAATGCGCGCGGCTACGCGAAAACGAAAGTAGTGGCTCGGCCCGGCGTATTGATGACGCAGGCGCCCTTCTACTTCGAGGGCGCGTTCGCCGATAAGATCGAAAACAAGTACATCCTTCACGATGGCTTCATTACCGACTGCAAGGTTCCGAATCCGTGGTGGACGCTGCATGCGGGACTTTTCGACATCATTCCCGACGATCGCGCCATCGCTCACAAATCGGTCTATCACCTGAAAGGCCTCCCGGTCTTTTACTTTCCGTATTTCTATAAATCGCTGAAGAAAGAGCCGCGCAAGAGCGGATTGCTGACGCCGAACATCGGGCACAGCTCCACTCGCGGCTACATGATTGGTCTGGGCTACTATTACGTGATCAATCGAAGCCTCGATGTCACGTATCTCTTTCAGGCTTTCACAACGCGCGGATATGCGCATCACGTAGACTTCCGCGGCAAACCTACCCAGAAATCCGATTTCAACGTGATCTTCTACGGCGTCCAGGATCGCGGCTACGAATCCGGCGGAACGCTAATCAAAGCGCCCGGATACAGCATTACCGGCGCGGGCAGAACGGAGTTCGGCGACGGATGGGTGGCCCGCGGCGCCATCAATTACATCAGCTCTCTCGCGTTCCGCCAGCAATTCACCGAATCCTTCAGCGAAGCGATCTTCGCGGAGACGCATTCAACGGTGTCGGTCGAGAAGAACTTCGACTATTACACCTTCGCGGTGGCCGCGCAACGAACGGAAGATTATCTCAGCGCGACCAAGGGCGACTCGGTCATCATCCGCAAACTGCCCGAGTTCGACTTCACCGGGCGCGACCAGCAGATCGCATCGGGCGCACTTCCCGCGTGGTTCTCATTCGATTCCAGCTTTGCCTTATTTCATCGCGCGGAGCCTACGGTCGAACCGGGGTTTTATGAGACCAGCCAGTTCAGTACCCGCGCCGACATCCAGCCTACCCTGTTCACTTCATTTCATTGGGGCTCGCTCAGCCTCATTCCCAGCTTCACCATGCACGAGACCTTTTACGGACAAAGCCTCGTGAACGGCGCGGTCAGCAACACAAGCCTCACTCGCAGCGCGCCGGAAGTAAACGTCGATCTGGTGCTACCCACACTCGAGCGCGTGTTCAACAAAAAGACTTTTCTGGGCGACAAGCTGAAGCACGTGATCGAACCGCGAGCGGACTATAAGTACGTCTCGGGCATCAAAAGCTTTACGGACACCCTGCGGTTCGACACCATCGACCTCCTTTCGGATACCAATGAGGTCGAATACGGCATCACAAACAGACTCTATTCGAAGCGTGGAAACAGCGTGAACGAGCTGCTGACGTGGGAGCTGTTTCAGAAGAGATTCTTCGATCCGACGTTCGGCGGCGCTCTGATTCCGGGTCAAAGGAATGTCGTCCAGTCCGTGCTGGAGTTAACGGGCTACACATTCCTCAGTGGCCCTCGCAGCTACTCCCCGATCGTCTCGATCGTCCGCGGGTCGCCACGACCAGGCGTCAATTTCACCTGGGAAGCAGACTATGACCCGCTGCTTCATCGGTTCGTGAATAGTTCCTTCAGCGCGGACGTTCGGGTCAAGCGTTATTTCGTATCAGCCGGATCCGACCAACTGCGCCCCGATCCTCTGATTACCGGTAATGCGAATCAGTTCCGTACCACGGTCGGCTATGGTGACCCGAACCGAAAGGGATGGAATGCGGGTTTAACATCGGTCTACGATGTTCGGCTGAAGCAACTTGAGTACGGCGTCGCCCAAGCGACATACAACACCGATTGTTGCGGGATCAGCTTCCAGATCCGCCGTCTCGACTTCGGGACACGCAACGAGAATCAGTTTCTGGTATCGTTCTCGGTCGCAAATATCGGATCCTTCGGAAACCTCAAGAAACAGGAACGAGTCTTCTAAGCCGCTAAGGCTTGAGGTTCAGATACTGCGGCACGCCCTGTTCGGCAATGCCCAGGGCAGTTGCCAGGGCAATCTTCGCCGCGTTGTGAGCCGCAAGGCTGGAGATGTAGTTTTCATTGGCGGAGGCGAGCAACTGCTGCGCCTGAATGACCTCAATATTATCGGTGACACCTGCCGAGAACCGGTCTCTGGCCTGAACAAGCGTCTGATTCGCAAGATCCGCGTTCCGCTGAGCGACGGCCACCTGGTCCGCAGCAGAGTGTAAATCGAGCACGGCGCTCCTCACTTCGGAGTCGATGCGCCCCCGCAGGTCTTCTACCGCGGTCTTCTTATTTCGGAGCACGGCCTCTGCTTGTTCTACGTCACTCCGCGTTCGCCCGCCTGCATAAATCGGAATGCGAACGCCCGCGACTACGGAATAAGTGCCATGCGATTCCGCAAACGTCCTTCCCACAACTCCGTAGTCGCCTTCCACCACCACCTCTGGCCAATGTTCGGATTTTGCGGATTCCACGGAAAACTCGGCGGCGCGTACGTTAGCCTGGGCTGCGCGGTAATCGGGACGATGGTCGTAGGCGTCCTTGAGCAGAGTTTCCAACGGCGAATCCATGGCCGAGAAGGGCAGAGTGTCGCCCAGCGTGAATGTTTGGCCAGTCGGAAACCCGATCGCCCGCGCCAGATTCAGCTTGTCCTTTTCCACCTGATTCTTCTGCGCGACAAGCCGCTGCTCTTCGGTCCTTAACTCAACCTCTGACCGGAGCACATCAATGGCAGCCACCGTGCCAGCGCGCTTCTGATCGGTTGCCCGGTCAAACAGCGCCTGCGCGGTCTGAACTTCCGCGGTAATCGCAGTTACTCGAGACTCATCCGAGATCACAGACAAATACGCATTACTCACGGCCTGCACAACGAGATTCCGCGCGTCGTCGGCGCTCAGCTTCGCGGCTTTCACGCTTTCTTCCGCCGATTTCAGATTCTTCAGCGAGGGACGATCGTAAACCGTCTGCTGAACATAGCCGCGGGCGTTCTGATAACCAAACGGACCGACGATTGTAGGAAGCCCCGGCGCGGTAAATCCGAACGCTACGAGACTGCTTTGCGCGGAGTTCTGAGTCACGCCAACCGAGAAGTTCGGCAGAAGCGTGCTCAGCGTGCGCCGGCGTTCGGCCGAGGCGACGCTGACCACGTCATCATTCGTGAGAATCCCGAGGTTGTATTTCAGACCGCGCTGTATGGCGTCCCGGAGCGTCAGAACGATCGGCGTAGGGGATGCCTGCCCGGTCGGAACGCTTCCACTGAATCCGGTGTCGAACGGTTGGTTGAGTACGGGCGGAGGTCCGTTGGGAACGGGTTGCGGCGGGGGAGGGAGCTGTGCCCTCATTGCGGGAACCGCCAGGGCAAGGATAATCGCAAGTCGTCGTGTCTTCAAATGTCTTTATTTCCCCTGTCTGATTGTCCCAGCACGGGAAGCGGAGGCGCACAAATGAAAGTGCGCACTTGCACTGGTTTGATGGATGAGGCCGTATCTGATTGGTTGCAGGATAATGTGAACTACGTCACGACGAGTGATCTGTCGCCGGACGACTAACCCTCATACTGAAAAGGCCGCTTCATGAAGATCGCCATCGCATCGGATCATGCGGGTCTCGACCTAAAAAACATCGTTGTCGAGAATCTGAAAAGCAAGGGGCAAGCAATTAATGACCTGGGCACGCACACTCCGCAGTCGGTCGATTACCCCGATTACGCGGAGAAGTTAGGCCACGCCATTCAAAACGGCGCCGCAGACAGGGGCATTCTTATCTGCGGCTCCGGCGTAGGCGCCTGCGTTGCCGCCAACAAAATGCCGGGAATCCGCGCGGGGCTGTGTCATGACGTGTACTCAGCCCATCAGGGCGTAGAGCACGATGACATGAATGTCCTTGTACTGGGAGGCCGGGTGATCGGGCCGATGACGGCCGTGGAACTGGTTAACGCCTACCTGGCGGCCAGGTTCTCAGGAGAGGATCGCCACGTCCGGCGCCTCGGCAAAATTCACAGTCTTGAAGAACGCTTCTGCGATAAAGGAAAGGGTGCATAAATGCAGCTGGGAATGGTCGGCCTCGGCCGAATGGGCGGCAACATGGCCCGGCGTCTTCGGCGCGGCGGGCATGACGTGGTCACCTTCGATCTCGACGCGGCAAAGATCGCGGAACTAGAGAAGGAAGGTATCAAAGGCGCGAATACTGTCGAGAAATTCGTCGGCCTTCTGACCAAGCCGCGCGCGGCGTGGCTGATGGTCCCCGCGGGAGACGCGACGGAGTCGATGGTCAATAAGCTTGCTGGCCTGTTCGAGTCGGGTGACATCCTGATCGACGGCGGCAACTCCTATTTCAAGGACGACGTGCGCCGCGCCCAGGCTTTGAAGCCGAAAGGAATCCACTATGCCGATGTCGGCACCAGCGGGGGCGTGTGGGGGCTGGAACGCGGCTACTGTCTGATGGCTGGCTGCGAGGACGAAACGTTCAGGCGCATCGAACCCCTCCTGAAAACGCTGGCGCCTGGAGAAAGCGGCATCGAGCCCACCAAAGGCCGGGATACGAAAGGTAAAACCGCTCATCTCGGATACCTGCACTGCGGTCCGGTTGGGTCCGGCCACTTCGTCAAGATGGTGCACAACGGGATTGAGTACGGCCTGATGCAGGCGTACGGCGAAGGTTTCGACATTATGCGCGGCGCCAAGTCGTCACAGCTTCCTCCGGAGATTCAATACGACCTGAACGTCGGGGAAATCGCCGAACTGTGGCGGCGCGGCAGCGTGGTCAGTTCCTGGCTGCTCGATCTGAGCGCAATCGCGCTGGCGGAAGATCCGAACCTGGACAGCTACACGGGCTATGTTCAGGATTCCGGCGAAGGCCGCTGGACTATTATGGCGGCGCTTGAAGAGTCCGTGCCAGCCGATGTCCTGGCTACCTCCCTTTACGTGAGGTTCCGGTCCCGGCAGGAGCACACGTTCGCCGAGAAGATGCTGTCCGCCATGCGCAAACAGTTCGGTGGGCACGTCGAGCGCCCAACGGGCGAATAACCGCATGGCTGAACAGGATCCGGCGCAGGAAAACGCTTCGGGCCAGAGTCAGGGGCGCGCAGCGGACCGCTGCATCATGACGATTTTCGGAGCCTCGGGCGATCTCACCGCAAGAAAACTACTGCCCGCACTCTACAATCTGGCCCGCAACGATCTCCTGCCGCAGGAATTCGCGATTCTGGGATTTGCCAAGGACGATTTTCCCGAGGAGGAATTTCGCAATCGCGTGCGGGAGAATATCCGGACCTATTCGGGCGCTCCTCCGGATTGTAAGCTCAGCGAGTGGCTCGCCGAACGGAGCTATTACATCTCGGGAGACTTCAAGAATCCTGCCGATTACGTAAAGTTAAAAGACCGGATCACCCAACTCACGCAGTCGCTCAACACCGGCGGCAACGTGTTCTATTACCTGGCCACGCTGCCGCAGTTCTTCGCCGAGATCATCCGGCAGCTGGGCGAGCAGGGTCTGACCGCGGAGGATAACGGGCGCTGGCGGCGCGTCATCATCGAAAAGCCATTCGGCTCGGATCTGGAATCCGCGAAAGCGCTGAATGCGGAGATTGGCCAGGTATTGAAGGAGCGCCAGATCTACCGCATCGATCACTACCTGGGCAAGGAGACCGTTCAGAACATTTTGGTGTTCCGTTTTTCCAACGGAATCTTCGAGCCGGTCTGGAATCGTCGCTACATCGATCATGTGCAGATAACTGTGGCGGAGACGCTTGGAGTCGAACGGCGCGGAGGCTATTACGACCGCGCGGGCTGCCTGCGCGATATGGTCCCCAACCATATCCTGCAATTAGTCTCCCTCACCGCCATGGAGCCGCCTATTTCGTTCGAGGCGGACGCGGTGCGCGATGAGCAATCAAAAGCGCTGCACGCGATTACGCCCATATCTCCCGAAGACGTGCTTTCGCGCGCGGTGCGGGGGCAATATGCCGAGGGGGTGGTCGGCGCCGAGCATGTCCCCGCTTATCGCTCGGAAGAGTTTGTCAACCCGAATTCAAATACGGAAACCTTTGTCGCCCTGAAGCTCATGGTCGACAACTGGCGATGGGCGGATGTCCCGTTCTACGTTCGCACCGGCAAGCGCCTGCCGCGGCGAGCGACGGAAATCGTGATTCAGTTCCGGCGCGCTCCTTTCGTGCTGTTCCGCGAAACTTCGGTCGGCACGCTCACGCCCAATCTCCTGATCATGCATATCCAGCCCGACGAAGGCATTTCCCTGAGGTTCGGCGCGAAGGTACCGGGCGCGCACGTGAAAGTGGGCGCCGTGACGATGGACTTCAAATACTCCGATTATTTCGGCGCGGAGCCGAGCACTGGCTATGAACGCCTTCTCTACGACTGCATGATCGGCGACGCGACGCTGTTTCAGCGCGCGGACATGGTCGAAGCCGGCTGGTCCGTGGTTGAGCCCGCGCTCGACGTATGGAAGGCGTTGCCCGCTCGCGCTTTTCCCAATTATGGGGCGGGGACGTGGGGCCCGAAAGAGGCCGATGAGTTGATGCGGCGCGACAACCGGCAGTGGAGAACCGAATGAGTCGTTTCGGAACAACGCTCGCCCGGTTTGTGCTCGATGAGCAGACCCGGCATCCGGATCTCGATCCCGGAATCGGTCCACTCCTGACTCAGATGGCGTATGCGTCGAAGATCATTGCGCGTGAAGTGGGCCGGGCCGCGCTGGTCGGCAAACTCGGGCTGGTGGGCGAGCGCAACGCGACGGGCGACTCGCAAAAGAAGCTCGACGTTTTCGGCAGCGAGACCGTACTCGACGCGTTTTCTTCAACCGGTCTGGCCCATGCCATGGTTTCCGAAGAGATCGAAGACCTCACTCCCCTGCCAGGCGGCGAGCACAGCGATTACATTGTTTGCTGCGATCCGGTAGACGGGTCTTCGAATACCGATATCAATGGATCCCTTGGCACGATCTTCGGGTTCTGGCGGCGCATCCCCGGCGCGTCACTCTCGAAAAACGCTTTGAGAAAAGGCTCGGAACAGATCCTCGCGGGCTACGTCATGTACAGCACGAGCACGCTGCTTGTTTATGCGACGGCGCACGGCGCGAATGGATTCACGCTGGACCGCGAACTCGGCGAGTTCCTGCTCTCTCACGAAAACATCAGTTGCCCCCGCAGGGGACGGTACTACAGCGCCAATGTGGGCCACTCGCACGAATGGACCGCAGGAATACGTAACTATCTGCAATGGGTAACAACCGAGGATGCGGCGACTCACCGGCCGTATTCATTGCGTTACACAGGCGCTCTGGTTGCAGACCTGCACCGCAGTCTCGTGGAAGGCGGGCTGTATTTTTATCCGGCCGATCCCTCGCATCCTGGCGGTAAGCTACGGCTCCTTTACGAATGCGCTCCCCTCGCCTTTATCGTCGAAAAAGCCGGCGGCCGCGCATCCACGGGTTCGCAGCCTATTCTCGACATTACTGCCCGGACGATTCACGAACGCTGCCCTCTCGCGATCGGCAGCGTGGAGGATGTCGAAGAGTACGAACGTTTCTCCAGAACCTACTGAGCCGCTAGTTGACGCAGCACGTACGGCAGGATGCCGCCATTGCGGAAGTATTCGGCTTCCTGAGGCGTGTCCACGCGCGGAATGGCCTGGAACGAGATTTCCGTCCCGTCGGCCCCAATCGCCCGCACATCAACGCGGGACCCGGTCTCCACGGCCTTCTGCACTCCGCTGATGTGGAATATTTCGCGTCCGGTGAGCTTGAGCGTCGCGGCATTATCTCCCTGCACGAACTGCAACGGAAGAACTCCCATCCCGACGAGATTGGTTCGGTGGATGCGCTCGAAGCTCTCCGCGATGACCGCCCTGACGCCGAGCAGCGCCACGCCCTTCGCCGCCCAGTCGCGCGAAGAGCCGGAACCGTACTCTTTTCCGGCGATAATCAGGAGCGGCGTGCCCTCCTGCTTGTAACGCATGGCAGCGTCATAAATGAACATCTGCTCGCCACCCGGAAGATGGACGGTCCAGGTACCCTCGGTTCCCGGCGCCAGTTGATTGCGTAGCCGCACATTGGCCAGCGTGCCGCGAACCATCACTTCGTGATTGCCCCGCCGCGCGCCGTAAGAATTGAAGTCCTTTGGCGACACGCCCTGCTCGATCAGATACTTGCCCGCGGGGCTGTTGACAGCGATGGACCCCGCCGGAGAGATGTGATCCGTGGTGATCGAATCGCCCAACAGCGCCAACGTTCGCAGCCCGCTCAGATCGGCGATAGGCTGAGCCGGATCCACCATATTGTCGAAATAGGGCGGCTTCTTGATGTAGGTCGAAGTCTCGTCCCACTGATAGATATTTCCGGTAGGTACAGGCAGCGCGCGCCAGTTCGCATCCCCTTCGAACGCATGCTCGTATTCGGAATGGAACATGTCCGCATCGATCGTTGCGCGAATCGCCTCGTCTACCTCCTGCGGGCTGGGCCATATGTCCTTCAGGTACACAGGAGAGCCATCAGAACCGGTCCCAAGCGGCTCGGATCCCATATCGATGTCGATACGGCCCGCGATCGCATAGGCGACTACCAGCGGCGGCGAAGCAAGATAGTTGGCCTTCACCTGCTGATTGATGCGCCCTTCAAAATTGCGATTGCCGCTGAGCACCGCCGCCACCACGAGGTCGTCCTTTTTGACGGCATTCGATACGGCCTCAGGCAAGGGGCCGCTATTGCCGATGCAAGTTGTGCAGCCGTACCCCACAAGATGGAAATTCAGGGCTTCGAGCGATGGCATAACGCCGCCCTTGTTGAGATAGTCGGAAACGACTTTGGAGCCGGGGGCCAGGCTCGTCTTAACCCACGGCTTGGCCTTCAGCCCCTTTTCGACAGCCTTCTTCGCAAGCAGCCCCGCGCCCATCATCACGGAGGGATTCGATGTGTTGGTGCAGCTCGTTATCGCCGCGATCACAACAGCCCCGCTGCAAATCTCGGCCTCTTCGCCGTGAATCTCGACCGCGGACTTCTTCGACGGAGCATCCTTGAACGTCTCGCGGAAGCTCTTCTTGACCTCGTTCAGCGCGAGGCGGTCCTGCGGGCGCTTCGGCCCCGCCATCGACGGCGCCACGGTCGAAAGGTCCAGTTCGAGAGTGTCGGAGAACAGAGGATCGCGCGTGTCGTCCGTGCGGAACAGCGTCTGCTCTTTGGAGTAGGCCTCCACCAGCTCGATCAGTTGGGAATCCCGGCTGGAGGTTCTCAGATAATCCAGAGTTCCGGCGTCAACGGGGAAGAATCCGATGGTGGCCCCGTATTCCGGCGCCATATTCGCGATGGTGGCGCGGTCTGCCACGCTCAACTGCGAAAGCCCCGCACCGAAAAACTCGACGAATTTTCCGACAACGCCCTTCTTGCGCAACATCTGGGTGACCGTAAGAACCAGATCGGTCGCAGTGCAGCCTTCCGGCAACTTGCCATGCAGCTTAAAACCGACCACGGCAGGCAACAGCATCGAAATTGGCTGGCCCAGCATGCACGCTTCCGCTTCGATTCCGCCCACGCCCCAACCGACAACGCCGAGGCCGTTGATCATGGTGGTGTGCGAGTCCGTTCCCACAAGAGTGTCGGGATACGCGGTCACAACGCCATCGCCGCCTTTCGCGCGAAACACCACGGGCGCGAGGTATTCCAGATTTACCTGATGAACGATGCCGGTATCGGGCGGCACGACGCGAAAGTTGCTGAACGCCGTCTGCGCCCAGCGCAGCAGCATATATCGTTCCCGGTTGCGCTGGAACTCCAGCAGCGCGTTGACATCGAACGCGTTCTTCGTTCCGAACTCGTCAACCTGCACCGAGTGGTCGATCACCAGGTCGGCGGGCATCAGCGGATTCGCTTTCGAAGGATCCGCGCCCATCGCCGCCAGCGCGTCACGCATCGCCGCAATATCGACTACACAGGGAACGCCGGTGAAATCCTGCAGCAGAACCCGCGCCGGCATGAACGAAATCTCGCTCGCGTTCGGGCCGCTCACGCCGCGAACAACCGCGTCGATGTCAGACGCCTTTACCTTCCGTCCATCCTCGTTGCGCAGGAGGTTCTCGAGCAGAATCCGATGCGAAAAAGGCATGCGCGACACGTTCGCGACACCCTTCTCTTCAAGCGTGGCAAGACGGAAATAGCGGTAGTCAGTCCCACCAGATTTCAGGGTGGACTGCGTACCGAAGCTGTTCTGGCTCATTGGGTTACTTTCAATATATCGAACGGGTTAGCCCCGCCCGTTTCTCGCTAAACTGGTCTCGTGGACTCACGCCCGGCGCGCGGAGCGGCATCGGTCGAGCGTTTTTTTCAGTTTTCGCTGTTGGGTCTGGTAGGGACGGGATTCCTCGCCCTGGAAACGACTCACCGCATCGACCGCCCCACCACGATCATCACCTTAACCGCCCTGTTTGCCCGCGCAGCGTTCATTTCCGGTCTCGCGCGGTTCAACATACCGGGCAGGATCATCTCCGCGCTCGCGCTGGGTTATGTGGGATTTTACTTCGCCGATCTTGCGCTTATCTCGCAGGATTTTCTCACCGCCACTGTTCATGGCATCTGCTTCCTGGCCGGACTCAAGATTCTCACCGCCAACTCCGCCCGTGACTTCGCTTACGCGGGCGTAGTCGCATTTCTGGAACTGGTAGGCGCGGCGCTGCTGTCTTTTCAGGCCACATTTTTCGTCTACCTGGTCATCTTTGTTCTGTTCGCAATCGCTGCATTGGCGAGCGCCGAGATACGCCGCGGGCTCCGGCGGTCTCCCCGGATCGAATACTCCGCCCGAAACCGAATCGCGCCCCGCCTGTTCGCAGTCACCTGCGCTGCGGCGCTGGGCATCATGATCGTAACGGCCGCTCTGTTTCTGGTTCTTCCGCGCACGGCTCGCGCCGCAGCCCTGTTGTTCCCGCGCGCGCCTCGCCTCACCGGATACTCCGGAATCGTGGACCTCGGGCAGTTCGGCGAAATCGGCAGAGATGTTCGTCCGGTAATGCATGTGCTTCCGTACTCGGGAGCGCTTCCGCCGGGACTCAAATGGCGGGGCTCGGCTCTCAGCTACTTTGACGGACGGCGCTGGCTGGAACCCGTGACTTCCGGGGAAGACGTACCGGTCCTGCACGGAACCGCCGAAGTTGCGGGACAACTCCAACGCTCCCGCCGCGACGGCAGGCGCTTGTTGTATCGAGCCGACATCGAAAGCTCCGATACCGGAACGCTGTTCATCGCGGGAATTCCGGAATACATCAATGTCGCCGCGTCCCGTCTGGTGCGGTCCCGCGACGATTCCTTTCGCGTTCTGCCTGTTACCGGCGAAGATCTCAGGTACGAAATCTCTGCCCATTCCGGCCCCGCCCTTCCGGAGCCCCTTCATCTGGATGAACGGGGCCGCTATCTGCGTCTCCCGCCGATCGACACCCGCATCTGGTCGCTCGCCCGCAACTGGGCGGGGAATGGCGATGACTACGAGCGCGCGCTGCGTATTCAGGGCCATCTGCGCCGCGACTACACGTATACGCTCGAAAGTTCTCTGAGGCCGTTGCGCGATCCTCTGGCGAATTTCCTGTTTGTCAGCCGCCGGGGATACTGCGAATATTTTGCGTCTGCGATGGCGGTCATGCTGCGGACCCTTGGGATACCTTCGCGCGTAGCAACCGGATTTCAGAGTGGATACTTCAACGACGTCTCCGGGATGTACGTCGTGCGCGCGTCAGACGCCCATGTGTGGGTAGAGGGCTGGTTCGAGGATCGCGGGTGGGTGACTCTGGATCCCACGCCCTCCGCGTCCGAACGAAAACCGGACGGCCTTTCCGCGCGCATCAACATGTATCTCGATGCGGCGGACAGCATGTGGCGGCAATGGGTGATCGCTTATGACCTTGGCCGCCAGGCTGCTCTTGCGGCCGATTTCGCGCGTAGTCTGCGATCCTGGAATCGCGGATGGGCGCAATCGAATCTCCACCCGCGAGTGGATCGCGATTCACTCGTGCGAGCGGGAAAAGCCATATGGCCCTTCGTCGTTCCTGTGTTGCTGCTGCTCCTCGCGATCGTTTACGCTCCCCGCGTGGCCCAGCGGTGGCGAATGCGCGCGCTGCTCCGGCGAGTTGAGCGGTCCGGAGCCTCAGCTGGGGATGCAGCCGCGCTTTACCGCCGGCTGACGGAGATGCTCGCGCGCCGTGGCTTCGAGCGTCCGGCATGGACGACGCCTGCCGAGTTCGCCCGCCATCTGCCTCCGGACCAGCGGGAGCCGGTTGCCCGGTTTACCGCAGCCTACTACGCCGTGCGGTTCGGCGGAGATGCTTCGGCCGCCTCTCAGCTCGTGACAATGCTTCAGCAATTCGAGCGGCGATAGAATCGGGCGCATGAAACGAATTGCCGCGGCTGTGCTCCTCCTGGGATGCGTAGCCGGATGGACCGCCAGCCGCCCGGACGACGAAATCCCCTTTCTCAAACATCCGATCGACATGAGCCAGAACGAGCCCGCGGCTTTCGCGGACATTAATCACGACGGCCGTTTGGACATCGTGTCAGGGGAAAATTGGTACGAAGCGCCGTCCTGGACGCGTCACCACTTCCGCGACATTCTGTTCACGAACAACTACATTGACGATTTCAGCGACCTTCCGATCGATGTGAACGGCGACGGATATCCCGATATCGTGAGCTGCGGATGGTTTTCGAAAAGCCTCTGGTGGGACGAAAACCCGGGCCGCAACTCGGCTGCGAAGTGGAAACGCCACGAAATTCAGACCGGATTCAACGTCGAGTTTTGTTTCGCCGTGGATCTCGATAACGACGGCAAGGCGCATGAGATCCTGCCCGAATTCGGGAACGCCACCGCGCCGCTCTCATGGTACGAGCTGAAGAACGGCGATTTCGTGCGGCACATTGTGAGCGATAAATCCTACGGTCACGGAATCGGCGCAGGCGACGTCAACAAAGACGGCCGCACGGATATCCTCACGCCCAAAGGCTGGTTCGAAGCTCCTGATTGGAAGTTCCATCCTGACTGGGATCTGGGCGAAACCGGATTCATCTATGTCCACGATGTGAACGGCGACGGGCGTCCCGACCTTGTGACCTCGCTTGCCCACAACTACGGAATCTTCTGGATGGAGCAGACCGCTGACGGCAAGTGGAAGAAACACGTCATCGACGAAAGCTGGTCGCAGAGCCACGCGATGACGATGATCGACCTGAATGGCGACGGTAAGCCTGACTTCCTGACAGGAAAGCGATTCATGGCGCATAACGGGCGCGACCCCGGAGAACGCGAGCCGCTCGGCGTTTACTGGTACGAATACATGGCGCCGGATTCAACCGGCAATATCGAGTGGGTGAAGCACACGATCGATTACGGTGGGCGCACTGGCGGCGGAATGCAGATTCCCGTTGCCGATATCGACGGCGATGGTGACCTCGATTTCGCGGTGGGAGGCAAGAGCGGGCTGTTCCTCTTCGAAAACCTGACCAAGAAGAAGAGCCGATGACCAGTTGGCGGGGCGAATGGGCCGTTGTTACGGGAGCGAGTTCCGGAATCGGGCGCGCCATAGCCCGGCAGTTAGCTTCGGAAGGCGTGAACCTCGTTGTGACGGCCCGGCGGCCAATTGAAGAGCGGTTCGGCGACGTGCGGGTGGAATCCCTTCAACTCGATCTCGCGGAGTCCGGCGCGCCACAGCGTCTTTTCGAGTTCACGGAAGCCCGTTCGATCAAACCCGCGCTCCTGGTCAACAACGCGGGCTTCGGCGCGTATGGCGAATTCAGTGAAATCGATCTTGCCCGTCAGTTGGAAATGATTCAGTTGAACTGCGCCGCTGTGGTGGGACTCACTCATTGTTATCTCCCGGCAATGGTGGAACGCCGCAGCGGCGATATCCTGATCGTCGCCTCGACGGCCTCGTTTCAGGCGGTTCCGTATCAAACAACTTACGCGGCTACCAAGGCGTTTGACCTGATCTTCGCGGAAGGAGTCGCGGCCGAGGTCAAGCGTTTCGGTGTTCGGGTGTGCGCTCTGTGCCCCGGGCAGACAACCACGGAATTCCACGAGGTGTCGCACGAGCCCATCCCTAAGGCGATGAGCGTGCATTCACCTGAGGAAGTGGCGCGGATCGGGCTCGATGCGCTCAGGCGCGGAAGGCAATACGTGATCTGCGGTTTCGGCAATCGCATGGGTATGGAACTCCAGCGGATTGCGCCTCGCAGCGTCGTCACCAGCGTTTCAGAGCGTCTTTTTCGGCCCCGCGTCTGAGAGTGCACGGTTCACGCGTTCAAGCGCCTGCGCGCACTGAGCAGCATGCGGCGCAAGGCGGCAGGCATCTTCGAATTGGCTCTTCGCTTCCGGAAGGCGTCCCAGCGCCTCATGCGCGATCCCCAGTTCATATCGCGTGACGTAGTCGTCAACCGATGATGCCGCAACCTTCTGAAGTTCGCCCAGAGCCTCCGCATAGCGATGCATGTCAATGAGCGTGACCCCGAGATCGCGGCGCGCCAACCGATTGCCCGGGTCACTCGCGAGAATCGCCCGGAACTTCTGAACCGCTTCCGCATTTCGGCCCTCTTCCATCAGGACCAGAGCATCTTCGTAACGAAGTAGTTCCGGCAGCTTGTCCTTCGGGTCCGCGCCTCCACCGCTCGATGTCGTGTGAGGTCCCGGCGCGAGATATCCCAGCGATTGCAGGGCTTTGCGGTCGCGCTCCGGATCGCCTGATTGCGCCGGACCCGGCGCTGCTCCCGCGGCAATGACGCTCTTCAACTGCTCACGAAGACGCGAGGCTACAGAGGGCTCTGCCGCGAACAGATTTCGCATTTCATGTGGGTCCTTCGAGAGATCGAACAACTCGGGCCGCGGGGCATCGATGTACTTCCATCCATCGCTCCGAATCGCGCGCAGGGGAGCCCAGCCGAAGCAGTCCCGCCCGTAGGTGCTCTCGCTTACCGGCGGCGCGCCGCCCGTGCGCAGCAAGGAATGTCCGCGAAACGAAGCCGGTATGGCAATCCCGAGGAAATCCAGAACCGTGGGTGCGAAATCGATCAGCCCTGCCGGCTTGTCCACAACGGCGCCGAGGCGCGCCTTGCCCGCCGGCCAATGGACGATAAACGGAACATGCAGGGTGCTCTCATAAACAAAATACCCGTGATCCGATTCGCCATGATCACCGAGTCCTTCGCCATGGTCCGAGACGATCACGACCAACGCCTTGTCCCACCAGCCCTCGCGCTTGAGCGTGGCCGCGAAACTCGCGAGTAGTTTGTCGACCGACACCAGTTGCGCATCATAAGATCCCTCTGTATATGGCTGGTGCATGTCGAACAAATGCACGAACGCAAACACATTCTGGCCCTTGCGCGAAGCGAGCCACTGATCCGCTGCCCGGAGCACAAACGCCCCCGGCCGGCGCTCACGCACCGAGTAGGGGTTATGCGGGCCGCCCGCAAACAGCATCGCCCCGGACAGCCTCGAGAAAGCCTCGAAGCTGAAGGGGCTGTCATAGGTTTCAAAGCCTCGGTCGAGCCCCAGTTCGCGCTCCAGAAAGATACTTCCGATAAAGGCCCCGGTGCTGTACCCATGTCCCCGCAGTTCTTCCGCAAGCGTTCGAAGCCCGGCAGGTACGTGGCTCGCGTTCTGCTCCACGCCGTTTTCGAACGGATAGGTCGACGTAAACAGGGCCGTGTGCGACGGAAGGGTCAGAGGAATCTGCGATTCGGCGGCGCTGAAGACCGTTCCGCCGTTCGCATAGAGATTGAACCCGGGCGTGCGCGCGCCGATACGATCCGCTCGCAGCGTGTCGACAGAAATCAGGATGACCGGAGTCTGTGCGGCGCAGGTGGCCGCGATTATCGCGAATAGGCTGAGAGATCGGGAATATAGCATCCGACTGGCTGGGTCTCCGGTTTAGGCGCGCTCTTCCCGGCGACAATGGCGTCAAGCGCGTCGCGGAGGTCATGCTCCGTGGCTGCGCGTCTCGGCTTGCCGGGCGCTACATACAAATTGTCGATGCGCCCCCGATATCCGATGGTTTCATCGGATTTGACAATAATGGCTTCCGGAGTTACCGTTGCGCCCACGGCGGCGATCAGAGCATGCGAACGATCAACGATCCGGGGATAGGCCCCGTGCCCATATTCCCGGGCGTGCTTCTCCGCGTCCGCATCGTGGAGATTCGGTTCGACATACACGAGCGAACATCCCACACCGCGGGAAGCGTAGTCTTCACAGATCCTCCGGATTTCGTGGGAGTAGTAATTCGAAATCGGGCAATCGTGCGCTACAAAAAACAAGGCTTCGACTCTGCTCTTTTCGACTTTCAGAGGAAGCCGCTCGATCCCCTGCGTATCCCGCACGCGAATCATCGGGTGCAGAACAGCGCTCAGGGCAAACGCGGCAAGCACAGACCGCATCGGCTTCTTAGAAAACGAACGCGAGACCGCCGCGGAACGTGCGCGGCGTATTCACCAGAAGCAACTGCTGCCCGTTGGCCATCGCGACGGGGAGATAGCCCTGCGCCAGCAGGTTGCGAACCTCGGCGGATGCTTCCATGCGCCAGGGCATTCCGTGAGTCGGAAGCGGCTGCCTCAACATCAGGTTTAGTCCCGGCTCGGGGCGCGTGGCGTCGGTGGAGTATTGAGGAATCGGCATAGCCGCGGCGTAGTTGCACCATTGGTAACTGGTCACGAACCGCGTACGCACATGCGGAATTGTGCCGGAGGCCCGCAAAGTGAGCGCTGGTCGGTTATCCGCCTCCAGTGCTCGGCGAAGGTCGTCCGCCGATACAATCGCGGCGTTCTGGCGGGCGGTCAGCATACCGACGGTTCCGTATGTCACAGACACGCGGTAGTTCTCTCCTAACTCCTGAGTTACCGACGCCATGTAGCCGTACGAATCGAAAGATCCGCCATTGAACACGGCGCTGTTCGAGAAGAGGTCAGGAACAAGGTCGCCCGGAAACAGCCCCGTGGTCGGGTTTGCGATCGTCAAAGCCGTGTTGCTCACACGCTCGTTGTAGGCCGACACGCGAAATTCACGCGAACCGAGTTTCTGCGAAAAGCCTATCTCGTAATCGTCCCCACGCTGCACTCTCGCGCTCTGATTCTCCAGCGTTACGCGAGGCAGAACCGCAAGGGCCGCCAGATCCCGCCGCAGTTCGGCGTTCTGATCATCCGAACTCACGCCCAACTCAGGCCGGGAATTGCCCGAAGTCCATGAAACAAACATCTTCCCTTTGCCCACCGCATAGCTGAGTCGCGCGTACGGACTGAAATAGTGGAGGCGGTCAATGAAGGAGACGTTGTCCATCCCGAATCCGTACTCCGCCGTCAGCGAATCCGTAAGTTCGCTCTTATCGGAGTAGCTCACGGATAACGTTCGGAGCGATGGGTTGTCGCTCGCAGTCCCGGTACCGGCCTGTGTCCCGTGCAGGGGCACAAACAACTGTCGCATCGTGACAGAAAGCGCGGGATTCGTGCCGCCAAGCTCATGGCTGTATGTGGTCCGGATGGCAGTCGCCGGAGTTCCGGTCACAGCTCCGTAGCCCACATTCCCGCTCACCTGGACACGGTTGCCGCCATATATTGAGGTTGCGAAAGCGAACTGCGTCCCGAGATCGGCCTCGCCGACGTCGCTTGTATACTGCGCGCCGTCGCTGGCCGAGATCCGGACCATGCCCTGCGAGTCGCTGAAAATCGCCGCTCTGCTGCCATCCCCGGCCGGATTCGCCGGATTTGCCATAGCCGGGAACATCCGCAGAATCGGCCTCATGGAGGCGTTGGAACGAAGCGTCCACTTCCAGTCGTCGTTCATCAGCCCGCCTGGCGCGGGTACCGACGAAACGATCTGTACGGTGCTGAAAACGCGCGAAAGGCTGACCTCGAGCAGGCTTCGCATACCCGGCTTCACCTGGACGCGGTCGCGGATCGCAGGAACGAACGTCGCAAGAGAGACGCGGATGGAATAACTGTCGGGAAGAAGATCTTCGAACGAGAACGTCCCACCAATATCGGTGGCCGCGCGCTGCAGAACATGATCCTGACGATTCAGGAGCATGACGAGCGCCCCGGGTTGAGGCTTGCCGCCGGAGTCGGTTACCAGCCCGCCAAGTTGCCCCGCGAAACGAACGGTGGGAGCCGCCGATAAAGAGAGCGGAAGCAGGGACGCGGATATCGCGATCAGCGCCCGAAGGCTGCCGACTGGCGCCGACCACAACGGGTTATTCCCTGCGCGCCTCATTCAACCAACGTCCGAAATGACAGTCCGACTTCAGTTTACAATAAAATTCGCCGGTGGAAGCTGTATCGTCTGGTTGCCCCGTGTGTCCGTCGCCTTCACCTTCAGGGTGTAAGTACCGGGGGGTATGTTCTTCAAAGGAAGCAGTTTCTCCACCGTCACCTGGTTCGCCGACGCGTTCGGCACCTTGGACAAGTCTTCGGTAAAGTCCACCATCTTGTCCGTTGAGTTCACTTTGCTGATTTCGTAGCTAATCTGGCCGCTGGGCTTCTGCGTCTTCTCATCCGGCTGGAAGTTATACACCTGGAAGTAAATACCCAGCTTCTCGTCTTCCGATTTATCGAACTTCGCGCCGATTCTCGGCCGAACTTTGGTGTCGCCGATCGCGAATTGACCGCCGCCGATATTCTTCGTCGGAAGCTTTTCGATCTTGTCCGCCAGAATCAGGCTGCTCGACGCCAGTTTGTCTTCTTCGAAGTGCGGCACGTCGAGCGCGACTTCGTAGTTATTCATGTTGCCGCCGATCACGTCTTTCACGACAACGTTCAGCCGATAGCGGCCGGGCGCGAGGATGACTGGCTCCTGATAAATCGAGCGCTGTTTCTGATACTGGGCCAAAAGATCGGGAGCCATCGGGACCTCTAGGTCCTTCTCAAACGTAGTCACCGGACGCCGGGTCATGGTCGTGATGCGCCCGAACATGTGGAGGACCGACTTGGACACGCCATCCTTCGTCTGGAACTGCAGATCGCGATTATCGAACTGTACCGAGATATCAGTAAGAACGGAATTATCGGTAATGCGGATGTAGTCGATGCGCGCAACCATCGGCAGGATGTTATAGGTGATCCGAGTACTAATCGCAGCCTCGAGATCCTTGAACTTCACGGCTGGAGGCTTCTGGAGTTTCGCGTACTGCTCCAGACGAGTGAACTCGTCGTAGCTCGCCGGAGTGCCGCCGAGCGGAGAACCCAGGTGGGTACCGTCTGTCCGCTGGAACCGAGCCGTCTTGCTGCTCAGGCCCATCTGCTCCGCGAGCGTCAGGCCAGCGCCCGGAACATAGAGCAACGCGTCCTTTTCCGACGGGTCCATTGTCATACGGTACTCGCCGGTCATCGTCGTATCGACAAACTCGATCATGACGTCGTTGCCGATACCTTCGATATACCGGTAGCGCCAGTCTTCAAAAGGATAGGTCGAGGTTTCGCCGCCGCCTTCCGCCGCGGGGCGCTCATATGTGCCGCCCGAGGGGTGCGAATCGATTTCGTCAGGCGGACCGAAAGTAATATAGATACGGCCGCGATCGGTCTTCCACCCGGGGATTCCCGAAGCGTAGTGCTCATTCGCGTACGCGATACGGCGGTAGTGCTCTTCCTTGAATTCGTTCTCGATCGTGTCCGGCGTCGGGTCCCGGCGGAGCCAGAACTGCTCGACGAACTGCTCGCGCTCTTCGTCGGTGTTAAATTGCTTGAACGCCTTACGCTCTTCGTCGGTGATGATGTACGCGACGTCCTCGTTCAGCCATTTCTTCCAGGGGGTCTCCAGCTCTTTCTTGAGCGCCGCCTCCTTCTTCTTCCGTTCCTTGTCGGTCAGGGGTTTGGCGACGGTCTCACGCTTCGGATCGCTCTTGGCGGACTTCTTGGTTGATTTGTCGTCCTGCTGCTGGGCAATCGACGGCGCGACGATCAGAACGAGAGTCAGGCCGATAGACGAGACCCAAAGACCCTTTGAATTCATGAATTGTGTCCTCGGGAGGATATAGCTCTACCCAGTTTACCCCAGACGTGGTGGATAGGGATCGCGTTTCGAGCGCCTCGGACGCTATTCCACCACCTGGAAGCTGATTTTGGATCCGTCGGCGCCTCCAAAATATACACGCTCTGTCGCCTTGACGAAATCGGTCCTCAGGGCTTTCGGGATGTCCATGAATTTCTGTGGGTTACGGTCGGTCAGCGGAAACCAGGAGCTTTGGATCTGAACCATAATCCGGTGTCCCGCGCGAAAAGTATGAGCCACATCCGGAAGGGCGAAAACGATCCGGTCCGGCTTGCCGGGCTCGAACGGGGCAGGCGCCTCAAAGCTTTTCCGGAATTTTCCCCGGAATGGCTCTCCGCGTACGAGTTGCTGATACCCTCCCATAGTCGAAGCGGAAGGCGCCGCGGCCCCCGGCACCGGCGGCGGGATGTTGTAATCCGGCGTGTCGTTCGGGTAGACATCGATCACCTTAACGTCGAAGTCCGAGTCGGTTCCCGTTGTCGAGACCTTGAGGTCCACATTAATAGGTCCGAAAATCGTCACATCGCGATCCAGCGCCTCCGACTGATAGACCAGCACGTCCGGACGCGTGGCTGCGAAGCGCTGATCTTCCGTCATATAAGTGTTCAGCACTCGGGTATTCAGGGAGGGGACATAGGGAACGGGCCTGGAGGGATCCGACAGATATTCGTCAAATCCGGCTTTGGCCGGCCGATTTCGCGACAACTTCCCTTCCCCCTCCAGGTAGATCGAAGTTGGTTTAGATTCCGGAGGCGGCCAGACATCGAACTTCCGCCATGCATTCAAACCGGTCTGGAAGACGTAAGCTTTCGGGAACTTTCCGTCGCCCTTGCCTTTCAGATGATAGAGAAAAAACGGGAATTCGATTCGCTCTCGGTAATACTGCGCCGTTTTTGAGCCAAAATTTACATTGCCCAGGCGATCACCGTCGCCCCGCGCGAAACCGCCGTGATTCCACGGTCCCATCACCAGCATTTCCACCTTGGGCGGGTTGTTCTTCTCCATAAAGTAATGCTGGCGGAGGAGCCCCTGTGGGTCTTCCGTGTCATACCATCCACCTACCAGCATCACGGCAGGCTTGATGTCCTTCAGATACTTCCAGATCGCCCGGGACTGCCACACGTCGTCGTAACTCGTGTGTTCGATGTTCAGGTTCCAAAGCGGCTGCCGGTGTTTGAAGTATTTCTCGTCCGCGTTCGCCAATGAGCCCATCCGCAGGTAGAAGTCATAACCGTCCGGCGTGCCGAACTGAAAGGGGACCGCGGGCTGAGGAGGTTCCGGGTCGCCTTCGCGCCCGCGGAAACCCATATAAAAGTTGAATCTGTGCGCCAGCATGAAGGCGCCGTTGTGATAGACGTCGTCGCCCATGTAGTAATCGGTTACCGGCGCCTGAGGCGACACCGCTACGAGCGCCGGATGGGCATCGATCATTCCCGCCGTCACGTAGAAGCCCGGCTGAGAAATCCCGTACATCCCGACCTTGCCTGAGTTGCCCGGGACATTTTTCACAAGCCAGTCGATCGTGTCCCAGGTGTCGGTGGTTTCGTCCGCGTCCTTTGGACCATTTAACTTTGCTTTATGAGGCCGAATCGTGACGTATTCACCCTCGCTCATGTACCGGCCGCGAATGTCCTGGTAAACGAAAATGAACTTCTCTCGGGCAAACAGGTCCGAAGGGCCCAGGCTCGCGCGATACTGCTCCAATCCGTACGGGGCGACGTTGTACCCGGTGCGCTGCAGCATGATCGGATACGTAGCGTTGTCGGAAAATACGTCCTTCGGCACATACACCGATGTAAACAGCCGAACGCCGTCGCGCATCGGAATCCGGTATTCGAATTTCGTGTAATTTTCGCGGACGAGATCACGGTTCACGACGACAGCCGAACTCGCCGAACTATTGGGAGTCTGTGTGGTTGCCTGCGCGCGCCCGCCGCCTCGTCCCTGCGGACTGGCCGTAGCGGCTGCGATGAAAAGGAATGAAGCGAGTCTTGCCTGGCCCGTCATTTTCGGATCGGACCATCATACCCGAACGCTCGGTCGCGGGCGGGTTACTTACGCGGCGTGAGCAAGATAGAGGACTGCGGCGGCGTCGAGCGAGGAATGACACCGATCGCACTTCTGTCCGGCAACAACCTTCATTCGTTTCGGAAGAAGCTCAACGATCGCGGGAACCGTGTGGGTGCAGATCGGGCAGTGAACCAAACCTTTGGTTCTTTCAGCGGCGGGAACCTTCATACGCACCTCCGTCACTCGTAAAGATGCGCGCCGCGCGAAATTGGTTATGGCTTTTCGTTGCCTGCCGGTTGCGGCGTCGGAGTTGCGGTCGCTGATGCCGGGCCGCCAATCCGCTTTTGCACATCCGCCAATTGCTGCTTTGCCTGCATGAGGTCGGGCGCGTTGGGGGCCAGTTGGATGTAGTTGGAAATTTCGGCGGCGGCTCCCGCGTAATCCATTTTCTCGGCAAGTACCAGGCCTAACAGGTACTCCGATCTCGGGTTCTGGCGCCGGGGATCTAACTTCACCGACTCCCGCGCGCTCTTTTCGGCGACATCGTACTTTTTGAGGTTATAGTTGGCCACAGCATCCGCATACCAGGCCTGCGGGTAGTCCACCGGATCCAGTTTTACCGCGCGGTCGAGATAACCCGCGGATTCGGCCCATTCCGCTTTCTGCGCCGCCAGCAACCCGAGCTCGACATAGGGAACGACCAGTTTGGGATCACACTCGATCGCTTTCGACAGAGCTACCTTCGCTTCATCCGGCAATTGGCGCTGCAGCCGCGTCTTGCCGAGGCTCGTCCACGCGTCGGCGTACTTCGGATAGATTGCGACCGCCTTCTCGAAATCTTTCTGAGCTTCTTCGGGCTTGTTCTTCAACATCGACTCCAGCCCATGGGCATAGGCCTTTTTCGCGTCCTTCGGGGCAAGCATCGAAGTGGCGCTGATCGACGTGCCTTCGACTCCCGCAATGCGGCGCAGAACGATAAACCCGATGTCGGGCGAGTCGGTCGGGCGCCGATTGAAGAGGCTTACGCTGTCGGATGTGTAGCCGCCCACGCTGGCCCGCAGGTCGCAGTTCATCATTCGATTCCCGAACGGGTCCGCCGCGAGGGCATTCGATCCGCCGGCGGACTGCGAGCCGCCGAATCCGGCGGAGTTGGCCTGGCGGTTCGTATTGAACCCGGCGTCCGACGCATCTGAAAGAACCATATTTCGGTCGCCCCATTGGAAATTGAATCGTCCGCCCGCGTCGGTGTAAGCGACGGTTCGCGAGATTCCGCTGCATACGCGCTGAATCGTAATGTTCATCGGAACGGGCGAACCGTCCTGCATCACCACTTTTCCCGAAATGAAGACGGGACGGGTGAGATCGGCCGGTCGCCCTGCGCTGCTGCCGGAACTCACGTTCGGATTCAATGTTCCGCTGATATGCCCATCGGAGCCGGGCGTGGGAGTCGTGCCGCCCATACCCCCGGCTGCGCCGCCTTGCCCGGCGGCTGAGGAGGCCGCCAAAAGGGCGAGAAGAAATCCGGAAATCCTGCTCATCTCCACACCCCGTAACTGAAGTCGCCCCAATTATGTCATAAAGACGAACCTTTGTTGCAACGCAGGCAAAGGCGCCCCCCCGGGGAGGCCGGGTTGCTTTCCCGCAGACATTCACCGCGTTATCATGATGCGATTGCGCTCAATGCCGCGGGGACAGTCGTGAGCACGCTTTTTCTTCGTCGAAGCGAATTAATTCTGGTCGCGGCGGGTCTGGTCTTGCTCCTTGCAATCGCCGTCTTTTCCGGCGTGGATTGGGCAGGATACCGGCAGGACCGCGCCTATGTGCTGGCTACGCGGCGCATCGCCGAGGATACGAACCGAGTCCTGCTTGCAATCACCGAAGCGGAAGCCAGCCAGAGAGGCTTCCTTCTTACCGGCAGAGAAGATTACCTGCGCCCGTACCTTACGGTGCTGAGCGAAATGCCCGGCCGGCTGAAAGATCTCGACAGCGAAACGCGCGACGACCCGGACGTGAATCTTCGGGTCAAGACTCTGGCCGTTCAGGTAAACGATAAGTTAACGGCCCTACGCGCGGGAATCGACCGGAAGAGAGACAACGACGATGACGGCGCAATCAGACTGGTCAACTCCGGCCGAGTGGCCGCGCTGACAGCGGCTCTGCGGAGTACCGGGCAGGAGATTCGCGACAGTCTTTCGGCGCAGGCCGAAGACCGGGCCGCCCACGTTCGCAATAATACCGACCGATCGCATTTCATTATCAGCAGCGGAGCCGTGCTTCTGGTGATTCTGTTCGCTCTCGGCACAGCTAATATGAACACCGCGGCAGCGCGGCGGGAGCAGTTGATCACCACGCTTGACCGGGAGCGCCGTCAGGCGTCCGAGGTCCGCGACCTGTTCAAGACAACGTTGTTCAGTATCGGAGACGGCGTGGTCGCAACCGACCGTGAAGGCCGCGTGATCTATCTCAATCGGGTCGCGGAAGCCCTCACCGGCTGGCGTGAGAAGGATGCCGCGGGCGCGCAGGCCTCCCAGGTGTTCACGCTGATTGATGAAGCGACGCGCGAGCCCGTATCGAGTCTCGTGGAGGCAATTCTTTCCGGCGCTGCGCCTCCGTCCCACCTTCACACTCTTCTCGCCGGGAGACAGGGAAGCGAAACGCCGGTCGAGGAAAGCGCCGCTCCGATTAAGGCCCCCGGGGGCGAAGTGCTCGGAGCCGTTTTGGTCTTCCGCGACATCACAAACCGGCGCGCCACGGAACGAGAACGAGAGCGCCTCCTGATCGAAGCCGAGAAAGCGCGCCAGGATGCGGAGCGCCAACGCTCCCACCTTCACTCGCTGTTCCTGCAGGCGCCGGCCAGCATCAACATTTACCGCGGTCCGGATCATATCTTCGAGCTGGTTCACCCTCTGACCCGCGCCTTCTTCGGTGACCGTGGCCTTACGGGCGTTTCCGCCCGGATCGTTCATCGGCCCGGCGTGATTGAAATGCTCGACGCCGCGTATCGGTCCGGTTCGCCGCACACGATCCACGAATATCCGCTAAGTCGCCAGGGAGTAGACGGCTCGCAGCGGGATCTCTACATGAACTATTTATGTTGCCCGTGGCGCGACAACGAAGGCCTCGTTGCAGGCGTGATGACCCTCGGCATCGATGTCACCGAGCAGGTCACGATCAAGAATGCCATGCGCGAAACCGAAGAACGGCTTCGGGAGACCGCCAAACTGGAGAGTCTGGGCGTTCTCGCGGGCGGCATCGCGCATGATTTCAACAATCTGCTCGTCGGCATTATGGGCAACGCCAGTCTTGCTCTGGAGGTGATCGCTCCGGATTCTTCAGCGCATGCAATGCTCGACGGCGTCGTAAAGGCCGGAGAGAGGGCCGCCATGCTTACGCGCCAGATGCTCGCCTATTCCGGAAAAGGTCGCTTCGTAATCGAGCCAGTGGACATCTCGGCTCTGGTGGTGGAGATGTCGCCCCTGCTTCAAAGTTCGATTCCGCGCACCGTGGCGCTTGGAACGGACCTCGATCCCGCGCTTCCGCCGGTCGAGGCCGACAGCGCTCAACTGCAGCAGGTCTTCATGAACCTGGTAATCAACGGCGCGGAAGCCTGCGGCGACAAGTCCGGCGTCGTCTCCATCCGCACGGCGGCTCAATATGTCCATGAAGGACGCTCCGGCGGGTTCGGGCTTCCTCACGTGGAACAAGGCGAGTATGTCGCCCTCGAGGTCTCCGATACCGGCTCGGGCATGGATGAAGAGACCCGCTCCCGGATATTCGATCCTTTCTTTACGACGAAGTTCACAGGCCGCGGTCTGGGTCTCTCAGCGGTTCTCGGCATCGTCCGCGCGCATCAGGGCGCGATCGATGTCTGGAGCGAGAGCGGCCGGGGCACGACTTTTCGCGTTCTGTTTCCCGCAGCCGAGCGGGGGTGGGCAATCGACGCGGATCAGAAGTCCGAACTTTCGGCCTCTTACGGTTCAGGAACGGTTCTGATTATCGACGACGAACAAATGGTGCGCGACATGGGCCGGATGACTTTGGAGCGCTTCGGCTATCGCGTGTTCGATGCCGAAAATGGGCGAAACGGGGCGGAGCTATTTCGGCGATCCGCTGGTTCCATCGATCTCATCATCCTGGACCTCACGATGCCGGTGATGAGCGGCGAGGATACTCTCGCGGAGTTGCGGCGTGTTCGACCCGATATCGCGATCATCCTTTCGAGCGGTTTCAGCGAAACCGAGGCAAGGCTCCGATTTCAGGGTTGCGATCTCGCCGGTTTTCTGCAGAAGCCGTATACCGCCCTTCAGCTTGCCGAGATCGTTCGCGCCGCCGTTCCGGCCTGAGCATTCACGCCGTCCTACCATCGGACATGGACGATTGCTTCTCGCGCGCGCTCGATCAAGCCACGTATCACGCGCGCCGGCATCTCGCCGCTCTCGATGAGTCGCCGGTCGCGCCGATGACCGACCTTGCGTCGATGCGAGCGCGGTTGATTAAGCCCTTGAACGAAGGGCCGATTCCGGCCGATCAGGTCATCGGGGAACTAGTGGCGGACTCGTCCGGTGGGATTGTGGGCTGCGCGAGCGGACGGTTCTTCGCCTGGGTGGTTGGAGGGGCGCTGCCCGCCGCGCTCGCGGCCGATTGGCTCACGTCGGCATGGGATCAGAACGCAGGAATCTACGCCTCGGGTCCTGCCGCCGCGGTCGCTGAGGAAGCCTGCGGCGAATGGCTGAAGGATCTGCTGAACGTCCCGGTCGAGGCGAGTTTCGCATTGGTCACCGGCTGTCAGATGGCGCACGCGACATGCCTTACCGCGGCGCGAAACCATCTGCTTCGTGAGCGCGGCTGGGACCCGGAAGAACGCGGGTTATTCGGCGCGCCTCGGATTCGTATTCTCACGAGCACTGAGCGCCACGGTACCTTCCTTCGCGCGGTGCGACTGCTGGGACTCGGTAAAGGCAATATCGTCGGGATTCCGGTTGACGCCAACGGAATGCTACGCGCCGAGGATCTTGAATCCGAACTGCAGCGAGAGCCCACTGCCCCTACGATCGTTCTGCTTCAGGCGGGCGATCTCAACATCGGGGCGTACGATCCCTTCGCGACGCTGATTCCCGTCGCAAAGCGATTCGGCGCCTGGGTTCATGTCGATGGCGCATTCGGACTATGGGCCGCTTGCAGTCCTCGCTTCCGAAACCTTCTCGAAGGAGCCAGTGGTGCCGATTCCTGGGCGACCGATGGTCACAAATGGCTCAATGTCCCTTACGACTCGGGTTACGCCTTCGTCCGAGACCGCGCAGCACATATGGCGAGCATGTCTCATCGCGAGTCGTATCTCATCCACGATTCGGAAGCGCGCGACCAGATGGACTGGAATCCCGAGTGGTCTCGCCGCGCGCGAGGGTTCGCGACCTACGCGGCGCTGCGTCAACTGGGCCGCCAGGGAATCGCATCGCTGATCGAACGCTGCTGCGATCACGCGCGCGCCATCGTGGAAGGAATCGGCGCGCTGCCAGGAGCCGAGGTCGTCTGGACGCCGCAGATTAATCAGGGACTTGTCGCGTTCTCCAACAACCGCACCGACGAGATCATCGCCCGGGTCAATCGCTCGGGCGAAGCGTTCTTCGGCGGAACCGAGTGGCGCGGACGACGCTGCATGCGGGTCAGCGTGTGTAACTGGATGACTTCGGACTCGGATGTTAAACGAGCCGTTGAGGCCGTCAGGTCGGCTCTCCGGGACTAGACGGGCCCCCGCCCAGCATCGCCCGAATCGTGTCTAACGAGTCCGCATCCTCCGCGCGCTTATCCGTGCGCCATCGCGCCATACGGGGGAACCGCACTGCGATCCCCGATTTGTGACGAGAGCTAAGCTGGATCGCTTCAAACGCCAGTTCGAAGACAAGTTCCGGCTTTACTTTGCGCACCGGGCCGAACTTTTCGATCGTGTTCCGGCGGATCCAGGCATCCACCTGCGAAATCTCGTCGTTGGTGAGTCCCGAGTATGCCTTCGCGAACGGAACCAGGTCGCCCTTGTCCCACACGCCAAAGGTGTAGTCGGTCAGGAGACTCGCGCGCTTGCCGTTTCCCGGCTGGGCGTATATCAGAACGCAATCCACTGTATAGGGATCGATCTTCCACTTCCACCAATCTCCGCGGCGGCGGCCGACGCGATACGGCGATCCTTTGCGCTTGAGCATCACGCCCTCGACGCTTCGCTCTCGTGAGCGAAGCCGGATCGCCGCCAGATCGTCCCAATCGGCAAAGAGAATCGATTCCGAAAGCGCGATGCTCTGGTCCGCCAGTTCGCGCACGAGACCGGCAAGCGTGCCGCGCCGCGCTTCGATTGGCGATGCGCGAATGTCCTCGCCGGCCCATTCGAGCAGATCGTATGCAAGCAGTGCGACCGGAACCTCGGCCAGAATCTTCGGGCCCAAAGTCTTACGGCCGATTCGTCTCTGCATCTGCGTAAAAGGCAGCGGCATGCCGTCTTTCCACGGCATGATTTCCCCATCGATCGCCGTCCCGTCGGGCATCCGCTCGCTGAACGCCACGATCTCGGGAAAGCGATCAGTCGCCAACTCCTCTCCGCGCGTCCAGATGAACGTCTGTCCCGCGCGGCGAATCACCTGCGACCGGATTCCGTCCCACTTCCATTCCGCGAGCCATTCGGCGGGATCTCCCAGATCCTGAACGCTGCCCTCGATCGGGTACGCGAGAAAAAACGGATACGGCCGGCTCAGGTCCGATTCGGCGACATCTTTCGCGACGAGCTGCTCGTAAAATGCGGCAGTCGGTTGCCAGTCCCCCATCAATCGATGCGCGATCGTCTCGGTCGAGACGCCCGCCACTTCCGCGAGGGATCGCATCACGAGGTTCTGCGATACGCCCACGCGAAATTCGCCCGTGATCAGTTTGTTCCAGACGAACCGCTGACGCTCATCCATTTCGAGCCATGCGAACACCATCGATTCCCGCTGCTGTTCGTCGCTCCATTCGCGCAGGGGTAACAAACGTTCCTCGACCCAATAGCGAAGCGGCTTATCCGTGGACGAAATCGGCTCCGGAAGCAATAGGGCGATGGTTTCCGCAAAATCTCCCGTTGCGAAATAACACTCGCCGAAGATCCACTCCGGAACGCCTGTTTCCGCAATCGCCCATTCGACCAGTTTTCGCGATTCAATCAGGCGCTTGATTCGCCGGCCAATCAGAAAATGGATCGCCCATGCGGCATCGTCCGGCGGGGCGTTCCGGAAATACGTGGCGAGGGCTTCGATCTTCTCGTTGGTCTTCGTGGTTTCGTCCAGGGCTGAGTAGAGTTGCGCGAAGCCCTTCATGATTTGACCGTCATCTCATCGGGGCGTTCGCCTTCGTAGCGGGTATCAATCAAGTCTGCGTTTCTTTCGGACTCCCGAAGCCACCGAACCAGCGGACTGCGGTATCCATGCGTCACCAAAACCGTTTCGGCTTCGGAATCCGCGATTGTGGCCAGCAGCCCTGGCCAGTCCGCATGATCGGACAAAACGAACCCCCGGTCGATCGAATTCCTGCGCCGCGTCCCCCGAATTCGCATCCAGCCGGACGCCAATCCGGTGGAAACAGAACCGAATCTCTTCATCCATAGCGCGCTGCGCGCCCAAGGCGGCGCCAGCACAAGCGCCCGAGTCCAATCAAAGCCGCCCCGAACGTCCGCCTCTGGCAGCGTGTCCGCCAGCGCAACTCCACTCGCGCAGTAGATTCGATTGATCGGTTCCACGGCTTCATGACAGACAATCGGCCCGATCGTCGCGTCAACGCCCGCGAGTATGCGCTGCAACGCGCCGAGCGGGTCTCCGAACAGCACGCTGCACTTCCCGCGATCGTGGTTGGCCTTCCACCAATCGTCTATGGCTGCGAAGACATCACCGGTCTGAGGCCATCGATAGATCGGAAGTCCGAAGGTCGACTCGGTCAGAAAGGTGTGACATCGGATCGGCTGAAACGGCGCGCAAGTCGGGTCGGCGGCGCGTTTGTAATCGCCCGAAACCACCCACACTTCGCCGCGGTGATCGATGCGTATCTGCGCGGAGCCGAGGATGTGACCGGCTGGATGGAAGGATACCGAGACATCGCCGATAAAAAGGGGGACCCCATATTCCAGGCTTTCGATGGCGCACTCGGACCCGAACTGAAGGCGCAGCAGGGGCTCAGATTCGCGGACGCAGAGATAACGCGCCGAACCGGGGCGGGCATGATCCGGATGGGCGTGAGTGATCACGGCCCGGTCCACGGGCTTCCATGGATCGATATGAAATCCGCCGGCCTCGCACCAGAGTCCGTTGTCGTCGGCGCGCAGCAGCGGCATTCCTCAAGAGTGTACCGATGAGGAAAACGACGAGAACACCCGACATAAGGGAGTTGTAAACGTCGGGTTCGATTTCGAAAAAAAACTTTCTCGGCGCGGATTCTAACTTCACAATATTCAGTGCTTTTCAAATGTCAAAGATCACGAGAGCCAGACACCCGCGCTTGCGGACGGACATGTAGGTTTCCGATCGCAAGTGTGGCATGGAATCGCGCCGGGGTTATGCGTAAAGTGTTGATCGGTAGGGTGCAAATTGCTGTTATTGGCGTTCCCCGCGCCTGCCGTGGCCAACCTATTGCTCGTCTGAATCCCCGATGGCCTATCGAATTATGTTGCGCTCCAAGCTGTAACCGCGTTCTTAGATGCGGGCCGCTATGTCGCTGACGATCGCCAGGCGATCGGGCTGGTCACCCCTCGTATCGGACTGCTGCGGGTAAGAACAGAGGCTTGACATGCTGGTGGATGTCGAAAAGACGCCGATTATTCTGGAACGCGATCTTCGTGTGCCGATGCGAGACAGCGTCTCGCTTCTTGCCAACTTGTACCGCCCGCGCTCTGACGGACCGCACCCGGTCATCATTTCGGCTACTGCATACGGCAAAGACAAACTGCCGGATCGGCTGACCATGTTTTTCATGCGCCTTTCCGGCGTCCGCTTCGGCAGGCTGCACGATTCGCGTCTCACTGGTTTCGAATCACCCGATCCGGCCTGGTGGGTACGAGAAGGATACGCAGTTCTTCAGGCCGACGTTCGAGGCATGCACAAGTCCGAAGGCCATGGAGGCGTGCTCAGAATTCAGGATGCCGAGGACTATTTCGATCTGATTGAATGGGCGGCCTCACAGGCCTGGTGCACGGGCCGGGTCGGCCTGATGGGAGTGTCGTACCTTGCGATGTCGCAGTGGCGCGTGGCCGCGCTCCGGCCTCCCCACCTGCGAGCGATTGTTCCGTGGGAAGGAGTCTCGGATTTGTACCGCGAATTGGCGTTCCACGGGGGCATACCTGAGACGAAATTCGTTCCGACCTGGTTCAATAATCGGATCAGGCGAGGGCGTAATCGCAAGTTTCCGCTTGCAGAAGATTTTCTGCAGGAACGGGAGCGTCACCCCCTCGATGATGAATACTGGGCGGGCAAACGGGCGCCTCTCGAAGATATCGAAGCGCCGGCGCTGGTCTGCGCCAGTTGGTCCGATCATGGCCTGCATACCCGGGGATCGATCGAGGCGTTCGAGCGAATATCGTCCCGGCAGAAATGGCTGTTCACGCATGGGCGGAAGAAATGGGAGACCTTCTATAGCGACGAAGCGCTTGCCTGGCAGAAGAGATTTCTGGATCATTTTCTTCGGGGCGTGGATAACGGGCAGGAGCGGGTCCCGCAGGTGCGGTTGGAGGTTCGGAAAGCGTACTATCAGCAAACAGTGCGGCACGAAGAGAGTTGGCCGCTGGCTTCCATTCAGCCAACGCGGCTGTATCTCGACGCTGGCGCCGGCGCGATGCAGCGCATGCCAGTCCCTTCCATCGGTAGCGTACGCTACCGGGCAACACGCAGGCACAGTAAAGCATCGTTTTCGTTCCGGTTCGATCGCGTAACCGAAGTGATCGGCGGAATGCGGCTGAAACTCTGGGCCAGCACGTCGGAAGGCGACGATCTCGATCTGTTTATCGTCATTCAGAAACTGGACCGGAACAAACAGGAAGTCGCGTTTTCCGGTTACAACGGATACGAACGCGATGTCGTGGCCAAAGGATGGCTGCGAGCCTCACATCGGGAACTGGACGAGTTTCGCAGCACTCCGCTTCGACCATGGCATACGCATACCGGGATCAGGAACCTGCATCCCGATGAGATTGCGCCGATGGAGGTCGAGATCTGGCCGTCGGCTACTCTCTTCGAGGAGGGGTCTATTTTGCAGGTTGTGATTCAGGGACGCGATGCCGCACCTTACCCGGCGTTCGGCCATCGGAAGGTCGTCAATCGCGGCTGGCACAGCGTGTTCACGGGTGGACCCTACGATTCGTGTCTGACGATTCCCTTAAACACCCGGAACATCTGATGAGACGTGAGCTCTCGGGAAGGCTGCGTACGCCGTTCCTACCTCTACGCTTCCCGGAGATTCCTACTCACGTCGACGCGTGTGGCGCGCCACACCGGTAATCCCGCGGCCAGCGCTACGATGGCCAGTACGACGACGATGGCTAGCAGCATCGTGATCGGACTCCGCTCGGACACTCCGTAAACCATCGACTTCAACAAGCGCGCAGCGCTCCATCCGCCCGCCGCGCCGAGCGCAATGCCCGCGAATGCGAGACGCAGCGCTTGCCACCCGGCCCAACGTAAGATCGTTGGACGACGCGCGCCCAGCGCCATGCGGACCGCGATCTCGCGGTTGCGCACGCTCACCCAGTAATTGAGCACGCCATAAATCCCCACCCCGGCGAGCGCCATCGCCAGAGTTGCAAAGACGCCGAGCAGCAAGGTACTGAAGCGGCGCCGTGCGAGCGTGGCGCCGAGTTGCTCGTCGAAGGGTTTGAGCGAGCGGATGGGCAGATCGCGGTTGAGGGAACTCAGAGTGCGGCGTACGGCCGGGATGAGGGCGGCTGGATTGCCTTTGGTCCGCATCATGACCGACGCCGAATTCAGGAAGGCCGGGAAAGCACCGTCTTGCGCCCAGGGGAAAAACATTTGCGGTGGTTTCTCGCCGTCGAGGCCCATCTGGCTGACGTTCGCCGCGACACCCACGATCTCCACTACGCCGCCTTCGTTGTAGGGACCGCCGAACTTGATGCGTTGACCGATCGCGGCTTGCGGGCTGGGCCACCAGCGGCGCGCGAGATCTTGATTGACAATAGTCACCAGCGGACTGCCGGCACGGTCGCCTGGTCCGAACTCCCGTCCGGCAAGCAGGCGGATACCCATTGTGCGGAAGTACGAGACATCGGCGGCGAGGAAGAGGGTTACCGGGACATCGGCACGGGCCAGGACGGTGCGATCGAGCGGCGAATACCACCAGTCACCGCAGTCGCCGGCGCCGGGAGGGCAGGTGACGAGCGCCACGTCGAAGATGCCGGGCTGGCGGCGTAACGCATCGGTCAGCGTGACATAGAACTGGCGAACCTGATCGCTGGTTTTGTATTCGGCCAGCGAAACCTGAAGGCCGAGCGCCAGCAGGTCATGAGAGTCGAAGCCGGGGTCGGCATGCTGCGCCGCGATGAGGCTGCGAATCAATCCAGCCGAAGCATAGGAAAGCAGCAGGGTTACGGCAATCTCGCCGATCACGAGCGCGCCCCGCAGACGCTGACCTCTGATGGCCGAACCGGAGCCGACCGCGCCGTCGCGCAAGGCCGAGGCAACATCGAGCCGGCCCGCCGCCAGCACCGGCACAAGTCCGGCCAGCGCGGCGGTGCCAATAGTCACTGCGGCGGCGAAGCCGAGCACCGGAAGGTCGAGCGCCATCTCGGAAAGCCGAGGCAGACTTGTCGGCGCGAGAGCGATTAAGGCGCGCAGACAACCGAAGGCGATGAGTACGCCGAGGCCGCCGCCAAATAGCGAAAGGGCGAGATTTTCCGTCAGCAATTGCCGGGCGACGCGCGCGCGGCCCGCGCCAATGGATGTGCGGATCGCGATCTCTCGGGTGCGCGCGGCGCCGCGGACGAGCAGGAGACCTGAGACATTGGCGCAAGCGATTAAAAGCAGGAGCGCGACCGCCGCCATGAGCATGAGCAGCGTTTGGCGGACGTCGCCGACGATGCTCTCGGTAAGGAAGGCGGCGCTGGCGCGGTGGCTGGATTCCGGCCCCGGATCGGATAGCGCGAGGCGCTGCATGATCTCATTGAGATTGGCGCGCGCGGCGGAGAGCGTGACGCCGGGCTTCAGGAGCCCGATGACGCCGATGGACCCGTGGGCAGCGCGGCTAATCTTCCGGCCGACGACCGGACCGATCGGCACATAATAATCAGCGCGGCTCATAAGGACGCGCGCGGCGGGCCGCAGTACTCCGATCACCTGATAGGGGTTTCCGTTGAGCACCAGCGTGGCGCCGAGCGAAGCGGGGTCCGCTGCGAACGTCTTATTCCAGAATTCCCAGGTGAGGACGGCGACGCCAGGCGCACCCACTTGATCGTCGGCGTCGGTGAACAATCGGCCGAGCTGCGGTTGGGCGCTTGTAATGCGGAAGAACGAGGGCGTCACCATAGCGCCGTGTGTGATCTGCGCTTCGCCGCGACCGGTCATGGTGAAGTCCGCCTGTTCCGTCGCCGCCATCTCCTCGAAGGCGCGGTTTTCGGCGCGCCAGTGCCGATAGTTGATCCACGTGACACTGATACCGTTGGCTCGGCCCGCGACTTCACCGAGACGCACCAGCCGTTCGCCGCCGGGATAAGGCAGGGGACGCAGCAAGACGTTGTAGACCACGCTGAAGATCGCGGTGGTCGCCCCGATTCCGAGCGCGAGCGTAAGGATCACCGCGAGGGCGAATCCCGGCGAACGACGGACGCCGCGTAGGCCGTAGCGGAGATCCTGAACGAAACTGTCGATGCGTGGGAAGCGCCATGTTTCCCTAATGCGCTCGCGGGTGAGGAGCGCGTTGCCGAAGTGGCGGCGGGCTTCGTCGCGAGCTTCGGCTGGCGTCATGCCGGCTGCGATGTTGTCATCCATGCGCAATTCGATGTGCGCGAGGATCTCGCTGTCAACGTCGTTCTCTGTCGGAGCCTGCCGCCGGGAAAGCTTCGCAAACAGTTCTCGCACGATTGTCACTCCTCTGGCGCGAGCACGCGCGCCATGGCTTCGGCGAAACGGCGCCATTTGGACGTCGCCACCGCCAGTTGTCTTTTTCCCGACGCGGTCAGTTTGTAATACCGGGCGCGCCTTCCGTTGGGAGACACCTTCCAGGCCGCGTCAATCCAGCCGCGCTGCAGCAGCCGCTGCAACGCCGGATACAGGGACCCGTTATCTACCGCGAATTCGTTGTCTGATTGCTGCGTGAGGAGCTGCGAGATTCCATACGCATGATTCGACGCGCGCTGCAGGCAGCGCAGGATGAGCACTTCGAGCGTGCCCTGGAGGAATTCCAAGCGCTCAGACGGATGGTCTACGGTAGACATTCTATCTATTCTACGCGCGAGCACGGAGAGGGTTGGCAAAAATGTGGCGAGTGGGCAGGCTCGTAAGATTGACAACTCGCTCTCAGCGGATTCAAAGCGTGGTCATCGACGTCCCAGCGGTAGAGCCGCCACACTGACACTACACCGATCTCACAGCGGCGCTGCCTCAATACGTTGTGGGCGGGCGGCTCGTTCGACGGCTCCCAAGGCGCACCCGGCCGAATACTCACACGGCGCCCGCTTCCGCGTCACCAGCGTTGTGATCTGCCCCAGCTCAAATCGCCGAGAGATTCGTTCCATCCAGGCCAGTACTCCCAACCGCGCCTTGATGGCCATAGTCGGTCCTCCTCCGCCTGTCGAACGTTACGATCGACGTTAGCAACCCCGACCGGCGGAGTCATGCTGTGTTGCCGAAAACTACTGATGAGGCTCGGCGCGGGGAGGCTCGAAGCGTGCGGTTATGGTCGCGTCAGCATTTCAGTTAGTTTCGTTAATCTTCTTGTGTTAGGGGATAGGCGCTGTATTCAAGTCGCTAAACAGGCTGATTCCCACTGTTGCTCACCATTGCTCACTGACGCCATAAGTGTCGGGTTGGGGCCAACTTGCGGCCGGTGGCGCTTCAACGGTGGGTTATGGACCGTGAGCCCGTGTGGACGATCACGTTCGGGTCATTCCGGGCACAATGACACTCGTGAAATCACCACGCTCATAACAACTGTAATCTCGTACTCAGCCGGGTAGGAGGATTTACAACTTGGTAACATCTTTTTTTACTTTTATTCCTATACTGACCGCAGAAGTTATCTGACCGCGGTAGTTATTCGCAAGGGATCTGTGGTATGCGTTTGTCAGTACAATTCGCGCTGGCTATTTCGTCCATTCCGGGAATGACTGCACTACCTGCTGCTGTTCCCGGCAACGGCCATGTCCATCCCTACAGCGTATCTATTGCGCCGGTTATAACGTGCGCGTTGGTTAAGGGTCCGTTCTGGTGAGAAATTTCAGTAACTCGAAAAGGCAGCACAATCGGCTAGATCAGCTGACCGGACAAGTCAGTCTGTTCGCTAGTCTGGACCAGCGCTTCTCAAACTAGCGGACTGTTTCGATCATCCCGAAACCGCTCGCTTGCGCGCTTGGCTCAGAGTATCCCAGCCACGATCGCAATGGAGTGGTCACGGCTATCGGAGATAGGTCGCCGGTTCAGGCCACTGCTACGTATGGCGGTGATTCAGGGCCCCTCAACATTTGGAGTAAGAGTGGGTCAATGACGTATGCGCTCTCCCGTTATCGCATTGCAGACCATACGTCCCAGACCGGCGCAAAGCAAATTCTCTGGCCCGATGGGCCTATACAACCAGGAAGGAGATCTGTATGAAGCTGTCATTATGCGTGGTCCTGCTCGCGACTTCGGGACTTACGGTTCAGGCTCAGACTGTTGCGCCATCCAATGTCGTAGTCCCTCCGGGCTATGCTATGACCGCCGTCGCGACCGGCTTGAATTTTCCTACTGCCATCACGTTCCACGGATCTTCGATCTTTGTCGCGGAGGCCGGAATTATCACCCCGCCGGCCGTGAAGCAGGTCGATAATAAAGGCAATATCACTACCGTGCTGACCGCCAGCATGCTTCCGGCGGGGGTGCTGGTCTCGCCAGTAACGGGCATCACCTTCGCCGAGGGCTGGATCTGGCTGGTGCATCGCCAAACCGCGACATCGAACGACGTGCCGGTGGGCGCGATTTCGAAATTCATGCCGCACGATCCAGCCGGCACTTTTCAGACGGTATTGAGCGGCCTGCCGTTTTTCGGAGACCATCCGGGATCGTCGATTGTATTTGGCGGCAATGGGCGTGCTTACCTTATGACCGGATTACCGACCAATTCCGGCGTTGTGGGGCCGGATAATGGCTGGGCCGTCAGTACTCCGGCTCTTCACGACTTTCCACCGGTGGACATCGAGCTAAGCGGCTTCGGATATCAAACCGCCCCGACGTCCAAACCGTTTCCTCTGGACCCTACCGCTACGAAGATCACCGAACCTTTCATGCCATTTGGAGGTGGAATAGTTGCGCCAAATACGGTGGTGCATGCGGTCACACCAGCAAATCCGGGGAATGGCATCATTACGGCGGGCGGCGGCAGCGTCTATTCCTTTGATCCTCACGCCCAAAATGCCGCGTCGACACTGCGGCTGGAGGGCTGGGGCTTCCGCAATGATTATGGCCTAGGGTTCGATCCCTTCAACCCGAACCTGCTGTTCGTCAGCAACAACGGGGCTGATGACCGCGGCTCGCGGCCGATCGAAAATGACTGGGATGACATGTTCATCATCCGGATTGGACAGGGCGTCCCGTTCTTTGGCTGGCCAGACTATTTTCATGATCCGGTAACGCGTCAACCTCGCCCTGTAACCGATCCGTTCTTTTGCCCGCCAAGTCCGCCTTACGGGGTGTGCCCGCAGTTTGCCTTCTCGGATTCGTTTCGAGCCGGTCTGACAGTGCAGCCGGCATTCGCCGAGCTGGAAAATCATTCTTCCGCCAATTTGTTTGATTTCTCGCCCAATTCGGACTTCGGCTTTATGGGCGATATTTTCATTGCCGAGACGGGATCGATTCCGCCCGGTACCGGCGCAACCTCACTAATTGGCTATAAAGTGGCGCGCATCGACCGTAATACCGGTTCGGTTACCGACTTTATAGCTCACACGTCCAACGACACGGCTACGATCTTCGATCCAGCCGGCTTTAACAAACCCATCGACGTGAAATTCCAGGGTGTGAGTATGTTTATCGCCGACTTTGGAGTCTTCGCACCCGCGCCGCTCACACCGGGAAGCGGCAAGATCTGGATGGTCTCGAAGGCTCACTGAACGGTCGCGGCGCGATGACAACCGACCGGCGCGCCAGCACGCCGGCCCGGTAATCGCCCGACGTCCCGTCAGGCGCGACGACAGCGTCGCCCAATCGGGTGGCCCGCCGTCGCTCTTTATAAGCGATGCGCAGATACGACCCTTCTGCGCGCGATATGAGGACCATCGTTTCCCAGCGCCTCGCCGATCGCCGGGTGAAAGGAAAGACGGCGAAGCTGTCCCAGAAAATCGGGACTGGCGGAGGCAATCCATTATGTGCTCGAGCGCCGCCCTACGCTGATGCCGTTCGTGGATGACGGACTTGTCGAGCTGAAAAAAAATGCCGCCGAGCGGTCACTGCGAGCGGTTTGCGGTCGGACGTAAGAACTACAGTTGGATGGCAATCCGAGCCTGCGTGAAATCTGCCCGGCATAGGTGTTAAGGTCGTGCTGCCGTCGCCCAGTCCGGCGAGGAGGATGACCTATGACCTGCAGAAAAACCGCCACGACTGCCAGTTCGCCGAGTGAGGTAACGAACGTGCGACACTGGCGTACTCGCGAAGGCCCGTTCAGCACCATTTGGGAACAGGTGCGGCAGCAAATCGAAGAGAACCCTGGTCTGCAGGCCAGGACATTATTTGAGTGGCTGCAGAGAGAATATCCTGGCCGGTACCAGGACGGGCAGATTCGAACCCTGCAGCGGCGAATCAAGCCGCGTGGCCGATCTGACTGCCATACGTTCGAGACGCCTATTATTCGGGCCGTCGGATCTTATTTCTCATTGAGCGAGTTGGCGATGATGCGCCATTCCGGTGTCGTGCCGTAAGTCCGATGTTGGCTTACCTTGGTCATTCTGTCCGCAAGGCCTGCATGGGATCTATAGATGCTGCGCGGCCGGCAGGAACAAAACAGGCAATCAGTGTAGCTACGCAGAGAAGAATCGCAACCATAACGAATGTCAGCCAATCCGCAGTCCCCACGCCATAGAGCATGCCACGTAGATAGCGCGTAAGCGCAAATGAGATCATCAGGCCGAGAACCAGCCCCAAGCCCGCAAAGCGCAAACCTCGTCCCAAGACTTGGCGAAAAATGTCCCGCTTGCCGGCGCCGATTGCCATGCGAATGCCGATTTCATGAGTGCGTTGCCTCGTGGCATAGGCAACCACACCATAAACTCCGATGACAGCGAGGATCAGAGCCAACAGCCCGAATGAACCTGCGAAGGCTGCTTCGATGCGCTCGAAGGCATTCCCCAGCCGCATGTTCGCGGCGAGCGTAGTCTCGTTGAAGAGCGGTAACTCAGCATTCAGTCCGTGGACGGTTCGTTCCACGGAAGAAGCATAGGACAGAGGATCACCGGCGACACGCACATATAGAATCTGGCCGCTCCTGTAGCTCTGCAACATCGGGAGCAGCACCAGCGGCGCAGGATCGTAAACCAGGCGCCGGTATTTCCCGTTGGCGGCCACACCGACCACCGTCGTCCAGTGTCCGGCAACCTGCAGCCGCTTGCCGATCGGGTCTTGTCCTGGCCAATAGCGGTCGGCCAATGCCTTGTTAACAATCGAGACCGGCCGCGCGCCGGCATCGTCACTGTCGGTAAAGTCCCGTCCCTCGAGCAACGCGGTACGCACCGTTCGCAGGTACTCCGGCCCCGCCACACCTCTGTCGACCTCCATGGACTCGGTCTTCCCGGGCACATAGCCTTCCGGCTGGATAAAATCCGTATGGATGCTAAAACTCAGCGGCGCGAAATCTCCCACTGTGACAGCCTGTACGCCAGGCAGCGATTTCAGGCGCACGAGCATTTGTCTGTCAAACTCAATGCCTTGCGCTCTGGAAGTGCCCGTCGGTCCCAGATCAAAGTAGGCAAGAAATACGTGGTTGGGATCGAACCCCGGATCGGAGTTCTGTTCGCTCTGCAGGCTGCGGACGAACAATCCGGCACAGACCAGGAGCAGCATCGACAGCGCAATCTGTCCGACGACCAGTCCTCCTGCCAGGCGCGACTTTTGGATCCCTCCGGAGGTGCTGCGTGCCTCGTCCTTCAGGGCAGACACTGGAGCGAGGGCGAGGCGGGAAGCGCGAAGCGCCGGCAAAACGCCGGACACCGCGGCCGTGAGAAGCGAAATCATAAGCGTCGCCGCCAGCACCGTTCGGTCAACGCTTCCATTCAGCGTGAGAGGAAGCGTCGTGGGCGGCAGAAACGCAGACAATCCGTGGGCCGTCCACGTCGTCAACAACAACGCGAGCCCGCCTCCGGCCATAGCGATCATCCCATTTTCCACCATCAATTGACGCACCAGCCTCCAGCGGCTGGCCCCCATGGACAGGCGGATGGCCAGTTCGCGCCGCCGCGCCACCGAGCGCACCAGCAGAAGATTCGCCACGTTCGCGCAGGCCAGCAGCAAGAGCAGTAAAGCCAAGGCGAGAAGAATGGGCAGCGTTCCAGCAAGATAGACGTTCGCTCCAAAGGGCGACCGCCACAACGGATCGGAGGAGATCGCGTTCGGTCCCTGGTGCGCATCCGGAAACTGCTCCACGAGGCGCCGCATCAGGATATTCAGCTCGATTTCAGCCTGGCGATGATCCACTCCCGGCTTGAGCTTGCCGAGCACGTTGAGCCAGAAGGTGCCGCGATCCGTGATTCGACGATCGGAGCCCCAAACCTGCGAATCCATGCCAACCGGTATCCATAGATCGGACCGCAATCCGCTCTTGCAGCCCTGGAAACCCTCGGGGGCGACACCAACAATTGTGTACGGATGCAGATTGATATGAATGGTCTTTCCAATGATCGAAGGATCCGCGCCAAAATGGTTCTGCCATAAGCCGTAACCGAGCACCGCTTCCGCTGTACCCAGTCGCTCATTCGGCGCAGTCGATTCAAGCGATCGGCCCAGGATCGGGCGCACGCCGAGTACCTCAAAGTAATTCGACGACACCAGTGCCCCATAAATGCGCTCGGGCTTGCCCGATTCCGTGATCGCCATGTAGTCGTCGTGATAAGCGAGCAACCCGGTGAAGCTCCGCGCGCTATCGCGAAGATCCGCGAAGTCCAGGTACGAAAAGGGAGGCGTTGGATGCTCGCTTCTTTCACCCCGCATAATCGTGATCATGTCGCGCGTGTGCGCAATTCCGGGAATGGGATCGAGTAGAGTCGAGTTGATCCAACTGAAAATCGTGCTGTTGGCAGCGATGCCGAGCGCAAGGGTGACGATTGCAACGAAGGTAAAGCTCGGATTTCTGATCAGCTGACGAATCGCGAATTTAATATCGCGGAGCAGATTGTCGAACCATCCGATACGGCTTCTGAGATAGAAGCGTTCTTGCGCTGTCTGCGCGTTGCCGAACTCGACTCTTGCAATGCGACGCGCCTCTTCTTCGCTCAAGCCTTCGCTCTGTAACTCATCGGCTTCGAGCTCGAAATGCGATTTGATCTCCTCGGCGAAATCGTCCGCGCTTCTTCTGCGTCTGAACATGGCTAGACCTTCTCGCTGCTCGGTCGGCCATCCAGAATCAATCCCATCGCTCTCGTCAGCCGCTGCCATTCGCTGGTCTTTTCTACGAGCTGCTGGCGTCCCTTAGCAGTCAGCGAATAGAAGCGGGCCTTACGGTTGTTCTCGCTAACGTCCCACCTGGCGCTGATCCACTTCTTGTCTTCAAGACGCTGGAGAGCAAGATAGAGCGAACCATGATCAACGAAAAAGACCTCTTCCGACTGACGTTGTATGGAGCGCGCTATGCCTTGCCCGTGATACGAGCCGAGCACGAGGGTTTTGAGAATGAGCAAGTCGAGCGTGCCCTGCAAGAGGGCGACGCGATCGTTGGGATTGTCTTGGGGCGGCATCCGACCCAAGCATGGCATTATCTTGGGTCGGATGTCAACAGGAATCGGGAGGGCTCATTGAAATGGTGAGCTTTCGGCGGTGGCACAGATTACTCTCGCCCTGATCATGGTGTGCGCTCAGAGCGGGCCTGCAAGAGCCCGGCCGATGCAGGCCTGGTCCCCACCCGGATTTAGCTGTGCGGGACGTTAACATCCTCAAGCTTTTGAGCCAGCGCGCTATCACGACATATCGGGACCTTGCGCCAGTTTTGGTCACGTCAGTTCATGACCTTCGACTCCGGATAAGAGGCAAGGGGGCCGTGCTGAAGCACGGACGAGCCTCATTTCGGGAGCGCGGCCGCTAGTCTCCTGTCTTAGATAATTCTTTACAGCGTCGGACCTTATCGAGGATGACATCGGCGGAAGCTCGCCAGGCGAACGGAGAAGGTTCGCCATTCCATGTCGCCAGCCATTTATAGATGGCTCTC
>DATFSM010000083.1:0-21680 GCA_035262625.1 Bryobacteraceae bacterium
AAATAAGGCCATGGCGACACTGGCGACATTCTTCAGACGGAGCGAGGCGATGGGGGTGACCGCGGAACGCGCTGTCACCGCGCGAGCGGAATCGGACCCCTTCCGTCTCCGGGCAATCCCGAACGACGATCTCTATCTCCATTGCAAGCGAATCGACAATTCGCGCATCGTCCGTCAGGCCGACCCAACGTCCGGCGTCCAGTGCTGGTCGGCAGTGGGCGCGGCTGGAGTCATCTTCATGGTGGGAGCGAGCGTCATCGCGCCGCACGTCGCGTCGGTCCTTGAGGGCTACAAGCTGGAAGGCCTGCGGCAGGAGCGCCAGGCGCTCATCGATCAGAAGCGGGCGCTCGATGTCCGCGAAGCCGCATTGCTGAGTCCCGGGCGGCTGAACGATCTCGCGAAAGCGCAGAATCTCACCAGCCCCGCGGCGCGGCAGGTGGTACACCTCGATAATCCCGCTCTGGACGGAACGTTCGCAAAGAACGAAGTTCCCGCAGGCGGCGTTTCTCCCCGGTAGCGGAAAACGGCCGTGGAAGACTCGGCGCAGGCGAGACTGACGGCTGGAGCGGTCAATCGCCTTAATATTCTTGCGGTCGCCCTGTTTGTCGGGGGCGCGTGTATCTTCATTAAGCTCGTCGCGCTGCAAGCGATCGAGCACGATTATTACCTGAAGATCGCTAAATCGCAGCAGGAAGAAAAGATCTCTCTCCACGCTCCGCGCGGCTCGATTTTCGACCGCAACGGACAAGCCCTGGCGCTGAGCGTTCCGGCCGATTCTGTTTCGGTCGATCCCCGGCAGATCGCGGACATCAACGTCGCAACCGAGATGCTGGGCAACATCCTGCACCTCGATCAGAATGTACTGCGAAACCGACTGGAGACGGCGCGCGAGAACCACAAGGGATTCATGTGGGTCAAGCGGCGGCTCGATCCATTTGAGACCGCACGGCTGAAGGCGGTTCATCTCGATTACGTTACGTTCACCACTGAGAGCGAACGCCATTACCCGGACGGCCAGACCGCATCGCATGTTCTGGGCGGGGTGAACAGGGACGAGGTAGGCGCGGGAGGCGTAGAGCGTTCGTTGGACAAAGCGCTTACGGGGCACGATGGCGAGGAACGACTGGTGGTCGACGTCAAACGGCGTGGAATCGAGTCGCATGTCGATTCGGCTCCTCAGGCAGGGACCGGACTCACGCTGACGATCGACGAGCGCATGCAGTACGTAGCGGAGCGCGAACTGAAAGCGGGCGTAGAAGCGAAGCACGCGCGCAGCGGCACCGCGATTGTCATGAACCCGTATAACGGCGAGATCCTGGCGCTAGCCAACTATCCGACCTACGATCCCAACAAGCCGCCGGTCGCCGGCGACGATCCGATGTCCCGGCTGAATCTGGGGGTATCAGTGCCGTTCGAGCCGGGCAGCATCTTTAAGGTCGTTACTCTTTCGGCGGCGCTCGAAACCACGAACCTGCGGCCGGATTCTCTGATTCCGACGGGCGGAGGAACACTTGTCTTGCCCGGCCGCGTGATCCACGAGTCGCATCACGGCTTCGGGACGATCACGATGCAGCAGGTGCTCGAGCTTTCGTCGAACATCGGCGCGATTCTGATTGGGCAGCGCGTCGGGCGCGAGAACATGTACGAATACGCGCGGCGGCTCGGCTTCGGCCAAAAGTCTGGTATTGAGTTTCCGGCCGAGTCCAAGGGAATGCTTCGCCCCCTCAATCGTTGGGGCACGACCTCACTCGCCTCGATTTCGATGGGTCAGGAGGTCAGCACGACTTCCGTTCAACTCGCGCGTTTGTGCTCCGTTATTGCCAACGGCGGGATGCTGGTTAAGCCAAAGATTGTCCTGAAGCGCGGGGCCAGACCCGAACCGACCGAACCGCCCGTGCGCGTCCTGAAGCCGGAGACCGTGATGACGATGCGGATGATGATGGAAGGCGTCGTGCTGAGAGGAACCGCGCGGCTCACCGCGCGGCTCGATGGCTATACCTCAGCCGGCAAGACCGGCACGGCTCAGATCTTCGACTCGCAGACGCACCACTACACGCACTTTTACAATGCGTCCTTTATGGGATTCACGCCAGTGACGAACCCGCAGCTTGTGATCGTGGTGACGATCAACAGGACGGCGGGAGACGGCGGCATGGGCGCGGCAGCGGCGGCCCCGGTGTTCAAAACGATCGCCACGGAAGCTCTGCGCATGATGGATGTGCCGAAAGACATCCCGGAAGATATCGCCGACACGAAGAAGCCCGAAAAGAATCTCAAGCCGATTCCCGATGATGTATCCATCGCCGATCTGGGCGAGCCGAGCATTATGGAAGAGGATGACAGCGTTAAGGCGTTGCTGGCCGAGCAGATGAAGCCGCCTGCTCCCGCCGCCGATGCCGATGCGATTCCCGCGGCTGTTCCCTCTGCGACGGCTCCCGCCGCGACGCTTGCAGCCGCGCTCGCGCCTGCGCCTGCGCCTGCTCCGCCGCGACCGGTAGTGACAGGGCCAACCGTTCCGGATTTTCGCGGTAAATCGATGCGGGCAGTAGTCGAGAAGGCTTCGGCCGACGGAATCAACGTGATGATCGAAGGGAGCGGCGTGGCTCGCGCGCAGCTTCCCCTACCGGGCGCTCCGTTGCATCCGGGGGAGAAGATCAGGGTCGTATTCGCGCGCTGAACGTCATGACGATTGCCGAGTTGCTGGCCGGAGTCCCGCTTACGCAGGAATTGTCGCCGGAACTCGCCTCAAAAACAGTTACGGGGCTCGAATACGATTCGCGGCGGGTCGCCGCAGGGAATCTGTTTTTCGCGTTCCAGGGGGCGCGCGCGGATGGGCGTGCGTTCGCGGGGCAAGCGATTGAGAAGGGCGCGGCCGCGGTGGTGAGCGAGTTGAGCGCGCCGGAAGGATTCGCTGCGCCCTGGATTCAGACGACGCATGGGCGGCATTCGCTTGCGGTCGCCTCACGGCGATTTTATGGCGAACTGGACCGAAAGTTGGACCTCACCGGAATCACCGGGACCAATGGCAAGACGACGACCAGTTTCCTGATCGATTCCATTCTGCGCGCGGCGGGCTTCACGACCGCCCTTGTGGGCACGATCGAATACCGGCTAGGTCCGAAAACGCTGCCTGCGCCAAACACGACGCCGGAATCGCTCGATCTGCATCGTCTTTTCGCCGAACTCGTGTCGATCGGCGGAACCCACGCGACGATGGAGATCTCGTCCCACGCGCTTGCGCTCGGGCGAGTGTACGGGATCGAATTTCACACGGCTGTTTTCAGCAATCTGACGCGCGACCATCTGGACTTTCATTCCACGATGGAAGACTACTTCGCGGCCAAACGGTTGTTGTTCACGGGGTCCGGTGGACCACCGCCGCGCTTCGCGGCGATCAACCGGGATGACGAATGGGGCCGGAAGTTGCCCGTCAAGGGTAGCCCTTCCGAAGTTCTTTGGTATGGCCTGGGATCCGACGCGATGCTGCGGGCGAGAAACATGCGGTCCGGCTTGACGGGGCTGCGGTTCGAGATCGTGTTCGACAAGATTCGCTTCGAAGTGAACTCGCCGCTGATCGGAAAGATCAACGTCTACAACATTCTCGCCGCGTGTTCCGCGGCGATGACGTATCAGCTTCCACCGGAGACGATCGCGCGCGGGATCGAGCAGTGCAAAGGCGTGCCGGGACGCTTCGAGCGCGTGGACGAAGGACAGCCGTTCGCTGTGGTCGTCGATTATTCGCACACGGACGATGCCCTGCGTAACGCCATTGCGGCCGCCCGTTCTCTCGAGCCGAAGCGCGTGATCACAGTGTTTGGCTGCGGCGGGGATCGCGACCGGACCAAACGGCCGATCATGGGCCAGGTCGCATGCGAAGGCAGCGATCTGGTGATCGTGACGAGCGACAATCCACGCTCGGAAGATCCGCTGGGGATTATCAACGACATTATGGTGGGGGTAAGGCGGACCGAGACGCGCGTAATCGTGGAACCCGACCGCGCGTCTGCGATCCGCAAAGCGATCCAGGAGGCGAACGCCGGGGACATCGTGCTGATCGCCGGAAAAGGCCACGAGACGTATCAGATCTTTAAAGAGGGAACGATTCACTTCGACGACCGCGAAGTAGCAGGGGAAGCGTTGCGCTCGTTTGGCTTCCGGAAGAAGGATCAATGACGATCTCCATTCCCCGCATCGCGGAAATCATTGGCGCGAAACCTCCGGAGCGCGTGACCACCGCGGTCTCCGGGTGGAGCATCGATTCGCGGACGCTCAATCCGGGCGACTGCTTCTTTGCGATTCCTGGACCAAGTTACGACGGGCACAATTACGTAGCGCAGGTCTTCGAACACGGGGCTTCGGCGGCGATTGTGGAAAGGCAGATCGAGAGCGTCAACGGACGGCAGATGGTCGTGCCCGATACTGTGGCGGCGCTGGAGCAACTGGGACGCGCCGCGCGAGAGCGGTGGACAGGGACCTGCATTGCGATTACAGGAAGCGCGGGGAAGACGACGACGAAAGACGCCATCGCGGCACTTGTCTCAGTGCAGTGCCGGACCGGCCGAACGGTGGGAAATCTGAATAACCACCTCGGCGTGCCGCTTTCGATTCTGCGACTGCCGGACGACGCTCGGATCGCGGTGCTGGAACTCGGAATGAATCATGCCGGCGAGATTCGAAAGCTCGCTCAAATCGCGAAACCTGGTATCGGGGTGGTGACGAACGTCGGTTGGGCGCACACCGAGAATTTCGTTGACGGAATTGAAGGAGTCGCGCTGGCGAAACGCGAACTCATTGAAGAATTGCCATCGAACGGGGTTGCGGTACTGAACGCGGATGATTCGCGAGTACGGAAGTTCGCGGCGGTTCATCCCGGCCGCTCGATTCTCTTCGGGTTCGCGGAAGACGCGGAGGTCCGAGCAGAGAATGTCGAGCTTTCCGGAAACGGTGCGCGATTCCGTTGCCTCGGAGTGGATTTCGAATGCCCGCTCGCGGGGCGGCACGGCGTGAGCAACGTGCTGGCGGGAATCGCGACGGCGCGCGCTCTGGATATCGCTCCTGAAAGGCTGCGCGACGCCGTTCGGTCCCTGACCATCGGCCGCATGCGCGGCGAAACGCTGGAATACAACAACGTAACCGTTATCAACGATTGCTACAACGCGAATCCCGAAGCGATGCGCTCGATGATCGAGCTGCTTCGGGAGACGCCCGCCCGCCGGCGCATAGCCGTGCTGGGCGAAATGCTCGAGCTTGGCCGCGAGGCCGAGGCCCTGCACCGCAACATCGGACAATTCGCTGCGGAACAGGGAGTTGACGCCCTAGTTGGCGTGCGCGGCGCTGCCCGGTTCATGGTCGATGAGGCCGTGAAATCCGGGATGTCGGACAGCGCCGCGCAATTTTTTCATTCGCCTGAAGAGGCCGGGGATTTCGTGCGCGAATTCGTAAGGCCGGGCGATGCCGTTCTTTTCAAAGGCTCGCGGGGCGTGCAGGTCGAGAGATCGCTCGAGAGGGCGTTCGGGGATGTGAGGAAATAGATCTGCGATGCTCTACTGGCTTCTTTACGAACAACTCTATCCGACGGTAAAGGCATTCAACGTATTCCGCTACGTGACGTCGCGAGCTATGTTCGCAAGTCTTACGTCACTGTTTCTGTGCATCGCGCTGGGCCCGTGGCTGATTCGCAAATTGCGCGAATTTCAGATCGGCCAGCATATTCGCGAGGACGGCCCGAAGTCGCATCAGAAGAAAGCCGGGACACCCACGATGGGCGGCGTGCTGATCGTCATCAGCATCATCGTGCCGACCCTGCTTTGGGCAGATCTGCGGCACCCGTACGTGTGGATCGCGCTCTTCTCTATCACCGCCTTCGCGGTGATCGGATTCATCGATGATTACGCCAAGGTTTCGAACAAACGGAATCTCGGGCTGACGGCTCGACAGAAGTTTGGACTGCAGATGCTTGTGGCGGCGCTGATCACAGTAGTGCTCGGCTGGATGCAGGCGTGGAGCGCGTATACGACGCAGCTCAACATCCCCTTTTTCAAGCAATGGCAACCGGACCTGCTGATCCATTCGCTGATGCAGAGTCCGTATACATACGCGCTCGCGTTCATTCCGTTCTACCTGTTCTTTGTGTTTGTCGTGGTAGGAACCAGCAATGCAGTCAATATCACGGACGGGCTGGACGGGCTGGCCATTGGCCTCACCGTGATTTCCGCGGGCGCGCTCACCGTACTGGCTTATACCAGCGGGAACCGCGAATTCGCCTATTACCTTCAACTGGCGCGAAATCCGCGCACCGCCGAGTTGACTATCTTTTGCGGCTCGATGACGGGCGCAAGCCTCGGCTTTCTTTGGTGGAACTCACATCCGGCGGATGTGTTTATGGGGGATGTAGGTTCGCTGGCGCTGGGTGGCGCGATCGGCGTGATCGCGGTTCTGATTAAGCAGGAGATCCTGCTTGTCTTCGTCGCCGGAATGTTTCTCGTTGAATTGTTGAGCGTGATTTTGCAGGTGGGGAGCTACAAACTGCGGAAGAAGCGCATTTTCAAAATGGCGCCCATTCACCACCATTTCGAGGCGTTGGGCTGGCAGGAATCGAAGATCATCGCGCGCTTCTGGATTGTCGGGCTAGTGCTGGCGCTGTTCGCTCTGACCACACTGAAACTGCGATGAGCCAAAGGGTGCTGGTAGTAGGCATGGAGAAATCGGGGCAGGCGGCGGCGGAATTCCTGCGGCGTGGGGCGTATGACGTCACAACGACCGATCTCAAGCCGCGGGACGTGCCGGGATTCCGGCTTCAGACTGACGAGTTGTTCGACGAGTGTTGGGACCGGATCGTGCTATCGCCCGGCGTGCCGTTTGACGCGCCCGGAGTCGCGAGGGCCCGTGCGCGGGGTGTTGATGTCATCGGCGAGGTGGAACTGGCCGCTCCGTACCTGAAGGGAAAGACGATCGGAATCACCGGATCGAACGGGAAGACCACGACAACTTCGCTAGTCGGTCACATTCTGAAGAGCGCCGGGGTACCGGCGCAGGTCGGCGGGAATATCGGGGTTCCCGTGATCGCGATGGTGGCGACTTCACGCGACGATCAGTGGAATGTGCTGGAGCTTTCGAGCTTTCAACTGGAAACGATCCGGACGTTCCGGGCGCACGTTGGCGTCTGCCTGAATGTGACGCAAAACCATCTTGACCGGCATTACACATTCGAGAATTACGCCGCGGCGAAGTCGAATCTGTTCCGCTCGCAACGAGAAAACGATTATGCGGTTTTGAATGCGGATGACGCAACGTGCCGGTCATTCGCGGAAGTCACGCCGGCGAAGGTCCTATGGTTCAGCGGCAACGACGAGCCTCCGATTCCGCGGGCGGAAATTCCGATTCCAGGGCGGCATAATGCGGAAAACGTGATGGCCGCGGCTCGCGCTGCGCGCGTTGCGGGGGTTCCGGAAAGTGATATCGGGGCCGCTGTGAGGACTTTTCAGGCGGTGGAACATCGCCTGGAGTTCGTCGCCGAAATCGGGAGGGTGCGTTTTTATAACGACTCCAAGGCGACCAGCGTGGACGCGACGATCAAAGCGCTGGACTCGTTCGACGGCAATCTGTGGATCATTCTTGGCGGGAAGGATAAAGGCAGCGATTACACCGCGCTACGCGACCGGCTACAGCGTAAGGCGCGGGGCGCGCTGCTGATTGGCAGCGCGGCGGACAAGATCGCGTCACAACTCGAAGGTGCGACGGCGCTGATTCACGCGGGTACGCTGCAACGCGCGGTAGCGGAGGGATGGGCGGCCGCGAAGCCCGGCGATACGGTGCTGCTGGCCCCGGCGTGCGCGAGTTTCGATCAGTTTCAAAGCTACGAACACCGCGGGCGAGTTTTCAAAGATCTGGTGCACGAAATAGAGAAGAATGGCGCAAAAGCTTAAAACCGACTGGATCCTCTTTACGACCGTTGTGCTCATGGTGCTGTTCGGCGCCGTGATGGTGTACAGCGCGTCGTCCGTGGTGGCGGACATCCGGCAGGGGTCCAGTTATTACTACGCGCTGCGGCAAATTGTATGGATTGCGGTAGCGCTGCCGCTGATGATGTATTTCAAGCGCCTGCACTACCGGAAACTCGCTACGCCCGCGATCGCGTTCACGATGATGAGCGTCGTAATGGTGTTGCTGCTGGTCGCTTATCTGGCGGACCCCCGACAGCACCGGTGGATCCGGTTTCCTTTTTTCGGCCAAATGCAGCCGGCGGAGTTGACTAAACCGGCGATCGCCCTGTTTCTGGCCTATTTCATCGCACTGCGCTCGCGCGCGATTAACAGCCGGTATACGTTGCTGCCCGCGATTATCGCGCTCGGATTTATCGCGGCGGGGGTGGGCGTGGCCGACCTCGGGACGCCGATCGTTCTGGTCGCGACGGCCGCAATCGTGTTTATCGTGGCGGGGCTTGAGAAGCGGTATCTCGCGATCGCTCTCGTGTTTGGAATTCTTGTGGGCTGCGTGGCGATTTACGAAAAGCCGTACCGGCTGGCGCGAGTCATCAACAAGCTGGATCCCCATTTCACGCTGGTGGATAAGTTCGACAAGCATGGCTGGATCCGCGCACAGATGAAAAAGACCATTACGGCTCGGGACACCAATTATCAGATCGAACAGGCGAAGATCGCGATCGGCTCGGGCGGCGTGACGGGAGTCGGGCTGATGCAAGGGCGGCAGAAGCTGTTCTATCTACCGGAAGCGCACACGGACATGATTTTCGCGGTGATCGGGGAGGAGTTCGGGCTGATCGGCACAACCGTCGTGCTGGTGGCTTTCATGATCATCCTGTGGCGCGGAATTCGCGCGGCGCTGTTGATTCCGGACGAGTTCGGGCGATATCTCGCCCTCGGCATCACAGCGATGCTGGTGATCCAGGCATTCTTCAATATCGCGGTCGCGCTCGGTGTTGTTCCGCCGAAGGGCATTCCGCTGCCCATGATCAGCTACGGCGGCAGTACGCTGCTGGTGACGCTCGTATCGATGGGCGTGCTGATGAACGTCTCGGAGCATGCGGGGTGACATTTCTTATGGCGGGCGGGGGCACGGGGGGACACGTGATCCCTTCGATGGCCGTCGCTCGTGAGTTGGCGCGAGAAGGTCACGAGGCGTTTTTTGTAGGAACGGAACGCGGGGTGGAGGCGAGACTGGCGCCGGCCGCGGGTTTTCGTCTGGAATTTATCCGTGTTGGCGGGCTCAAGAATCTCGGGATCGCGACTCGCGTTTCGAGCATGTGGCGGCTGGTGACGGAGACGTTCGGGCAGCTTCGGAAGTTCAATGTCTGGAAGCCGGCGGCGGTGTTCTGCATGGGTGGATATGTGGCGGGACCACCGGTTCTGGCAGCGCTGATGAAAGGCGTGCCGGTGGTCGTGATGGAGCCGAATGCGGTTCCGGGCGCGACCAACCGCTGGATTTCGCGTTGGGTGGCGAAAGCCCTGATCTCTTTCGAGGAGACGACGCGGTATTTTCCCGCAGGCCGCGCGGAACTCACCGGACTCCCGGTTCGTGAGGAGTTTTTTCAGATTCCGCAGAAGCCCGCGGGAACCGAGTTCACGGTTCTGATTACCGGCGGCAGCCAGGGTTCGCAGAGACTCAATAACGCCGCGCGTGAGAGCTGGCCGATGTTTCAGGATGCGGGATTGCCGATTCGGTTCATTCATCAGACGGGACTGCCGATGCATGCCGAACTGGAGAAAGCGTTCGCGGCGACGAATCTGCGGGGCGAAATCGCCGCTTTCATTCCGGATATGCCCGCGGCGTTCGCGCAGGCGGACCTCATTGTGTGCCGGTCTGGGGCGGGAGCGGTTTCGGAACTCGCGGCGGCGGGCAAGCCATCGGTCCTGATTCCCTTCCCTTTCGCGGCGGACGACCATCAGCTCAAAAACGCGCAGGCGCTCGAACGCGCAGGGGCAGCCCTGCTTTCACTCGATCGCGAATGGACCGGCGCCGCGTTCTTCGAGGCGGTTCGAGGGCTGTTCCACGACCGAACGAAGCTCGAAGCGATGGGCGCGAACGCGCGGAAGCTCGCGCATCCGGGCGCCGCGCAGCGCGCCGCGCAGATTGTCGTTGACATAGCGTTGCAGCACCGAAACAATAAGCACTGAGAATGTTTTTTTCGCGGCAGCACCTCCACTTTGCGGGTATCGGCGGGATCGGAATGAGTGGAATCGCCGAGGTGCTGCTGAATTTGGGTTACACGATTTCCGGTTCGGACCTGAAGCTCTCGCCGACAACGGAGCGGCTCGCTCAGCTCGGAGCGACCGTTTACGAAGGCCACGATGCAAAGAATGTCGCCGGCGCCAAGGCGCTGGTGGTGAGTTCGGCGGTCGATGAGAACAATCCCGAGGTCCGCGAAGCGCGGCGCCTGCAGATTCCGGTCATCCCCCGCGGCGAACTTCTCGCCGAGCTGATGCGGCTGAAGTATGGCGTGGCGGTGGCCGGTAGCCATGGAAAGACCACCACGACCTCGATGATCGCAACGATTCTGAGCCATGCGGGGATGGATCCCACCGTGGTGGTCGGCGGCAAGGTGTCCTCGATGGGCGGCTCGAACGCGCGCGTCGGAAAGAGCGATTTTTTGGTCGTGGAATCGGACGAAAGCGACGGATCGTTCCTGAAGCTTTCGCCGATCCTCGCGATCGTGACGAACATTGACCGCGAGCATCTGGATCACTACGCGGATATCGAAGCGATCCGGACGGCGTTTTCGGAATTCGTCAACAAGGTGCCGTTTTACGGCGCAGCGATTGTTTGCCTCGACAACGAGAACGTTCAAAGCATTCTGCCTGCCGTGCGCCGCAGGACGATCACCTACGGGCGGAGCGCCCAGGCGGATTACCGCCCGTTCGACCAGCATTCGGGCGACTTTCACACGACCTTTCACCTGCGTTCGCGAGCGGCGGATCTCGGAGAGTTCCGGCTGAACGTCCCGGGGGATCATAACGTTCTCAACGCGACGGCGGCGATCGCGGCGGCGATCGAACTGGGGGTCGCGCCGAACGTGGCGCGGGAAGGTCTTGCGAAATACACGGGCGTGGGCCGGCGGTTCGAGGTCAAGGGCGAGGTCAACGGGGTGACGGTGGTGGACGACTATGGCCACCATCCAACGGAAATCCGCGCGACTCTGGCGGCGGCGCGATCGGTGTGCCGCAAAAAGATCCACGTGCTGTTTCAGCCGCACCGCTACACGCGCACGATGCACCTGATGGACGATTTCGCGCGCGCTTTCCACGCGGCGGATCAGGTGGTGGTACTAGAAATCTATGCGGCGTCGGAGCCGCCGATTGAAGGTGTAACCGGGGCGGCGCTGGCGGAGCGGATGGCGCAGTTCGGGCACCGGGGCGTTTCGTTCGCGGCATCGAATGAAGAAGGCGTGCGCGAGGTGACGCGCGACGCCGCGCCGGGCGACATGATCCTGACGCTGGGCGCGGGCAGCGTCTCGCAGCTGGGCGACAAGATTCTGGAGAAATTGCGCCATGCCTAAAGCCCCTGCTCCGCCGAAACGCCGGTTCACTCCGCGGATGGCCCTGCGGATCGCGCTCTGGATGGGGGTGGTTGCGGGCGTGGCGTGGGGAGCGCGAGAGGCGCGCTCCTTTTTGATCGCCGATCCGCGTTTTCGGCTGGAGAAGCTGGAGATCCACGGCGCGATCTATACGAGCCGGGCGCGGATCCAGAATGTATTCGCGTCCGATTTCAATCACGGGATTTTTCAGATTCCTCTGGCGGAGCGCAGAAGGCACGTTCTGGCAATCGACTGGGTGCGGACAGCGGCGCTCACACGGGTGTGGCCGGACCGGATCGTCGTAACGGTGAGCGAGCGCAAGCCCGTCGCTTTCGCCAAACTGCCGGTCCCCGGAACGCTGCGGCACTGGCTGGCGCTGATCGACGACGAAGGAATTCTGCTTTCGCTCCCGCCGAAGGTTCGCTTCGCGCTTCCGGTATTGAGCGGGATCTCTGAAGAGCAGAGCGACGATGAGCGGCGACTGCGGGTGGAGTCGATGAGCCATCTGTTGGCCGATCTCGGCCCGCAGGCGAAGGACATTTCGGAGATCAACGCGGCGAGCGCTCAGGACATGCGAGTGATGGCCGATGTGGATGGGCAATCCGTGGAACTATGGCTGGGCGATCAGCACTACCGGTCCCGCTATGTGAACTTTCTGCGGCATTACCAGGACATCCGGAAGCGCGACGATCACGCCGCGATTTTCGATTTGCGATTTGACGACAGAATTACCACGCGATAGAGAACCGAAGGACTCATGAGTACGAAACCTATTTACGCGGCGGGGCTGGATGCGGGGAGCAACCGCACCCGATGCGTGATCGCGACTCTCGAAAACGAGCGACTGCGGTTTCTGGGGTATGGCGATATTCCGTCACAGGGGTGGTCGAAGGGAAGAATCGCCGACGCGCAGGCAGTTACCGCCTGTGCGCATGAAGCCGTAGTCGCGGCCGAGACCATGGCTGGCACGGCGATCGAAACCGTCGTGGTGGGCGTTGGCGGATCGACCGTGCGAGGAGCGAACAGCCGCGGGCGCTGGGATCTCAACCGGCCGCGCGAGATCTCCGGGCACGACGTGACCAGGGCGATCGGGCGCGCGACGCGCAAGCAGATGGCCGAAGATCGCATGATCCTACAGGTGCTGCCGCAGGATTTCGTGGTTGATGATCATCCCGGTTTTCACGATCCCCGCAAGATGGTGGCGAGTTCACTCGAGGCGAATGTTCATCTGGTGACGACCTCGATTCTCGAGCACACGAATCTGGTGGGGGCCGTGAATCAGGCTCACCTCGCGGTGGACGAAACGATCAGCGAAGCGGTAGCGGCGTGCTACGCATGCGTGCTTCCGGAAGACCGGCGGGACGGCGTCGTTTTGCTGGATATCGGGCAGCATTCGAGCGAACTGGTCTGCTACTTCGGCGAGTCGGCTCAGGTAGTCGCGTCGCTGCGCATCTGCGGCGACCATTTTTCGCGCGACCTGGCGCACGCGCTGCGGCTTCCGATTGAAGAGGCGGCCGTGGTGAAGGAGGAGTTCGGCAGCGCGGTGTCTCACGGAACCGCGGAGAACAGCGTTGTGGAGTTGTTCGCCGAGGATGCGCGAGGGCGAGGTCCGCGCGAAGCGCCGCGCAAGCTGATCAACGAGATTCTCGAATCCCGCGCCGTGGAGTTATTCGAGATGGTGCGGACCGAACTGGCGCAGGTGGGAATGCAGCGCGCGATTACCAGCGGCATCGCGCTTTCGGGCGGAGGCGCTCTGCTTTCGGGACTCTGCGATGTCGCCGAGCGCGTGCTCGACTGCCCTGCGCGGATCGGATTGGCGCAGGGTTTCATGCAATGGCCGGAACAACTGAATCATCCGGCGTGGACCACAGCGGCGGGGTTGGCGATGTACTCGGCGCGGCTGCGCACGCAAGTGGATCTGGAAAAACAATCGGTCGGCGTTTTAGGAAGAATTCTTCGGTAGGAGAAGGAAATCGAAATGGACGTGCTCAAGTACGAACTGCGGGAAGAGACGCGCAAGGGCGCTCGTATCAAAGTGATCGGCGTCGGCGGGGGCGGTTCGAACGCCGTCGACCGAATGTACAGAGAAGGACTGGACGGAGTTCAGTTTTATGTGATGAACACCGACGCGCAGGCACTTGCGGCTTCGCAGGCGCCGAACAAGATTCAGATCGGTCAGAAGATCACCAATGGTCTCGGCGCGGGTTCCGATCCGATGATCGGACGGCAGGCGGCGCTCGAAGATACGGAGCGCATTCTCGGGATTCTGGAAGGCGCGGATCTGGTGTTCGTGACCGCCGGCCTCGGGGGCGGCACGGGAGCGGGCGCGGCGCCTGTTGTCGCGACGCTCGCGAAGGAATTGGATGCCCTCACCATCGCCGTGGTCACGAAGCCATTCAGCTTCGAAGGCGGCAAACGCATGCGGCAGGCGGACCGGAGCGTTGCGGACCTCGCTGCGTCTGTCGACATTCTGACCGTTATCCCGAATGACCGGCTGCTGAAGATCGCTCCGAAGGGCGCGACCATGTCGCAGGCATTCAGCATGGCCGACGACATTCTCCGCCAGGCGGTCCAGGGCATCAGCGAGCTGATTCTGACGCCGGGTTTGATCAATCTGGATTTCTCCGATGTGAAGGCGGCCATTTCCGGGATGGGGATCGCGCTGATCGGGAACGCCGTTGCGAAGGGGCCGAATGCGGCGGTAGAAGCGGCTCGAGCGGCTATCAACTCCCCGCTCCTTGAAGACACCAAGATCCGTGGCGCGCGTCAGGTCCTGATGAACATCACGTCATCGCCGGAGATCGGGCTGCATGAAGTGAACGAAGCGTGCTCGATTATCGTCGACGCGAGCGGTTCGGACGATCTTCAACTCAACTTCGGGCTCATCGCGAAGGAACAGATGGGCGATTCCGTGAAGATCACAGTGATCGCGACCGGGTTCGCCAAGGAAGAGGAACGCCGCGAGCCGATCTTCGAAGCGCGGCCTGCGGCCGATTTCTTCGTAGAACGGCCCGCCGCCTCCGCGCCAGCCGCGGCTCCTGCTCCTCCGTCCGCTGTTGCGGAGCCCGAACCCGAGCCTGAGCCCGCTGCAGCGGCGCCACCGCAGGTATTCGAAGACGATCTTGACGTTCCGGCATATCTGCGGCAGGGTAAGCTTCAGGGTAAGCTTCTGAACTGAAACACCAGGGTGACGCGAATCGCCGTTCGCCGAACTGACTTGCGGTACCATCGTTGAACAAACATGGCGCCGGGGGCGAGTTCGGCGAGACCTCCACACCCCTATTACAAAATTCTTGACCGGTGTGGTGAAGGAGGAATGGGCGTTGTGTATCGCGCCCTCGATCAGCGGCTGAATCGCGTCGTCGCCCTCAAATTTCTGGGGCCAGGGCTTGCGGGCTCGGAAAAAGCGCTGAAGCGCTTCCGGCGGGAAGCCGAGTCCATTGCGGCCCTCAACCACCCGAACATCGCGACGCTTTATGAGATCGGCGTTTGGGGTGATGATCCGTTTCTGGCGATGGAATTCCTGCCAGGCGGATCTCTGGCCGCGAGGCTGAACCGGGGACCCGCGTCGTCGGACGAACTTTTACGGTATGCAGCCGATCTCGGGGGTGGGCTCCACTTCGCCCACGCGAAAGGGATTCTGCACCGGGACGTCAAGCCGGGCAACGCGATGTTCAGCGAACACGGCGTTTTGAAGCTTGTGGATTTCGGGCTTGCAAAGTCCACACGGGTGGATGAACTCACCAGGACCGGACACTCCGTCGGAACGTTCGCATACATGGCCCCCGAACTGTTGCGCGGCGAGGACGCGACAGTACGGAGCGACATCTATGCGCTGGGCGTTGTCCTCTATGAACTCGCGGCCGGACGGCCGATGTTCGGGGCCAGAGGCGTCGGAAGTCTGATTGATGAAATCCTGAAATCGGACGCGGTTCCGCTGACCTCCCTGCGTTCCGGCCTGCCTTTCGGATTCGCCGAAGCGATTCAACGGGCAACGGCCCGGTCCCCTGAAGATCGATTCGGTTCGGTTGCTGAGTTTTTGAGCGCGCTCGGCATCTCCGGGAACTTCGGCGCCGAAGTCAGGACGATGACCATCGTGGACTTCCCGACTGGTTCCACGAGGAGTCGGCGCCGGCGCAGGTTGATCTGGGCGTCCGCCGCCGCGATCCTGGCCCTGGCCGGCGTCGGGTCTGCCCTTTATCTTGCCAACCATCACGCCGTGACAAACCAGGTTCTCGTGGTTCTGCCGTTCGAAAACCTGGGAGGCGATGCCGCGAACCAGGCCTTCTGCGACGGGCTCGAAGAGACGGTCACGGCCCTCGTGACGAAGGCTGGGAGCGCGCGCAATCTGCTGGTCGTACCCGCGGCGGAGATTCGGCGCGGCCAGGTAAGGTCCATCGCTCAGGCCCGAAAGGAATTCAACGCAACCCTCGCGCTTACGGGAAGCGCGCAGAGAACCGCCGACCAGGTCCGCCTCACACTCGCGCTTGACGACGCCGCGACAACGCGGCAAATGGATGCGCAGGTGATCTCAGTCCCGACATCGGAAGCAGCAGATCTTCAGGACAAACTGGCTGCGGCTTTGCGATCGCTTCTGGGCTACGGGCCTTCATCGGCGCAAGGGGCAGGTGAAAAGACCAGCAATTCGGCGGCGTACGCGCTCTATCTGGAAGGCGTTGGCGCGATCGAAAAGCGCCGCGCAGACGAAGCGATTGCATCGCTCCGGAAGGCGCTTACCGCGGATCCCGGATTCAACCTCGCGAGAGCCAGGCTGGCGGAAGCGTACCTGTGGAAGCACAACTTTACCTCCGATCCGACGTGGCTGGCCCTTGCCGACGCAGAGATCAATCGCGCCGTCCAGAATGGGTCCGGACGCGAAACGTTGATGGCGCAGGGGATGATCCGCAAGGCAACGGGGGACAACGGTTCAGCGATCACGCTGTTTCGGCAACTGATCGCAGACGAACCCTCCAACATGGAGGCCTACCAATTGCTGGCGCAGACCCTCGAGGCCGCGGGGCGCCCGGCAGAGGCTGAGTCAACATTGCGCCAGGCGGCCGCCCAGCGCCCAGGATATTGGCCGATACACAACACGCTTGGGCAGTTTTATATGAACCGGGGCGAGAAGGCCCGCGCAGAGCAGGAATTCCTGACCGCCCGGGCGCTTGCGCCCGACGTGCCGGTCATTCATTCGAATCTGGGCGTCCTGTACTTCATGATGAACCGATGGGCAGACGCCGCGGCCAGCTTTCGCGCGTCTCTCGCCATCTCGCCCAATGCGCTCGCGCACGCGAATCTGGGGACCGTGTATTACTACCAAAAAAAATACGAGGAATCGGCGCGGGAGGCGCAGGCCTCAACCGAAATGCAGCCCTCGAATCCGGTCAACTGGGGGAATCTCGGGGATGCGAGGTGGCAGATTCCCTTGCAGCGCCAGGCTGCGCGCCAGGCGTTCGAACGCGCGGCCCTTCTGGCCAGCGAGCAGCTGTCGATCAACCCGGGAAACAGTTCGCTCCGCAGCAGCTATGCGCTGTACCTGGCCAAGCTAGGGCGAATCCCGGACGCTCTTGACCAGATTTCTCAGGTTCTGGCGAAGACTCCCAAGGATCCTGACGCGCAATTCTATGCCGCGCGCGTTTATGCGGTAGCCGGCGAAACAAGCCGGGCGATAGCGGCACTTAGTGCATGCAGAGCTCTGGGCTACAGTAAGGAGCAAATTGAACGGGAGCCGGACGTTGCGGCGATCGAGAAGGAGCGCGCAAAAAGCAAATGAGCGACTATTTGATTCAGGTGAGCGCCGTTGCGCTGAACAACGGTTACTCCACTACGTTGAAAAACTATCTGAACAATGGCTCGCCGATTCCTACCGATCGCCCTATGGAGGTACGGCCAGGAGATCGGATCTCGTGGAATCTTCAGGTTATTGTGAAGGGTCAGATTATTCAGCCTGCCTTTCATGTGCATTTCTTCGATCGGAGTGGGAGCACGCCAGATTCTTCCTTCTTCGGGCAGCCTACCATAAGCGCCGCCGGCGGCCAATCAACGCAATTTCTGAGCGTATTGTCGCTGCAGGGCCTCATCGAGTATTCGATCGTCGCAGAGGGTTTTGGAAAGGTTCTCGATCCGCAGATGCAGACAGGCGATGGAACAGACCGGAAAGGCAGTCCCGTGATAGCCGCCCAAACACCTAGCTTTACCGTAATCTGGAACTACCCTACCAAAAGCTTGAGTCTGCAGGTAGGCAATGAGCCAACTATATATCCTTTTCCCTCAGACGGGTTAAGTGTGAAGCGGGGTGATACGGTCGCCTTTGTCGCCGATGGGCCCGACGTTCAGCAGGCAGGTCCGTTGGAGGCCGAGTTCGTTTATGTGGGCAACAGCTGGATTTCTCCTTTTACCCAATCGCAGCAGGGCCTTCCGCTTTCCCTTCCCGGGGCGCCGCTCGTCCTTTATTCCGTATCGGATAATGTGGATCACGCGAATCCCAATCCCCCCAAGTTCCCCTTCGACGCGGAGAATAACGATCGGTCGGTTTACTCTGACACATACCAGTTCGTACTGGCTAGCTGAACGAGTCACGAGGGCCGGTGTTACGATGCATCCGGGAAAATGCCTTGTGGCGGATCGCAATCCCGGGGGACGGCGCAAGGGGTCGGGCTCCGGCCCTTCGTCAAGCGTCTGGCCGATCCGCGAGGGCTGGTTGGATACAGGCGCGCAAACCATGGGGTTCGGATTCAACCAGAGGAATGAGACTTCCGCGAATAAGAATCGCTTCTATTCCAGAATTCCTTGAATCGCCACGACCGGCGCAGGCAAATTCGTTTCGCCGAGGCGCTGCCGGAGATCGATCTCGATATTTCGCGAGATGGCGGTCAGAGGAGTACCGTACACGGGGCTGCTGAAGGGATCTTCCAGATTCCGGCCAATGCGGTCGATGATGAGCAACGCGGTTGATAGCAGAAGCGTCATCAGCGGCGTGATCACTCCGAATTCCTCGACTACGGCAAGTGGCAGAAGCATGCAGTAGATGTGAATGAACAGCGCCGGATAGTAATCGTACTGTCTGGGGAAAGGCGTGTTCCGAATGCGCTCGCAGCCGCCCTGAACGTTTGTGATCTCCGTTAGCGCTCGATTCAGAGCATCCAGACGGAATTCGGTCAGGAAGCCTTCATCCGCGGCCGTGCTGACCCGCTGCCCCATGCGATGCAGAATGGCTGCGGGCACATTGATCTGCGTCACCAGATCCCTCGCGCCAATCTGCTCCAGCATCAATTTCGTCTCGTCGGCGGGAGGCTCCTGTCTGAGGTGATGACGAAGCGAGTGGACGTATGCGATCTGCCACAACACCATTTCGCGTCCGAATTCTTCAGTGGAATCCGTCGTACGGCCCGATATGCGGGGGTACGACGTGACCATTCGCGTCCATGAGCGGGACTGATTGACAAGAGCGCCCCACAGGGTTCGCGCTTCCCACCAACGCGAGTAGGCGGAACTGGTGCGAAAGCCGAGAAAGATGCTGAGGACAGCTCCGAACATGCTCAGAGACACGCTGGGAACCGTGAAGATGCCCTGCCGATATCCGCGAACGTAAAGAACCACCACGCCGAGAGAGAACGCAACGGAAGCCGCTACGGGCCCTGCAACTTGCCTGATTATTCCTCGCCAGGAAGGCCGATAACTGACTATCATCGTTCAATACCCGGGCTCCCGAGCCGACCGCGCGGACGGCTTAGGCGCCTCTGCGGCGGACACCGCGAACCGCCGAGGGCATGCGGGAGTCGAGCAGCACGAAACGCTGCTGTTCCACGTCGTTAGTCCAGATCTCGCCTGTGTGGATCTTGTACACCCGGCCGTATAGTTGCAATTCGCCCCGGCGCGGCCGGGATGCCACGGCGGGGCGGGTTTCCAGGCGCCGGATCTGCACGACGACGTTCTCTTCGGTGAGCGCATCGAGGAACTCGCGCTCGCTCAGCTTGCGGAATCGGCGTTGCCAAGCCACGCGGAGGCCGCTGGAAGTATTTCAGGCATACCAGGATGCATGAGGCCTTTCATGGCGGCAGTCCGAGTGTCCGCAGATGACGATCGCGTTGATCCGAACGCAGCAACCGCGTACTGAATGACCGCCGTAGTGCTGGGCAGCGCCATTGTTCCCAATGTTGCAGCCAACGAAAGATCTCCCTGCTCGCTCTGAAGGATGAGTTCCGGAGAGATGCTCGAATCGGAGCAGGTGATCAGGAGAACCTGCGGCGGCGGCTTCGAGGCGAGTTCGAGGAATTCGGCCTTTCGCTCGGCGTTCTTGAGCCGTTCAGAGTCCATCCGGTTCAATGCTGCGTCCCCTGATGCGGCCGATGGCGGTCCTGCTGCATTATTTTCCGCTTGGCCAACGACATCAGTCGTCACCAAAAATAAAGATTGCAGACGCGCGGCGCGCATCATACCCGCAAGCCCGGCTTGGGCATTCGGGAAGGCAGCGGCAGGGGGACTTCCGTACCAAAGCACCCGAGAAACGTGATTCAGAAAGAGGAGTTGCATGATGAAGGCAATTCGCATCGTTCTTCCGGTCCTGATATTTGCGGCCGGGAGCTTTGCCCAGGACGTGCGCTATAACTACGCCTCGGGTACGAATTATTCCAAATACCACAACTACAGATGGTCACCCTGTAAAGGAGCGGATCAGCTCGACCAGATCCAGGATCAACAAGTTAAAGCGGCCATCGACGCTGAGCTTACGAAGAAAGGTCTTCAGAGAACCGACGCTGAAAACGCGGACCTCATTGTCTGCTACCAGGTTTCCGTCGGACAGGAGAAGCAGTTCACCACGTTCGACAGCGGATGGGGACCGGGACCGGGATGGGGCCGTGGGTGGTATGGCTATGGCGGCGGTGGCGGAATCAGCACGACAACCAGTTCAACAATACAGATCGGTCAGCTGGATTTTGACATGTACGATGCGGCCGCGAAGCAGTTGGTCTGGCGCGGCACTGCCTCCAAGACCCTGGATCCGAAAGCAAAACCAGAGAAGCGGCAGAAGAATCTCGCCAAAGCTTGCGCGAAAATGTTCAAGAACTATCCTCCGCCCGTCAAGGGCTGAACTCTATCCCCTGTAGGCCCGCCGTCAGGCGGCCCGCTTTGCGGGCTTCCTGACGGTCCTTGCCGTTTGAATCTTCTGGCCGGCAACCCCGCCGGATATTGTTCTAGAATAAAACAAATCATGAAGATACGCGATATCCGTGCTACTACGGTCACGGTACCGCTTGAGGCGCCGCTGCGCCACGCGAACGGCTGCCATTGGGGTCGCTTTGTCCGGACCATTGTCGAAGTTGAGACCGACAATGGCCTGATCGGCCTTGGAGAAATGGGCGGTGGCGGCGAATCGGCCGAAGCAGTCTTCCGCGCCATGAAGGCGTATCTGGTCGGGCACGATCCGGCGCGTCTCGAGGAGATGCGCTTCCTCATCGCGAACCCGACAGCGTCGCTTTACAACAACCGGACCCAGATTTTGGCAGCGCTGGAATTCGCTTGCCTCGATATTCTGGGTCAGGCTTGGGGCGTTCCGGTCTGCGACATTCTGGGCGGTCGTCTGCGCGACAGCGTCCCGTTCGCAGCTTATTGCTTCTGGCGGTATCCGAATCCGAGGACGGGCGAGGGCGAGGTGCGGACGATCGATCAGGTTGTCGCCAACGCGCTCGATCTGAAAAAGCGCTACGGTTTCACTAGCCACAAGATGAAGGCGGGCGTCTTCCCTCAGGATTACGAACTGGAGGCGTACAAGGCTTTAGCGGCTGCGCTGCCGGGTGATTCCTACCGGTTCGATCCGAACGGCGTTTGGTCTACCGAGCAGGCGATCCGTTTCGGGCAGGCGATTGAGGGCATCCGGAACGATTACCTGGAAGATCCGGTTTTCGGTCTGCATGGCATGCGCCGGACACGCGAGATGATCCGAGTGCCGCTCGCTACCAACACGGTTGTCGTGAACTTCGAACAACTGGCGGCCAACGTTTTAGATACGGCCGTCGACGTCATTCTGCTCGACACGACATTCTGGGGCGGGATCCGCCCCTGCGTGAAGGCCGCCGGAATCTGCGAAACTTTTCAGCTCGGCGTTGCAGTCCATTCGTCCGGCGAACTGGGAATCCAGCTCGCGACGATG
>DATFSM010000084.1:0-162004 GCA_035262625.1 Bryobacteraceae bacterium
TGTTGAAGCATTGGCGGCGGTTTTCGTGATCGCGGGACTATTCGCCGCCGCGCAGGACACTCTCGAAGGCGCTATCCCGCCCGACATCACGAGCGCGGAAACGCGCGGCACGGTTTATGGAGTGCTCGGAACCGTGAACGGCGCGGGCGATCTGATCGCGAGCGCTTTGGTCGGTACGCTTTGGACCGCCGTTTCGCCTGTCGCCGCGTTCTCGACCGCGGCCGGGCTGATGTTCGCGGGATCAGCCGCTTTGCTGACGGTCGGGAGGATAATGGGTCCGAAATGAAAGCGGTCTCCCTGACGATCCTGATTGCGGCGCTACCCCTCTTAGCAGCCGACCGCGTTGACTTCGATCGTCAGGTACACCCGATCCTTGCGGCCCGATGCATCTCGTGCCATGGAACCGAGAAGCGGTCCGGTGGCCTGTCGCTCGCAACGTATCGCGACACGCTCGATGGTGGACGCAGCGGCGCTGCCGTTCGTCCCGGCGACAGCCTGGCAAGTCTGCTGTTGAAACGTATCAGCGGCGAAGTCGCTCCGCGCATGCCGCTTGGTGGTGACCCGCTGACGCCGGACCAGACGGCAATTCTCAAAACCTGGATCGACGAAGGCGCGAGAGCCGCGCGGGACTCGGCGCCCGCCAAGGCAAAATGGGAAGCTCCGTTGACTCTTACGGCGCCAGCGGTCCCGAAGCCGGTCTGGAGCGGGTGGGATGCTCCCGCCGACCGTTTCGTGGCCGCCTATCTCAAAGGGCACGGCGCGACGGAACCGAAGCTGGTTTCCGATGCGACCTTCGCTCGCCGCGCCTATCTGGATATCTCGGGCCTGCTGCCCCCGCCTGACGATCTGAGCCGCTTCGTTGCCGATTCCGCGCCTGACAAGCGCGCCAGACTAGTCGAGCGCCTGCTCGCGGATAACAGCAACTACGCGCAGAACTGGATCTCGTTCTGGAACGATCTCCTGCGCAACGACGAAGGCGTCAATTATTACTCCGAGACAGCGTCGCGCAAGAGTATCAGCGCGTGGCTGCTCGGCGCGCTCGAATCGAATCTTCCTTACGACCGGTTCGTTTCGAAGTTGCTGAACCCGACGGCGGCGGACGATCCGGAAGGCTTTCTGATCGGCGTGAACTGGCGCGGCGTGGTGAACGCGAGCCAGACGCCGGCCATGCAGGCGGCGCAGAACACGGCTCAGATCTTCCTCGGCGTGAATCTGAAGTGCAATTCGTGCCACGACAGCTTCATCAGCCACTGGAAACTGAAAGAGGCATATTCGCTTGCGAGCTATTTCTCGCCTGATCCGAAGCTTCAGTTGTTCCGCTGCGATGTGGCGCAGCGACAATATGCGGAACCGTCGTTTCTCTTTCCAGAACTGAACCGGACTCCGGCATCTTCATCGCTCGCCGATCGTCACGCCGCTGTCGCCGCAACGTTTCTCGATCCGCGCGACGGCAGGCTCGCCCGTACTCTGGTCAACCGCATCTGGGAGCGGATGCTCGGTCGCGGGATCGTCGAGAACCCGGACGAAATGGATGGTGAGCCGTGGAGTCCCGAACTGCTCGACTGGCTCGCGAGCGATTTTGTGAGTCATGGCTACGATCTGAAACGCCTCATCGCGACCATTGCCGAATCGCGGGCATATCAACTGCCGTCTGTGCCGCGCAAAGGCGAGCAGCCGCACGAGTATGCTTTCGCGGGTCCCGAGGTGCGGCGGTTGACTGCTGAGGAGTTCGCAGACGCCATCGGAGGGATCACTGGCGATTGGCCGGTTTATCACGGACACTATGCGCGTGAATGGCGCGCCCCGGCGAATTCACTCACGCGGGCGCTGGGCCGCCCGATTCGCGATCAGGTGTATTCGTCGCGGGATACGCAGGCGACCACGCTACAGGCGCTGGAACTCGTCAACGGCGATTTCCTGACACACTGGCTCAATCGGGCGGCGCGGCGCATGCGGGGCCAACTGCCGCCGGATCCGATCTCTCTGTTCGATAAGCCGTATGTGGTGAAGAACGGCCCTGTTCCGTTCGATATTGACATCTCGAAATCGAAGAAGCTTTGGCTGGTCGTGCAGGACACCGGGTCATATTCACCCGAGAAGGTTCAGGCAAGTTGGATGAAAGCTGCGTTCAATGGGGTCGCTCTGGCGCCGGGCGAAGACGGTTTGCGGGTCAAGACGCCATCCGTGACAACGTTCGATATCGCCGGCAAAGGCTACACGCGATTCAGCGGATTAGTGGGCATCGAAAACAAGGAGGTCACCTCGGAAATCAATCCGCAGATCCGGTTCTTCGTCTTCGATGAGGCGCCGAACATGGAGCGGCTCACGCCCGTAACGGGAAATCCGCCGCTGCCTGCGCCGACGGTGACGAACGATTCGCGGGCGATCGTGGACCGGATATTCCGCTACGCTTTGGGGCGCGCCCCTTCGCAGGCTGAGATGTCCGCTTCGACCGCAGCGATAGGCTCCGCCGACGGACTCGCGGACCTTTTGTGGGCTGTGTTGATGAAGCCGGAATTCCAGTTGATTTATTAGGGAACGAGATGAAGGAAATCACCAGACGCGGATTTATGGGAGCGACGGCAGCCGCGACAATGGCGGCACTGACGGGAATCGAACCGGGGCTGCTGCGCGCCGAAGCGCCGAAAGCCACGGCGGATTCGATCATCGTGCTGTGGATGGCCGGAGGCATGGCGCAGACCGAAACCTGGGACCCGAAGCGCTACACGCCGTTCGAACCCGGCGTTCGCACCGAGCGTGTCCTCAGCACGTTTCCGGCGATCGACACGGCTGCCGATCCGATCAAGATTTCGAAGGGCCTCGAGCGCGTCGCGAAGGTGATGGATCGAGCTTCGCTGATCCGCACGTTCCAGGCGGCGGACCTCGGGTTCATCCTGCATTCGCGGCATCAGTATCACTGGCATACCGGATACATCCCGCCGCAGTCGCTGGCGATGCCGCACATCGGAGCGGTGGTCGCGCGGACGTTGGGGCCGCGCAATCCGACCGTGCCGCCGTTCATCGCGATCGGCCAGAACCTGGAGATCGGGGCCGAAAGCCCGGCGTTGAAGTCGTTCCACACGGCGGGATTTCTGGGGACCGAATTCGGTTCGTTCCTGATCGAGAATCCGGAGGACGCGGCAGCGGCGGTGCGGCCGCCCGCCGACCTCGGCGACGCGCGGTTCCATAGCCGGCGCAAGCTTTACGAATCGCTGCTCTCGAAGGAGCCGGTTTATCAGTATGCAGGCGATTTTCAACGCGAGTCGATGATGCGGTCGCTTGATTCGGCCGACCGGCTTCTCAACTCGCCGTCAGCGAAGGCTTTTGATCTTTCCCTCGAGCCGAAGAAGAGCTTCGACGCTTACAACAATGGACGGTTCGGACAAGGTTGTCTGCTTGCCCGACGGCTTGTGGAAGCGGGCGCGCGATATGTCGAAGTCACGACCGAGTACATTCCGTTCCGCTACTGGGACTCGCACGAGAACGGGCATGAGCGCGCCGAAATGATGAAACAGGAGATCGATGCGCCGGTCGCGCAACTCATTCTGGACCTCGAGGAGCGCGGCTTGCTGAACCGGACGCTTGTGGTGTTGGCGAGCGAGTTCGGGCGCGACGCGATTACGGAAGGCAAGGTCGGCAAAGAGGTCAAGGACCAATCGAACACGCCGGATGTGATGTCGCTGCCCAAGCACTACGGCATGCATCGGCATTTCACGGGTGCGGGCTCGATCGTGATGTTCGGCGGCGGGATGAAGCGCGGGTTCGTTTACGGCAAAACGGCGGACGAACGCCCCTGCACAACGATAGAGAACCCGGTTCCGATGGAGGACCTGCACGCCACGATCTACCGCGCCCTGGGGATCGCGGCGGATCAGTCGTTCGTCGTCGAGAAGCGGCCAGTGTACGTTACGAAAGACGGGAAAGGAAAGGCCATCGATGCGTTGTTCGCTTAAAGTTCTGCTTATCGCGGCCGCGCTGGCCCAGACCACATTCGGCGCCTCGCTGCTGGCGCTCTCGAAGACGGATCGTACGATGGCGATCGTCGATCCGGCGACGCTGAAGATTCTGGGAAAGCTGCCTACCGGACCGGACCCGCACGAGGTGATCGCGTCGACCGACGGCAGGACGGCGTATGTCTCGAACTACGGTGGCGGCGCTTACAACACTTTGGCAGTGCTGGATCTGATGGCGCCGAAGGCGTTGCCGTCGGTGGACCTTGGCGCGCTGCGCGGGCCGCACGGGTTGCTTTTCTCCGGCGGCAAGCTATGGTTCACGGCCGAAGCGGCGAAGGCGATCGGAAGCTATGATCCGGGATCTTCGAAGGTCGATCTGATTCTCGGGACGGGCCAGGACCGCACACATATGATCTATGTCACGTCGGATCTGAGGCGGATCGTCACCTCGAATATCGCCTCCGCGACGATGACGGTCATCGAGAAGATGACCAACGCCGGTGGACGCGGTCCGCAGACGGACTGGAAAGAGACGGTCATCCCGGTGGGGCGCGGCGCGGAGGGGTTCGACGTATCGCCGGACGGCAAGGAGATCTGGGCGGCGAACGCGCAGGACGGGACGATTTCGGTGATCGACTTCGCGGCGAAAAAAGTCGTGGCCACCCTGAATGCGAACGTCCAGGGCGCGAACCGGCTGAAGTTCACGCCCGACGGGAAGCTGGTGTTCGTGACGCTGATCAATGGACCGGAGGTGGTGGTCCTGGACACAGCGATGCGGAATCAGCGCACCCGCATTCCCGTGGGGCACGGCGCCGAAGGACTTCTCATGCAGCCGGACGGTTCGCGGGCTTTTGTCTCCTGCACACCGGACGATTACATTGCGCTGGTCGACCTGAAGACGCTACAGGTAACCGGGCATCTGGACGTTGGCAAGCAGCCCGACGGCCTGGCCTGGGTTCAAGGCAGTCCGAAGTAAGCCACGGCGAACTGAAAGTTCCTGCACCGCGTCGTCTCGCGGTCGGCCACCCGTTGTAAGTGTTCACTGCGAATGCTGCGCCTTCGGCGAAGCGTAACGGAAGGTGAAGGTACTTGCCTGAAAGAGTGTGCTTCGGGCCGGAACCGACGCCGCATATCGGAACCGACGCCGCATATATATAAAGGTAGGGATAGCGGTCGGTAGCGCTGAATAGTAGACGCGGCCGCTCTCCGCGCGCCCGGCGCAGAACTCCTGCGACTGTTTGCCGCGAAAGCAGGGTTGACAGTGCCGGTCCTTGGTCATTTGATCAGCGAATGAAAGGGATGTAGGCGGGAACGCAGCGCTTCCAGGCTTCAAACTGCTCTCCGAAGCGGCCGCGGAGGAGGCCGTCTTCGATGCGGACTCGAATCTCGGTCCCGATGAAAAAGAGCACGAGCCCGATGGGCCAACCGGGCAGCGTACCGATTACGGCGACTCCCGCGAGGATAATACAGAGCATCGAGGCGTAGATCGGGTGCCGCACGATCCGATAGGGACCCGTACGGATCAGTTCATGGTCGGCGTTGAGTCCGGCATCGACCCGCCACTGACGGCCCAGATTTCGGACTCCGCTGTGGGAGAGGATAATTGCCACAGATGCCAGGGGCGCCGCGAGCAGGAATCTCCAGACCGGCCAGGGGGAACTCCATGGCTTGGGTCCGTGAATGAAGACGAAGGCGAACCCGGCGGCTGCGAGGAGAATGCCCCAGCGCGCGGCGCGAATGACCGTGACCGCCTTTTGCTCGCCCTGCACACGCCTCCTGGCGAACGGAAAGAGCCATACGACCCACACGACGGCCAGGAAGATCAGCCGGAAGACCGGGCTCATTGCGCTTATCGCCGGACGATCACTTCGCGGAGGCTCTCTCGGGTGAGAAAGAACTTCACCGATTCGAACTTCGCGAACAGCTTTTCGAGATTGCGGTTGTTGAATACCTGCCCGGACGGGCGAATGCCGCGCTCGGCGAGCAGGATGGTCCGGTTATCAATGATGCGGAAGGCGTACGACATCACCTCCGTGACGCGCTCATTGGCGGTGAAGAACGCCAGCAGGTACGACTTCGGGCGCATGACCTGGGACAGACGCTCGACGGTGGCATTGACCAGCGCCGGACCCATGAACTGCAGGGAGTCCCACAGAAGGACCCCATCGAATGTGTCGGCGGCATAGTCAAGATTGTTGCGCAGAAAAGCCTCGATCAGCGCGGGGTTGGTCTGCTGGGCCGGGTCGGGACCGAAGGCGTCGTCCAGGCTGCGGACGATGTCCTGCGAGTAGATCTTGTGGCCGAGGCTGGTCAGGAAATTGATGTTCTCTTGAGTGGCTCCGGCGAGGTCGAGGATGGACAGGCCGACGAGGTCGCGGATCTCGAAGAAAAACTGCTCGAGACCGCGGCTCACCCGGGTTACCGGCGGATTCGGCTTAAACGGCTTGCGGGCGGGCGAACTTCCGGCCAAAGAGGATGGGTGATGCGCCGGAGAAGCGGGTTCGCTTTCCTTGCGGAAGATTGAGCGCAGCTTTTCCGGCAGCATCTCCGAGGTCAGATCGCCTTCGTCAGCGCTTCATGGCTGCCGCGCCAACGGGAACGGCGGGAGCAACCTGAGGGGAGGAAGCCGGACCGCTAATAGTGGGTCCGGCGGCGTTGGGCCGCACCTCCGCTTTCCGGATATCGATGCTTCCTTTAAACATAGCGCCGTCTTCGATACTGATTCGCGCAGAGACGATATCGCCTTCGAGGCGGGCGTCCTTCCGGATATCGACCTTATCGGCGGATTCGACGTTACCCTTCACCTGCCCGAGGATCACCACCTCGCGGGCTTTGATGCCAGCCTGGACGCGGCCGTTGGGGCCGACCGTAACCTTATTGTCCTGGGATTCGATGGTCCCTTCGACATCTCCATCGACGTAAAGGTCTTCTTTAGTGAAAATCTGGCCGACAATTTTCACCGCCTTGCCAATAGTGGCGGTGCCGCGGGAATCGGCGTCTGGTACACGATAAGGGGTTGACGACACTGGAACAGGCTCCTTCCTGATTTCTGGCGCCGGCGCTGCCGGAGCCGGCGGCGCGCTGGCCGGGCGCGGCGCTGGCGATTCTTCTCTTTTATTCCACATGCTCACCTTGTGGCGGCCTCCAATAATAGATTTGCTGGATGAATAATGACTGCGGTCTTACTGCTTTTTCCAGTCTACCCGCACAAAACCAAGCGGCGCAATGCGATAGATGTCGTGTTGCACGTCAGCGAAACACCCTCGCGATCAAAAAGGCGGCCGCCGCCGCGGCGCCTCCGATCAGGACTGTCTGGAATCCCCCCTTCCAGAGCGGTATGCCTGTGAAGCGTGCTTTGATGCACCCGAAAATGAGCAACGCCGTGAGGGTTACGCCGACGGAAGCGGCGAGCGCCCTGTGTAGATCGGGAGCGAAAAAATAGGGGGCTAAAGGAATCAGGCCGCCAGCTACATAAGAGAGACCGATGGTGGCGGCACTGCTGACGGCGCGCCAGGGATTGGGCTGTTCGAGGCCGAGCTCGAATCGCATCATGAAATCGACCCATCGCTGCTCGTCGGAGGTAATCGCGGTAACTATAGGTTCGATCTGCTGGTCCGTGAGTCCCCAACCCTGGAAGAGGCGGGCGACTTCGGCGGCCTCCTCGTCTGGAACCTGACGCGTCTCGTCAATTTCGCGGCGGAGTTCCTTCTCATAGTGCTCGGCGTCCGTTCGCGCGGCCAGGTATCCGCCGAGACCCATCGCAATACAGCCTGCGGCAATCTCGGCCAGACCCGCCAGGACAACTACGCCGGCTGAAACGCTCGCTCCGGAGAGTCCGGCAGCGAGCGCGAAGGGAACGGTGAGACCGTCGGACATGCCGATCACGACGTCGCGTACGGTTTCGGTGGAACGAAGGTGGCGCTCAGTGTGCGCTCCCGCAGGCATCGCTTCAGGATACAGGCACCCCGAAATCGTCTGTTACAATTTTTCATATGCCACTTTTCTAACCCGGCCGAATACGAATTCGGCCGCTCCGATCGAGAGCCGTCGACCTTAGTTAATTCCAAAAGGAGAACGACATTCGAATGAAGCGCTTTTTGCCCTCTGGAGTAATGCTTTTCGCGGGAGTCCTCGGCATAGCATCCGCGACCGTACACGACGAACAGGATGTCACCAAACGCAAAAAGTTCGACCTGCGTGAGGCCATCCTCCGCAAGTTTTTCAGCGATAACCATTGTCCGGCGGAGCGCTACGCCGCCGTTTTCGTGAAAGAAGCCGATAGTTACGGCCTTGACTGGCGGCTGTTGCCGAGCCTCTCTATGGTGGAGTCCGGCGGCGGCAAGCACGCACGAGGTAATAACCTGTTTGGCTGGGCCAACGGTAAAGCCGCTTTTCATAACTTCGGCGAGGCCATCCATCAGGTGGCGGCGTCGCTCGCACATGGGCGGTCGTATCGCGGGAAGGATCTCGAGGGGAAACTCCTCGCCTATAACCCCGTGCGCACCGACTACCGGGCCATAGTCACCGATATGATGCGGCAGATTTCGCCTTCGCCGCAGGTCGAAGCCGCCGAGTAAGGCCGACAAGACGCAGTTCGGACGTCCCAAGCCGGATGGTTGCCGATTTCGAGGGCGCGATTCCGGTTCAGGCGGCGGGTGTCAGGGCCTCCCGAGCGGGATTTCCACAGCACTTTTTGTATTTGCGGCCGGAGCGGCACGGGCACGGCGCGTTGCGTGTAGTGTTCCGAGGCCGGATCTGCGAAGGCGTGGCGGTTTTACAAAACGAACCGTCATCCCCGGCACCGACCTTTTCGCAGAGGCGTTTGTCCGCCTGAGTCATCAGCGCTTCGAGATCGTCCAGAGTGATGCGGCCGCCGGTTTTGGCGGCTGGCGGTTTTGCAGCGCCGGCATCATCGGGAGTGGAGTTTATGATTTCGAGAACCCTGGCGGTGTCGGCAAGACCGGCGATGCCGAGGACGTTCGTGTGGGCGCGGATGGCGCGTTCGGTCTGGAGCTTGCGGAGCTCATTGAGGGAGCGGCGCAAGATGACATGCGAAGCAGCGCGGGCGCGGTCGGTTGAACGTTGCGTTTTTTCGTCAGGTTCGGGCTGGAGGACGAGCTCGGCTTCGATGACCCGGCATCTGCGAAGCCGCCAGTTCGCCGACATGATTTCAGTGGCGAAGACCTTTTCGAGGGGAGTCTGAGGGTCGAGTTCCTTCATGAGTTCATTGAAGCCTTCGATGTACTCTTCGTCTTCGCCGTCGCGGATGAAGTCGCGGGCGGCGTACAGGCCGATTCTGGTGGCGTTCTGCGAGGAGCGGGCTTTGCCTTCGGGCGTGCGAGGTCCGGTGGCGGTGGTGAGTGGTTCGTTGATTTCGGTCGTTTCGATCATTAGTTGATATCTCCTTCCGGTGCGGGGATGAGCGTTCCGGCTGAAGAATAGCGGGACGGATGGCAGGTTCGGCGTGGTTATGGGCGGATGTTGTTGATCGGAAAGGGTTGAATTCCGGTAGAAAAGTTGGAATGTTCGGCGGCGTAAATCCGAGCTGCCCTGCTTCGCTCAGGCCGATGCTAGGATAAGAGAAGGCTGTGGTTATCACGCGGCAGGAGGGTGGGTGCGTGTCCCGCATCAATCCAGCCGAGATTCTAATTTCGGCGTTCCGTGGATTCCCTCAGATTGTTCATTCCAAGGTTGGCCACCCTAGCTCAGTTGGTAGAGCGGCTGATTCGTAATTTACTTCTCCCCTCGCAAACCACACATTCTTAACCCCGCTTCGGCGTCGGTATCGTCCGCAAATTCGGTCATTCGGGCGCTTTTTGAATCCGATTCCGAATCCAATTTTCTAGGTGTTTGACGTGTGTAGGCCCGTCGAGCAAGCGCTCCGGTCAGCACTCCGATCCAATGGCTTCGGTGTGTACAAGATCCGTTATCAGAATACCCGTTCCCGGCGGACTGCAGCCACCGACGTGCTTCGCCAGTTACATTGATACCGTCGGTCGGCTCTAGCATCGACTCGGGATTGCCCGACAGACGTTTCCCGCCCCTAGGTGAGCCGCAACCGTCTTTCAATCTGCCTGAGCGATATTGTCCAAATCGGCTTCAGATGTCGGCCACATACGTAAAGGCTCGTCCCCGATAAACTCAAGCAATCTCAGGATCAGTTATATGTCCACCAATTCGCATGACTTCTCAAAGTATTACTTTCAGCGGCAGGTACATTTGCCGCGCATCCAGCGTGCCTAAGAACCCAAAGACAGCGAATAACGAGCCTCTCACGCGACTCCATCAACTTCTCAGCCACGACGGAACGGAGACCGATCGCGAACGAGAAATGTCCAGTGTTTCTTGCCCATGGCAAGTAGTGGCGCACAGAACTGTGTGATTTTGCGCCCGGGACTTAGGGCGCAAAGGTTTATGGGCAGGTAAAGGATGAAACCATTTTGATCTCTCCAGTCACGCGTTACTGAGAGACGGAACAGCTCGAAAAGAAGAGTTACGCCTTGCGATCAATCATTACTGCGCGGGATTGCATTTCCACCGTATATCCAATATTCTGAAAGACCTAATTTTATGGCCTCGGCGACCTTTCCCATGATTTCGGACCGATATCAAATCGTTGGCGCTCCGATAGGACAGGGCGGAATGGGTGTGGTTTATAAGGCTTACGATTCGGTGACGCGCAGGCATGTGGCTATCAAAACGATGCGGGGCTCGATCGACCCGGCGGCGCTCGATCTCTTTTCGAAGGAATGGACCGTCTTATCCCGAATTAATCACCCGAATATCGTTGATTTGTTTGACACCGGCGAATTCGAGGAGAATCGACAGAAAAAGCCGTTCTTCGTCATGCCGTTCCTGCAAGGCAAGACACTTGACTACCTCATTAAGAATGAGAACCTCCGCCTGACCGTCGAGCGTGTGACCGAAATCATCATGCAGACCTGCCGCGGTCTGCAGGCAGCCCACGAAAACGGCCTGGTTCACCGGGACTTGAAACCGAGCAATATCTTCGTGATGGATGACGATACTGTAAAGATCATCGATTTCGGCGTCGTCCATCTGACTGGAACCGAGAGCATAACCGGCCTGAAGGGCACGCTGCAGTACATGCCTCCGGAACAGATCGAAATGAAACCGACGAGTCCGGCGTCGGACATCTTTTCTTTGGGCGTGGTCTGCTATGAAGCTCTTACGGGGCGCAAACCCTTCGCGCGAAGGACCGACACGGAAACAGTAGAAGCCTTGCGCCATCACATCCCTCCGCCCGTGGGCGAACTGAATCCGCTGGTAAGCGAACTTGTAAGCCGCGTCATACATAAGGCGATGGCCAAGGCCCCTTATCATCGGTTTTCGAGCGCCAAAGAGTTCTCTGAGACCCTGCAGAAAGCATTGGCAAATCAGCCCATTGAGAGATTCGACAAAGCGAAGACGCAGCCACGAATTGAACGGGCGAAGAAGGCGCTGGCCGAAGGCGACCTTCAGTTTGGATCGGAACTGCTAAGCGAACTGGAAGCCGAAGGCCACCTCGATCCGGAGATGACCGTGATCCGCATTCAGATCAACCAGGGCATCCGGCAGAAATCGATTCGGCAGCTTATCGAAACCGCCCGCAGCCGCCGGGAGGAGAATGAATTCCCGCTTGCGCTGCAAAAGATTCAGGAAGTCCTCGAGATCGATCCTGACAATGCCGATGCCCTGAGCCTGCGTCAGGACGTCGAGAAGGAGATGAGCAACCGCCAGGTCGAAAACTGGTTTCGACTTGTGGAGCAGCACATTCATCATCGTTCGTTCGCACAGGCGAGGGAAGGGCTGCAGGAGATTCTGAAACTCGATTCGAAGAACAGCCGCGCATGCGAGTTGCTGGTTGATGTGGAACGCCGGGAAAAGGAGATGAATCGGGTACGCGGTGAGAAGGAACAACTCTACAAGGCGGCTTTGAGCAATTACGAAGAAGGCGAGGTCAGTTCGGCTTTGAGTAAGCTCGAACGCGTTCTGGAATTCAGCCGAACAACTCCGGATTCCGAAACCCCGGATCGCGACGCTCAATATCAGCGCCTGTACGACCAGATCCGCACGGAACGTGATGCCGCGCGGAACGCGTATGCGACGGGCCGCCGTTACTTAGCGGACAAAAATTTCGATAAAGCGTTGGAGATCTGCAACGAATATCTGAACCGGTATCCTACCGACGCGCTATTTCAGGCCCTGAAGCTGGAGATCGAAGAAAACAAACGGCAGGAATATTCGTCATTTCTTGCCAGCGTCGTCCAGAGGGCGGATGCTGAACCCGACCTCGACCGCCGCGTGAATATCCTGAAAGAAGCCGCCGAGCGGTATCCGGACGAGACACATTTTCAACAATCCCTCCGGCTTACGCGAGAGCGGCGGGATCTCGTGAACGCGATCGTGGCGCGGGCTCGTCAATATGAAGAGCGCGGTCAATTCGGAGACGCCCTGAGTCAGTGGGACATCCTGCGGAACATTCACGCGCAGTACCCCGGAATAGGCTTTGAAGTCGAGCGTCTCACGCGCCGGCGCGATGAACAAGTCAGGGAGGAAGCGAAAGCGCGCTGGGTCGCGCAAATCGACCAGATGCGCGCGGCGGGGGACTACGCGCGGGCAAGAGAACTGGTACGCGCTGCTCTGGCGGAGTTTCCTCAGGACCGCGAACTCGGCGGTCTCGACAGGCTGACGCAGCAGGATCTGGAGCGCGCGAAAGAAGCAGAAACATGGCTGCAGCGAGGTCAGAAGCTTTGTTTTGAGCGGGCCTACGGCGAAGGACTCGAGGCTTTGCGCAAAGCTTCCGAGCTGGATGGTTCCAATCCGGTGATCCGAGCCGCGCTCTTGAACGCTCTTGTGGAACAGGCACGGTCTGTCCTCGGGCAAGATTGGCGGGCCGCTGAGCCGCTGATCCTCGAAGCGCTCCGGATCGATAGTTCGAACCCAGTCGTCCGCGGTCTCGAGGGACTGGTTTCGGACTATAAGCGCAAGGAGATGGTCGACGACAGCCTGGCGCGGGCGCGCGATCTGCAGGCTGCCGGAGACTTGTCGGGCGCTTTAAAGGCAGTGGAAGACGCCCTTCGGTCGTTTCCGAGCGAATTACGGCTGGTGCAGCTTCGAGACACGCTTCGGAAATCGCTCCCGGCAAGGAAGGCGCCGTTACAAGAGGATGAACGGCAGGCCCCACCGGCTTCGGACAAACCCGCCGAACCGAAACCGGTTGCGACAGCCGTGAACTCGGTGGGCGCATCCGGGATGAGCATCCTGGACCAGAGCTTGGATAGGACCGTGCTCTTCCCGCCTCAGCCAGCGGCGCAAGAATCCGCTAAGCCATCCCCTTCCGGCGAGAAAACGCCGAAGCAAGCTCCTTCCGCCCCGAAGCCAGTGAAACCCGCTGCCTCGATCCCCCTATTCGGCTTTTCACGGATTCAATGGGCTGCGATTTCGGCTTTTCCGATCCTCCTGATTATCGTGATTGTGTACCAGATGATGAAGCCGCCATCGCATCCAGTGGTGACGAAGAGCAATCCGGCGGCCGCCACCTATGCGGTTAACGTCTCGGTGGAACCCGCCGTCGCGGCAGGGACGCAGCTTTTTGTAGACAACGCTGCCGTGCCTCAGTTCCCGGCGCAATATGCCTCCGGCAACCATGTGGTCGAGGCGCGCGCGGCGGGATACAAGACGGCAACCCAGAACTTCAATGCAGGTCAGGGCGGTCCCCAGAGCATCGTATTGCGTCTCACGCCGGAGTTGTTGCGCGTGCATATCGCGTCCGATCTCCAAAACGGTCATGTATTGATAGACGATACGGAGAAATCGGATTTACAGGATGGGTCATTCAGCGATGACCGACTCTCGCTTTCGGCTGAACACAAATTGGCGTTATTGCAGGGCCAGAAGGAAATTCTCAGCTTTACCTTCAGCGGGGAGGCGGGGAAGATGGCCCATCTCACCTCGCCGATCAAGGCGAACGACATGTCAATTGTCGTTATCAGCAATCTTGGGTCTCAGAGCGTCGTGTATTCCAGCAACCCCGCATTGAAAGTCGGCTTGGCGAATGAGAGTCCTCAACCGATTCCGGCGAGCGGCCTTGAGCTGTCGAATGTGAAGGCGGGTTCGGACGTCGTGGTGTTGGACGGTGGAAGCGCGCGGTCGCTGCCTATTGATGCGAGCAATGCGCCTGCGCTCACGCTGCTGTTGAAGAGCGACCCGAATACAGCCACGCTCCAGGTGGAGTTGGGCATGCCGGATACAGAGGTTTCGATAAAAGGAGGCCGTTCCGCGCGCCATGTTCATGGCACTGCCACTACCTATCAATTGCCGCCGGGTAAATACACGATCGTGGTGAGCAAGGACGGGTATGTATCCGAAGAGAGGCCGGTCGAGCTGAAAAAAGGCGCCACGGAGAAGTTGGCGAAAATCGATTTGAAACGCGTGGAAGTAGCTCCACCCCCGCCTCCACCGCCGCCTTCCACCTCGTTTTCCATCCAAAATGGCACTCCCGGAATCGAGATCCTGATCGACGGACAATCGGTGGGGACAACGGCCGCGAACGGCGGTTGGTCTGGGAAGGCAAATCCAGGTTCGCACACCATTTCTCTTCGCAAAGCCGGCTATGAAGAGAAAGAAATAAAGATGAAGTTCGACCCCGGCCAGGTTGTTAACCTGTCGAGCGTGGAAGCTACGCTCTCGCTGCTGGGCTCGCTCACATTTGACATCAAGCCGGACGATGCTCAGATCAGTTATACGCGTGATGGGGAAGGGCAACCCCAAACTGCTAAAAACGGCACAGTTCCGGTAAAGCAGGGCCGATACACCGTTCACGCGACGGCGTTGGGTGTCGCGAAAACGGTGAGCGTCAACGTCGCCCCTGGGAAGAACGAGAAGGTCGAGCTAACGCTAAACCCTGCTCAGCCGGTGGAAGCGACTTGTGTTTTCGATCCCAACCAGTGGACGAAAGATGATGAAGGCTGGGAATTCCATAAAGGCTCCAGTTATGCCCCCCTGTGCCAGAACAAGGGCAACATAACGCTGCAGGTCAGACCATCTCCCGGGGGATTCACGAGGCAAAAACGCGTGGAGTGGCGCCTCGAATACACCGGAACTGCGAACCGCATTGAGTATCATCTTGAGCCGAAATCCATTGAGCGGAAGGTCTACACCGACAACAAGGAAGATAAGGACCAACGCGCCAAGAAGGAGGACATTCAATTAGGCGAGGGTACTATCTGGCCGCTGGAACTGCGCATCCTGCCCGACAGGATCACGATTACCTCGGGGTCGAAAGTGCTCGATACCTATGAGCGTCCGGATGGATCAACGGCCCCCAGCCGAGTCGCCTTCAAAGGCGACGTTCAGCTGAGGCTGATGCACTGAGCGGTAACTGCAATGCAAGTCAATCTTCGTTCTCTTTTTGGCAAACTGAACCCCGCCACAAGAAGCGTGATGGAAGCTGCCGCGGGTCTATGCGTGGCCAAGACGAACTATGACGTCGAAGTCGAACACGTCCTGGTGAAACTCCTCGATACAGTCGATACCGATGCGGCGGCGATTATTCGTCACGCGGAGATTGATACTGCACGGGCCACCGCCGCGCTAAACCGAGCCATCGACCGCTTTAAGACCGGAAATGGGCGAACGCCGGCATTCAGCCCGGACGTTCTGGACATGATGACCGACGCCTGGACGATCGCATCGATCGATTTTCAAACCAGCCAGGTCCGCACGGGATTCCTCCTGGTTGCCCTGTTGGGGAACGACAAGTTATCGCGCGTCCTGCAGGATGTGACGCTGGAATTCCGGAAGATTTCCCTCGAGGATCTGCGAAAGAATTTCGATCGGATCACACAAGCCTCGCGCGAAGCCGTCAGCGCGGAGCCGGCTACCGCGTCAAATTCGGCGGCTGGCGCAGGCGTACCTGGCAGCAAAACGCCTTATCTGGATCAATTCACCGTTGAACTCGTGGGAAACGCGCGGAACGGCAAGATTGATCCCGTCCTGGGACGCGATGGAGAGATTCGCCAAGTTATCGATATCCTCACGCGCCGGCGGCAGAATAACCCGATCCTCGTCGGCGAAGCAGGGGTAGGGAAGACCGCAATTGTCGAAGGTCTCGCGCTCCGGATCGCTGGAGGCGATGTTCCTCCACCGTTGAAAAATGTTCAGCTGCGAACACTGGATCTTGCGCTGCTTCAGGCTGGCGCGGGCGTCAAAGGTGAATTTGAAAATCGACTCAAGGGCCTCATTGCCGAAGTAAAGGCTTCGCCCATCCCGGTTGTTCTATTCATCGACGAAGCCCATACGATGATCGGCGCGGGCGGACAAGCGGGACAGAACGACGCCGCGAATCTTCTGAAGCCTGCGCTTGCCCGAGGCGAACTAAGGACAATCGCCGCGACCACCTGGTCGGAGTACAAGAAGTATTTCGAGAAGGACCCCGCTTTGACCCGCCGTTTTCAAACGGTCAAAGTGGATGAGCCCACCGAAGAACAATGCATCGTGATGTTGCGAGGCGCGGCACCCGCCCTCGAAATGCACCACAACGTTCGAATCCTCGATGAAGGTCTGGAAAGTGCGGTACGGCTCTCGCACCGATACCTCTCCGAACGCCAGCTCCCTGACAAAGCGATCAGCGTACTCGACACAGCCTGCGCGCGGTTGTCTCTGGGTCAGAATTCAGTGCCATCCGCCGTCGAGGCTCTGGTCCGGCGGATCGATGCGCTCGCCACACAGACGAGAATTCTCGAAAGAGAGGCAAACGCCGGTACCGACCACCATGCCCGTCTTGAAGAAATTGCTGCTGAGCGAGACCGCCTGAGAGAAGAGTTGGCGGCCCTTCAGGGGCGATGGGACCAGGAGCGCGATCTGGTCTCGAGAATTCGCGAAAGCCACGCGACCCTGGAGAAGACCCTCTCAAGTGAGCCGAACGCGAGTCAAAACGGAGCGCCAAAACCGGATGTTAGTGACAATCTGGCGCAGCTGAAGGATCTCAAGCTGAAGCTCGCTGATCTCCAGGGCGAACAGCCGATGATTCGCGTTTCGGTCGATTCGCAGATCATCGGCGAGGTGATCTCCGGGTGGACGGGTATACCAGTGGGCAAGATGCTTAGGGACGAAGTCAATACCGTTCTAAAGCTTGAATCCCATCTGGGCAATCGCGTCATTGGTCAGGAACACGCGTTGAAGGCCATCAGCCAGCGTATCCGTACATCCAAGGCGCGGTTGGACGATCCCGGAAAGCCGATCGGCGTCTTTCTATTAGTGGGGCCAAGCGGTGTGGGGAAGACTGAGACCGCCTTGGCGCTTTCCGACCTGTTTTACGGCGGCGAGAAAAACCTGATCACGATCAATATGTCGGAGTTTCAGGAAGCTCACACCGTTTCCGGTCTGAAGGGTTCGCCTCCGGGCTATGTCGGATATGGCGAAGGCGGCGTTCTCACAGAAGCAGTCCGACGAAGGCCCTATTCGGTCGTTCTTCTGGACGAAGTGGAAAAAGCGCATCCGGACGTGCTGGAGCTGTTTTTTCAGGTATTCGATAAGGGGCGCATGGAAGACGGTGAAGGTCGAGAGATCGATTTCAAGAACACGATCATCATCCTGACTTCGAACGTCGGGACGGATTCGATTATGCGGTCCCGTTCAGAATCAGAGGACAGTACGGATTGGGAAGAGTTGGCGGCGTCGCTCAAGCCGGAGCTGAACCGGGTATTTAAGCCGGCGTTCCTCGGACGGCTTGTTGTGATTCCCTACTATCCGATTCAGGATGATTCGCTGAAGCGTATCATACGTCTGAAACTCGAGAAGATCCAAAGGAGGCTTGCGGCATCTCATCGCGTGGAACTGATCTGCAGTGAAGATGTTGTGGAGGAAGTCGCGGCCCGATGCACAGAGGTGGAGAGTGGCGCCCGCAATGTCGACAACATCCTGACCAATACGCTGCTGCCGGAGGTTTCGGTCCTGATGCTGACCCGGATAGCGGCCGGCGACGATCCGGATGTGATCCGTGTGGCGGTGGGGGCGGACGGGAACTTCGAATATCTTTCGGGCAAGCCCCGGATAGACGCTCCTGACGAAGCTCATTCTGTCGTGGTCTGAGTGACCACGAAACGCGCCAACACAGCATGGCGGCGACGATGGCACATTCTCGAAAACCGAACCCCATCGGATTGGATCTGCGCCACGAGCGCGACCGCCTTGCCTGCCCGGCGCGCACGCCAGGTTCCCTTGGGATCAACGATGCAGGCGACCCGAGCCGCTTCTCTCTGCTCGGCGACACACCCGGCCCGCTCGGGAATAACGACCATGCCTGCCCGGATCCGTTCGTCCTGCCTGGATTGAACACCTTCCACGAATGGGCCTTGGAATCACGCGTCCACGTCGAGCCGGACTTCCAGGTGGGCCACTATTACCCAGCGGGCAAAAAAAGCGAAGTCCTGTTGTTAGTTGAAAGATTTCTGGTGAAAGTGGAAGGGTGCCCCGGTAAGCCGTACTTGCCCCAAGGCGGGAAGTCGGGTATCACGATCGGCATCGGTTATGATCTCGGGCAGCATTGGGAGAAAGAATTCCGTGGGGATTGGGCGGAATTGGACCCATACCTGCCGGCGAATGCGTCGCTTGGTGTCGACCTGACCCTGCCGGAGCCTTCTGTCCCAGGGCTCACACTCCCGGCGACGCCGACGCAAATGAACTCGGTCGGGCGTTTACCTCGCCTGGCTTTTCCGGATCCTAAGCTTCTCAGGCCGCCCAGCGTGCTGGACCGCCTCGCAAAGGCGACGCGTGGCAGGCTGCCGCGCTCTCAACTTTCCGCGTACCTCCGGACACTGCAGGACGTCAACATTCCCCGTGAACTCGCGATGGAAATCCATGGGCGGATTGTCGCCAAGGAGTACGATGAAGCCGTCAAGACGTATCCCGGCTTTGACGAACTGCCGGCGGGCGTGCAGGTGGCGCTCCTGAGCATGATTTTCAATCGCGGGCCCGGGAATTCCCGACCAGCCAAAGTGGCCGAGGATCGGATGGAAATGAGGGCGCCCTACATACCCGATACTGCGTCGCTCGGAATTGGCCGGACTCTGACGAAGCCTGCCGTTTCGGGGCTGGCGCTCCCGTCGGGGCAAATGAACTCGCTCGGGCGGTTGCCGCGGTTGACTTTTCCGGAATCCAGGACGGCGGCGCCAGCGCCCGCAAAGCTAAGCGCAGATGATGTGTTCGACAGCCGCTGGGAGATGAGCGAATTAGGTTGGGCGATCCAATCCAAAGATCTCGTCTGGATTTACTGGATGATCGAATCCATGCGTAGGGTTTGGGCGAACGCCCCGGGCCTTCAGCGCCGCCGAAATGAGGAGCTGAAACTCATCTATCCGTATGTCGCGCACGACCTCCGGGTCGAAGCTCTGCGCCAGCGTTTCGGCAGCGGCCTCGGGCAGCTTTAATAGCACAAGTGCTGTCGTTGCCTTTCAGCGGACTTGCCGGGAGGCTATTCCAAAACGATCACGGCTTCCATCCGCGGTTCGACGATCTCTCCCGGCGCATAAACGGCTATTTGACGCGAGAGTTTGATCGAGTCCCACAACGGGCCCGACTGGTTCAGGAGAAAGTACTGATTGTCCAGCCTTACTGGAATGGCTGCGGGAGGAACGGGAACGTGGCGCAGCGCCAAACCCGGCAGTGCGCTGCGGACCAGACGTTGAATGTCATCCTGCGACGCCACTTTTACGATTTGCGGAACTTTCCGAATGATGTCGTCCATCCCGATCTTGGCGCTTACGGCCAGGTACAACTGGGAATTCTTGAAGTACTGATCCTCGGTAACGGTTCCTCCCCAGATAAACCGGTCGCGGAATTCCAGCGGAATCGCAACGAACTTCGACGGAATGACAGTCTCCATCAGATCGCGGATATTTCGGTCGAGCAATGTGAAGCATCGGCCGAGATCGTCGTGATCGTAATCCGGCAGGTTCTCGGGCCTCGCCTCGAGCGAAAAAGTCGCGAGCGCGCCCGCGAGCCGAAGCATGCATGCGTAGGCCGCTTCGGGATGCCCTCTTCGCACCTTCCAGATATGCCTGAGTTCCGGCAGGTGCGTATTGACCGTGTGGAGCAACCAGAAATTGGCCGTTTCCGACGGCAGAAATTCCGCCGTGATCTTGCCGCGCTGCCTTCTTGGTCCTGAGAGTGAGGCGCTTTTGTTAGCGAGAATCTCGACTTGGCGGCGCAACAGCATGTCCAGATATGGGCTTGAGCCGAGATTCAGGCACGGCGGTACGAACTCCGGACTCAACTGGAGCGCGCCGACCGCGCTGCGCGAAATCCGTGCAATGCGCAACGTCACGAAGCCGTCCCGATATTCATTTCCGAAGAGCAGGCGAAAGGTTCGCCGGGCCACCATGACCGGCTTCTCTTCCGCGCCGATGTTCTCGTCCGGAACCATGAGCGTCTCCGCCACATAGCGAGTCGCGGCGGGACCCTGTGAACCCTCCGTTTGCGAGCCGGGGATAGTGACGTTCCGGGACCGAGGCCTCAGTTCGGGGAGAGCAAGGTACACATCCAGAGCTTCCTGTGTCGGCGAAAAAAGCTCGGCGAACTTGCGCGAAGGGACGAGATCATCCGCTCCCGGCATATCGAAGGGTTCGCCATCGGGCATAACGCCCACGCACTGGCTGACGCGAAAGACGCCATTGGTAAGAGAGTCGGCGTCGATGGTCAGATCACTAACTCCCCAGTTCGCAAAGTGGGAGGCTGTGAAGCGGAAGTGGAGAGCCGACTCGACAAACTGATCCTGAGTCTGAAACTGCTGGGGATTGAGGAACATCCCCTTGTTCCAGACGACCCGGTTGCGATTCTGCATCAGGCGGGCAACTCCCGGCCGTGCGCACGGAAGATGGCGTCTACTTGGTCGCGCAGCGGATCGTGCAGTTTGCGGACGGTATTGAGGTCGACGACCTCGGCGAAACTCGCGCCTCCCGCAAGGCCGCTGGCTACATTTACGAGGCTGTCCGGGGGGCGTAACGTTGAAAACGGCGCCGATACCGTTACGAACGGAAGCTCACCTGTTTCGGGCGATTGCCGAATCTCCACACGGTATCGAAGGCCGGAAAGCAAACCACCGATCGCCGGGAATTTCTGCAGATGAAGGTGCGTCAGGCATGCCCGCAGAACAAAAGCCTTAACGGCCTCGTTATCGCGCTCGTCCTGACCCGCAAGGACCTGACGCAGCATCGGAAGCGAGTAGGTCGATGAGTACGTCAGGACCCATGTCAGAGGTGACGTAACCTTAATACCGCGCCAGCCCCGGTCGGTATTGACCTGATGTATGTACTCCCATTCGTACAGCTGCATTTGCGTCGAAACCGATTCGAGAGGCACACTGAGTTCCGGCCGGAGGCCGAAGGGGCGCACAGCGACCCTGCGATACAGATCGCGCAGTTCAGCTACATTTCGTTCCGAACCGCCCACAGCCTCACGTTCAGCACCCTCCATCGCGTCGCCAAGAACGCGGCGAGGCCGAAACAAAAGGGCAATCGTGTCCAGGTACCCGCGGAGTTGCTTGTGGTAAAACTTCGCAAGGTCTTTGGTGAGAGCGTGAAGCTGAAGCAGTTGGTCGATCTTGAGATCTTCGAGAGGAGGTGCCGCGTTGTCCATTTTGGCTCCCGATTCAAAACATACCAGCCTGTTATTGTAGCGGATTTAGTCAAGGCCATCCGCGGTTTGGACGAAAGCCTGAACATGATTAATGAGATCCAGAAAGAATCCGCAAGCGCAGCCAACTGAGTTCTCACATGCACTGCTTCTCAAGACCGAGTCCACTTTCGTCAGAAACGATCAGCTTTGTCCATGCGATTCTCCAAACTTCCGATCGGGGCACCCCGTCACCTTCGCGGCATAAGCGGCACTCGGAAACTTTCTTGAACGGCGCGGATGCCATCAGGCCGATCTGGATGCCTTCGCAACAACGCCGTCTGACGAGAACTTGGAGCGGCAACGTTAAATAGCGGCTGATCACGTTGTAAAATCGCAAGCTCGAGCGCCGCAGCAGACCGCTGCCGCTGGTGTCCGAGAACTAGAACACGCGTCAAACTGTCGGCCGTGATCGGCTCGCCGAATATGTATCGCGCTCCGGCCTGAAAGTCTCTCTGTTTCCTCTGCCACCACGTCCGGATCAGCGAGGGATCAGGCCAAGACAGACCCTCGTCCTCGTCCATCACGACGTAATGATTCTTGGAATTTCCGTTCGCCGCGGCCTCAAGAAACGCCGGGTCTCGATGGTCCAGACGCTCTTTCTCAATATCCAAGCCGGTAATCATTGCGAAGGCGTCGCCGGCAATCCGAGCTGACTCCGGCTGGCTCATCTGCTCGATCAACCAAGGGATGAGTTCTAGATCGCCCATGGCGCCGGCCGCGAGGATCGCCAATCGCGCGTACTTCGGATTCGCTGACAGAAGTCGTTGCCATTGCTTGGCTGCACTAGGGTCTGAGCATCGAGTCGCGATCTCTAGAGCCGCGGCTCGAAAGGGGCTCTCTGATTCGGCGACCCTCCTCAGAACAGTGATCGCTCCCCCGTCGCCTCGGAGCAGTGCGCATGACCACGCGGCGGAAAACCGAACCTGATCGTCATTCGAGTCCAGTAATTCAGCGGCGTATGGAACCAAGTCCCGCAACCCAAGTTCGCCGATCGCTCGGAGGCCGCGAGCCCTCACTAAGGCGTCGTTGTGCCGGATGGCGTCCAATACCCGCTCAGGACGACATTTACGATGAATGACCGCCGCAGAGATTGCAATCAAGCGAAGTCCCGCAGCCTGCTCGGCGAGTAACCTTTCGATCTGAAGTTCACTCTGCGTGAAATCTAACCAACCAAGAGCGGATATGACACCGCGTGCCAGTTGCGGGCTACCGAGAGCGGCTTGAAGAATCCGACGGCGCTGCTCCTCAATATTTCCTGAAAAGGCCAAGACGGATGCAGTGAAGATGCCGGCGAGTCCCTCTGTTTCCGGCAAACCTTGGCAGAGTTGCCATGCTGCCTCGCCAGCCAATCTGAGGCCATCGAGGTTCGCATCTAGCCGTTTGTCGAGGTTCATCAAATCCCGGAGATGGTAGCGTGGGCTGCGGATGGCTATGTGGCGTAGCATTCGAAGCGAAAGCGCGTCTTCCACGTGCTGGTCAAGGATGGAACTAATGTATTCCACTTATCTCACCCCAACAAGGCTGAGCCGCAGCTATCGAATTAGCAGGGCTTCAATCGGCCAAACGGAACGGTGTACGATTTGCGCATAGTTAATCACCGCAGCGTAGCAGTCGTCGTCGCATAAAAAGAGATCGGGAAATGCTTGCTCAATCGTGTTGGGATCAACGAGAAACGCTGGTTCCGGTGCGGCGCTCGACTGAGTTGGGTGAATGTTATCACCCGGATATCCTCCGAGCATTAGAAGCCATGTCCAATTATCGAGGGCGTCAAAAACAGCTTTCGTAATTCCATTACTAAGCGGCTTAGCGAAACCTATCTGGAGATAACGGTCGCGGCAGGTGCGGTCTGGCATTTCATAATCGAGAAGAAACGGCGTCGATTGGCGGATACTTGGATATCTAAGGTTCCACAGATCGATCTGAGAACGGCCCATACCCGCTTCTGGGGCAATAGTCGAGATATCGATGCGGTCGAGAAATCTGGAACGAAGGATGTTCATGACAACGCGGAACACGCCGAGGTCGACATGTTTGAAGCCGACGCGCCACGTTTGCCGCGTTTGCACCGCACTTACGTCTTTACTTCTTAACTCCGCAGTCGACGTCCATGGCGGCGTATCCGGATTCGCGAACATCCCGCGCCGCGCAGCATCTACAACGACCTCGATCGGATCACGCAACGGCCTTTGGCCGCGCGCTGGAGGTCCCTGCCGATTGCCTTCGAACTCAAGGACGTCGGAGCCGATGACGGTGATCAATACTTCCTGCTCGTGCGAATCCTGCACGGTGAAGTTGATAGTGGGTTCGGCCGGCGCGAATCGTCTCACTTATATTCCTTGTCCAGGCCATCGAGCCAGTTAGTCGTGGCGGCCTGCATAAACTCAGCACCTGCACCCGCCAAATCCAAAAGTCGTACCGGGTGCAAGACCGCCGCCACGCGGCGGTAGAGCGGAAGAAAATCACGCTGGCCAAGGTTTCCGACCTCCGGAGTTGCTCCGGCCTGAATCGCGAGACCGTGGTCCAAATTATGCAGACTGATCTGAAGATCATTCCCGAGTTGTGCGGATACATGCGGACGGCCGCCGATGAGACCCAAGGTTTTGTCGCAGATCAGCGTCACCCAATTGGCCCGCTTGATTAACGGCACAAAGTCGCCTATTCGGAGTTCGTACCGCAGAATTCGGCTTTGAACGCCTCCGCCGTGCCATCCCAATCCGGGGTGACGCTGTACAAGCGAGGCGAGAGCTCTGGTCGCGGGATTGTAGAGACCCGGGCGAACCGCCTGCGTGTAGTGATTGAGCGCGTAACCGCAGTGCCCAGTGAAAATGGAACCTGTCTTGGCAACAGGGAACTCGAGAATCCAGCCCACCGCTCTCTCAGGCACCGCCAGAGAATGGTCGAGAGGCAGTGTCAAACGCAGAAGCGAGCCAGGGTGGGGCACTTTGCTCCGTTTGTCGCCCCATTTGGCTTTCCACCGGTCCCGCACCTCTGGCGTCACCTCGTCCGCGGGGCGCCGGAAAATACTCAATTCAAGTGAACTCGCCGTGGCGCTTTCATCCGGATCGCCATCGCTCATTAGCATGTAATAGTTCGTTTTTCCGGAACGGGGCTTGTTGAACCATGTCTCCACCATAGAGTCAGCGCGCGCGTTGAGGCGCGCCGCCTTTGACATGCTTTCCGCCTGATAATGTGTTAGCAGTCCGTTCAGCGCCGCCCGGCCGCGCCGGTAAAAGTCCAGTATTTCGGCGTCGTCCGTGATGTCCAGAAAGACTACGAACTCGAGACACGGCGTCACGACTTGAACACCCTCCACCTTCACCGTGCAGGCGGACCAATCAATGGACGTATTGATCATGGGAACACGAACTCCGGGATGAATTCTGGAATTCCTTCCGGGGCCGCCGGGGCTGGCTGCGGGGCCGCCGGGGCTGGCTGCGGGGTCGTCGCGCTGCCAGGAAGAGTGCCGGGCGCGGGGCTGGTACCGGGTACCATGAACGGTGATGTAGCCGGAACGTATATTTTTTGTGGTTCCGGGTTTTCATCACACTTGCACTTCTCAGGGTTTAGATTCAGATCCTGATATTCCTGCTTGCCTGGATTTTGGTCCTCGTTCATCTGATTCTGGTCGGTCTTTTGGTCGTTTCCACTCCGGCCAGGACGTTTCTGGTACCTGTCGCCGGAAAATTTGTTATCGCCCGCCACTGGCTTACCATCGATCTCGACGGTCCAGTCCGGCACGCGATAAACCGCATCCACGTCTCTAATCCAATCCCAGAGCCGGTCGAGGAGTCCGAAGGGTCTCCAGTTTCCGTCGTCGCCGATGCCCCACGGTTTCTGATGGTCTATTTTAATTTTCTCGTCGTCGTCGGCATTGTCGTTATACGCTTTGGTCGCTTCTTCGAAGCACTTATCGCGGGCGCTTTTATTTGCCATAGGTGCTTGTTTACCTAGGTTCTAGGCTTTCGTCGGTACCACAGGGACTTTCTGAATAAAGTCGCTTCCCTTATTGCCCCTCTTGTTGCACCAGCAGAAAATTTTGCAAAGCTTTTGCTCGAGATCCGCTGGCAGTTGATTGCTCTGGGTTTCCGGCGCGGGTGGAGTGTTCGGCGTGTTGCCGTTATTTAGCATTGGATCGCCCAGCCTGCAGACATTCTTGCCTTCGGCGAGCACATCCATGCTGTAGTTAACAAACGTAGCCTTTCCTTTGATGACCCCGGATACGATTCCAAGCGCGGTGCCCGGTTCGTCACCGGTACTGATGGCAAAAAACGAGTCGCTCAATGCGATGCCTTGGCCGTCGGCAAAAACGGTCCTCGCTTCATTCGCAAGATCCCTAGAAAACGCGACGTTGGTGTACGCTATGGGGACCGGGGGCCCTGGGGGTGCGGGGGTCAGGCACGTATCGGGGCTAGCAGTGGAAATCCCATCACTCATCTTGTGGACCACCGTTAACTTATTCACGATGACGCTTGCGATCATGCGCCTCCCGCCGACGACCTCCGCAGTACGCATGCCGACCGGTATGGCTGCATGTCGCTCGCAGCCCACACCAAGGCGACGTCCTCCGGTTCGCCGTACTTTGCCAGTTCAAAAGAGGCGAGTGCCAAGAGTAGGACACCAGCAGCAGCCCCTACATCGCCCCAATTCGTGGCCGGGTGACGCAGATCCAGCGGCGAGGCGTAGTGCGCGCCAGTCCGAACGTAGGCATAAGACCATTCGTCCGCTCGCCAAGATTCGCCGTTCAGATCGCAGTAAGTGAAGCGAACCTTGTCCTTGGGGCAGTATTGATCTCGGAATGCATTGTGAAAGGCTTGGGTCAACCCTTGCCCGATATTCGGTTTTGTTGTGAACCACAACCGCTCCTCGGCACCTCGCCCAATCGCGCGGACTTCGGCGAAAGCTTGGGCGTTCATGCGCCGCGCCTCCGCGTCTGAGCACAACAAAACGAACCCCGCGCCCTCCCCAGGGATGAATCCAATACCCTGGTCCTCCGTTAGTATGCGATTCTGAGCCTCCAGCCAGCGGAGCGTTTCGGGATGGTGATAGCAATCCACGCCGCCGACCAAAGCGGCCTCGATTTCGCCCATCCGGATCAATTTGAGTGCATAAGCCAGGACAGCTAATGCACCCTCGTGTCCGGTCGCTGCGATTCCACATCGAGGCGCGCGACGATCGAAAGGCAACTCCCGGACAATTTCGTAAGCCAATCGTCGAGTGGTCGCTGCCTCGGTTCCGGGTCTCTCGGGAGGCACGGAAATGAACACGAAAATGTCCGAGGCACCTGTGTGAGTGCGGGTCTTCAACCAAGGGGCTAAGGCCTCGCGCGCGGCAGCGGTCGCCATATTCCTCATGCGATCGAACGGGGCAGTGTCACAGCTTTCAGTCTCTAGCTGGGACAACTTGAGCGGCTTACCGTCCCTAGCGCTCAGGAGATAATCGCTCAACTGAAACGAATTCAGGCCGGCTCGCACGGCGGCGACGTTGGCGGGCATAGTCAAACCAATCGGGGTCTGGGCCCCCAGACCGACAATCACCGGCGAATCAGTCGTTGCAGGGTTCATTTTTCGGATCCAATCCTCTAGACCGCACTTGGCGGCCTGCGCATATGTGGCTTGACATCAATCACTGAGGTCAGCAGATCGCGGATGTGAGATCCGCAATTCAAACTCGATCTCCACACTAAGATTAATTTTCTCGAATCTGACTCGATAATGACGCGATCGAGTTGAACTTGCTGCCGCAAAGTACCCGTCACTGTATATGTGGTGACAATCAGGTACACCAGAGGCAACCGAAATTGAACCGGGGACACGGGAGTCATATTCTCTAGTACCGCTTCCTCCCCGCCCCGGAGAGGGGCCTCGGTCACTAAGTCAGGGTGGGCTGCACGAGCATGCCGCGAATCGTAATCATCCGGCAATAACGGCATTTTTGAATTGCGCCAGCGGTCATCAAAGGTGCCTGCATAATCTATCCTCGGGGCCCACATCGGTGGAATCGGCCCGAACCCGGCGGGTGCTGGACGGTCGTTCCATCTGGTGATTAAGTGTGCGGGTTCTTCGATATTCGGTAACGGCTTGCCGATCAGGTCATCGACTGAGGATGCAAATCCTACGCCGATCGGATTTCTCGATTCCCTCGTGCCGCTGCGCACGTCAATACCACCATAAGCCGCTTCGTAGTTAATCGGTTGCGTTACGAACGGGTCCGGTGCGCTGATTGTAACTCCGAATGTCCCCCTATGCCAAAAACGTTGCCCAAACACCCGAATCGTTTTCTTAACCGTTCCGACGCGAACGGACGCATCCAGTGCAAAGACCGGTTCGTCATTCGGAGCATGTGCGGTTCCCAGAACCGTGACATCGGTTCCTGGATGCTCAACCACCGCCTCCCCGTCCCGTAACAGACTCGATTTGCCCGGTTCTCCGGAATACAACGGCGTCAAACAGACGGGCTCCTGTTGTGCGTGGGGATCGAGCGACCCGCTTTCTTGGATCAGATACGTTCCTTTCACCACCACCACCCATACTTGGCTTCCATCGCTCGACACTAGAGCGGCTCTTTCCGCGGCGAAATTGGTCCTGTTAATCAGTTGAAGCATCAGCGTTGTCATGTCTGACTGGCATCCTGCTACGTCTCCGCCATAGCGTCGTACTGCCAATACACCAAGTCAGACCAGATATCAATTAATGCGCACCGAGCCACCCTTGATGCAGTTTACGCCCGACGATCGGCTGATAATATAGTCCCCTTTGATCAGCACTTTTCCTGTGCGAGTTAGTGTAATACTGGCATTGCCGCAGCGAAACACAATCTCGGCTTGAGCCTCGAAAATCAATTGCTGGTCATCATTTCGAGCGACACTGGCTTGAGTGGCTGCGTCGAATGCCGGCGCCGCTTGGCGCTCGAGATCCTCGAGGACGCCTACCACAATCGGTCGAGCAGCATTGGCTTTCTCGAAATTGAGAACGACCGTGGTTCCTGTGCGGAGCGATTTTGCTGGTACACAAATCCGCGCGCAAACAGGCGCGCGGTTCGGATTATCATCAAAATCGACCAATGGCATGTGCCCCGAAAATCCCGACACCGTGCCCATCACGGCGCCAATGAAGGAGCCATGGGGTTGAGGCTCAGCCTTAACCACAACGGCATCGCTATCGTTTGCGGTCTTGTCGGCTGATATCTGGCAAATCCCGACGATGATGGGCTGCCTTTCATCTCCCTCTTCGAACAACAAGACGACTTCGCGACCGCGGGCCAACTCATGGAGCGGGACCGCTGAGATCGCTGATATTGGCTGGCGATTTTCGTTACCGGGGAAATCAATCAGCGCTTCGTCGTTTGAGTCGAAACCACAAAAGACACCAATCAAAGTGCCTACAAACCGTTCACACGCCGGGGAATGGGTTTTCGTAGCTAGCATATTTGGAAACTCCCAAAGATCAGTTCTGCCCAATTTTTGAGGCCTTGATGACGACATCGCTGGAAGCTTTGAGGGAAATATTGCGGCCAGTACACAACAGATCCTGATGGCTTACCTTGATATCCTTTGAGTTTATTGTAATTGTGCCGTCGCTGTTCATCGTAATACTCGCGTCGCCGACAGTAAGGGTAATAGAGTCCGTGGCAGTGATCGACATGGTCTTACAACCGACGCTGTCCGCGCCTGTGATGCTGGCGGTACGGTCAGCCTTGACAGTTTGAGTGTGTGTAGCCCCCGTAGTTTCCGTGACGGCTCCCTGCACCGTGATGTTTTGGCTTCCAATAATGTTATCTTCCAAACCTATGACGGTTTTGGCCCGTATGCCCCCTACGGTAAGGGCCTGAGCGCCCCCTACGCTCACTTCCTGCGCGCCGCCAACATTTAGCATGTCGTTCACGCCCACATTGTGAGTACGGGTAAGAACTATGGTTACGGCCTCATTCGCCCCGACGCTTTCCGTCCTATTACTCCCGATCGAGATCGTCTCATTGGACCCAACCTTTTCAGTCCTGTTTGAGCCGATCGTAATGCTCTCGTTTACGCCAACCTTCTCCGTCCGATTATTCCCGATCGTGATCTTCTCGTCATGCCCGACCAGCTCCGTCCGGTCATTCCCCACATTCACGCGTTCATCATGTTCGACCTTCTTCTGCTGGTCGTATTGCGCATGAATATTAATCAACTCCGTACCCTTCGTGTCATTCAGCGAAATCTCGTTATACCCGCCCCCGCCCTTCGTACTATTCGACTTGATTCCACTAATCATCGCCCCGCCGGGCATCCCAAACGGCGGCATCTGCCCCGCGTTATAAACCCGTCCGACAATAATCGGCAGGTCCGGATTCCCCTCTAGGAAATCCACAACCACTTCCTGGCCAATCCGCGGGATCGAAATGGCGCCCCAACCCTGACCGGCCCACGGATGCGAAACACGAATCCAGCAGGAACTGTTCTCGTTCTTCTTTCCTTCCCGATCCCAATGGAACTGAACTTTCACCCGCCCATGCTGATCCGTATAAATCTCCTCGCCCCCGGGGCCGACCACGACGGCGGTCTGGCACCCCTGAACAAACGGCTGCGGGGTCACTCGCGCCGGCCGGAAAGGAACCGAATACGGAACGCATTCGAAGCTGTTTCGATAGGACAATTCTTCTCCCGAACCCGTGCCAACGCCATAAGAACCGCCTTCTGTAGCGCTGTGACGAATCGCGGTGAGCAGATAAGCCTGGTTCAGATCTTTACGATAGTGATCCTGCAGCGTGAACTGGAATCCGCTGGTAAACGCCCGGCACGTGCTGGACCCGCGATGGATCTTGACCCCCGCAGTCTGTTCCTGCAAACGAATCTTTGAAAGCCGGTCGCCATCGGACCGTACCTGGTGCTCACCCGGAAAGTCGTAGATCTCATAACGATTGGGGCCGGTGAGATTCACCGCCAGGCTGGTCGACGGAGTCTGAAAATTGTAGTCGGTCTGCGCCCAGGCGCCAGTCCGGAATTCCTCCGAGTATTGCCAGTCCGTAATAAGATCTTCTTTGTAAGTCGTGCCGCGTCCCTGCAGGCCGCATCGCGCAGTTTTCTGGCCGGGACACGGCTTGTTCGCTGCCGGATCATCCGCCAGTATCAGCATGTGCTTGCCGTCCTGATGATCGAAGAAGTAATAGATTCCTTCCTCCTCCATCAGGCGGGCGACGAAATTAAAATCGGTTTCCCGGTATTGCACGCAATACTCGCGCGGCTGATAACTCCCGTAGAGGCGAAATTCGAAATCGCTGAAGCTCAGATCCGAAAAGATCTTGCGGATGATGTCCGGAACCTTCAGATTCTGGAAAATGCGGCAATCGGCGGTGCGCGTCAGAAACCAGAGCCAGGGCGACACCTGCGCGTAGTAAGTAGTAAGCCGTCCGTCCTGTGTCCCTTGCGAGAAGCGGCTGATAAAACCGTTCCAATGCCGTTCTGTACCCTTGGCATCGTCGATCTTGAGCGTGATGTTCTTACCCACCACATCGCTGAAGGAAATCGAATCATGCTCCGAAAGAAGTTCCAGATCGAAGTGAAACAACTGCGAGATCGCTTCGGCGCCGTGAAGATTGCGAAGGAGCAGCGCATTGTCGCCCAGCGGCGCCTTGATCGCAAGCCGATGCGTGTCCTGGACGAATGCCATCAGTTCACCCACCGGAAGACCGCGTCATCGGCATCGTTCTCGAAATCGCCGGTCTTCAGCCACCCCAGGCAGCCCAGCCGCGGTGAGTCGGGACTCTGATCGTCCAGACTGCACGCGGGAACATCGTCTCGCCTGAGGATCACCTGCACGTCGAACGACGCCGCCTGTCCCGCGAAGAAGCGCGTAAGATCGACTAGGCTCGCCATTGCGGAACCCTCCGGCAAAAAATCCATATACCGAGCCAGCGGCAACGGACCGACACGAATTCTGAAGCGTGACTGCTGGTCCCAGACCTGATCGCCGAGCAACGCGCCGTCGCCGAGAGGATGCTCGTCGGAATCCCCGAGCGCCGTTTGATCCGCCTCCGCGACGTCATACCAGTCGCCCAGACATTGTTCGATGGCGATGTCTGCCCGAAAGTAATCCCGAAGGACGCACTGCAGTGCGCTGGCCGAGTGGGGCCTCTGGGCGATCAGGCCGGAATAGAAGAGCAGACTCTCGTCGCGCACATGCAGCCGCCCGCGAAGCCCGCCGGTTCCCATCCCGATCAGATCGAACAGACTATGGGTAAATGAGTCCGGAAGCGCTTGGGCGTGCTTTGCCTGTTCGTAAAGAATTGCGGGGCGATGTTTGTGCCAGGCGCGGTAGAACAGCGAGATCAAACGGTGATTGAAAAGATCGAAGAACGACGCCAGCGTATCGTCGTCAGCCCACCTGCGCGCAATCACTTGTTCCGTGTACCAGAGCGGAAGTATCCCCTGTGTCCCTGTCAGGCCGAAAAATGCGACTATGACCTTTGCCGGGTCGGACGATGCCGAAAGCCGCGCGATTTCGTGAATCGGACTTGCCGGAAACGCCATCGAGAGGTGCGCGCCAAAACGCGCGAGTTCCTCCGTGGCCTTCGAGGACCCGCCTACTTCCCGGCGCCGGGGATAAATGCGCCGGAGCAGGCGAACGGCCTGGAAGAAGTCGAATTCGTATCCGCGCGCGAACAGTTCCTCTTCTACAGAAGGATCTGTTCGCCCGTTCTCGGGGGCCAACGCTTCACCAATCCTTTCTGTGTGAGGGCCGTCAGGCGGCTGAAGGAATTCAGGCCGCTGTATAAACCAAGAAATCGCTCGAGGACCGAAGAAAGCAGGAACACTCCCGAACCCACGAAGTTCTGTTCGTCGAATTTAAGCGTCACGTCCGTACCACGGCAAAAAGTAACGCCCGCTTCCGAGACGATCCTGCTCATTGCGGACTGGCTGCTCACCTCCGTAACCCCGGCGATCTGGGCTCTGACTGCCGGATCGTTCGAAAAATCGTAAAGCCGCAGGATCTCCTGTAGGGCGTCTTTGCCGCCTTCCACGATCGAGAGATGGTTCAAAGAAAGATGCGAGATGAGCCGCCATTGAAGGCCGCTCCGACTGGGCGGTCGCAGCGGCCCAGTGGGGTTACGAAGTCCGCGGACTCGCACGGCGGATACGCCTTCGGGTTCCAGTTCGCCCAGTTCACCGGCAAATCTTAACCGGCCCGCCTGCTCCCGATTCGTACATGTAACTCTTACGGACAAAACTTCGTCGGCCGGGCTCGCCGGATTGAAGTCGTTATCGACCAGCATCAGGTACATCTCGCTACCGGGATCGTTCTTTCGAAACGATACGCGGCGATGCGCGTGCCAGAGCTGAGTGTGTTCGCGATGCGCCCCATGGCGAATCGAATAAAACGGCTCGTAGCGGCGAGGCTCCTCGGCATATCCGCCAGAGACTTCATCGACCGAGTAGACCTCGGTGGCGAGTTGCCGGTGCAGGTCCGGCACGATGCGGTATTCCGGTTTGGTGTGCGTAACGCGTATCGGCTCGGCCAGGCGCTCGAAAAGATTCACAATAGGTGTGCAGCCCAACTGAAACGAGGTCGTCTCAACGGCCTGCTCGAGCGCGGTTAGTTTGTGCTTCTCCTCGAAATCGGAGACGCCGATGAGAATGTCAAAGCCGGAGCCGAACTCCGTGCACGCGATCGAATCGAGGCCGCAGAGATCGAAAAAGAAAAACTTTTCGGGAAAGCTGAAGTACTCCTGGAGCAATCGATAACCGGGAAAACTGCGGTCCGAGTAAGGAAGGACGCTTTCCGACGATTCGAACCCCACCGCTTTCAGGCATCGGGGCGGGAGAATCGCTTCCGGCCGTGAACTGCCTTTCGCCTCAGCCCCAACGATCGAAACCCGAACGCATTTCAGAAAGAGCGCTTCGTATAGAGCGTGAACCACCGCCGAATCGCCGTTCAGGTAGAACCGAATGGAATTCGCCGCAATTTGCGCGAACCGCAGCCCACCCAGGCATTCCAGATGAATCCTGATCACCGCCGAGACATTGTTCGCCGCCCCGGCTGTTGAAAAGCGATTGGCAAGCGACACTCCTGCTTGGGTGATACGAAACGGCAGGACAGTAACGTCATAGCAGGTACGAAAGGAACAAGCCTGGCCGCCTGCCGGACTGGAATGTACCGGAGTGCCGCGCGGCACGCGGACCGAAGCAGCGACGCTCTGCGACGACTCGAATTCAAACTGGGCGATCGCTTGCGAGGGGACCGGCTTCAGGTAGTGCGGATAAAGCGCGTCCAGAAGCGCCTCTGTGATCTCCGGAAACTCGTCGTCGAGTTTATGGTGAATGCGCCCGCAAAGCAACGCGAAAGCCTGAATCAGGCGCTCGACATGCGGATCGCTCGATACGCCGCCGGCAAGTTCGAGACGGTTCGCCACCTTCGGGTATTTGGCGGAGAACTCCGTGGCCATCTGACGGATAAACGTCAGTTCGCGTTCGTAATAAGGCAGCAGGTCGTCTCTCACTCACCCACCTGCACATTCATTCGTCGCGTATCGCGATGCAGGCCGGCGTTGAAATATACGTCCTCCGGTCCTGAGTCGAGGCGAAGTACCGCGGAGATTTCGAACCCCAGTACCGGCATCGCGGAGTCGGAATTGCGCACCGCGACCGAGACTCTCGCCAGCCGCGGTTCGAATTCCCTGATTGCGCGTTCGATCGAAAGCCTGAGTCCCTCCTGATCCGGACGGCTCGTCAGATTTCTGGCCGTGAAATCGGAAACGCCGAAAGTAAGGATCGAGTTGCGCGATTCGACGAACTCGGCATCGAACTCCGGTTCGCCGCGTCTGGTATTCAACAGCGCGGAGAGATCGCGGCGCAGCGACTCCTTGATCCGCCGAGCTTCTTCCCATGCGGACGCTGGAGCCTCCGCTTTCACGTCAGGCTGGTCGTCGATCAGCCGATCGAAAAGAGAAAGCCTCGCGCCGGTCTTTTCCTGAGGGGCGGCCATTGAGCTACGCCTCGCATTTCAAAGCTTGCCAGGGATCGAGTCTGCAAAGGCGCTCATAATATTTCGCGGCGCGATCCTGGAGTTCGGACTCGTCGGTCTGCCTGTAGATCCGAACAATGCGGGACCACACGCCGGCGATCAATTCGGACGATTCCCAGTTTTCAAGCTGAAATTTGTCGATCTGCTCGGCAAGTTCCTCGAGGATGGATCGCGCGACTTTGTCGCGCTGCGTTTCGATACAGATTTGCGCGAGCAGGAGCTTGCGATGAAAGCGGCTCCGGCCCGTGGTCTCGTTTGCCGCGACCCTGGTCATAACCGCCAATCCCTTTTCGATCTCGCCCGATCGAATCAGTTGCTCCGCTTCATTCCATGAACCGGCCGAGGAACTCTGATCCTGCTGACTGGAAAAGGGCAGACTGAACCGCATAGTGACAGATCCCGAATCGCCGCCAGACGCTCCCATCTCCTTAGCGGCATTCGTCTCAGCATCCGGAAAAGCCTTCCGGCGGTTCTCGAGAATATCCGATACCGCCTGCCTGATATCTTCCATCGCATTCCTGCACAACCCCAGATTAGGAGCGACGTCGCCGAAATGCTCATCTACGGCTTTTTCGAGCTGCTTAAATTCGTCGTAGGCGCCCTGATATTCAGAGGCCAATTGTTCGCAAGCGGGCCGGGAGGTCTTCTGCATCGCGAATTCAAACATTTCAAGAGAAATGTGGCCCTTCTCGATCAGTTGGTCGAACTCGCGCTTCTTGACCGCATCGATGTCGCCGTCTTCGTCCCGCGCGCTCTTTTCAGATCCTGTGCGGCGAGCATCATCCAGATCGATCAGGCTGTAGTCTCGCCCGCTGTCTCCGCGAGCTGTGATCGGAATCGATCGGATCGAGTCAACCAGCTTGCTATTGAGCCATTCAAACGGGCCGGAACGATCCTCCGGCCCGTCCTCGATATTGGGAAACAGACCCTGATTCCAATACCTCTGCATCAGCTCGCGGGTTACGTGTAAGCCGTCGCGAAGTCCGGGAAAGCCGTAGAGCTTGATATTGGCCTCCGTGAGCCACATCGAGATCTGCAGATCCTTCGTGTGCTCCCGGAGCAGGGAAGCGGCCAAATCGTGGACCGTGGTCCAGTCCGCGGTCTTAGTTTCGCGCTTTTGCCACTTACCGGTCTCCAGCCCGTCGTCGAACCTCCTCGCCTCTTTGAGACGATCCCATTCTCGGGTCCACCGCATATCCATTCCGGCGGGCATTCCCGCAACGGGGATGGGATCCAGCAGAGCCTCAACAGGTACGGGGGTGGCGGTCATAGCATTGAGAGGCCAGGGAAACCGGCGGCTGAGTTACTAGGCGCCGGCGCCCTTGGCAAGATCGACTTTGGTAGCTACCGTCCCTTTAGCCGCTCCGGTGTCGTCCTGCTTGGTGTATTCCCATTGCATGGTCGTATAGGTCATGCCGATCACCTCTGAGGGGAAGCTATTGGAATCCCCGTTGGTATCGCCAGCGGTGTGAACGTTGCTAAGCGCTACGTTAGTCATCGTATATCGTTGATAGACGATCGGGCTTTTTCCCGCCGCCCTGGTAAGCTCGACGATAACCTTAGGAATGTGCGTCCCGAGATGAAGCGCCTCGTATAGCTTCGGTGATGCGCTGTCGAGGGGTTTCGTAATCGTGAATGGCTCATGGTTCACGGCGCTCTGATAAGCGCCTCCTTCGTTGCTGCGGCTACCGGAAAATTGCTGGGACAGGCCGTGGCTGAAGCCGCTTATTTCGCTCCAGTCTTTGTGTTTATCGTCTTTGCTGCCCCCCTTGATGTCGCCCCAGTTAATAAATCCGTTCGCATTACTCACGCTCGCCATGTTTGACCTCTTTGTTCCGCGGCAGAGCCGCTCTTGCTTTGTTTGCCGTTATGAATGTGCCTGGCCCTACGCTGCGGCAGGCAGCTTCGCCACCAGGCGCAGCGAAACAGCCAGTTCTTCTAGTTGGAAGTGCGGCCGAAGAAACGCCACCGCATTGTAAGCGCCCGGCTTACCCGCTATCTCCGAAACCTCGATGCGCGCTTCCCGCAGCGGAAACTTGGCCTTCATCTCCTGGGCTGCCATGTCGTCCAGCAGGACGTAATGGCTGATCCAGCGGTTGAGAAACTCCTCGCACTGGTCGCGCGACATAAAGCTGCCGATCTTGTCGCGCATCATCGATTTAATGAAATGCGCAAAACGGGAGCACGCCAGAATGTACTGCAATTGCGCCGAGAGACGCGAGTTGGCATTCGCGTCGTCGTCGAGGTAAAGCTGTGGCTTCTGCGTGGACTGCGCGCCTACAAAAACAGCCGTGTCCGTGCCCTTGTAATAGCAAAGAGGAATGAAGCCCAGCTTCGCGAGTTCGTTTTCCCGCCGGTCGGTGATCGCGATCTCGGTCGGGCACTTCGTGGCGATGTCGCCGTCATCGGTTATGAATGTGTGGGCAGGCAAGCCTTCAACCAGGCCGCCGCCCTCTACGCCGCGGATGGCGGCGCACCATTCGTATCGCGCGAACGCATCGGTCAGGCGCGCGGCGAACGCATAGGCAGCGTTGCCCCAAAGATACTTCGAATGGTCGCGACCGTCCACCTTTTCTTCGTAATCGAATTCCTCAACGGGAACCGTATCCTTGCCGTAGGGCAGACGCAGCAGCACGTGCGGCAGGCACAAGCCCACATACCGCGAGTCATCGGTCTTGCGGAACATGTTCCATTTGAGATACGCCTCGTTGTCGAAAATCTTTTCGAGATCGCGAGGCCCCGCGAGTTCCGTGAAACTTTCGAAATTGAACAGCGAAGAAGATGCGGCGGCGAGAAAAGGCGCGTGCGAAGTTGCGGCGATCCCGGACATCTTCTCCAGAAGCTCGATGTCCTGCGGATGACGCCCGAATTCGTAGTCGCCCAGCAGCGCGCCGAACGGATTGCCGCCGAACGTTCCATATTCCTCTTCGTAGATTTTCTTGAAAAGGGCGCTCTGGTCAAATTCCGTCGCCTTCTTGAAGTCCTTCAGAAGGTCAGACTTGCTGACGTTCATCAGCTTGATCTTCAGTGTGCTGGACGTTTCTGTCTGCTGCACCAGATAATGCAGACCGCGCCACGACGCTTCGAGCTTCTGAAACGGTTCGGCATGCATGACCTCGTTCAATTGGTCCGAAATCAGCTTGTCCAGATCCGCGATCCGGTTATTGAGCATGATCTCCGTGTCGGTGTTCACGGTCATCTGCCCGGCCATGACGTCCTGAACCAGATCCTTCAGCCACGCCTTACCTCTGACCTGCTCCTCCCTGCTTTGACCGAGGCGTCCTTCCTCCGCGATCCTGTCCAGGATGCTGGCGCTGGTCTCAGCGGCGCTTGTGGTTACTTCCTTGCTCTGCTGCACGCTTTCAGAGGCCATGTTCAGTTCTCTTTCTCTGTCGGGGCTTGCACGCCGGCCTCAGAGCCGGCCTTTTGAAGAAGTTCCTGATTCTGAATCATCTCCTGCAAAAGATTTTCGAGCTTTTCGTTGCCGATCAGACTGGATTTAATGTTGGCAAGACTGTTTCGCAACTCGAGCAGTCTGCGAAGCGGGGTAACTTGCTGCGCGACGTTGGCCGGAAGAAAATCGTCCATGCTTTCGAACTTCAGTTCGAGCCCGAGCTTGGTATCGTCTTCACTAAGCCGGTTAGGAACCTTATACGCAAGGCGTGGTCCGATTTTTTTCATCACCTCATTGACGTTGTCGCGATCGATATTGACGAATTTGCGCTTGCTGATCTCCGGAAGAGGCTTTTCGGGCATTCCAGAGAGGTCGGCCAGAACGCCCACCACAAACGGCAGATCACGCTTCTCGATCGCATTTCCGACCTGAACGTCGTAGGTAATGTGAACACGCGGCGGACGAACCCGACCAACTTTTTTCTGTAGGCTTTCCTTAGGCAATCCCGATCTCCTTCTAAAGCTGGTTACTGCATCGGACCGACAGTTTAAGCCAAAATCCCGCTGAAGTCTACCCGCGTGCGAACGCCTTGCGCGGCACCCCGACGCACTTAAAGTGCAGCCATCGCGACCAACATTTCAGCCTTGGATAGAACATTCTCATCGCCTCTCAATAGTTCCACCACCTGGAGTAGTGTTCCGTACGAAGTAAGAACCGTCGTCCTCCACCTATTGAATAGCGCTCCCGGAGCACTGCAGACCTTCGTAGAATTTGGGATTGAAAACATCCGCGCCTAGCTCAACGACCTCGAGCCGAATGGGTGCAGGAGTGATCTCGACGCCCCGTCCCTTGTTACCCTTCGTGTATTTCCATACGATGACGGGATCCTGGAGCGCCCGCGGTTCGGCATCGCCGATTATCCGAAAGATAGCCCATGTTCCTTCCTCTGAGGCGAATCCTGCCGCGAAGTTACTGTCGCCGGCACGCGCCACCGCGCCCGGCTTGCCCCCCGATGGAGCGGGCCAGATAAATTGCGCCTGCACGCTGTTATCCCACCGATGGTGCTGGCCATCCACATCCAGTTCAATCACTGGCCCTTTCTGCCCCGCGTCGAGCTTCGGACGCAGCAAATAGACCAGCCGGGGAGACGTCGCGCCGGGGGGGAAGAAAGCGTTTGTTACAGCCTGCGCGCGATTCACAAGAGTAAGTAACCGTTGAGTCGGAATCAGCTTCTGCTGCGGATCTTTCACTTTCCAGGCCGCGCCATCCTTCACGATGAGATCGCCGAGTGCCTCGCTCTCAAACTTCGGTATAGCGCCGGTGCCGGGGGCAAAAGCATTGGTAAATTCCTGGAGCGTCGCCTCGCTGTCCGAAGAACTCTGGAACGGGTACTTGCGAAGGATCGGGCCAACCGTTCGGCAGAGACTCTGGAACTGCGCCTCGATCCTGCTCTTCTGATTCTCCAGAGGATCATGTATGAAGCCCCTTGCCTGTTCGATCGGCTCCCGCAATAAGCGCTCTGCGATCCCATCCACTCCTCCGGCTTCCGCAGGCTTAAAGCCCTTCGCGAGTTGCCGGACCGCATCAAGCGCTTTTTCTGCATTTTGGTTTGCACTCTGGAATGGCGCGGAATCACTGGGGTTCTTACTATCGGCGATATCCTGCATCGAGTGACCCAGCTGGGCCAGGGAATCGAGATACGCGGCATTCTTGTCGGATACCCACTTTTCATCACCCGGAGCGACCACCCATTGGACCGGTTGGAACACCGCCCCGATATCCTGAAACTCGCCGCCGATGGCTCGCCGCATTGTCTCGGTAGGCTTAGCGGACGGTCCATTGTTGAACAGGTTTCCCAGGACCTTTGATCCGTGGTCCATTTCCCGCGATACTACTGAGGGCTTGAAATCCGTGGCGCTGGAAGTCAGAGCGAAAAGCGCAAGCAGCGGAGATTTGTGATCGGAAAGCGACGCCAACTTACCAGCCGCGTCCTGGGCGCTCTTGTACCGGATCACGGAGAATCCAGCCAGATACTTCCGCCAGTTCTCAATGTAGTCCCGGATGTACTGCGCCTGAATGGCATTAAGGTCGACCTTGGACCCCGCACGATCACCCACCGCGCAGCCGTCGACCGGACCAGCGTGAAAATCCTTCGCGCGTTTCAGGACCATGTCTTTGCCCACGGGTGAAAACGCTGGACTGATGTCTGGCGGACCGGCCAGCGTTTGCTCGTACCCGGGGGCCAGATCGCCCAGCCGTGTGGGCCTGGCCACATCTTTTTCGGCCGCCGAGATGATGTCCGCGTAGACGGTACTCACTCCATTGAGGCGTTGCAGGGCTTCCCTCGCCTTGTTGCTAGCAGCGCTGCTTGGGGTCAGATGACAGGGATTCTCATGCTTTAGTTCCTCCGCGTAATAGTCAATTTGTCGGCCCGCAAGTATCTGCCACTGTCTAGCGTCGCTCTCATACGACGGCGTCGGAGACTCCTTCCGAAGCACCTCGGTAACGAGGCGAGTCTCAGGCTCGCATGCTCGTGTTGTGATCATGAGATGCGTTCTCAAGAAGCTATAAAGAAGTCCCGCGTCGCTGGTGTCGGCGGTCTGAAGCGCCTCAACCAGCCGGGAATTGATGCCGTTCAGCAGGAGTGATTGGAGGCGCTCGAAGTAGGCGGCGCGGAGCGGAAGGGCGATACGATTCCCGGTATACAGGCCCAAGTGCATGCCAATCCCCTGGCGATTCCCGAGGTTTTTCAGGATGACCCGCAGCCCATCGAGCGCGTGGAGGGCGCTCAGCGTCGGCTCGACCTGCGCAACCGGTGGAACAACTTCCGCAGTGGTCTGGACTCTGTTGAGCAGATCGCGATTTCCGAACCAGGAAATCGTAAAGCCTATGCACATCAGCAGGCAAAGGGCCGCCGTGGCGGTCATCAGAAGCAGACGGAACCGCTCGACTCGTCGGTCGCCAAAAGCCACGACCACGGCCTTCGGAGGCGCGCCTGCCGGCAGCACCTTTCCAAAAATATCGGGGGCAAACAACCACTGGACCCCCGAGACTCCCGGCCTGATCGCGACGCTCTGAGCGTCCGCCTGAAAAATGTTTGTCGCGTCGCCGCGAAAGAACCGGGAAGCTTCCGTATTGGCCACCGACGGATCGTCCGCCGGCACGACTGCGCCTTGGAGCGCAACGGTTTCGCGAGTCGCCGTCAGGTAATAACCGCAAAGGCGTGGACCGGGTTCGATCGGGCTGAATTCAATCGCATCGGTAAGAAACTGGACGAGCGCGGACCGTATTTTTTTCAGCTCTCGCGGAAATTCGTAGATTGCGGGACGGATCTTTGTATTGCTTTCCTGCGCGAGATGCAGGACGCGTCGCTCCACGATGGCGCGATACAGGGCGCGAAAGGAATCGATCAGCCGCCGGACGCGTTGATCGCGAGTCTCGCTGATCGTTTCGGAAATAGGCGGAACCGCGCTTCCCAGCGGTTGCCCGATCCCCGCATCGGGCAATTTACGGAAGAACTCATTAAAGAACGGAATCGCGTCGCAGTTTGAAATCACCTGGTACACGGGAAAAGATCCCCCGAAGACTTCGGTGATGGCCGTCAGGCGATCTTTCCAAATGCCTGAAGCGGTTTCGAGGCGCTGAGGATCGGATGATGCGCCGACCAGATCGCGGGCGTGGCAAAAGCCAACCACGCCGCTGATCGAGCCGTGCGCCTTTTTATCTCTCAGAATCCGCTGCCAGAAGGGGCGCCGATCCTCGCCACGTAACGCCTTCAGGAGCCGCAACCACGTTTCTCCGCCCGCGGTGAACGCCTGTCCTGATAGCTCGACGAAGATGGCTCCGCCCGAAAACCACAGGTTCATCAATTCGGTCCGCACGGGACGGCGGGCATCGGGGGCATTCCCCGCCAGCCAGTGCGGCTCGAATCCGGCGTTTGCAAACGTGCTGGTCTTGCCGCTGCCCGAAGGTCCGGTCAGAAGATAGAGTGGCAGGCGCCGCAAATCCGCGCCCGCACGCGAGTTCCCAACCGCAGAGATCCTAGCCAGCGCGGTATTGGCGTCCCGGATGAGAGACTCCACCGCGACATCCTCCGGGTTCGCCTTTTGAACCGGTTTCGGCGGAGCGGGAGGCCTCTGGCGAACCTTCGCGCGATAAAGCCGCCAGGCTCCCCAAGCCCAGGAAAGAATAACGAAAGCCAGAACGGCGATAATTCCCACCGCCGTCCACAACAGGCCAAACGGTTCGATTTCCGGCCCGGAGTGCAGACCGAAGGCAGCTACCCAAACCAGGCAAACGTAGAGAAACAAAAGGAACAGGAGCGTTTTAATGGACACGTGTCAACCCTTGGCTCCCAGAACTGACAGCACCTGATCGGTGAGCGAAGAAAGGTTCCAGTAGAAAAGCAGAAACAACAATAAAGTGAAAATGATCGAGCCGGCGATTACTTCGCGAAAATAGCGGGACTTCGGCGTAGGCAGAGTCCCCGCGGCAGCGGTCCTCGCCGTCGGTATTCCGCGGGGCGAAATCGGACCGTAATTCCGTCCTTCGCGAACCCGTTGTGTGAGTCTGAGAACAATACCCTCGGTTAATACCGCCTGCGCTCCGGAATAGCGGCCACGAAATCCCAAGAGCAGGCAGGTGAGAAAAACCTCGATCGTGTTCACTACATAGGGCGAATTCCGCCGGGATTCCAGCCGCGCCAGCTTCTCGAAAAACACCTCGCCCGCATCGGTCTGCCCGAATAGTTCTTCCTGCAGCAGACGACGTTCCCAGTCCGTTCGCGCGAGATCCGAACAGTGAAGGACGACTTCGTCGAGAAACGCCACTACGGCGAATTGCGAATCCTTGACATCTTCGCGGTCATAGCCCTCGTTAATGGCCACACGCTCGATATCGGCAAGCGCGGATTTCGTCCTTCTTCGAAAGGATTCTGCGTCTGTTATGTGCTGGCGGCCCGACTGGAGACGGGCAATGCCGGTAAGAACGCCCTGATAAAGAGAACTCAGGTTTTCCGGCTGCCTGTCGCGATCATTACCAGCAATCCGGTCTTCTTTTTCGCGTTCCGGCTGGGGACCCATATTTTCCGGCTAGATCACAGTACACCCGACGCCGGGGATTTGCAACGAAACGCCCTTTTGATTTACCCTCATTGCAACGTAAATAACCGGCTATGCCACTACCTGGAAGAGTGGTGATCGCAAACGCAGCATTCGTTTCGTTACTGTTGCTTAATCTGAACTGCCCCGCACAGGAATCCGCGCCGATACCCCTTAGCATCGAGGAAGTCGTGAAGATGCACGACGCGGGCTTCACGGACGATGTCCTGATCACCCAAATCCGAAAGAACGGGAAGGCATTCCACCTCAACACCGATGAAATGCTGGATCTGAGGAAGGCAGGTTTGAGCAACGATGTAATAAACTTCCTTGTGGATCCGTCGCGACCGTACGTGCCCCCGGCCGCTCCTGCGCACACCGAAGGCCCGCCCGCCTCGCCTCCCAAACCAGCGCGGCAATACCCAGCGGACGAGATCGCCGCAAAGGTTCCGCCTGAACCGGGCCTTTATTGGTCTTCTGGCGGGCGACTCGTTCGCATCGAATTGAAACTGCTCCTTTCTCAAGTCACAGGCGGACTTGGAAAGTTAGCAAAAGGAAAGGGAATCGCTTATCTGGTTGGGACGGCTGCAAGTCTGAGAATCAATGACCCTTCTCCAGTGTTTTATCTCAGACTGGCAGAGGGCAAAGGAGCCGTCGAAGACGCGGTGTTAATCGAGTTCGAGCACAAGTCCGGACGACGTGAGGCGGAGATTGGCCCGAAACCCGACAAGCCGGAATTGAAGGCGGATGCCATCCGGCCCGTGGAGACCAAAGAAGTAGGCCCGCAGTTGTTCCGTATCAATTCGTCCAAACTGGACCCCGGGGAATACGCGTTCTTTCTCGTTGGTACTGCCGATCCGGCTAAAGGAAGCGCGGGCAAAGGCTACGATTTCGGCATAGATGCCCCGAAGCCTGCGCCGAAGAAGTAGGTCACTTCGGATCCACCTCCGCCAACGGGTTATCGAAATTGAACCCGAACAAGCGTGGGTTTTCGCCGATCACCGCCGCCGACACAATGTAGAACACATAATCGTATGTCTCCTGCGGAATGTTCTTGCGGAATCTCTCGAGGAATTTCCAGAAATTCCGGTCTCGCGGATTATCCGGCATGCTTCGAACGAGCGGCAGCACCCGATCGTCCCCCCAGTTGTAACAGGCCATGACGAGAAGCCCCGACGCCTCGGCATCTGTGGTGTAGAGGTCCTTGATGTACCGCGCCGCGGCTTTCGTCGCCAGATCGAAATGATCCCGGTCGTCTGCCGGGTCGGGGCGGCGAACATCCATCAGCGGGCCGATCCTGAGCCCGTACTTGACCGCCGTTTCCGGAATGAACTGCCACATGCCCTTCGCTATGCCTTTGCGCGTGGGCGGCCCGCTGTTGTATTGATCGAAATCGCTCTCCTGCATCGCCAGATAGAAGAAATGCGGCGGAAGGTCCAGGCTGAGAAATTCTTTCTGGATCGCGCGATCGTAGCCGTTTTGTTTCGCGAGAGTAATGGCGCGCTGATAGCGGCCGGAAGCCTGCCATTTTGAGATATACAGGCCGACTTCACTTACAAAATCCGGTGGGATCTCCAGCTCGGACTCTCCGAAAATTCTGGTTACTCGCAGAATGAGCCGGTCGCGCGGGCTGAGTCGCGCGTCATAAACGTTGAGCGCGGTGACGAACCGGCCGTAGTCCGCTTCCATTCGCTCGCGCTTCTGCCGGTATTCGCGAACGGCCTCGCGCCCACGCCGATCTTCGGATACCGAGAGGTTCTGTTCGGCCTTGGCCAGGCCGAGATCAATCGCCTTCATCGAATAGAACAGATCCCGCGCAAGACGCATGTTGGCATTAAGCTGACGTCGAAGGAAGAGCGCATATCCGGATGCGCTGATGACAAGCGCCGCGAGCAATCCGATGATCACTATGTATTGCCATCGGTGTTTCCGTTGAACGCGCTGCAGGGCCTTGCGGATCGCCAGAGTCTGATCGCTGACAACCTGCCCCGCAGGAATCTCGGAAAGGTGGCGATCCAGCCATTGCGTCGCCTCGCCGGCGGCAGGTTCGTCGACCGCCGCCGAGAAGAGGTCGAAAGAAACTTTAGGTCCGGCGATCCCCAGCGAGATCGTCAGAGGCTTGTCGAAAACGATACGGTCCACGCGCTGATCGCCAAGATAAATTCCGTTGCTGCTGCCGAGATCCCGGATCGACCATTGGCCGCCGCGAAATTCTACCGCGGCATGCGAACGGCTGACGTGCTCATCATCGATCTGGACTTCGCAGGCCGAACTCCTGCCGATAGAAAAACCCGTTTGAAATTGATATTGCTTTGGGCCTCCGCTCGCGCCGCCGACCTGAACGCAGATACCGGAGATGTGACTGGGACTGCCCGTCGCCACTCAGCTATTATCGTCGTTCGCATTTGTCAACCTGCGGGGCCGCCGCAACAGCAGTGACAACTTCCGGTATTTCGGGCTGACCGGCAGTCCGGTTCACTCCGGGACGCTCCGGTTCAGGCGCTGCCTTCCGCCGCGCGCGCCCGCAGTCCAGAGGAACGTCAAAGCAGGCGCGGTGGACGATTGTCGCGAGTCCGCCAAGCGCGCCGATCGTGATTGCCCCGATCCAGCGCATGAGGCTCGCATCGACACTCCGGCACTTGCAAGGATGCTGGGCGGCCGGCGACGATATATTCGGTTAACCACGTTAGGATCACCTGCGCCAGTGCCGACGGGTTGGACGGGCACCGTGAGTGCTACCGCGCGGCAACGGCAAATCGACGTACCGCGATTTCGTCCGCAATATTGATGGTGAGCAGGTGTTCTCCGACCTCCATTGGCCCCGGGCATGTCTTGAGCGCCTCTTGCAAAACATCAGCAGCGGTGGGCGGAGAGATCTTGGGATGATGCTGAACAAGAGAAGGTGGGAAAATACGGCGAGCCGGGGTTTAACCTTGCTGAACACAGTGCCTGCGTCCCGTGGCGTGGTGTGAAGTCCTATCACGTTTCGGGCAGGTTCCGATTTCGCGAAGAGATCGGGGGGCCCGACGCTACTTCATGGACCAACACGTCTACTCCGCTCGACGCTTCGATCAGTTTCTTCGGATCGGCTAATTCCGGCCTGTAGTCGAACACCTGGTGTCTATCGTCCCTAGGCCCGAAAGTTTCCAGAGGATCGGCCGATTGGTCGGCAAGGCGGTAAGGTGCCAAAATCTTCCATCTACCGCGTTCGGAAGCTTCACAGACTTCATCACTGACGGGCGAGGGCTTTATCGACGTCGGGCTTGCCGGCCGAAACGCATCCGAGCAACATACACCGCGAGTGCGCGTTCGCTGATCACGACGTCATCTGCCTGAAGGCACTCGCAGATCGCCCTCATTCTGTGTCCCCTCGCAAGTGCTGATCTGATTTCTCGCCAGAGTCCTCTCAATCGAGCTGCGACGCTGGGGCCCCATTTCTCGCCGAGAGCGGCGAGGCGCGCGGGCATCGATCAACCTCGGTTGGTTATGTCCCGGCGATGAAGTTCTCGCGGGCATTGACAACAAGATACAACAGCCTATAGCGAGTTACAACAAAGTACAACAACAATGCCTGAAAGAGGCGGCGCAAATCGTTTGTCAGTGCCCAGAGGTCGGGTAGTGGAACATAAAAGAGACGTATTACGCGTGACCGGAATTTTTGGTTACACTTCCGGGGATTCAATGACTTAGACGTATTACGATCTCGGCGTGGCGTAATACGCGCGTAATACACGACATTGCGGCGTCGAAAACGTCCCCAAGACGCCTGGCGTTTTGGGCGACTGCCCCGCACTTCCTGAAATCGCCCTGCACGCGGTGTCGGCGGGTTAGGGGCCAATACATTCGTTCGGCTGAGCAGCGCCCCGTCGGTGGCAGATCGTTCGTCGCCATTCACGAACTCGGAGGCGACGGTCACCGAGTCACTGTTACACGATAGGCGCTATCTACGCGCAGCTGCTGCATCCCTCCTCAAGCGTGGAATCCTTCGAAGAAGGATAGCTGGCGCGAAGCGATAGGGCGATACCAGTCGGCGCTGAACAAAGCCACTATGGAAGTAGACTTCCCGGAACGAACCCATGAGCGGCAACGCGTGAGAAATCGCCAACACGGTCGGTAGCTTTTCTGTCACACCGTCCCGATCTGTGTTCTCCAGTCACATTAGTACTTAGAAGCAAATTTCTGGCCGCAAGGTCAAAGGGACGCAAAAAATGTATAACGAATGCGACCTCGATCGTCAGGTCCAAGCAATTCTTGATCGTATTGTCGGCGAACCACTCTCTGGCTCTGGATTTGAGCACGAGGTTGTGGAAGCCGATTTCAGTTCCCGGGAAGCGCGGATTGCCGAGGAGCTCTGCCGATGTCGATAGGAGCGACCGATCCTCGATCCTTCGAAGCCGGCAAGCTTCGGGAACGCCTGACAGACGCGGCATTAACTTCTACGTCGTTCGCGAAGCAGCGGTGCATGCAAGCTCACGAGCTTCAGTGTGGCCCCTTCCCGACTGGCCTTGCCGCGGATTGGCGGGACTCCTGTGCCGACCGCATCGTGATGCTCAAGAGGGCGCGATGAAGCTACTGCGCGCTCACGATTATCAGGCGACGGCGGCGCCGCTGACACCGTTCGCAACGCGCCTGCTCACGATCCACGATGTGGCAGATTGGCTCGGTGTCAGCAAGGGCTGGGTTTACGACCACGTCACCCGCAAGCAGCCGCGGCTTCCATGCATTCGGCTCGGCGACATGACCCGCTTTCGACAAGAGGACATCGAGCGTTTCATCGAGGAGCACCTCAGTGGATCGAGATGACCCAATCAGTGTAGGATCGATCCTGAAGGCGATCGGACGCCATATGGGCCGGGATCGATATCAGGAAGGCAGCCTCGTTCTCGTCGGCAAGCGTGTGAAAAAATGGCGCGGCCATTTCTACGTTTACGAAAAGCAAACGGACGGTTCTGAAAAGCGCCGCTTCCGCAATATCCCTCTAGGACTAAAGGCGGAAATGGATAAAGGCAAGGCGCGCGCGAAGCTGAGGGAGGCGATAGCCGCCGCGACGAAAAATTTAGCGCCCGCTCCTGCTTGCGTCACCTTGCGCTGGTTTTATGAGAATCGCTTCCTGCCGCAAAAGGAACAGCAATGGAAGGTAACGTCCCGCCCCAAGACAAAGCGCTTTATCGAAAATTACTTGCTGAAGCGCTTCGGGGACACGCTCCTCCCGGACTTCGACAAGTTCACTCTGCAGACCTACATCAACGAACTCGCGCTCAAATTCTCCAAGAGCGTAATCACGAAAATCCGGGTCTATTTGAACTCGATCCTCGACGAGGCTGTCGAGCTTGAAATGCTCGTGAAAAACCCCGCCGGCAGGCTGTCTGTTCCGAAATTCGCGAGGCGCGCCGCGACCAAGGCCCTCACGCCGCAGCAGATTCCTCTGATTCTTTTCCATCTCAGCGAGCGGAACCGGCTCATCGTCCGCATGTTTCTGGTGCTCGGTCTCCGTCCTGGCGAAATGTTCGCACTCCGCTGGAATGACAAAGACGGCAACAGCCTACGGATCGACAGCAGCATCAGCGACGGTATCGAAGTCGAGACGAAGACGGAAGGCAGTGACGCAGCGGTTTGGCTTCCCGCGTCCATTGAGACAGAACTGGAGTTCTGGCGCGAGAAGACGCCGAAAGCGGCGCCAGACGAATTCATTTTCCCAACGACACGCGGAACTGCGATCAGCACGAACAACTTTCTGTACCGGGTTCTGAAAGAAGCAGGGAAGCGGGCGGGGATTCCGGGCGTGAATCACCAGATGCTCCGGCGGACCTGTTCCACCTACATGGCCCAACTCACCACGGTGAGGGACGTGCAGGCCCATCTCCGCCACACCTCTGCGAAGACTACGCTGGAGCACTACATCAAATCGGTTCCGGCTTCCGTACGCGTCGCCGTGGAATCGCTCGACTGCATGTTAAAATCGATTCCGAGCGGCGAAGATTCCGTTCCTAGTTGATTCTGAATCCAATTAATCCGACTTTGCTGCCGACTTCGGCTGTAAGCTGAACAAAACAAAGGTTGGCCACCCTAGCTCAGTTGGTAGAGCGGCTGATTCGTAATCGGATCAGGACGGATACCATGATCACTCCTGAGAACAAAATCAACAAATTACAGGGATTCGATTTCTGTAGTTTCCTCAGGCTTGCTCAGGAGTCCGTAACCGTTCGGTTAGGACCGTCTTTAAAGGCTGAGCAAGAAAGATCATCCTTGAGGAGACGGGGGAGAGGACCGTCGGGCAGCGATGGTTCAGAACGGCAGGCTTCCGGCGAATCCAGAACCGGGTTGCAAGCGTCGGATGCGCTCGAAGCTGGAACGGCGGCAGGTAGTAGAAGAGACGATGCGGCCCGGGGCGCCATCGGTCGCGGTCATCGCGCGCGCCCATGGAGTAAATGCCAACCAAGTCTTTAACTGGCGCAAGCTCTATCATGCAGGGCGCCTCAATGAGAAGGGGGCGGCAACCGAGTTACTGCCGGTCCGAATCTCAGAAAATTCACGGCCTGAGTATGTCAGCGTGGAACGGCCCATCATTGCCCCCGTGGTTTCGGGCGCGATCCACATCGAATTCGGACGAACGCGCATTCGCGTCGAGGGATCAGTCGATCTCGAGAACCTCCGAATGGTTCTGGAGCAACTGGGCCGGTGATCTCGCTGCCGTCGGGCACGAGCATCTGGATTGCTGCCGGCATCACGGACATGCGCCGCGGCTTCACCGGACTGAGCGCCGTCGCGCAGACGGTGCTTGAGCAGAACCCGTATTCGGGTCACGTGTTCGTCTTCCGCGGCCGGCGCGGCGATCTGGTGAAAGTGCTGTGGTGGGATGGTGACGGGCTGTGCCTGTTTGCCAAGCGTCTGGAACGCGGACGCTTCATCTGGCCGCAGGCGGAAAAAGGCGTGGTCTCGCTGAGCCGCGCACAGCTGTCGATGCTGCTCGAAGGCATCGACTGGCGAAGGCCGATCCGAACGGCTGCGCCTGTTCTTGAGGTATAGAACATCTCTTCGCAAAAATGTTCGGGAATCTTCATGCCAGAGACATGTCCGCTTTATACAGTTGCGGTATGGAGGGCGGGAACAGTGGGAGCGGGCGCGAAGGGCAACTGCCTGATCTCGACACGCTCGGTCCTGATGCACTGAAGGCGCTCGTTCTTGCGCAGCGATGCGAACTCGACTCGCGCGAGTTGGAGATCGAAAGCCTGAAGCTGCTCATCGTCAAGCTGAAGCGAATGCAGTTCGGGCCGCGCTCGGAGAAGTTCAGCCGCGATATCGAACAGCTCGAATTACAGCTGGAAGATCTCGAAGCGAACCAGGCCGTGGCTGAACAGCAACCCGTGCAGGCCGCCGCCACGACGCTGAACGAGAAAGCGCGCAAGCCCGCGCGCCGTCCGCTTCCGGCGCACCTGCCACGCGAGACCGAGACGATCGCGCCGAAGCAGGAAGCCTGCCCGGGCTGCGGTGGCAAGCTCCGCCTGCTTGGTGATGACGTTTGCGAAACGCTGGAATACATCCCGGCGCGCTTTAAAGTCATGCGGACGGTTCGTCCGAAGCTGAGTTGCGCATGCTGCGCACGCGTTGTGCAGGAGCCGGCGCCGAGCCGGGTCATTGATCGCGGTCTGGCGGGGCCCGGTCTGCTGGCGCACGTGCTGGTGGCGAAGTACGCCGATCACTTGCCGCTGTACCGCCAGTCGGAGATCTATGAACGCGAAGGCGTCGAACTGGACCGTTCGACCCTGGCCGACTGGGTTGGCGGCGCAAGCCGAACGCTGACTCCGCTGGTGGATGCGCTGAAGCGTTATGTGCTGAGCGCCGAAAAACTGCATGGCGACGATGTGCCGGTTCCAGTGCTTGCGCCCGGCACAGGGAAAACGAAAACAGGACGACTGTGGACGTACGTCCGCGATGACAGGCCTGCCGGCAGCGAAGCGGCGTCGGCGGTGTGGTTCGCGTACTCGCCGGACAGAAAGAGCCAACATCCGGCGGAACACCTGAGGAACTATCGCGGCATTCTGCAGGCCGATGGATATGCGGGATTCAACAGGCTCTATGAAGAGTTCGGGATAGTGGAAGCCGCGTGTTGGGCGCATGTGAGGCGTAAGTTCCACGACCTGTACCAGGCGCACCGCTCACCGGTGGCAGCTGAAGCGCTGGAGCGCATTGCGCAACTCTATGGGATTGAGAAAGAGATCCGGGGCAGGTCACCTTCGGAACGAAGAGAGGTTCGCCAGTTGCGATCCGGACCATTGCTCGAATCGCTGCATTTATGGCTGAGGGCGAGTTTGGCGAAGCTGTCGCGGAAGTCAGATGTGGCGGTGGCGATCGGCTATGCGGTGGGCCGGTGGGCGGCGCTGATGCGCTACTGCGATGACGGGCGGATTGAAATGGATAATAATGCCGCCGAGCGCGCGTTGCGTGCCGTCGCCGTCGGCCGCAAAAACTATCTGTTTGCAGGATCGGATGCCGGGGGAGAACGCGCCGCGGCGATCTATGGTCTGCTCGGATCGGCGAAACTGAACGGCATCGACCCGGAGGCTTACATGACGGCGGTGCTGCGCCGCATCGCCGATCACCCCATCAACCGGATCGACGAACTCCTGCCCTGGAACCTGTTTCCGGCGGCGGCCGAAAAGGTCGATGCGGCGTGATACTCAAATCCACCTCAATCGAAATCGTGTCCACAATCCCGGAATCGTGGACACGATTCAGAATCAGACAAGGGCTCCCCGGATGACCTGGCTACCGCTCAAATCGAAGATGCTCGCGTCGGTTGCGTACGACGACCAGAAGCAAATCCTCCATCTGCGATTCCGCAAGACCGGCGATGTCTATCGCTACTTCGAGTTCTCGGCTGCGGATTATCAGGCGTTTCTTGACGCTGAATCCAGAGGCCGCTTCTTCCTCGCTCAAATCCGAGACCACTTCCTTTACGAACGCCTCGCAAAACTCCACCCTGCTTAGTCAGTCAAGGCGGCCCTCACCGCACGCTTACAGGAGTCCAGCACAAAACCTAGCACAAAAATCCTCGACCTCTGAAATCTTCTCAATTCAGGCGAGACAATCGCCTCGTCACAACGGCGTGGGATAAGCTCAAGGAATCTGGATCGAGGCGTTCAGATTCACAAGCGCTCGACGAGAGCCCAGAGAGCGGGTGCAGCGCCCAAGGACGCCAACGGATCTGCGTCGAAGAAAGCGACTGATCTGCTGATCCGGCGAATGCGAGCGGCGGGCGAACAAAAAAGCGAATATTTATTGGAATCTAAAATGCTAACGAGGCGCGCGACGGTTCACCGAGTCCCGCTACACTGAAGCGAGGGTTCATTCGACTAGCGCTTCTTCGTTGCTCACCGCGAAAGTGCAACGAGTTGTCGCGTCAATCGCCCAACGCCTGACCGATCAGCGCTATAACTGAGCCGAACCCGTACAGAATCAGATATAGGCGGCCGAAGAACTTCGCATTAACGTCCGGTTCGATGAGTCCAGCCATTTCGATTTGATGGCCTTCAAGTTCGAGTCCGTTATCCACGGCCACGAACTGTCGGAAGCTGCCAAGATCATGAACAGCGTCGGCTGCCTCTCGGAGTTGACCGAGTTTGCGCCCGATCTCCTTTTTGTCTCCTGGCGAAGTAACCATCATTGCGGTGCTCCCGACAAAATGCTGTCTCGCCGCCAGTTTGAGGTAAGCGGGCTCGTCCAGATTCGCGGCCTTCGCTGAGAAATAGAGGCCTTCGTAACCGATTGCCTTTTGAAGCGTCCTCGAATCCAACTCAGCCGCCTGGGTCCTTTCCAACAAGAGAGCTGTTTGGGTGTTCTGCTGCGTCTGAATGCCAAAGCCCAAGAGGAGAAGCGCGCCTCCCGAAAACTTCATCCATTTCGACCATCTCTTCTTCGCTGTGGGCGGCGGCGAAGTGGCAGCATGGGGCGATTTCATAGGGCGTAATTTAACACGAAGAACGACGATTAGGGCTGTGCAGACGCATTCGACAGACCTCATCTCAGCAAGCACGCCGATATAACGGCGTGCTCTTCTGCCCAATCTGCTCATTGTGCCAAATGTAGCGCCTAACAAGCCGCAACAAAATCCTTCAACTCCGGATAATGCTCAAGCAACGCCGAGGCACTGGTTGCCGGATTAGCATAGGCGCTAAATTGCCGAGGTCCAACCCATTGGCAATCCCTGGCAATACGCAGACATAAGACAGTAGTTGTGCCTATCGAAAACTCCGAACTGAATGAGAACATGGAGTTTGCGCATCCTCTGTAAAGTCCTCCATCTGGCGGGCAGCACACTTCACTGGTTGACTGTCGCATTGCTGATTACCTTCAAATCCCGCACGGCCCTTCAGGTGGAGAACCTTGCTCTGCGGCACCAACTCGCTGTGCTTCGCCGCTCGGTAAAGCGACCGAAACTCACTTCAGCCGATCGAATTCTGTGGGCTTGGTTGTGCGAAGCCTGGAGCGATTGGCAATCCACGTTGCTCATCGTCAAGCCGGAAACCGTCATTGGCTGGCAGCGCAAGGGATTTCGGTAGTTCTGGACCTGGAGAGTTCGGCGGGGCCAACCCGGACCGCCGCCGGTGTCCAAAGAGATTCGTCAACTGATTCGCAGGATGAGCCGCGAGAATCCGCTCTGGGGTGCGCCTCGTATCCATGGTGAATTGCTCAAACTGGGCATCGACATCGGAGAAACGAGCGTGGGCAAGTACATGGCACATTGGCGCAAGCCGCCGTCGCAAACCTAGCGAACCTCCTTGAGAATCACGTCAGCACCATGGTGTCGATCGACTTCTTCACGGTACCGACGATCAGTTTTCAGGTCCTATACGTGTTTCTGGTTTTAGCTCACGATCGAAGGCGGGTCGTTCATTTCAACGTCACCGCCCATCCGACGGCCGAGTGGACGGCGCAGCAAGTGCGCGAAGCATTTCCGTTCGATCAGGTGCCAAAGTATCTGCTTCGTGACCGGGACAGGATCTTTGGCGCGGACTTCAGCAAGCAAGTTGCCGATTTGGGAATGGAGGAGGTGTTGTCGGCGCCTCGGTCACCCTGGCAGCGAGCCTACGTGGAACGCACAATCGGCACGATTCGCCGTGAGTGCCTCGATCACGTGATCGTTTTTAACGAAGCTTCCTTGTACCGGCACGTGAAGTCCTTCCTGGCGTACTATCACACATCCCGAACTCACCTCTCGTTGGCCAAAGATCCGCCAGAACCACGACTCGTGCAACCGCTGGAGTCCGGAGCGGTCGTCGCCATTCCGCAAGTCGGCGGTCTTCACCACCGCTATGAGCGGCGCGCAGCCTGACCGTTGCGGTCCTCGGTGCGGTATCGATCCAGAGACAGCCAATCTCACCGTCCAACTGGAGCAGACTACTTCTCTGCTCGCCAACCGCCGTCGTGGATTCGTGCATCTCGACGCCACAAAGAACCCGCGACCCCAACTGATGATTTGCATCTGGCTCGGCAAGCCGGTTCTGGCCGTGGATAGGATTTCCGATAGGCACAGATGTACGAAGCGAACGGGAACTGGCTGCCGGCGGAGATCGAGCGCGACCGCGGGCCGGCGCCTGACGACCTGGCGGATCGGGCAAAGCTGCGTGCGCGACTCGCGCGGGCGATCGACGAGTACCTGACGCCGACCGAACGCAAGGTGGTGCTCGCGCATCTGCGAACGGGCGGCACGCAGCAACAAACGGCGCAGGCGCTCGGGCGGTCGCTGACGTGGACGCGGGCAGTCCTGAGAGATGCCCAAGCGGCGCTCGGGAAGGCGATGCGTTGATCCTTGGTATCGATCCCGGACCACGGCAGCCCGCCTGGGTTCTTGTTGCGCTGCGAACGGGCCGCATCCTGAACTCGGCCTTCGCGGATACCGGCGAGGTCTCTCTTTCGCAATCGGATCACGGCTGCGGAGCCTTCTGCGCCGCGGGCTTCCACTCTCGAGCCAGCCGCTGAACTTCTGCTATCTGAGCAGCAGTCATCTTCGCCGCTAGTGAATCTCTCAGGCCAGACGAGCCCTCTTGGCTCCGCCCATTCGATTTGGAGCAGGCCAAGTTGTACCACATATGAGCCAAAACGTAGTCCTGAGCGACACCGATGCCGAGTCCCGGCCGGTGCTAGGGGACGATGCGAGAGTCGATGTAAAACGTGTCTTCGTAGTCTGTGCCCGGCGAATATTCTTCTTCGCCCACAAACGGCAGTACGGTTGGACTGTTTAGCCGCCCCAGAACTCTATACTTCCCGCCCTCAAGCGCTCCCGTCCGCGCAGTTCCTCGGCGCGTCGGGAACCATCGCACCAATGATCTTTTCCCCGGACCGCTCATGATACATAAGTTGCGTGAGGGCAGGAATTCGCGCTCGGAGCGCGGCCGCGGTGCTCTGCGGTGTATAGCCCACGGGACTGACCAAGCCAAGACAAGAGACTGATAGCACTTCCGGTGTCATCTATTTGCGAAACGGACGGGAGCACCATGCCGCCGGTGTTGATTTCGGGCGTAGCGGCGCCATCGGTTACGGTGGCAGTCCACGTCCCGGTGGCGCCGGATTCTCACCACCGCGGTTCAGGAGAACGATTCCAAAGGCGCCATTGGCGCAATCCGAGCGGCCGCATCCGTGATGGGAGAGGCACAAGCCTACCTTGAGTTGCCCGGCGAATTGACTCGGGAACTCGGGCGAGATAAAGTTCAGCCCGCGATGTCGATCCAGATCGTCATGCCAGCGCCTGCGATCGTGACAGGCTTCCGCGGATCAGTTTTTCTCGCGATAACTGGGACCGATCGAAGAAGACGAGTGCGAAATCGGTCTGCTTCGGGCACCGTAGGCGATTTTCAGTCTTGAGGTGGAGTGTCTTCCGTTTTGGAAAATCTGCGACAAGGGGCATGCCCTTTCTTGCCTACCTCCTCTTCGGAGTCAGGCTTTAGGGTGGGAAAGCGCGGTGCTCATTTATACCGCTTCACTTCTTCAAACCCGCCCACCAGTTCTGCACCACCGTCAGCTGCTGTGCGGCGCCAGTTTGCTCCTCAATCAGAAAACGCTGGCCATCAGCGCTGACATCCCACGGCTTTGCGCTATTACCAAGGAGAGCGGTGATGGCAAATAATTCATGCGGAGTGCCCACCTCGAGGCCGGCTGGCGCGAGCCGAACGCTCGCGGCCATGAGCCGGGTCGGTGCGCCCGAAGTGTTATAGAAGACTTCACGGCCATCGTTGCGCCACACAGGACGGGTCCCGCCACCGTTCGATACCAAAAATTTTTCGCCTCCCGAAGGAAACGTGCGAACGTAAATCTCATCTTTCCCCGATTCGTTGGACTGGTATGCCAGCCATTTGCCATCGGGCGACACTCTTCCATGCAGTTCTGCAAACGGCGTCTGAAGCAAGGGTACGGGTGTACGCTCGCCGGACGCATCGGCATCGGCGGGCAACGCCCAAAGATCTTGGCCAGTTCCGGGGCTGAACTCGTCAAATACAATGTATTTCCCATCAGGGCTCCAGTCCGTTGCGAACTTATTGTCCGGTCCGCTCGTGAGCCGTTCTTCTCTGCCGCCGCCGGAGGCCTCCTTGCGGAAGAGTTGCCGCACGCCGCCGCGGTCCGAGTCATAGACGATATATCGGCCGTCGGGTGACCACACCGGAATGCGTTCATTGGGGCTGAATGTCAGCCGGGTACTCACTTTGCGGCCGAGGTCGTAAATCCAGACGTCGGTCTTGTAGCCAGAGTCTGATCGCGCAAAGACAACCCGCTTCCCGTCCGGGGAAAGGTCCAGCGATTCATACCGGTCCTCCGGCGCGGCTTCCTCCAGGCGCTTCCCGTCGCGGCTCGTCCAGACCAGCTTCGAGTTGCGGGCCGGGTTGCCGCCGAAATACATGAGCAGGCCGGAATCCGACGCCCAGAACGAAGCACGTCCGCCAGCTGCATCCTGACTCCGGCCAATATCGAAGCTTAGAGCGCTCGGATTGTTAGGTCCCGGTGACGCGATGCCTTCCGCAACCCGGACTGGGTCGCCCGCGAAACGCAAGTGCCCGGCATCGAATGCCTGCGCCATCAGGGTTTGGTCCTGCAGCCACAGCAGCGCGGCCGGTTGGCCTTCGTGCCCGGCGGCGTAGATAGCCTTGCTGTCTGCGGCGAGGATACGAGTCCGTCCCTGTGGGCGGTCCAGCGATGCCGCGTAAACGCCTCTGATACTCGAATCGCTGCTGGTAATGAAGTAAAGGAAGGTCTTGCCGCCGGGCAGAAACTGAGGATGGCTGTGGAGCGTCTCCCGCCGCGGAAGATTGACTATAGTGAGTAGCGACGACGCTCCGCCCGATGCCGCAACGCGGCGTAATCCTGCGGTGGAGGCGAACAGGATAATGCCGTCGGCGTTCCACGTACCGCCGGCCCCGGCACCCCAAGGAGCGTCGGCGATCACAATGGGGGAACCGCCTGCGATGTCAATCCGCTCCAGCTTGTTGTCGCCCCTCGAGAAAAACGCGAGCGATTTCCCGTCCGGCGACCAAAACGGGAAATTGCCACCCTCCGTTCCCGGCAGCGGCCGGGCGTCGAGCGATCCGATGGGCCGTAGCCAGATCCTTGGCGGCTCATTTCCCTTCGCGGCGGTGAATACGAGGTAACGGCCATCGGGGGAAACGGCCACTCCTCCGAATAGGTTGGTGTACTGGTTGCCCGACGGGGGGTCGAGAGTGAATTGAACCCGCTTGGTTTCGGGCGGAGTTCCGCGCAAATGCAGGAACGCAAGAGCGGCGAGCGCAAGAGCGGCGAGCGCAAGAGCGAGCACACCCGCCACAACCCAACCCATTCCGAACCGGGACCGCGAATGATCAGTAACGGGAGCGGCGGGAGCATCCAGATAGTCCCAGGCATCAGCGATATCGCGAAGGCGCTTCTTCGGATCTTTTTGCAGACACTTCGCAAGGAGACGGCGGACTCTGTGCGGAATGACGGTGAGGTCGGGCTCACTTTTTACTACAGAGGCCAGCGTGTCCGCCAGATCTTCACCTTCGAAGGCACGCTTCCCGGTGAGCATTTCATGAAGCACGACTCCGAAAGACCAGATGTCGGCTCGCTTGTCCACGGTTTTACCGCGGGCTTGTTCGGGTGCCATGTAGGCTGCGGTACCGAGGATCACGCCGACCGTGGTTGGTGAATGCACAAGTGAGAGCGTGGGTGAGTCGTGCGAAACTTCGGCGCCCGGGAGTCCGGATTTGGCTAAGCCGAAATCGAGAACCTTCACAGAGCCATCTGGCCGTAATTTGATATTGCCTGGTTTGAGATCGCGATGAACAATATTCTTCTCATGCGCGGCTTCCAGGGCGTCGGCGATTTGTTTTGCGATGGCGAGAGCCTCTTCGAGCGGGATGGGGCCTTCAGCGATGCGATCAGCGAGCGTCGGCCCATCGATCAGTTCCATCACAAGATAGTTCGGGCCAACGTCGAACAGCGTGCAGATGTTGGGATGGTTCAGGGCCGCGATGGCTCTGGCCTCGCGCTCGAAGCGGTCCGTGAATTGTTCGTCGGAGAATTTGATCGCGATTTCGCGATTCAGGCGGGGATCGTGCGCTTTCCAGACTTCCCCCATTCCACCCTTGCCGATCCGCACGAGCAGTTCATACGCACCGAGACGTCCACCCTTGGCTGGACGGGGAACCATTAGGCCGTAAAGCATATCATAAATCGGCTGGCTTGGGTATAAATGCCCGGACCTCTTGTCTAAGAAATGGGCTTTTTCGAATATTGGAGGCATTTCGGAAGTTGAGGGAAGGAAAAGTGATACCATCAACGCCTAAAGCGTGGGAGGAGTTAGCGGGCTGCCTCCTTTGCCGCTACAAGGCAAAAGGATTTCACCCTGTTTGCACGTTCAGTTTTCACGCTCGTCGCCGGCTTGTTCTCGACTGCAACCTTTCTTTTAGCCGCCGATCCAATAATCGGCCATTGGACCTTGAATAGCTCCGAAAGCAAACTCACCGGGTTCCATCCCGGGTTCCATCCCGTGATCGCGGAGCCTAGCTCAAACAGGTATGGATTCAACTGGGATGCCGGCACTGATACTGTGACCACCGACGGCACGGATCAACCGATTCATTTTGGACGGATGGAGTCCATTACGAAGGATTCCGAATTTTGCTCTGAAGTTTGAAAGACGGCAGGAAGAAGCATAACGAATTTGTGGCGCCCATCGCGCTTTATAGGAAAATCCACCTCGACCCCAGCCTGGCGGAGAAATGGGACGAGCCGTCGAAGGTTTGAGGCGAGGGCTTTCGGAGTTTTTGGCCAGGTTTTCGATCTGAGGGTTCCCTCGGAGAGGATTTGTGTGAGCGCCGCCAGCAGCTCCGTGGATGTCCCCTTCCAACCGCCTTCACCTCGGGTCACCATAAACGTCCGAACGGCAACCGCTACGGGTATCCCCTTCAAGGGTTTCAAAGACCACCTCGGTGCGATTGTCCGGATAAGCGGCGAGAAATGAACCGTCGGCGAATCCGAGACCACGTTCCGCGGCTGCTGCCCACACACCGAAGTCAGCCATTCGGGGTTTCTGCGACAAATGCACCTGCGGGAACCGCCCCAGCGTCGCGCGGATTGCATCAAACAGCGCCCCCTGAATCTGGGTGCAAGCCGCTCGTACCCCTCGCACAGCTCACTTTCCTCCCGGCGGAGTTCGTCATCGATTCGCGGGAGGCTGAGTATCACTGCCCAATCAGCAAGATCGGGCCGCTCCGGAAGGTGGTGGACGCCATTGATTATCACGGGTCGCTGCACATCTGACGGTCTGAAGGGACTAATCAAAGACAAGGCTTCGGGCCGTAAGGCTGCTGTTCAGGCGACCGTGAAGGGCCTCAAAGGAAAACTTGAATGTCTGTACTACGCGCTGGGCTCGGAGGATGTGATTTTGATCGTCGATCTGCCGGACAACGGCGCCGTTGCAGGGATGTCGGCCACGGTCGGCGCAAGCGGCATGGTGAACGTCAGGACGACGCCGCTTCTCACAGTTGAGGACATGGACCAGGGACTGGCGCTTTGGGTGAAGTACCACGCTCCCGGCCAGCAGAGCTGAACACGTTTAGCCTTTCGGCTCGCTCTGGGTGCTGCCCGGAGGAGGCGCACGTCGTTTCGTTCAGGTTGTGGCTTTCGCCGCGACAAGCCAAAGCCGTCCGCAGTCCACTTCGTCTTCCGCCCCCTGCGGTAAGTTCGAGGCCGATCTGAAGATGGCCAACTTCGCCGAAGATGGCCAAGCCGTTTTGTGTGGGCATCTTCGATTGCGTCTGGCCATCTTCGCCTTCGCGGATCTGATTTCGCTCTGCATGCCCTCAGAAGAGGACCTTACGACATTTACGACATTGACGTGGATTGGGGCTACGAAACACGTCCCGACCGTCACTAAAGTCACTCCCGGTTGTCAACCATGCATGTTGAAGTCGCCGGAAGCGGCGGCCCGAATATTGATCATTCGTGCAACAATGAACGCCATGTTGCGCGCTGATTCTTGTGGCCGTTACAATTTCGTGCCAGGCGGCGAACCTGATGCCGCCCGAGGAATACAGCCAGCTGGCCCGCGATATCTATAAGGAAATGATCGAAAGCAAGTCGGGGTTTTCGACCGGCTCGACGACGCCGATGTATCTGACGCCTGACGTGGGCTCCGAGCAAATGGCCAAGCTGATGGGCTTCGCCCTAGTGCTCGTGGCGGTGCTCATGGCCGGCGCTCTCCTCGGGTGGATCGTCAGCCGCTTTGTGCGGACCGTGGGGCTCTCGTTTTTCGACCGCCTTCTCGGCGCCGGATTCGGCTTGCTGAAAGGCGTGTTCATCGTGATCACGATACTCACGGCCGTCGCGGCTTTCGGTCCGCGCGCGCAAGGTAATAAGCCGCCCGAACCGGTATTGCATTCGCGAATCGCTCCGTACATAGTGGAAGCGTCACGGGCTTCCGTAGCGCTCGCGCCCATGGAACTGAAGGGAGCCTTTCACGAGCGCTATTCGGAGTTGAAATCGGATTTGAAGGAATACGCGCGTACGCGCTTAGCAAGGATTCGTCCGACAAATGAAAGAAGGCTTTGACGCCCTGATCGACCGTCTGATGCAGGCCGGGTTCTTCCTGGAGCAGGCAGATTCTGGAGCGAGGCATGATCGAGCGGGCGCTGAGCCGCACGAACCAAAACCAGTCCGAGGCGAGCAAATTGCTCGGAGTCCATCGCAATACTCTGCTGAGGAAAATGGTCGAATACGAGATTGACGGGAAAAGACTGCGCCGCAAGCCGCGCCGCGCGCGGGCGAAACGCGTCCTAGCTCGTGCCTCTGGTCATCTTCGATCTGGATGGGACGCTCATCGATTCGCGCCTCGATCTCGCGCACGCCGTAAACGCGACGCGCGCGGAAACGGGCCGCGGTCCGCTGGCTCACGAATTAGTCTTCTCTTATGTCGGCAACGGGGCGCCCGTCCTGATCCGCCGCGCGATGGGCCCCGAAGCCTCGGATGAGGAAGTTAAGGCCGCGCTGGAGTTCTTCCCTCGACTATTACCGCAGGCACGCCGTCGATCATACGGAACTCTACCCGGGAGTGGGCGAATCGATCGAGCGTCTGCGCGGGCGGGCGTTCCTATGGCAGTCCTCACTAATAAGCCCGTACGCATCACCAAGTCGATTCTCGATCACTTCGGCTTGCTGAGTTCCATGCTCGCCGTGTATGGAGGCAACAGCTTCGATCATAAGAAGCCGCATCCCATCGGCATCGAAACACTGCGCGCGGAGGCATGCGCGGGGCCGGAAGAGACATGGATGGTCGGCGATAGCTACGTCGACGTGCAGACCGCCCGTAACGCCGGCGTCTCTGCCTGCGGCGTGACCTATGGTTTTCAACCCGAGACTTTCCGTGAGTTCCCGCCGGACCTGCTGGTCGATTCGTCTCGAGGACTTCACCGCGCGCTTCGTCTGAACTGCGTTCTGCGCTTGTTCCGTAGCCGCGCATTTGTTGGCTGCGCATATTATGCTGGTTGAGCCATGGGTCTGGAAGAGCAGGCGCAGAGCGCCTGGGCCGATCGCCGCAATGTTCTGCTCTGCGCGCTGCTCTTTTTGATTGCCGCCGCGGCAACATGGCCCGTTCTCGAGGCGGGAGTCGACGATGAATGGTCTTACAGTCACATCGCGCTGCGCCTCGCCACTACTGGACACCTCGCCTACGACGGCTTCGCGAGCCCTGTGCTTCTACCGCAATTGCTGTGGGCAGCGGCGACAATCAAACTGTTCGGCTTTTCGTTTCTCGCGTTAAGGCTGTCGGTTATGCTGACGACGGTCCTCCTCATTCCCGCCCTGTATTACCTCGGCAGGGAATGCGGCCTGCGGCCGAGCTTTGCCGCTTTCGCCACGTCCCTGACCGTGTTCTCCCCTCTGGTGATGGTCGAAGCGGTCTCTTTTATGTCCGATGTGCCGGCTCTCTTTTTTTTTGTCTGCTGTCTGTCTTGCGGGTTGAGAGCCTGGAAATCCAACACGATTAAAGCCTCTGCGAGATGGGCGCTCCTGCTTTCGCTCACCGGCGCGCTCGCTGGTCTGGAACGCCAGATCTATTGGCTGGCGCCCCTCTCGTTTCTGCCGGTACTTGCATGGAGCAAACGCCGGCAAAACGCCGCCGTCGTTGCGCTGACAGCGGTCTGGATCCTGGAACTCCTGATTGCACTGCTCGTCAATCGCTGGTTCCATGCGCAACCGTATGCGGTAAACGAACTTGCTTCTGATGGCCGAAGCGTGAGCGCGCTCAACCTGTTGGCTCGCAGGTTACTCCTGACCTGCCAGTTGGCGTTGACTGCTGCGCTGATTCTCACTCCCGCGCTGGTTAGTTTTGTGGCGCCGGGCCTCCGGCGCGTGTCGCGCGGCGCAGCGGTCTGTATTGTGCTCACCGCGATCGCGCTCGGCCTGGCAGGAATACACTGGTCCGGACTGCAGGCCCCGTGGATGGAGGATGTCCTCAAAAATCCGCTCCGCCTGGCTTTCTCCAATCGGCCTCATGTTTTGCTGGGCGTGCGCGGAATCATCTCAGTGACCGTCTTTCTCTCAATCGCTGGTTGCGGACTGGCCCTGTGGCCCGTTTGGAAGAGAACGAATCTCAAGGAGCAACTGCGAAAAAGCGCCACGCCCGCCATCTTCTTTGGGCTTGCCTTTGGAGCCGGCTGGCTGCCGCTGGTGCTGTCGCGTTCACTCAGCCGGCTTCTTTTCGATCGTTATCTGATGACTTTTCTGCCGCTGGCCGGCATTCCGCTGCTGTGGATCTATCAGACCCACATCCGCCGGAGCATCAGCCCCTCAGCCTGGTGCGTACTGGCAATCTTCGCTTTGTACGGCGTCGCGGGCACCCACGATCTGTTTGCCGCTGGGGGCGCCCGCCTGCAGGCGACTCGGAGCCTCGAACAAGCGGGCATCCCCCGCACGGCCATTACAGCCGGACTGGAGTTCGACGGTTGGACTCAGGTTGAGGCCGAGGGCCGGGTCCTCGGTTATTTTGAGGCAGTGGAGCGGCGGGCTTCCTGCACGGGACCGCAATCGCTTCGCCCCTTTTACCTGCCGAGGATGCCCGCCCTGCGCATTCGCTATCTGGTATCTCAGGCGCGCGTTCCGCAACTGGCCGACGTTCCTGGGGCTGCCATTTCGTACGCCTCGTGGCTCTCTCCCGGCAGACGCTGGATATTCACACAGGTTCATCCGCAGGGCGAATTCGCGGAGTGCCGATGAATCTGTCGCGATTGGACTGCAGATGAGCTGCATATTCTGCCAAATCGCGTCCGGAGCGATTCCCGCGGCAGTGTCGCATCCGGGAAAGTTCGGCCTGCTACGGTGAACCAGGATGAGCGGCGATCAGGTTGATCGATTTCGGGGGCGGCGTTTTCACGAGGAAATTATCGTGTTATGTGTCCGATGGTATTTGCGGTACGCGCTGAGCTATAGAGACCTAGAGGAAATGATGGCTGAACGCGGGGTGAGCGTTGACCATTCGACAATCGCTCGCTGGGTTCTGCATTTCAGCCCGGTTCTGAACGACCTGATCCGGCGCGAGATGCGGCGCCCGAACCGTTCGTGGAGGGTGGATGAAACTTACTGCGGGTTGCGGGCCGGTGGACCTATTTATATAGGGCGATCGACTCGGCCGGAAGCACGATCGACTTCCTCCTGTCTCCGAACCGTGATCTGACTGCGGCCAAAGGCTTTCTGCAACTGGCTCTCAGTGCCGCGCCAATTAGCCCGCGGGTCATCAATGTAGACGGTCACCCGGCATACGCGTCCGCCATCAGCGAACTCAAGACTGCCGGTGAGTTGAGCCCGAAATGCCGCTGCCGACCATCTCCCTACCTGAATAACATCATCGAGCAGGACCACCGTTTCGTGAAAAAGCGAATCACGGCGAGCCAGGGATTCCGATCAGCGGAAGGAGCGCTGAGTACGATCGCGGGGTACGAAGCCATGAACATCATCCGAAAAGGCCGGATTCGCTGGCTGCCCAAAGGCGATGTTCTCGGCCAGAAGCAGTTCATCGAACGGCTGCTCGGAATCGCGGCCTAACACCGCGACCGGGCTTACCCGCAGGCGCTACGCGGACGCGCCCCAATGCGACACTGCGCGCTCGACTGCATGTTAAAATCGATTCCAAGCAGCGAAGTTTCCATCCCCAGTTGATTCTGAATCCAATTGAATCCGACTTCGCCGCCAGTTCGGCCATAAGCTGAACAAAACAAAGGAGCGCCACCCTAGCTCAGTTGGTAGAGCGGCTGATTCGTAATCAGCAGGTCGCCGGTTCGATCCCGGCGGGTGGCTCCAATTGTTTCAATCAGTTAGGCTTCTGAATCTGCCCTTCATCGCTCTTTTGGGGAGCCACCGAGGGAGCCACCAGAAAATTTCCCACTTTTTCGAGTCCAGCGCGGCGCGCTTCCTGCGTCCCATGCATGTATACGTTCTTTGTCAGTCTGACGTCGCTGTGCCCCACGATCTCGGCGATTGTCTTGTCCGGAACTCCCTGTGTGCGGTGAAACAGGCGCGTCGAGTGAGTGAAACGGTTCCTGGATTCCTGTCACAATAATTCCGGTCGGGTGCGGGCCGGAGGAGTGTGATTGTTCATGGGAACTGTGAAGGAAAAGTGGGCCGAGCTGAAGAAAAGCAGCCGGTTTACCGGTTTAGGGCCGGCGCTGGTGGGAGCGTTTGTGCTCCTGAATAGTCTGGACCGGCCAGGCGTAGAGGCGCTGCACGGCTCTGATGTCATTCGACTCGTCGCTTCCGGCATGGGATTAGGGATCGGCTTCGTTGGCCTGATGGGCTTGTTGAAGTTTCCGAATCAGAAGTAGACCCGGCTGATAATCCGAGGGCCACGAAAGCGAGCGCATCGAGGCGCGTTCCAGCTGCGCCGTCAGTCCCAGCGGCATCTGTCGGGCGTTAAGGAAGGGCTGAGGGCCGGGGTTCGTCCGTAGACTTTTCCTTACTCGTAATATCCGAGCGCTTCACATGCTTTCAGGGCACGCGATTCGAGCACGGTCAGGTCTGAAACTTTCTTTTCAGCGGTGCGCTCGAAGACTTCGTGACAAGCTTTGCGTTGGCGACTGATCTCGTCGCGCCTCGCTTGTGCGGCCGCAGATGCCGTTGCGATGTCGCTTCCGCTTCGGCTCGCTCCCGCTGCCGTTCCTTGCTTCGTGCCTCACTGATCGGCGTCCCGCCCATAAACTTGGCGGTGAAACCATTTGGCTCACATCCGGAATCGAGAACGCCCCTCGCACTTACCACAGCCTCTGAGACTTTGTTTTCGCCAATCCTTAAATTGCCGAAGGCAGCCATGAACTCGGCGTTCTTCGATGCGCCGCCCGGACATTTCAGGGCCACTGTTACTGCGACGTGGACATCATCCCAATCAGACCCGGATCGGTCATCCACCGTTCCGCGAAATATCGGAACGCCGGAGGTCGCGGTGAACGTTGCATCGCGAATAATAAAGACGCGGTTCGTCGGCGCTTTGAATTCGATTTCTGCCACTTGCTCATCGAGCATCGGCGCTCCCAACGCAACAAGACATGCAGTCAAGAAGAGACTCGTGGACAGCACAACAGAAGCTACCGCATAAATCACACGGCGTATTTATTGTTACTAATCTCATGGGCTGCACTCTAGGCCCCGGGCCGGGCTTAGTCAGGCCGCTCGCTTACTCGCAGCGGGCTCCCACGGCGATCTGATGCAAGACAGCGTTTTCAAAATCCCGGCTCGTGTCGCGGCGATGAAGCCGAAACCGAAGGCGACAGGCGCGTGACGATGGAAGTTTTAGACGACGACATCCCGTATATTATTGCGCCTTGGAGCAGTACGCTCAGTATATGAGGGCGACGAACCGCGACTCTCGGCCGTTTGTCGACATTGCCGAGCGGCTGCAGCGCAAACCGCCGCAGTCAGAGGTGGCGCGGCCAGCCAAAGCCAAGCGAAAGGCGTGAGGGACGCGCGCCGACGCCAGGCGCGCCCAAGTCATTTCGGGACTTCCTTCCTACCCGACGCCGGTGTAGACCGACCACGCCAAGGCCGACCAGCATCAGTCCGCTTGCCGCGGGTTCAGGAGTCGTCGCGGCACCCGCAATATTTGAGAAGCTCACCTCGCGGATATCTGAGATCCCACCAGCCAGATTGATCGAAACGCTCGTCAGGTCCGTCCCCGTGATCGTGATGAAGTTTTGCCCCGGACCGACGAAGAAACCTGCGGTTCTTGTCGTGTCGCTCACGGTGATCCCAATTGTGTTGTTTGTTGTGGGGCAACCCTGATTACAGTACAGGTCGAAGATGACATCACCGAACGTAATGCCCCCCTGCAGACTCAACGTAATGTTGTCCAGCAGTCCGACCAACGCCTCTGTACGGGCCTGACCACTCGACAGGTTAATCAGAATCTGGGTTGAGTCGAAAAGGGCATCGACGCCGCCAACTTGCCCGGTTACCTCGGGACCGCTGGCACCTTGGGTCAAAAGTACGTCCAGCTCACCCGGCTGCGGGACGTTTCCCTTTTGTATTGCTGCCGCGCTCGCAAGGCCTGCAGCCAACGCCGAAAATACGATGACTTTAAGGTTCATTACGTCCAATCTCCTTCATTTCCGCTGCTAAGGGAACCAAGGCACCACCGCCCGCGCTTATCTGGTCCTCGCGTGGAATCGTTCTCGATTTTTCAAAGGTCCCAGGCTGAAGATTATCAGCGTCAGCAGCGCGATACCGGGCTACTTTTCGCGCACGGTAAAGTGACTGCCATAAAACGTACACGATAGTTCAAGCAGTTTGAGGATGCCTCCGCCTTCCGTTCTCACCTTCGCGCTTAACGCCCCACCAAAACACGATGGACGCTTCTCAGTGGTTCTGAGGGAGCCAGCAGGGGAGCCACGGCGATAGAAACGGGTGGATTCTGTGGAGAAAACACCACAAACCATCTCGCCAAACTACTGAAAATAGACACCCGTGGAAACCATAGACGTCTCGCCCTACAATTCGTAATCAGCAGGTCGCCGGTTCGATCCCGGCGGGTGGCTCCAGTCTAAAATCAATCACTTCCGAGCCCGCGCCATGCGGGCGTTTCACGTTTTTGTCAGCCATTTTGTCAGCCAGACGTCGCAGGGCGAAAGCGATGCTTTCCAACCGCAGGAGGCTCGATCCGGGTCTGCGGGGCCTTCGGCTACAGCAGATGTGGATGCCACGCTGGCGCATGGCGTCCGGTCACTCAATGTGTTTTCCTGCGGCAAGAGGCGGCCGTTACGGTCTGATTCGAATCTTTTCGGTATCGACGACAACGAGCCGCGCCGAAATATCGATGTTGTGAATGAAGAGCAGAGCGCGGGTGATCGTCGCCCGAATCTGGTCCTCGGTTGGCGGATGAACTTTGAGGCGGACCACGCCGCGGGTTTGCTCCGGAGGGAACCGAATCACGTTTGCGAAGTCTGCGTCGAGCGTTATCAGCGCGCGGCCATTCTCGACAGCGAAACGCAGGACATCCTCGTCAGGAGCGCCTGAGAGTCCCACTTCCAGGACCGCGACAGCATCATGTCCCTGCTCCCGCAGCCAGATTGCATGTTGGGGCGACAGGTTTTCGTCAAGCAAGAGTCTCACTGGTCCGCGAGGACAACTTCCTCCGCGGCCAACTGCGCAGCATATTGCAGGCTCGCCGTGATGTGCTCAGACCTCAGTTGCGGGTACGCTCGCAGAACATCGTCGCGCGTTTCACCGGCAGCAAGTTTTTCGAGTACGAGGTACACGGGGATGCGGGTGCCCTTAAGACAGGGTTTTCCCATCATCACGCCGGATCGGGACTCAATCCACTCCGGAAACCTCATCAGCTCGAATTTAGCAGACAGAGGAGGGTATGCGCGGTTGATCGGCCTCAGAGGTCGGCCGCCAACGTCGGCATTCACGAATCGGCGACCGAATAGAAATTCGGAGTGTGCCGCCAGAGCGACGCCTGATGTGATGCCGGAGGCGGTGGCCTGAGTTGCAACGGCTCGCGCAGCGAAGTCAGCAGTTTGGCGAGCAGAGCGTGTCGAGTTCTTGTCAGCAGTTCTGTCAGCAGGAGGTTCCCATGATTCCAAAATCCGCAATGGGCTAGAAGGCTGCTACTTGAGGCGCGGCAGTATGGGTTTCTCGCGACGCGTTGGGCGGCGCTTCTTTGGACATACGCAGAGAGATATCGCGTTTAAACGACTTCCCGGATCTTATCCTTCATGACGGTCTTTAGAATTTTCCAGCCGTCTTTCTGCCCTTTGAGCAGCGCCTCGCTGAACTTGATGAACTGATCCGTGCTCACGTTGCCGGGCAGAGGCGGCTCGTTCGGATCGACGACGGCTTGAACGACGGCTGGACCTTGGTGAGCGAGAGCGCGGCGCAGGATGTCTTCGGCGTCTTCAGGGTTCTCAATCGTAAAACCGGCGGCGCCGCAGTTCATCGCGATTCCGGCAAAATCGATAGGCTGCAGCTCGACGCCGTATTCGGGGTTGCCCTCGAAGACCATCTGCTCCCATTTGATTTGGCCGAGCGTGTTGTTCTTGACGACGATCACCTTGACGTTGAGCCTGTATTTCACGAGCGTGGCGAGCTCGCCCATCAGCATGGTCAATCCGCCATCGCCGACAATGCAGACCACCTGGCGATTCGGATAAGCCACCGCTGCGCCGATGCTGTAGGGTAGGCCATTGGCCATCGTCGCCAGTGATCCTGAGAGGGAAAACTGCATGCGATCGCGGATCTCGATATAGCGGGCGGCCCAAGTCGCAATCGTGCCGCTGTCGGCCGAAACGATCGCGTCCGGCTGCAGCAGTTTGTTCAGGTGATAGGTGACGGCCTGTGGTTTCATCGGCATGTCTGTTCGGCGCCCACGTTCCTCGGTCAATTCGTTCCAGCTCTTCATGCGCTTCCGGCAGGTCTCGATAAAACTCTGGTCGCTCTTCTTCTTAAGCAGCGGCAGCAGTGCGCGAAGAACAGTCTTACAGTCGCCCACGAGTCCTACTTCAGCCGGGTAACGCAACCCAATCCTGGTCGGGCTGACGTCGATCTGGACCGCCTTGGCCTTGCCAGGCTTTGGATAGAAGTCGAGATAGGGAAAACTCGATCCGGCGATGATGAGCGTGTCGCATTCCTGCATGGCGTCCTGCGATGGCGCCGTACCGAGCAAACCGATGCCGCCGGTCGTGTAAGGGTCGCGATCAGGGACCACGGCCTTGCCAAGCAGAGCCTTGATGATTGGGCCGGCAACCATCTTTGCCAGCTCCCGAACTTCGGCACCCGCGCTGAGGCAGCCGCGGCCCGCCAGGATGGCGACTCTTGAGCCGTCGTTAATCACATTGGCGGCTTGGGTGAGCAATTGCGAAGACGGGACCGGGGTCGCCGCGCGCCAATGGCGCCGCCGAGCTGCTTGGCATGCGTCCGACCACTCTCACTTCGAAAATTGCGGCGCTGAGAATCAAACGACGCTAGCAGTTTTGCTGAAATTCCGGGTCGAAACAAGTGACGTAAGGAATGCATTAGCGAAGCGCGAAAGCTCAAAAAAATACTCAATGTGCGCTTCCATGAGGACGGAGCGATCGCGGGCTTCGAACAGGCCATTCGAGAGCCTTCGGGCGCGAACGATTGTGGGTTGGGACAGGGCGAACCGGATGCGTTTTAAGGCGATCGGAGACGACGTCCGGCGCCCGCCTCGATCGGCTTGGCGTTTTTCTTGACAATGTCGAATGATCACGGAAACCAATCCCAGCGCATTATTTTGACAACGTCAAGTTTTGGCCAGACAATATCACCATGAAGCTGAAAAAGCGAAAGTCGGATTACCATCACGGCAACCTTCGACCCGCCCTGATTCAATGCGGGCTGGAATTAATCGAGGAAAAGGGTATTCCCGCGCTCACTCTGCGCGAAATCGGAAAGCGGCTGGCGGTTTCGCGGTCGGCTGCGTACGGCCATTTCAGGAATAAAGCCGCTCTGCTTGCCGGCATCCGGGAGGCCGCATTCCTCCAGTTCGGAGACACGCTGGAAGCGGCCAAAAACAGCGTGGCGGGGTTTGCCCCACAAATGGACGCCATGAGCGTCGCCTATTTCAATTTCGCCCGAGAACATCCCGCGCAGTTCCAGGTCATGTCCGATGCGTTGATCGAGGCAGGCGGCGGAGAAGCAGCGGAAACCGGCCGGGTGTTCGCAATGCTCAGGGGAATTATTCACGAGGCCCAACAGCGGGGCGAGGTACGCCCGGGCGATCCGTCACAGCTGGCTCGCGTTGTGTGGGCCATGATTCATGGCGCGAGCATGCTGCAACGTAATCGTACGGAATCGCAATTCATTCGCTTCAGCGGGGAGATACTAAGGTCCGGACTGCATGAGGGACAGTCCGGTCACTCGCAACCCCGCTCCTGAAAAACGGCCCGCTACCAGACTCTACACGAGTTCGCGCCGCGAACCATAGCATTACCGGTCTTGCAACTGAACGCCTGCTGGAATTCGGGCATATTCGAAACGACTCCGTTCGCGCGGTACTTGTCGATCGCGTGCGGATCTGTCTGAGCCTGAAGCCGCTGTGACTCTTCGGTCTGGTTGTTACACCAGACCTGCGCAAACCCGAGGAAGAAGCGCTGTTGCTCGGTGAAGCCGTCTTTCACAGGAAGCGTACGGCCGGCCAGGTCGGTCATCAGCGCCATCCACGCAATCCGCAGCCCGCCGTTGTCAGCCGTATTCTCGCCCAGGGTCAGCTTGCCGTTCATATGAACGCCACCCGGTATATTGAAGCTCGAATACTCGTTTACCAGGCATTGCGCCCGTTCTTCAAATGACTTTGCATCTGCGGCGGTCCACCAGTCCTTAAGGTTTCCCTGCGCGTCGAACTGGCGCCCCTGATCGTCGAAGCCGTGCGTCAGTTCATGGCCGATCACCGCGCCGATTGCCCCGTAGTTGGTCGCATCGTCCGCCTGTTTGTCGAAGAACGGCGGCTGGAGGATGCCCGCGGGGAAATTGATGTTATTCATCTGTGGATCGTAGTAGGCATTGACGGTGGGCGGCGTCATGTACCATTCGGCGCGGTCTACCGGTTTGCCGATTTTGGCAAGCTGGCGCTGGAACTCGAATTCGTTGGCGCGCAGCGAATTGCCCAGGGCGTCGCCGCGAACGATCCGAAGCGCGGAGTAGTCGCGCCATTTATCGGGATAGCCGATCTTATTTGTAATCGCGCGCAGCTTTTCAAGCGCTTTCTGTTTTGTGGCCGGGGTCATCCAGGTCAGTTGCTGAAGGTCCTGGCCCATTGCGTTCTCGATGTTGTGGACCATGGCGAGCGTGCGCTCTTTGCCTTCCGCGCCGAACGTGAGTTGCACGTATGCTTTTCCGAGCGCTTCCCCAAGGTCGCCGTCCGTAGCCGCGACGCAGCGTTTCCAGCGGGCCTTCTGCTCAGTCTGGCCGGTCAGATACTTGCCGTAAAACGCAAACGATTCCCGATCGAAGGCCGACGGCAGAACCATCGACTGAGCGCTCACAAGATGCAGGATCAGGTAGACCTTCAAGACCTCCATTGCCTCTGTCTTCAACAGAGCTTCCGAGCCTTTGAAAAAATCCGGATTCGCTACATTCAGGTCCTTCATCTGCGGCGCCTGAATCATCTCGAAATAACGCGCCCAACTGAAAGAATCCTCCAGGCCTTCGAATTGCGCGAGTGACATCTTGTGGTAGACGGCGTTGGGGTCGCGGCGCGTGGTGACGTCCTGCGAGATCTTCGCGAGCGCCGTCTCAAGCGCCATCACGTCCGCCGCCTGCTTATCGGCTTGCGCCTGCGGCACTTTCATCAACGCAAGCAAGCGCGTGAGGTGCGCAACATATTCCTTGCGCGTTTCGACGGCTTTGGCGTCGTCGCGGAAATAATAGTCCTTTTCGGGAAGGCCTAAACCGCCCTGATCGGCTTGTCCGATGACGGCATTCGAATCCACCATGTCCTGCCCGGAGGAGAAGTTGAACACGACGGGGATACCCAGGCGATGCAGGCGCGCGATCTCTTCAGACAAATCCTGCGTCGTCTTAATCGCGCGGATGCGGTCGAGTTCGGCCTGAATGGGCGCCAGACCTTTCGCATCGATCTGCTTCTCGTCCATGCAGGATGCGTAGTAGTCGCCGATCTTCTGCGTCTCAGGCGTGGGTTTCGCGGCGGCCTGTTCCAGAAGGCGATGCAGAATTTCACGATTGCGTTCGGCGAGTTCGCTGAAGCGTCCCCACGATGACTGGTCCGAGGGGATGGGATTGTTCCTGAGCCACATCCCGCACGCATATTGGTAGAAGTCGTTGCAGGGACTGGCGGCTTTGTCGATGGCCGAAAGATCAAACCCCGGAGTGACTTTCAAGTCGGAAAGGGCGCCGCTTTGGGCGAGCAGAGCCCCGGAAACAATGAGACCAGCCAGCAAGAGACGACTGAACATGACGACATTGTGTCATGCGCCGGCGCGAATAGTGTTCGAATACTCGCCCCAAACATCGTTCGCGCCCGGCCGGCGCGCTAAGCCCAATTCACGACCGCTTTGATAATCCCCGCCTGACGGTTGAGCCAGAGCGGAAATCTCTGGTCCATCGTTTCGGGCCGGGCGCATTCCATCGGCCAATCGGAAACGTCGATTCTCCCGGACTCCATTAATTCCAGAACGCGGTGATGCTCCGCGGGCGTGCTGTTGCGGCTTGCGAGAATCGTCGCTTCGCGGCGGTGCAAGTCCGGATCAAACAGCGAGATCCTGTCGTTGATCAGTCCGACGAAGATCAACTTCCCGCCCTGTTCCAGCAGATCAATCGACGATTCCATCGAGCTTCGGTCACCGGTGCAGTCGAACACCAGCATGGAAGGCTGTTCCTGCCGCGCTTCGGCGTGCGAAGGGTAATACCGGCGCAGGCCGTAACGCCGAGCCGCGAATTCCAGCCGTTCCGGCATCTTTTCGACGGTGGCGATATCGGCGCCGGCCAGGCGAAGAAATTCGAGAACCGAAAGTCCGATGGGCCCGGCTCCCACAACAATCGCACGGTCTCCGGACTGGGCGGCGGCGCGTCCGACTGCATGAATTCCGACGCCCAGCGTTTCCACGAGGGGAATCATTTCGTTGGGCAGCTTGTCACACCGGTACATCTGCGTTACGGGAAGAACGATGCGGTCGCGCATGCCGCCATCCGAGTGGACGCCGATAACGCGCATCTTTGCGCAGCAGTTGGTGCGTCCCCGCGAGCAGGCCGCACAGACTCCGCAGGTCATGTAAGGGTTGACCGCACAGCGATCGCCCGGCCCGAAGCCGGTTACGCCCTCGCCTGCTTCGAGAACTTCAACAGCCAGTTCGTGACCCAGAATGCGCGGATACGAAAAGAAGGGCTGCGTTCCTTCGAAAGCGTGGAGGTCGGTCCCGCAGATTCCGACTGTCAGAACGCGAACGAGAGCTTCACCGGGACCGGGTTTCGCCGGCGCGGGCGTCTCGGTGAGGCAGAAGCTGCCCGGGCTTTCAAGAACGGCGGTTTTCATGAACAGGATTTTATGTCAGCCCGCATTCAACTGCGGACTCTCAGCATTTTTGCAGAATCGAGTCCCATAATGCGGCTGAAGGGGCTCACGTCAATGAAACCGATTTACGCTATCGCTCTGACCGCGTGCGCGATTTTTGCGGCCGAAAAGAAGGTCAAGCTCGAAGAACTTCCCGCCGCTGTGCAAGCCGCGGTCAAAGAGCAGACCAGGAACGCCACGCTGATCGGCCTCTCGACTGAAAAGGAAAATGGAAAGACGATGTACGAAGTCGAAACGAAGGTGAACGGCAAGGGCCGCGACCTTCTGCTCGACCGAACCGGCGCTGTTGTAGAGACTGAAGAAGAGGTGGATCCGGATTCAGTTCCCGCTCCAGCGAGAGCCGCGATCCAGAAGCGCGCCGCGGGCGACACCGTGGCCAAAATCGAAAAGGTAACCGCAGGCTCAGCTGTGAGCTACGAGGGGACGATCAAAACGAAAACGGGCAAAACGGTGGAGTACGCTGTCAACGCCGACGGGACGCGTCACAAGGAAGACTAGCCTCGGCTCGCTGATTCCAAAAATGGCGGCAAGCCGACCCGCCTTATGAGCGGAGGCCTGCCGCGCCGTCGCGTTATTGTCCTTCGCAACTCACGTTATTGTTCCAATCCACAAACGCGCCGTTCGGGTTATCGCGCCAGGCCCACACATGGAGCTCGAAGAACGCCGGGATCCCATACCGGTTCGGCGCGCCTACAAACTGGAACGCCTGCCCCTCGAGCGCCGGAGGCGTGTTGTTGTGCGCCTGCAGCCAGGTCGCGGCATCGACAATAAACTCGACGCCTACCAGTCGCATGCCCTGCGCGGTAGGTTCGTAGATCAACGCTTCGGGTTTCATCTCATCGATCTGCCCGTCGCCGACCAGCGTCCCGTTGATGTAATGGATGCCCATCGCCCCGTGATCCGGCCCGCTGACGCAGCCGAACGCAGGCGAGTAGTTGGCGCGAGTGGCCGCGTTGACGTCGACAAACTGCTGGATCGCGGCGCGCACCACCTCTACCAGTCGCGCCGGCGCCTGGGTCCCGTGCCCACCATGCAACATTTCCTGTTGCTGGGCCTTTGCGGTCGGCGTCATCTAAATCGCCAGCATGCCCAACAGAGCAACTGATTTCCGCAAAACAGCCTTTAATTCGCTTCCTTCATGTTGGAATGATCCTCTACCTTAGTCCTGCGGAATTCGTTCGTGTTTTTGAGGCTTCCAGAACCCGAAGGACGGAAAGGATGGTGTTCCAACTACGGGTTGTTACGGGCGCGCCAAAGATGCCGTCGATCCGGCCAAGATGCCCGATCGTCTTCATGTGACGGCGATAGACACCGAACAGCAGCCGGCTTCTTGAGCCCAGGATTCTTACGAACCATTCGCCATTCTCGGGAATAACCGTCGGAACCGACGCTTTGCTCTTTCCGGCTTTTGAGAGGACGCTCACGAACGGGACAAGATCCGGGTGGGGCCGCTCGTTTTGGAACGGCCGATCCCGCTCCAGACGGGCCAGGTCGCGACCATCGCAGAACGCAATCACAGTTCCCGCCGGAAGCTTTTGACGCAGCGTTGAGAGGAACTCTGCGCGCGGCCCGGGATTTCTTACGACGAGCGTGCCTGCGGCCCCAACGTTCACGACATCGTAAGCGCCGAGTTCTTTGGCGAGAATACTGGGGCGCAATCTCCGATGGCCACCAACGTTTATTCCCCGGAGGAAGACAACCAGCGCCATAGGGGCGTTGTTATGAGTTACGCCGCGGTGGCGCTCGCCATCTCGCGGCGCAGCCATGCCTGGGCCAGACGGAGTTCGCGGCGCACCTTGTGGACGGGCACCGAAAGGCATTCGGAGCACTCCTCGGCCGTCAACCCGGCAAAAAAGCGCATTTCGACCAGCTTCGCCTTCAGCATGTCCGTTCTTCCCAGGTGATTCAGAGCGTCGTCGAGCGCGAGCACCGGAGCCTCGGTTTGATCGCCAAAGTCGGGCAGGTTCGCGACAGCGATTTCGGTAGCGATCCCCCGTTTTTTCGCCTGCCTGGCGCGAGCCATATCGACGAGTATCTGGCGCATCAGCCGGGACGCGATTCCGTAGAAGTGCGAGCGGTTTTCGTATTGCGGATGGCGGCCGTTGGCGAGTTTCAGAAAAGCCTCGTGCACCAGGCTCGTTGTTTCCAGCGAAGCCGATCTTCCCTCTCGGCGAAGATGCGATCTCGCAAGCTTTTTGAGTTCGTCATAGACGAGAGGGATCAAGTCATTCAACGCGCTGTTATCACCTGAATGTAACCGCTTCAGTCTTAGTGTGAGCTCCATCATGATCTGTTCCTCTCAAGCGCCGCCGCCGAGCCGAGTTGCTCCTGAATGAAGGAACTCCGCGGAAATTGTTGCCGCCATTGCCGCCACAGGTTGAGCCGGCGCGTGTCCAGAGTCGCCGCGGACCGATCGTCACCCTGGCGGCGCAGTATGTCGCTCAGCGACGCATAGAGGCGCGAAACAGCCAGGGCTTCTGTCAGCCTCATTTGCGATTTGGACTGCCACGAGTCGATACCCGCGAGCAAACCCAGATCGGCGTCGGCGGCCTCTTTCAAGCGCCCCTGCGCCGCATGCCACTCAGCGAGGGCTCGCAGAGTAACATCGACATCCGAATCAGGCTCGATCTCGGCCGCCGGATAGTCGCCGAGATTGCGCAGGCGCTCGCGGGCGGATTCCAATCGGGCTCTTGCTTCGTCCGGCCGTCCCGCGCGAAGGAGCGCATAGCTCGAACCCGCGAGCGCACTGACCTCATCGCGCCGGAACCGGGGATTGTTCGGGATTTCCGCCAGGTGCTCAAGAACGTGGTCGTAAATCTCCAGCGCTCGCGGGGCGTCAGAATGACGCAGGATGTCGGCCCAGCCAAGCCCCGCGGCGGCGAGCCGTGCGCGGCTGTTCTCGTTGCCGGGGTCCTGATGCACAATCCCGTCCGAAAGAAGAAACGCACGCTCAAAATCGGCCATGGCTTTATCAGGCTGGCCCACGTTAATATCGCCGTCTTCCCCCAGGACCCGCCCTTCATAGATGAGGGCGACGATAAAGTTCATGGTTCGGTCCTGCTCCGCATTACCTACGGCTGGCTCAAGGATCCGAACCGATTCCTGAAGATATTTGAGCGCCTGTTGCGGCTCGCCCTGTTCCCGCATGACGTCCGCTGAAATCCACAGCAAGCTGCCCACATAAAGGGGCCGTTCCAGCAATCGGGCCAGCTCAATGCCTTGCCGGCTAAGGCGCAGAGCGTCTTCGTACCGGCGACCCAACGCGAACTGGTCGGATACATTGACGCAGAGATTGAGAATTGCCGGCGCGTCGGACTGGTCGCCGGCGCCGGGATGAAACTTCTCGAGCCATTGAGCCGATTCGGTCGCAAGCGACAGCGCGTCAGCAGGCCGATGTTTCGCCCTGGCGATCAGCATGCGATCGTGAGCGATCTGCGCGGAACGCAGTAGCGCGAGTCTGTTGCCGGGATCGTCAGCCATAACCGAACGCATGAGCTTTTGCGCGGTCTGCAGATTTTCGTCGGCCTGGTCGGTCTGACCCAGGTTCGCCGAAATCGATACGCCCTGTACGCGGGCAAGACGCATGTACGCTGTGCCCAGCTCGAGCGCCAGGCCGCTATCGTCCTGCGCGCCGGCGGACAGACGGCCCAGGTAATCCTGCGAAGTCTTCGCGATGAGTTGTCTCGCCGCGGCGCTGCCCGGCAGCTTGCGGACTTCGGCATCGATGTCGAAGAGCTTATTCGAGAGCTGTCGCACCTGCAGAAAATGTTGTTGCGCAATAGTTCTCTCGCGGTCGGCGGTCACAAATCCCGCGGTCAGTCCGATCACCCCCAGTCCGGCCGCGGCCAGCGGCAGGCAGTGGCGGCGCAGAAACTTGCGGGCATGATAGAGAATCTCTCCCTTTCGCGCGCGAATGGGGCGCGATTCCAGGTAGTTTTCCAGGTCGTCCGATAGCTGGTTGACGGTCGCATAGCGCTCCTCCGGCTCTTTTCTCAGAGCCTTCAGCACGATCATGTCGAGGTCGCCTTTCAGCGCCGGTTTGAGCCGTGAAGGCGCTGCGATCTGCCCCCGCAGAATTACGGATATCATCGCCTCGGCCGATTGCGTCTCGAAGCGGTGAGGCGAGACGCCCGTCAGCACTTTGTAGAGAAGCGCCCCAAGCGAGTAAATGTCAGAGGCAGTGCTCACGCGCTGGCCATCGACCTGCTCCGGACTCGCGTAGTCGGGCGTCAGCATCCGCATGCTGGTGACTGTGAGGTCGGCCGTGAGGTCGAGCATTCTCGCAATGCCGAAATCGAGCAGCTTGGGCTCTCCATCCGGAGTAACGAGGATGTTGGAAGGTTTAAGATCCCGATGCACGACCAGGTTGCGGTGCAGATAGGCGACCGCGGCGCAGACCTTCAGAAACAGCCGGATTTTCTCGCGGATCGGCAATCCATGGGCATACAGATCAATGGGCTTGCCGTCCACATACTCCATGACCAGATAGGGCTGCCGGTCGGATAAGTGACCCGCGTCGAAAAGCGCGGCGATGTTGGGATGCGCCAGATTCGCGAGGATCTGGCGCTCGGCGAGAAAACGCTCGCGCAGGTGGATGTCATCCATGTCCGGCCGGAGTAATTTCACGGCGACGTTTTGTCTGATCTCTCCGTCGGTTCGCTCGGCCAGATAGACGAAACCCATTCCACCGCGGCCGAGTAACCGCTTCAGACGGTAAGGACCGCACTGTTCGGGGTCCATCCGCGCGATGGCATCGTCCGCCAGAGTACTCAGTTGCGATGCGAGGCACGGTGACGTCGTGGAATCAAACGCCAGCAGCGCCTCCACTTCGCCGCGCGTTTCAGCGCTCGCGGCATGCGCGGCGTAATAATGACCGCGCGCGCCGGACGGCAAATCAGCCACCTCATGAAAGAGATCTTCCACCTGACTTCTCATTCTGGATCGCGTTCTCCTTAATTCGAGGCGTGCGGGAGCGTCAACGCCGTGCGCGTTTGAGCATGCAGGCGTTTCGTCCCGCCGTGTTCAACAAAAAAGAGGGCCGGCGCAGAACCAGTTGGCGGTGTGACTAGCTGGAGTCCGCGAAAAATGACAGTACGCAACAGACAAAAGCAGGGGTCGTAACCAGCCGCCCGCAGTCTGAACCCTCCAAATATAACGCGCGATTTTCACGCGTTTGGCTCACATTCTGTAAAAAACCTGTAAGAGATTTCGGGGCACAGACGTGCGGGAACGCACGGACTGCGCCAATGAGCGCGTGTTCAGACGCTGGCGCCGTGAGCCACGGAAATCGCCTGCTTCAGTCGAGCCCAGTCGGTGTTCGCTTCGACTGTGCAGTCCGCGCCCAGGATGAACTGAGACGGAGCCTGCTTCACTACTCGCCGCACTTCGGCCGCGATCTCCGCTTGGCTTCCCGTGGCGATAATGCCGTGTCTGTTCATGCCGCCCATAAACGGCCTTCGGAACATCTTCACGACATCATGGCCAGAGATTGTCGAGCCCGCCAACGCGGTATTGCAGTTCACCACGTGGCCGGGATAATCGGTATACGCTGCATAACCGGAGTAGGGCGCGACGTAGTCGCAGACGTGAAGGATGTTGAACGGGCAGGCGCCGGCAGCCTCTTTCATCGCCACCAGATCGAAAGGCTTCACATATTTTGTGAAGAGTTCGGGACTACTCAAACGATGCGCCTCGCCGCCCTGCGTAGAAGCATAAAAGCCGTCCACCCCTTCTCTGATGCAGGCCCGGACGAACAGCATCTGGCTTTCCGTAAGGATCTCCAGTCCCTTCTTTACGGCTTCCGGGTCTTCACTCATATGCTGCAGCAGGACGGGCGCTGTTGCGCAATGACCCGCGCACATGAATGGCGAATACAACGTCATCAGGATCAGCGAGTTCTTCTTCTCGGCCTTGACCAGTTCTCTGACCGTCACGAGCAGCGGCTCGTAGAAGTCGAGTTTCGCGAGCTTGAGTCTGGACCAGTCGGAAGGTTTTTGCAGAAAATCCTGTCGCGAATACGTCTGCTCGAACTGGATTTTCACGAAATCCATGTCGGTCTGGCGGAAGAATTCCAGATGGCGCCGCGCAGCGGGGAGCCCGGCTTTGTAGCCTTCTCCAAAGTGGAGGAAGAAAGCTGCGGGAGTATAGTTCGGCGTCGTCTCGCCGGCCAGCCACGCGAGCATGCGTTCGCGTTTCGTGCGGGCTGGCGTGGCCGCAAACACGCTTCGACCCAGTGCGGCGGTCCCCGCCAGGCCCAAAAAGCTTCGACGCTTCATGCCAGTAGCATACAGGGTTTGGAAATCATGGCGCGCCCGTCCTGGAGGCGACCGAATAGGCCAGGCTGCGGGTGACCGATTTGGCGCCCTGCGAGGCGGTGATTCGCAACTCACATTGTCCCGGCGCGGCGGCCGCACTGATGGTCATGGGAATGGCGCCCGCGGCATTCGGAGCGGGCAACGGCGCGCTCTGTTCCGCGACCTTCTTTCCGTCGATCAAAAAGGTTATCTTCATCGCCGGGGCGGCCGGATTGGACTGATCCGGATACACGACGAAGTACACTTGCGGCTTGGCGTCGGCGCTCATGGACGTCGCGAGCGAAGGCGTCAGGCGCTTGCCATCAAGAACAAAAGGATCCTTTTCGTCCGGCTGGCCTTTCACCGGTTGCACGCGCTGAATCAGGACCGGAACACTCAGCCCCGGTAATTCCGTCGCGCCGGCGCGTTCGATGGGAATCACAGCCACGCTCGACGATTTCGCCTCGCGATCGAAAACGACGCTTTCGAGGGTGTAATCGCCCGGCGCGAGATGGAATGGCCGCGTGAAGGTGAAGGACGTGTTGCGCATCGCGGCGAACTGCGCGTCAGGGATCTTATACGGCGTATCGAGACGAAATTTCTCGACGATGCGCCCGGTCGAATCCTTCACCGCGGCGAACACATAGAAACTCAGCTTGTGCTCCTTCGTCGCGGGGTCCACCGAATCTTTCAGGCTGGATGCGGGCAGTTCAAAAGCCATCGCGTATTGGCTTCCCGAAGCGTCGTTTCGAAAGGCGAACGCCGCGGTCCGAAACTCGAAATCGCGCTTCCGCTCCCCTTCAAAGAGCATCCGGACGGCCTCCTTTTCTTCGGGAGTCGACGCGCTCTGAAGTTGCTGTCGGAGCAGATCGTCGCGCTCCTCCCCAGCAAGGCGTTTCGTCTCTGCTTCGGTCAGTTCGCCCGGGTCGGGCACATAGCGCGACATATCGAAGATGCGCCATTTATCGTTTGGCGCGGCAACAGACAGAACCAGAGCAAGTTCGTACTTGGGCCCCTGGAAATAGCTAACCCGAATGGTGTGCATGCGGGGCGCGAGATCGACCGCGCCCGTTACGGTCGTGGCGGCATGGACGCCATCATCATCCAGGAGAAGCTTGCCGTCTATGTAAAGGCGGGCGCCATCGTCCGAGGTGAGCGAAAACTTGTAGCGGCCAGGATTCTTCACCCAGAACCGCCCACGATAGTCGATGGCGAACCACTCAGCCTGTCCCGATATGCCCGGGAAACCCTCGCTGAACTGGCGCGTGGGTATGTTCAGCCGGTTCGTATAGATGTAGCCAGCGGGCTTCAGCTTGTCGAAGTCCGGGAGAAAGCTGAGCGAGTCTTCCCGCAGGATGTACACCGCGCCCTTCAGACCCGACGGAAGAACGGTGGTCGAACCGAACGTTACAGTCGGTCCGTCGTCTTCGCCGGTCACGGGCGGCGCCTGGCTCTGTTGGGCGAAGGCCGGAGGTAACGCAAACACGCCTGCCGCGGCCAGCCATAGCGCTGCTCGCAGCGAGAGAGAAACCCGGTTCCCCTTCATTCGTTTCGTCCGAGTTTATCGGATTTCGTCACCGCTTCAGAAGGCCTTTCGAGAGAGAATGAAGGATTACCCGATCGCATGAGGCTCTCACGCCGTAAGTTCCTTTTCGCCGCCGGAGCGGCCGGTTCCCTTCTGCGTCTTCCGGCCGCTCCCAAGCCGCTTTTCGAGGAGGTCCCGGCCGACATCAGCGGCATCCGCTGGACGCACGAAAACGGGATGTCCCCCGAGCATTACCTGCCGGAGACCATGGGTCCGGGTGTGGCGTTCCTCGATTACGACAACGATGGCTGGATGGATATTTTCCTCGTCAACAGCGGTCGGTGCGACTTCTGGACACCGAAGTCGCCTATCCGGAATGCGCTGTATCGGAACAATCGCGACGGCACGTTTACGGATGTGACGGAGAAAGCCGGCGTGCAAGGCGGTTCTTTCGGGATGGGCGTCGCAGTAGGAGACTACGACAACGACGGCTGGCCCGATATCTTTGTGACTGCGTACGGACGCCCCTATCTCTATCGCAACAACCACGACGGCACATTCACGGATGTGTCCGAGAAGGCGGGCCTAACCAGCAAGTTGTTTCACGGCCACTGGACCACCAGCGCGGTCTGGTTCGACTACGATAACGACGGCAGGCTGGACCTCTTCGTCTGCAGCTTTGTCGATTACGGCGACAAAGAACACTTCTCCTGCGGCGACAACAAGCTGGGACGCCACTATTACTGCATCCCCAGGGTTTTCAGAGGGACGGCGAGCCTGCTGTTTCACAACAACGGCGACGGCACCTTTACCGAAGTCAGCGGCGGCACCGATATCGAGAAGTCGCTTGGGAAGGGACTCGGGGTCGTGGCAACGGACATTAACAACGATGGGCGGATGGACCTGTTCGTCGCCAATGACACCGTACAGAATTACCTATATGTAAATCGCGGCCCGGACGCGAAAGGCAAAACGAAGTGGGAAGAGATCGCGCTCGCGGCGGAGGTCGGTTTCAGCGATAACGGACAAACCCGGTCCGGCATGGGCGTCGACGCGGCGGACGTGGACGGAGATGGCTGGCAGGACCTGTTCGTCGCCAATGTCGATCAGGAAATGTTCTCGTTCTATCGCAACAACCACAACGAGAACTTTACGGATATCGCGCATAAGAATGACGTCGCCCAGTCGACGCGGCTTCTCAGCGGGTGGGGACTGAAATTCTTCGACTACGATAACGACGGTCAGCTCGATCTGATCCTCGCCAACGGCCACCCGGACGACATGATCGACAGTTATTCGCAGCAGGTGAAATATAAGGAGCCGCTGCTGCTGTTTCACAACGACGGCGGCTCGAAGCTGCGGAATGTCAGTGCGGAATCCGGCCCGGTGTTCACGAAAGCCTTCCCGGCGCGCGGGCTTGCCGTGGGCGATTTCAATAACGATGGTCTGCCGGACATACTAATCGGCAACAACGGCGGCCCTCCGGTGCTGCTGCGCAATAACTGTCCTTCGGGCAATCATTGGCTTGGCCTGAAGCTAACGGGAGTCAAGTGCAACCGGGACGCGATCGGAGCGAAGATCACATGGTCGGCGGGCGGGACGGTTCGGTCACGATTGAAGAACAACGGCGGGAGCTACCTTTCCTCGCACGACATGCGTGAAATTCTGGGGTGCGGCTCGGCTTCCAAAATCGATTGGGTGGAAATCCGCTGGCCCGCTCCGAGCAACGTGGTGCAGCGGCTGACCGATCTTCCCCTTGACCGCTATATCGACGTCGTCGAGAAGGCCTGAATGCCGGCCGCCCTGCTCACTCCTCTGCTGATCGTGGGTATGCTCGCGACCGATCCGGCGCGTCCCGAGGCAATCGCCAAAAAAGCGGAGGCGGCGCGCGACGCCGACCGCATCGACGAAGCGATCAACCTGTATCGACAGGGAACCACTGTTAGCCCACGTTGGGCTGAGGGATGGTGGAACTTGGGCACGCTCGCTTACGACAAAGGCTCCTATCCCAATGCAAAAGCGGCATTCACGCGTTTCACGAAGCTGAACCCTTCGGCGGGACCAGGGTTTGCTTTCCTCGGCCTTTGCGAATATGAGACGCGCGACTATGGCCCCGCGCTGGAGCATATTGAGCGTGGGCTGAAACTGGGGATTCCGGCAGGAGACGCTCTGGCCAAAGTGGCGCGATACCACGCCGCCCTGATCCTCACGCGCGCCGGGCAATTCGAGAGCGCGCTGCAGTTGTTCGGTCAGCTTGCGGTTCAGGGGGCCGGCGATCGCGATACGGTGATCGCAACGGGTATCGCCGGGCTTCGGCTCGCTATTCCGCCCGAACAACTGGCGGAAGACAAGCGGGAGCTTGCGTATGAGACTGGGATGGCGGTTCGAGCGGGGCTGGCGAGACAGGAAGGAGAAGCGAAACGCGAGTTCGACGCGTTGATTGCCCGCTATCCGGCGCAGGGCGAACTCCACGATCTCTATGGCCGCGCCCTCGTAATGAGCGACCCCGACGCCGCGCTGCGGGAATGGAAGCGCGAACTGGAGATCTCTCCCACGCATGTGCCCGCGCGTGTCGAAATCGCCTTCGAGTATCTGAAGCGCGGGCAGCCGGAGGCCGCGCTTCCTTATGCCAAAGAGGCGGTCAACCTGGCCCCGGATCTATTCGTTGCGCACAATGCCCTTGGCCAGATCCTGGCGCGAACGAACGATGCGGCCGGAGCAGTAAAAGAACTCGAGAAGGCGCGCGATCTCGCGCCGAAGAGTCCGGAAACGCGCGTGGCGCTGGCTTCTGCCTATGTAAAGGCCGGACGGACGGCGGATGCGGCGCGGGAACGCGCCGAATTTCAGAAACTCACGGCCGAACGGGACGGCCCGGCGAGGTAGGCGTCAGACCGGAGGCGGCGTTCCGGGCTTGTCGATCCGAATCCAGTGGTCGGTAAAGCGATTGTGCGCGGTCGGGATCAGGACCTTTGGCATGTGGCAGCCGGCGCAGTTCGCTTTTCCTACCGAACACAGCTTTGCGCCCGCTTTTCCCTTCCCGCCGGGCGCGTGGCAGGCCTGACACCGATTGTCGTAAGAAGCGAACGGTTTGGCTTCGTCATTGTGGGGGTCGTGACAGGACGTGCAGCGAATCCGGTCATCGGCCGCGTCATAGCATTTGCTGTTCACTAACCGATAAGGCTGAAATCGAACATTGGTAATGTTGTTGGGCCCTTGCGTGGCGATTGTGGCCCAGGTGCGATGGCACTGCCCGCAGTAATCGGCTGTCTCTTCGCTCGTCATGGCGTGAAGCTTGCGAGGAATGTCCTCCAGCTTCGCGGCATGACGCTCCACGCCCTCGTGACAGCGGGCGCACTGAACACCCGGGGTGAGATGATCGACCGTCAGTTTGCCGTTCACCACGGCTCCGGTCGAATGGCAGTTGAAGCACTCCTCGGCACCCTGGGGCGAGAGTTCCCGGCCGAGCGCCTCGTCGAGATTCGGCGGAGCGTTTGGCTGCGCGCCCACCGTAAGATCGAGCGCCTGCGTGTCTTTGTAATAGCTGACGCGACCTTCGTACCAAAGGCCGTTCCTGTGGAGCAGGTAGGTCTGGCCAGCGGCTCCGAGTCCAAAAGCCCAGGAGATCGGGAGCGAGATCGTGTCTTTGCCGTCCGTGACGGAGTAGATGCTTTCATCGCCGCGCCGCTCGATGGAATAGCTGTATGGACCTTGCCGGAAAGTCAGCAGGGGATGCGAACGGAGGATTTCCTCCTTGGCCGGAGCGGAAAGCGCGCGCGCCATACCGGTTTTCGACTGCGGCGCCTGGCGGGCATGGCATCGACCGCAGTCGTCATTTTGAGCGGAAGCCGAAACCGCGAGAGAGGCGGTCAGCGCGATCAGCGTCAGCGGCCTCAGACGACCGCAGTTCATTTGTCTTTGTCTCTCGCGGCGTTCAGCTTTGTGAACGCCGCGCGCTCACGTGCGGCGTCGGCCGACCGCCCCAATTTCGCATAGACAGACGCGAGCGTAATGCGCGGCTGAGGATCGTCGGGGCTCATGTCGCGCGCCTTCTCAAGTTCGGCCACCGCCTCCTTGTTCTCGCCGGATTCAGCCAACAGGCGCCCCAGCAGCGTATGAGGAACGGGGGAGGCTGGCATCACCTTACCCAGTTCGCGGGCGTAAGGGATGCCCTTTTCCGGATCTTTCCGCCTCAGATATTCGGCAGCGAGAGCGCTGAGCGCTCCGGAATGGGTCGGATCGATCTTCAGCTCAGTCTCAAACTCGGTGACGGCTTTATCCGGATTGTTGCGCAATTCGAAACTCCCAAAGAGGTAGTGAACGCCTTTCTCCCGCGGATAACGTTCGGCCAGTTCCGAAAGCTCCGTTTCGGCGGTCGCCGCATTGCGCGCAAACGCGTGCCAGAAAGCTTTCCCGGCGAGATAGACCAGTTCCTGGTCGGCGGCCGGAACCTCTTCGGGAAACAAAGGCTTCCAGAGCGCAGCGATTCCAGCTAAGCGCACGAACGCCGCCGACTCCTGCGTGTTCTCCCCCAGTTCCGCAATCACGCGCAGCGCGGATTCGAAATCGCCGGACTTCGTGTAAAGCCGCGCGAGGTGATACCGACCGGTCTTTTCGAGCGCGTCCGAGCCGAAGCCGAATTCCTTACCCGCGCGGAGGTGTTCGAGGGCGTTGACGTAATCCTTGGCGCCCACCTCGCAAAGTCCGAGCATCCCAAAGGCTCCGCCCGCGCGCGGAGCTAGTTCGGTAAGCTTCCGGAAAGCCTCCCGGCATTCGGGAAAATGGTCCTTGCCATATTCGAGGCTTCCAAGCGCCCACCAACCCTCTTTCCAATCGGGGGTTGCGGTGAGCGCGCGCTGATAGAGCTTGATCGCGGCGGGGTCGCCTTTAGTTCGCGCCTCTTCCGCCTGGCTCTGAAGGGCTGATGCCGCGCTATTCTGGGCGGCGGCGCAAGAGCAGGTAAGCGCGAGCCATGCCAGAAAGGCCCTCACTGCCCGCCCGCTCCCGGCGCTTTAGCTCCGGGCTGGTTCGCCTGCGCGGCGTCGTTGAGTTTCCGGACAATCTCACGCTCGCGGTCGCCATCGTCCTTACGCTTCAACCGGTAATAAGCGGTTGCGAGCGTGACGTGGGCTTCTACGAAATCAGGCGTTTCGCGCACCAGCGATTCCAGCTCTTCGCGGGCTTTCTCGGGCTGGTTCTCGGAAAGGTCGATGGCGGCAATCTGAAACCGTGCGCCGGGATCGCCCGGGCGCAGGCGCAGAGCGCGCTCCAGGTGTTCGCGCGCCTCTTTATAGGACTGGTCCTGGCGGAGCAGACCCGCGAGTTGAAGCGAGGCATCGAAGTCGTTAGGATCCAGCTCGAGCGCCCGGCGGAACTCGCGCGCGGCGGACGCCGTATCGCCGGCGCGCATCTGAACCAACCCCATAAGCGTGTGAGCTTCGGGCAGGTTCGGGTTCAGTTCCTCGGCGCGAAGCAGTTCGGCCCGCGCGCCCGTTACATCGTTCGCGCCCATCTTCGCGTTCGCCATGAGCATGTGCGCTTCGGCCGTGTCGGAATCCTTCATGATCTCGTCAATCCACAGCTTGGCGCGATCCGTCTGGCCGTCCCGCATGAGAGCAAGACCCATCACATATTTGACCGCGCGATCGGCGGAATCGATCTTGTAAGAGGAATCCACCATCGCCTCGACCTTTTTGTACTCACCCGCGCGAAGGAGGCAATCGGCTCCCAGGAGAAACGCCTGGCGATTCGTCGGATCGGCGGCCAGCACTGCCTCGAACTGGGGAGCCGCTTCGAGAACACGTCCCGATTTGTAAAGCGCCAGGGCCAGATTCAGGCGCACGGGCGTGCTCTTCGGATTGGCGTCAAGCGCGAGCTCGTATTCCTGCACCGCCTCGTCGAAATAGCCCTCGTGCGCAAGAGCGGCCCCCAGATTCGAGCGCACCTGAGCCATCTCGGGGTGCTTTTGCAGAAAGCGCCGGTAGCCTTGAATCGCTCCGGCGTAGTCCCCTGACTGATGCAGCTTCAGAGTTGCGTTCAGATCCGCAAGGTCGGGATTCGACTGCGCCCGGCACAAACCTGCGCAACAGAGAACCAGCAAACAATACACCCGCACGTGGAACATTATCTCCCGATAGACAAAAAAGAGGCAGGCCGGTGGGCCTGCCTCTTCTCTCTTTCGCGGACTTCGGTTCGAAGATCCGAAATCAGAACGTATACTTCAAGGCGAGCTGGATGATGCGGTGGCCAGTCTTCCACTGCGCGTACCCGAAGCTGGGATTACTCAACTTGCCGTTGGCGTCAAAGCTCAGGTTCAGGTTGTTGTCGCCATTGATGAACGATGTCAGCGGGTGATTCAGGAAGTTGTTGGCCTGGAAGCGGAACTGAAGTTTCTGCCGCTCGGTGATCCTGAAATCCTTGAACAACGTCAGATCCTGATTGAAGAATGCGGGTCCTTTGATGTACGGCATGACAAAGGATCCGTTATGGCCCGGCGTGGGCATCGCGAAACAATTGCCGTTAATGAACTGATTCGGCGCCAGATTCGCGGTCGGATTGCAGGTGAGCACTGGCTGCATGTTGATATCCGGCGTGCCGTTGATGAGTACCGAACTCGCGCCCGTGGTTGACGTCAGGACCGTACCCTCCGGCAACTTCGTTCCCGCGGGAATGCTGCCGGAGATATTAAAGTTGGAACTGACCGCCGCCTGCAGGTCGACGCCGCTCTGGAACTGGCTGATGCCCGAGAGTCTCCAGCCGTTGAGAGTCTCCTTCACGAAGCCGTTGCCATTCTTCGGCCCCGGCAACTCGATCACATACGCGATGTTGAAGATGTGTGTGCGATCGTTTGGCAGGATGCCGTAGTTGTTCGCCAGATTCGTAGGATCGCCTGTCGCCGAACCGCTTTCACCTCGAATACCGAGTGCCTTGCTGAACGTGTAGTTCGCCAGGAAGGTGATGCGGCCGGACTGCTTGTTCCAGCTCGTCTGCATCGAATTGTAGTTCGAGTACATCTGGTGGTTCGTAACCTTAATCGTCTGATAAAGGTTGTACGGCCGCAGAGCGTCGGTTGCGCTGCTGGGCGGCGCGGTTCCGTTGGTCGTAAAGAAGCCCGGGATCTTGAAGACCGTCCCATACCCGAGATCATTGATCTGGCCAAAGTTATTATTCCAGTTGCTCAGGTAATCGCTCTTGTTCCCGACATAAGCAACTTCGAAGAGCGACTGCCAAGGCACGCGCTGCGAGACGGTGAAGCTGTAGCTCTGTGTGCGCGGCTGCTGGTCGTCCTTGGGATCGAGAACATTGATGCCGCCGGGGCGCACAAAACTCGCCGAGATGTTTCCGATATCACTGAAACCAACATTGCTGGCGGTGTAGCCGTAGACCCCCTGCGACGGGTTCAACGCGCCGGCCTGAACGTTCTGTTCGTCGTGGAAGTGATAGAGGCCATAGCCACCGCGAAGCACAGTCTTGCCCGTGCCGAAGACATCCCACGCGAAGCCGGCGCGCGGCGCAAAGAACAAAGCGCGCGACGGAGCGCCCGAGAGCGGAACACTGGAATCTTTCGAATGCCACAGGACGCCCGTCAGATCGGTGGACGCCGCGTTGGGGTTGTACTTCGAGGGATCGAAGATCGCCAGTCCGTTGCCCCGGTCGTCAACCCATGGTCCAAAGTGCGACATGCGCACGCCGTAGTCGATCGTCAGGTGCTTCGTGATCTTCCATGAGTCCTGCCCATAAAACTCGATCGGCTGGTAATGCATGATGATCAGCACGTCCTTGTTGGTCTCGGTGTACTGGGCCATGTTGCCAGTCAGGAGATCCGCGTAGGAGTTGCCGGTCGTATTGCCGCCCCAGTTAGCGAAGATCAACTCGCCATTCGCCTGGTTATTCGACGGCTGATTGTTGCTGGTTTTTTCCCAATAGAAGCCGAACTTCGCTGTGTGGGTTCCCCAGACTTTCGACAGGTTGTCCGCAATTGTCGGCAGCGTCTTCTTCGCGTAAAGGGAACCGGTGAGTTGGAAGCCGGACGGCTGAATCATATTGGCAAAACCGCTGCCCCAGCCAGTCATCGCCGGGATTTCGTTAGTGGTAGCGCCGAAGATGGTCTTGAATGAGGTGCCGAGCGCGGCCGGGTCTACTTTCGACGGATCTTCGAAAGAGTTTTCGAGGTCGAGCAACGTCCAGGTGAAGATGAACTCGTTCGTCATCGTGGGGCTGAACACCTTGGTCAGGTTGACAGAGATCGAGTCGGACTTGTTTCCGGCCAGCAGGCGCGTTGGATACGGTACCGTCGGCGCCGGTCTCCACCACAGCGTATCGGTGAAGTACGCCGTATCGCTCTGTTTGTTGTAGCTGAAGAACAGTTTTGTGTTTTCGTTGATGGCCCAGTCGACGCGCGGACGGAACTGATACGCGTTCTGCGGCTTGGTCGAGACCCCGACATAGTTATAGCCCGCGCCGATGCCAGCCGAATTGGCGTTAGGCTCGGGGTACAGGTTCATCAGTTTCTGTCCGATCGGGCTGATCAGGCTCTGGGGCACGATGCCGCCCGGGAAGTTCGGGGCGTTTGAAATACCGCTCCCGATGTTTCCACCCTTCGGCTGAAGCGCGTCGAGAGAGGCCTGGCTGAAGTTGCCCTGCCGCATCGCATCGGTCGGAGTGAACGCCTGATACGTACCGTTGTCGACGGTTTGGTTGAAGTATTCGTAAGCAACGAAGAAGAACAGTTTGTCGCGATTGCGGTTGAAATGGGTGTGGGGCAAGAGAACCGGGCCGCCGATGTTGCCGCCCGGGTAGATGTAGCGAGTTTGTGGCGCCGCCGCTCCCAGGAGCTTGTTCAAGGCGTCATTCGCGTTCATCGACGCGTCGCGGGCATATAAATAAGCTTGCCCGTGGAACGCATTCCCGCCCTGCTTGCCGACGCCGGAAATCACGACGGGCCCTTTCTGCGAGTCAGCGCCGAAGTTCGAGGTGCTGACCTTCAGTTCCTGGGTCATATCCACGTTCAGATCGACCGCCTGACCGCAGTTGCAGCCAGGGTCGATGACGTGAGCGCCATCTGAGGTAATGTCAAGAGCTCCGGTGCGCTGGCCGTTGGGCGCAAATGAACCGATCGGCCCTGACCCGGTCCCGTGAACTTCGCCGCTGAATCCGGCGCCGTTCTGGGTACCACCGGTAATGGCCATTCCCGGGAGAATCTTGATGAACTCGGCCGCGTTGCTTCCGACGATGGCAATGTTTTGGAGTTGTTTCTCGCCGATGACCGCAGACTTCTCGCCGGAATCCACAGGCGTGACATCCGCCGCCTGAGCGGTAACTTCGACCGTCTCCGTCGTGGCGCCGACTTCAAGAACGATGTTCAGGTTGCGCTTGTCGCTCGCGTCGAAGTGGATACCCTTCTGCTCGAAGACCTTGAAACCCTGCGCTTCTGCTGTCACCGTGTAGTCGCCCGGCTGGACGGCTGTGATCGAAAAATAACCTTCTGAGTTGCTGACTGTGCGGCGCGTGTCGCCGCTCAGTTCGCTCTTCATATGTACCGTCGCATTCGGCACCACGGCGCCGCTGGCGTCGGCAACAGTCCCCGTCAATGTGCCCGTTACGTTCTGTGCGGCCAGCGGAACCGCCGAAGCCGCCAGAGTGATCAGGGCGATCGCGGTGATTTGCCATGATGCTCGGGTCTTTATATAAGCAGACATGAACTTGGTAGGTCTCCCCTTAGAGCTTTTCGCTCGATTCAAGTACACTGATCGCGCGAGTAGTATGAATCGTATATGGACTCTGCGGGGGGATGAAGTTACCACCAGTTACCGTAACAATGGGTGGGCCAGGAACTGTAAATACCCGATGTACCAAGGACGTACGCGACGTTGCATTGGATTTTTCCACTACTTCTGATACAATCCGCCCACAGGTAATCAATTGATTCAGGGTGATCAGCCGCCGTGGGCTGAAGAGCGACGCGAACTTGCCGCGGTTCTCAGTTCGCCGGGATTTGCGCGTTCGACGCGCATGGAGAAGCTCCTCTCCTATTTATGTGAGCGGTACTTTGCGGGCGAGTCGGATCAGATCAAGGAGTACAACATCGGCGTCGAGGCGCTCGGACGCAGGGAGACATTTGATCCGACCGACGACGCCATCGCGCGCGTTGAGGTTCACCGCCTGCGCCGCAAGCTTAGGGAGTATTACGAGGGCGATGGCGCGAAGCATCCCCTGCGCATCTCGATCCCGACCGGTTCCTATGCGCCAGCGTTTGTTCGGGTTCCGTCGGCGGAGGTCCCCGGCGCCGGCAGCTCCGGAGCTCTCACGATCGATTCGGAACGTGTGGTTGCCTTACCACCCGCCGTCTATTCTGCAATTCCCGCCGCTTCCGCGCAACTTCCCGCCGCATCGCCGGCCCCCGCCCCGCTCCAGCGATTTCGGCGCGCTCGCGTAACCGCTCTGGTACTGGCAGTTTTGGGAGTCACAGTGTTCGCGGTGGTGCCGCTCCTTTCACGATCCGGCGCGACAAAGGTAAAGGCTATGGATCCCGCTACAGCCGCTCCGATAGCTGGTGTGGCGCAAGGATCCGATATCCTCATCCTATGCGGCCAGACCCGGCAGCATGTGGACAAGCTGGGTCGAACCTGGGGCCCGGACCGGTATTTCCAAGGCGGCGACACCTTTGATGTTCAGCGCCAGTATTTCGCGCGCAGCGAGGATGCCACGCTGTTCCAGCACGGGCGAAGCGGGAAGTTCTTCAGCTACGACATTCCGCTAAAGCCCGGCTCGTGGGAACTGCATCTTTATTTTTCCGAAACGAACTATGGTCCCGGCACCTCGCAGGGCGGTGGCGAAACCAGCCGCATGTTTAATGTGGATGCGAACGGGGTCAGTCTTCTCACCGGTTTCGACATTCTGAACGACGCTGCCGGTCCCTTCGTGGCGGACGAACGCGTCTTTAGAGACATAGGCCCCGGTCCCGACGGCTATCTTCACCTCAAGTTCACGGGGCTTCTGGACGCAGCCCAGGTTAACGCTATCTCTTTGGTCCCGGCGCCTGCGCATCGCGTGAACCCCGTGCGGATGATCGTGCAGGATGTCTCATATACGGACTCCAAAGGGCGCGTCTGGTCGTCGGACAATTACTTCGTCGGTGGGCGCAAGCCATACCGGACGCCGGTCATACGCGATACTCCCGATCCCCAGCTCTTTGACAACGAACGCTTCGGCAACTTCAGCTACAGCATCCCCGTAGCGCAAGGGACATACGAGGTCAATGTCTATGCCGCCGAGACCTATTGGGGGCCCGAAACCGCTCCGGACGGAGCGATTGGAAAGCGTATCTTCGACATATACTGCAACGGAATTGCGCTGGGGCGACATGTCGATATTTTCAGGATGGCGGGCTTCAGCCGGGCACTCGTGCTGCATTATCCGGGCTTGCGGCCCAATGCGCAGGGCAAGCTGCTGCTCTCCTTCGTTCCGGAAGTCAACTACGCGACGATTTCAGCGCTGGAAATCCTGAACACCGGCGATTAGCGATTACTCCACGTTTACGAACGCGTGTTCGCTGGCCGATGCGCCGTCCTGCCGAACTATGGCGCGGATTTCGTATTGCCCCGGCTTAAATGCCTCGAGGGGTGATGACGCGATATAGGGAATCTTCCCGCCTTTGGCAGAGGGCAGTTTGGGCTCCGCGCGTCCGACCACCTTATCGTCCTGCAGGAACTCCAGGGTCAAGGCGGGATCCGATTTAGCGCCTGATGCCGGGTAGACCGTGAAATAGAAGGAGAGGGCTCCGCCCGCCTCGCGCTTTACTGTTTCGTCCAGCGCGGGCGTAACCTTGCCTCCATCGAACACGAAGGGGTCGCTCGAATCGGGCTGGGCTGGAGGCGCCGACGGAGGCGCAACGCTCCGAACCAGCGAGATGCCACTGATGGCCGGACCCTTGGCTGATGGTGGAACGATAACGGCTGCTTTCTTAACGCTGGCTTTACCGGAGTTGCTGTCGAACACCACGGTCTCCAGCGTGTAGCGACCCGCCGGGAGCGAAACCCTTTGCGTGTAGATAAAGCGGCCGGCACGGAACGCGTCAATCCGATCGATCGGTCCCTGGCGGGGGACATCCTGGCTCACTCGTTTCTCGATCGCTCCCTGCTGATTGCGGAATATGGCCATCACCGAAAAGTGAACCCGGTAAGCCTTCGCCGCTTCATCCTTATCGAACTGAATGCCTTCGAGAGGGACTTCAATGACTACGCTGCCTTCGGGAGCGCCGGTGGCGTCCTGGAATCGCACGTCCGAAGCCCGAAACGGAATCGCTTTGGGCAACGGATTGGCGTTGACGGCGCTCATCATAGACATCTCCCAGGGTGCTACGGCGCGCCCCTGTGAGTATGGCAGCGCGTAATAACCGCTTCGCGTCTGAATGCGCGCATCCGACCGGTTAACCTTAACAACAATCTTCCGGAAGCTGCCATCGAACTTTTCGATTGCGGGCGTATAGGAGATTTCGTAATGAGTGTCGATATCCTCTGCTACCCGGCGCAGTTGGCCCTTCAGGTCGTTGTTGTTGGCGATCAGGAAACCGCCGGTATGCTCGCTCAGGTCCGCCAGCGAATTCTGGGAGTTCGCGCGAATGGATTCCTCACTGCGGTCGCCCGCAGTGGCTTGATCACGGGTAACAGGTCCGCTCCGCTGAGTCTGCATGGAACGGCTGGAACTAACCGACTGCGATAGCAGCGAGCCACCCGCCGCGTTCTGCGAAAAGGTGGTGAGGCCCCTGGCGTCGATCCCGTAAACGCTCACGTTGAACCGATTGGCCGCTCCGATGACGCTTTCCAGATCGTTTTTGTAGTCCGGCGGGACGTACATGCCCTCCGTGAAGTACAGGACCGTCTTGCGGCCGGGCAGCCGGTATTGTTCCTGAATCAGCGACTTCAGCGCATAAATCGTGCTGCGCCCCGCCTGCGTGCGGTCGAGCGTCTGATTGAGTTGCAGCATATTGAGCGTCATCTGCGCCATCGCCGCCGCCGCCGCGGCCCCGCCGTCGGGCGCGCCGTTAGAGTTTGTCGGAATGGTCGCCCCTGCCGCGGCCATTGTGGATTCGACCTTGAGTTCCTCCTCGATCTGGTCTGACTCGCTCTTGTAGAGGGAAGAAGACGTCGAGACCACGCGCGCGACGGCCTTCCGAATCTTGTCCCGGTCGTTCGTGTACTGCTGCAGGATGCTGAGTCGCTGATCGATCGAAAACACCGCAAACAGGAGGTTCGGGGAGTTGTCGGCGTTGAGCAATTCATCCACTGCCTTAGTGGCCGTCACGCGCGCTTCGGGCCCTAAACGCTCGAAAGCGAGCGTTACCAGACGAATCTGTCTTAGGGGATCGACTACGGCGATCGCCGGGGCGACTGTACCGCCCGCGGAGGGGGAAGAAGGCGCGAGCGCTTCGGAACCCGATACGAACCGGAACGCCTTGATCGACTGAGGCGCGCCCGCATCCGTGATCTCGAAATCGGAGGCCTTCAGGTCTTTAATCTGCCTGCCGTGCTTGTCACGGACCACCACATCCAGAAGAACCTCCTGCGAGGTGGTCGTGAGGGTCGTATCGCCACTGGCCGACTGCTGCGCTTCCGCCGGCGGAGGAGGCGCTATGCCGCTAAGCAGCAATATCAAAAAGGACGAGGCGGCGAGGCGATAAAAGCGCATCGTCAAACATAATGTCACGTTCCGCCGGTAGAGGCGACGAAAAATACGCGACTAAAATAGGAGCCACGCAGGTTCACAAAAGCCCGTGGAGCCATGATCGGAATCTTCAGAGAAACCCAGGCCGCGCCCCGACCCGACACTAAGTCGCAGTCGCCGCTGACCAGGCAGTCGATGCTCGAGCAGGTGGAGCGCATTGTCGCCAGCCCGCTGTTTCGGAACAGCAAACGGTACACCGGCCTCCTGAGATACGCGGTCGAACAAAAGCTCGAAAGCCGCACGGATCTTCTGAAGGAACGTTTGCTGGGTATCGAGGTCTTCGGGCGCGACGCCGATTACGATACGAATCACGATCCGGTCGTCCGCACGTCAGCGGTCGAGATTCGCAAGCGTCTTGCTCAATATTACGAGGATCCCGACCACTCCGGCGAGATTCGGATCACCCTGCCTGCCGGCTCGTATACCCCGGAGTTCTCTATTGCGGATCTACCCGCTCAGCAAACGGCGGCGACCGGCCGGGCTCTTCGAAAACGATCGTATTTCCTGCCCACCGCCGTCATCAGCTCAACGATTGTTCTGGTGGTGGTCGCTCTGATTTACGCAAAACCTTCTTCGGCGGTGGATCAGTTCTGGCTGCCGGTTCGCGACGCGGCCGCTCCCATTCTGTTCGGGGTATCGGGTGGCCCAAGGCAAGGCCCTTCGGCATCAAATGAGCCGCCCAAAACGCTTTCAGAAATGTTCCGAACCCGGGAGGACTATGTTCCTTTTGGAGACGTCTCCGCCCTGGTTGATCTCGCGGGATATATGAGGGCGCGCGGAAAGCCCTATCGTCTTCAATACATCTCGGCCGTGACGTTTCAGGATCTTAAAGTCGGACCGGCAGTCTTCATCGGCCCCACCGCGCGCTGGTTTGAGCAACTCGCTACGGGAACGCGCTACTCCGTGCAACGTGACGACGCCGTGACGAAGACCTGGATCAGCGACCGGCAGAACGCGGCAAGCCGGATCTGGTCGGCGAATGTGGACGCCCCGGCAGCGAGCAGCGCCGACACCTACGCACTGGTCACGCGGATTCGGATCGAATCCACGCGCCAGATTCTGGTGAGCATCGCCGGACTATCGCCGTACGCAACAAGCGCCGCCGGTGAGTTGCTCTCCGACCCTCAGTACCTCGCCGAATACGCGCGCCGCGCGCCGCGAGACTGGGCGAGGCGCAACCTGCAGCTCGTGATCGCGACGCGGCGCGTCGGCACAACGCCGGGAGCTCCGAGAATCGTCGCCGATTACATCTGGTAGCTCCAGACTGGCTTAAAAATACAGTTTCATAGCCAGTTGCATCTGCCGCGGCGTGTTCGCTTGCGCGGTGACCACGCCGAAGGCGGACGATCCCACTACCGTGTTCGGCGCCGCAAACTGCGGGTGATTCAACGCATTGAACGCCTCGGCGCGAACCTCGAGCAGGGACCCCTCTCGCAGCGGCAGGCGGAACTGCTTGAAAAGAGAGAGGGCCGAGGTCGCGGTGCCGGGCGCGCGCGCCGTCGAGATCTCGCGCGGGGCATTTCCGACCGTGAACGGAGCCGGCGTGACGGCGTTTTGAGGATTGGCGAAATAAGAGGTCAGCCAGTTGGATCCATCGTTTCGCGTCAACGGACCTATCAGATTAGGCCTCTGCGCGCCATACGTCGGCAGTGGTCGTGAGTTACTCACCGAAAGCGCTATGGGAATTCCGTCGTCGAATCGCCAGATCCCGTTAGTCTGCCACCCGCCAAGGAACGCATCCACGAAACCGTTCCAGTTGTTGCCCCAGTGTTTTCCCTTTCCGAAGGGCAACTGGTATGTGTACGAAAACTGCAGCACCTGCGGAATGTCGAATTGCGAAACCGCTCTCTCGAGGTACCGGCGATTCGGATCCTGCAGGCTGGTGGCGCCGCCGAGCCAGGTCGTACAACCGCAGGCCACAGAGGAATTATCGAGTGATTTGGAAAATACGTAAGTGGCCAGCAGTTGAAGTCCGTTCGAAAAACGCTTCTCCGCTTTGACCTGCAGAGCGTGGTAAATGGAGTCCGCCATCGGCGGATCGGGCCCGCTGAAGCCGGTGTATTGGGGGTAAGGCAGCAGCAATTGATACTGCTGTACCGTCTTAGTGGAAAGGGAACTCGCAGGATTCGTGATCAAACCATAGAACGGATTTGCGACGAACGAATTGAGCTGCGTGATTTGGCTCGCGCTTAAGGTCTCGACCCACGGGCCGAGATAGTTGAGGGAACCCGCGCCGCCGAAATACAGATGCGTTCCTTTCGTGCCCACATAGTTCGCGTCGATCAGAATTCCCTTGAACTCGCGCTGTAGCCCGAAATTCCACGTCTGGATATAAGGCGTGTTGTTCCACGTCTTGATGGGACCGCTGACGCCGAGTCCCACACGGGTCAGCAAACCTTGCGAACTGCCCGGAGGAAGCTGGACGCCTGCAGGATAAGGATTAGAGATACGGCTATAAGGCGTTGCGCCGTCGTTGTTGAACGTCGTCAGCAGCGGCGTGTTCCAGTTGAAGGCGTTGAAGCCCCCGTTTCCCGTACCGGATGCGGCGCCTTTGATGGGATCGAAGAATATGCCGTATCCGGTCCGGATCACGACGTTTCCGAGCGTCCGGTAAGCCAGTCCAACGCGCGGCCCGAAGTTCACCGGATCGACGTTATAAGGGGCGCGGTCGCTGTCGCTGGCGAAAACCAGGCCGCCTTTGAGTTGAGGCAGCCCCGGGACCTGCAGCGGCGAGGTCACATTGGGGTCGATCCAACTCTGGCGGTTATACCGTTCGGTTCGCGGCAGGGTCAGCTCATACCGAAGCCCGAGGTTGACGGTGAGCCGATCGTTCACCCGCCAGTTATCCTGGGCGTACCACGCGTGTGCGAAATTCTGCGTCGTGACCGCCACATCCACCTGATAGCCGCTGCCGCCCTGCGGAAATCCGATCAACAGGGAAGCCAGCGGGTCGCCGCCAGTGCCGCTCGCCGGCGTTTGAGACGTACCCGTTTGTGAGAAGCTGAACTGGCCTTCCGGATAGCTCACCTGCAAAAAGCTGACGATATGCAGCCGGCCTTCATAGCCGAATTTCAGATCATGCTTGCCGCGAATCTTGTCCAGACTCACGTTGAGGTCGTGCGTATCAAGCGGGTAGTGCAGAATGGAGAACGTCTGCGACCCGAGGTTCTGTCCACTGACGGACTGATATCCGTTACCGAACGTGATGTTCGGAGTCGCGACGTAGCCGGAAGTCAGAATATACTGCGGCATCCCCAGCGTAGTGACCGGGCTGAAGTCGCTGAAATCCTGGGCTACGCCGCCCGTAAAGGAAAAACTGCGCACATAGCCATAATTAACGTTCAGGATTAGTGTCGGGCTGAACGTATGGTTATAACCAATCGATGTGGAAATCGCGTAGCTGTTGTTCGGTCCCTGCGTGCAGGGATCCGCGACGTTGCCGAAGCAGTTGCCCCCGTGGCTGTCGCCCTGCGCGCGAGAGAACCGACCAGTCAGCAGGCTGGCGTCGCTCAGCCTGTGGTCGACTTTGACGTCGAACCGGTGATCGCTGCTCGTGCCAAGCGTGCTGCCGATCCAGTTATTCAGTGGATTGTAGGCTGCAGTCCCCACCGCGACATTTGGCATCGGGAAGTACTGCATCATCTTCAGCGCCACGGGATCGATCAGATTACCCGGGCGGGCCGGCAATTGATACGGCGTTCCCACCAGATTGGGATTACCGCGGCTCTCGTAAGTGGCAAGGTTGTTAAACGGAACAAACTGGCTTCGAACCGCGCCTCCCAGACTGCTGCTGTAAGTACTCGTCATGGGATCCCAGATTTGCCCCGCGGCCTTGCTGCACATTCCGGTGGAATCGAACACCCCGCCGTTACGCGCGCAGAGTTCGCCGAAATCGCCCTGGCGTTCCGCCGCGCTCGGAACGCCGGCGCGCGCCGTGCCGCCATTCCTGCTGATGGTCCCTTGGTAGTCCACGAAGAAGAAAGTCTTGTCCTTGCGAATCGGTCCGCCGAAGGTGCCCCCGAACTGGTTCCGTTTCGAAGGCGCGATCGCAATGCGGTTCTGATTGTTGAACCAGTTATTCGCGTTCAGATCCGAGTTCTGCAGGAATTCATACAGGCTGCCGTGGAATTGGTTGGTGCCGGACTTGGTAATAACGTTAATTACCGTATTTCCGCCGAAGCCGATTTCCGCGCTGTAGGTGTTCTGCTGAACGTTGAATTCCTGTACCGCGTCCACGGGGGGCGTATAAAGAGCCGTTGTGATGCCGCCATTGTTCTCCTGATCTGTCTGGCTCGCGCCGTCCATCACGATATCGGCTGTGGAATTCCGGCCGCCGTTCGAGACGAAATTCACGGCGCTCTGGTTCAGGCCGAAGGTCCCTCCGGGCGGCTGCGTGACTCCCGGCGCCAGTTGCGTCAGGTTGAAGACTGACCGGCTGGTGAGCGGCAGGTCGTTGATGAACTTCTGATTGACGAGTTGCCCTGTGGACGCGTCCTGCGTCTGAACGAGCGGCGCGGTGGCGGTTATCTCCACCCTCTGTTGCGCGCCCGCCAGTTCGAACGTTATGTTCGCCTCTGCGTTCTGGCCTACAGTGAGCACGACATCCGGCCGCGTATAAGTGCGCATGCCGCTGAACTCAGCCTGAAGCGTGTATGTGGCGGGCGCGAGGTTCCGGAGCACGTAGCGGCCGTCCTGCTCGGTTTTCGTCGTGAACTTGAATCCTTTGTTCTGATCCGTCAGCGTGACCGACGCGCCGGGCACGACTGCGCCCGCGGGATCTGTTACCACGCCGGTCAGGGTGCCGCTATATACCTGCGCCGACACTGCCCGAACTCCCAAAAGAGCGCATAGCAGAACGAACGCGGAATGGAGAATCAGTTGTTCGATTTTTCGCATATGTGTCACCTTTTATCCGTGACGCAGAAAGAATTTCCGGCTATGGCGAATGCTTTTCCGGACTCGCGCGACAAACTGGCCGCATTTTATCCCTATGGATGAACCGAAAACAAGGCGAAACAGGCGCATTGTGTGCGGCGGCTTACCGCGTCGCATCCGGCTTCTTTTCGGTATATACTGCGAACCAGCGTTCGACCGAGCGCGACCGGTCTACGGCCTTGCCCGAACGCGAGGAGGTGTCCTATGCGAACTCGGGTGGTCCTCTCCATCGCAGCGATGGCCCTCTGCGGCGCCGCGTATCGCATCATCACGGTCAATACCGCGCACGCCCAGCAGAATCTCGGCATCAAAGTCAAACCAGTCGATATCGGCGGCGTAGTCGCGAGCGCCAACGGCCCCGAAGCCGGCGTCTGGGTCATCGCCGAAACCACGGACCTGCCGACTCGCTATATCAAGGAAGTCGTCACTGACGATCGTGGCCGTTTCCTCATTCCCGATCTGCCCGCTGCCCGCTATTCGGTCTGGGCCCGCGGCTACGGACTTGTGGATTCGCCCAAAATCGATGCGCGCCCCGGGAATCAGATCAACCTCAAGCCCACTGTCGCGCCCGACGCGAATAGGGCCGCTCATTATTACCCCGCGAATTACTGGTACGCCATGCTCAAGGTTCCGAGCGCCAACGAATTTCCCGGAACCGGCCCTTCCGGTAATGGAATTTCGCCCAATATCAAATCCCAGGGCCAGTGGATTCACCTCATTAAGACGGATAGCTGCGAATCCTGCCATCAGCTCGGCAACGAATACACCCGCACCATCCCGTCTATGTTCGCCAACCTCGATTCACCAGCTCAGGCCTGGGCGCGCCGCGTGCAATCCGGGCAGGCCGGCAACGCTATGGTGGGCGGACTCAACCAGCTCGGTCCGCAACGGGCGACAGCCGAGTTTGGCGCCTGGACTACGCGCATCGCAAAGGGCGATTTGCCAACCGAAAAGCCGCCTCGCCCGCGCGGCGTCGAGCGTAACGTCGTCATCACCCAGTGGGACTGGGCAGACCCGAAGACCTATCTGCACGACGAGATCGCCACCGATAAGCGCAAGCCGACCGTCAACGCGAATGGTCTGATCTACGGATCGCCCGAGGAGAGCAGCGATGATCTGCCGGTGCTCGATCCCGTACGCAACACCACCAGCCGCGTGAAAGTTCCCTATCGCGACCCTGACACGCCAGGCCAGCCCAAACCTCTTCAGCCCTCGCCGTTCTGGGGCGACGAGTCGATCTGGGATAGCCACACCACCGTTCACAACCCGATGTTCGACGAGCGCGGGCGCGTCTGGCTCACAGCGCGTATCCGCGCCGCCGAGAATCCGTCGTTCTGCAAAACCGGCTCCGCGAATCCCTCTGCCGCTGTCACACCCCTCGACCGCTCGGGCCGTCAACTCGCCGTCTACGATCCGTCGACCGGCAAAACCGACATGATCGACACGTGCTTCATGACCCACCATTTGATCTTCGCCAGCGATGCGAACAACACGCTTTGGACCAGCAGCGGGGGCGGCGGCGGCGTGGTCGGCTGGCTGAATACGAAGACGTGGGACCAGACGCATGACGCCGCGAAGTCTCAGGGCTGGACCGCTCTTGTCCTCGATACGAACGGCAACGGAAAGCGCGACCCGTATCTCGATTCCGAGCAGAAGGTACTCACCGCCCCGAGCGGCGAAAGCCTTGGCGTTTCACCCGCTCTGGACAAGACCGCTGGCCGTGAGCGCGATACCCGCCTTAACGCCGCGTTCTACGGACTCGCCGTCGCTCCTGACGGTACGGTTTGGGGCAGCGTTCTCGGTTTCCCCGGCGGGCTGGTTCGTCTCAACCCCGGTCCCGACCCGGCGCACACGGCGCTCGCGGAGTATTACGAAGTCCCGTGGAACAATCCCAAAGCGCGCGTACAGGGCTTTTCGCCCCGCGGCATGGATGTCGATGGCAACGGCGTCGCATGGGTAGCGCTGGGAAGCGGCCACCTGGCCAGCTTCGATCGCCGCAAGTGCAAAGGCCCGCTCAACGGTCCTTCGGCCACGGGCCAGCATTGCCCGGAAGGCTGGACTCTCTATCAAACGCCCGGACCGAACTTCGTCAACGCCGCATCGAGCGGCAGCGCCGATTCACATTACTACGATTGGGTGGACCAGTTCGATACCCTGGGCCTCGGGAAGAACACCCCAATCGCGACCGGCAACGGGTCCGATTCCCTTCTGGCGCTTGTGAAGGGCGAATTCGTCATCCTGCGCGTCCCTTATCCGATGGGCTTTTTCGCGAAAGGCATGGACGGCCGCATCGACGATGCGAAAGCCGGCTGGAGAGGAAAAGGGCTTTGGACTACCTGGGGTACCCGGACTCCGTTCCACAGCGAAACCGGAAAGGGCACAACCAGCAAGGTCGTCCGTTTCCAGGTCCGCCCGGATCCGCTTTCGGACTGACTGAATGGCCCTTGTCTGATCGATGCCACAGTCCTCGTACGGTAGCGTTACGTGCTCTAAACTCAACTAAACAAAAAGCTATTCCAGAAATTTCTCCCGCTACCGTACGAGTGTTGCGCACCCTTTTTGAATGTCTGTAGCCTGATTCGTCTGGGCGCGAGAGCGCGATAAGGCGACATGATCAGGACACTCAAAACCACTGCGATGCTTGCGACAGCTTGTGCGGCCTTTGCCCAGCAGCCGCCAGGCGCGCCTCCCGGCGGAGGGGGCGGCCGCGGTTTCGGCGGTCCGCCGCTAACACTGGACTTTAACGATGACACCGGCTTTACCCAAATCTTCGACGGCAAAACGCTCAACGGGTGGGACGGCGCGCCCGATCTCTGGAGCGTCGAGGACGGCGCGCTCGTCGGCTTATCCTGTCCGGACAAACCCGCCGGTACGACATTCATCATCTATAAAAGCGCCGAACCCGCCGACTTCGACCTGAAGCTGGAACTCAAGCTCGAATCCGGCCGAGGCAATTCCGGCATTCAATACCGCAGCCGTCAGGAGGAACCAAGCGCGAACTTCGGGCTCGGGCGTGGCGGCCCCGGTCGAGGTCGCGGCGGACCTGGACGCGGACCCGGCTTCGGCTCTGCGAACAACGAGCCGTTCGCCCCCTGCGCTGGCCGCATCGCACCCGAGGGCGCATCTCCCGCCGCCGGATTTCCCGGAGGCGGAGCCTACACCAAGTGGAACGTGAAGGGCTATCAGTTCGATATCGGCGCACGCGCCTGGGGAAACATGTGGGAGGGCGGCCGCTTCCCCGGGGAACGCGGCACGGTGGCGACGGCCGGGCAAGTGGTTCTCCTTCATCCCGGCCAGCCGAACAAAACCCTCATCGGAACGACGGCGCCTAGTGATGAACTTCAGCCCGTCATTAAGCAGGACGACTGGAATCAGATTGAGATCGTCGCGCGCGGCAAGACATTCACGCACGTGATCAACGGGCGCGTCTTCAACGTGACCATAGACGATGACGATTCTATGCGTCCCGCCAAAGGCATCATCGCGATCCAGATGGAAGGAACCAATATGAAAGTCCTCGCCCGAAACATCTGGCTCAGGGCGTTGTGAGGAAAAGACTGAAATGCGAATCCACCGACTTCTGATCGCGGGCGCCGCCTTGGCCATGATCGGCTGCTGTGCTCTGGGATGGGCCGCCGATTATCTCGCGGACGGCGGCGACCCCGGGCGCACCGGCTGGATCAAAACCGAAAAGGTCTTCAACACAACGAATGTGAAGAACATGAAGCTGCTGTGGAAGATCAAACTCGACAGCAAGCCTCGCGAGATGCACAACCTCTTTCCGCCCCTCGTGGTGGAGAACGTGACCACCTCATCCGGCAGCAAGGAGGTCGCGGTTGTCGCGGGCATATCCGACGACCTCTGGGGCATTGATACGGCCACCGGCGCCCAGATCTGGCACAAGCACTTCGACAGTACTTACACGCCGCCGCCTCCCGGCCAAGCTGGTCGCGGCGGTCAGGGTGGAACGCTGTGTCCCGGCGGTCAATTAGCGACTCCGACGGTTGGTCCTGGCGCCAGTCCGGGCAAATACAACGCATACGCAATCTCATGGGACGGGCGTCTGCGCGAGATCAATGTCGCCGATGGCGAAGACCTCGCGCCGCCCGAGAACTTCATGCCGCCAAACACCAAGCCCTGGTCGCTCGGCTTAAGAGATGGCTTCCTCTGGACTGCGATCTCACAAGGCTGCGGAGGCCGGCCGTTCTCCTTCTTTACTTACGACCTGAAGACCCGCAAGGCCAGCGCCTTCCTTCCCATGGGCGGAGGGCTTTGGGGAAGGCGCGGCGTTGCTATCGACGAAAACGGCGTCGGCTACATGGGCACGGGCGATGGGCCTTACTACCCCGAAAACAAAAACCTCGGTAACGCGATTGTTTCTGTCAAGCCGGACGCCAATTCGCAGCTTCAATTGATCGGATACTTCGCGCCCCCCAATGTGAAGTGGCTTTGGCATCGCGATCTCGATATCAACGTCAGCCCCATCGTGATGGACTACAAGGGCAAGCATCTGCTCTTCGGCACAAGCAAGGAATGCCGCATCTGGCTCGTGGATCGCGACGTCATGAACACGACCGAACTCGGTCCTCAGCACATGCAGATGCTCGATCAGACTCCGTTGATCTGCAACGAATCCGCGAGGTTCGATGCCGCTGGTCCGTGGGGCGCGATGGCTGCATGGGAAGATCGCGCCGGTCAGTTGTTTATCGCAGTGCCCTTTCTCGGACCGCTGGCATCGAACTTCCATGCGCCGGTCCAGATCGGCAAGCCAGTCCTTGGCGGAGTGGCGACCTTCCGCGTTGAGCAGAATAACGGGAAGTGGCATATGGCCCCGGTCTGGACCTTCGGCGATGTCGATCAGGGTGACGAGGCCCTTTACGTAAACGGAATTCTCTTCGTGAACGCAGCCGGTGAGGATACCTATCAGCAGCAGCCGGATCGTTCATGGGATGAAGCGCCTTATGTGACGGTCGAAGGCCGCGGCTCCGGAACCCACATTGCGAACTCGCGCCGCGCCTCCATTCACGCGCTCGACGCGGCGACCGGCAAGCTGCTCTGGTCGAGCGGCAATCAGATCACCTCGTGGAACCACGGCAGCGGCATGACGGCAGTGAACGGCAAGGCTTATATCGGGACCTTCGATGGCTCTCTCTATTGTTTCGGCGTGGAGCAGAGCAAATGACGAAGCGCACGATCCTGTTCGCCGCGCCGCCGATTGTCGCCGCTGCTTTGCTCTACGCGCAGGCTCAGCAGAGCGCTCCGCCGAATGCCGACACCGCCGCAAGGGCCGCGGCGCCCGCTCCCGGGTTCATGTTCGGTCGCGGTGGCGGCGGATGGCTTGCGCCGCGCGGCGATGCCCAACGCTCGGGCTCAATCAAAGAGGACGCCCTGCTCTCTCCCGAAACCATGGCGCGCCCCGGCTTCGAACTGCAGTGGAAACATAAGCTGGAGAACTCGCAGCGCCGTATCGGGACGCTGACCGCGGGCGTAAGCGGAAATGGTGGCGGACTGAATCCCGCGCCCGTCGTGATGGCCGATTCAGGCAACAACATCTATGGGGTCGAGGTGGATACCGGCGGATCCGTCTGGACGCGGCATTTCGAAGCATCGACAGCGGGCGGCACTGCTTCGTGCCCCGCCGGTCTTACCGCCGCGCCGGTTCGGTCGACCACTCTGACTCAGGCGGCAACCGGATCCGCTGGCGCAAGGGGTATGGGCCGCGGACCTTATCTGAGCGGCGTGGGAACCCCGGGTCAGGGCGTTCCGCCCGAACTGATGGAAGGCGGTATGGGAGGCCCGGGGAGTGGTGGGCGTGGTCCGGGCGGATTCGGTGGACCCGGAGGCCCTGGCGCCCCGGGCGGACCCGGACGCGCGCCAGGCCCGCCGCCCGGTTTCGGTGGAGGTGCCCGCGGCGCGGTGCAGACTGCCTACGTGATTACGAGCGACGGATTGGTACATACCTTGGGTGTTCATGAAGGTAAGGAGACAAAGAAATCGGCGCGCTTCCTGCCTGCCGGCGCAAGCGTATCGGACGTCATCGCGATTAACGACGTCGTCTACGCTTCAACCACTAATAGCTGCGGCGGCGCCGAGAAAGGCGTCTGGTCGATCGATCTCGCTTCAGAAGCGCCTGTGGCGCACGAATGGAAAGCGGGATCGGCTCCCGTTGCGGGCTTCGCCTTCTCTCGGGCGGGCACGCTGTACGTCACAACGGGGGACCGGCTCATCGCGCTGGACTCGAAAGCTCTTGTCGAAAAGGAATCGCGTACTGCCGAAGGTGCGGCGTTCGCGACCGGCCCCGTGGTCTTTACCTATCACGAGCATGAATTGATTGCGGCGATGTCGAAAGACGGTCGCATTCTGCTCTTCAGCGCGGACCAGCTGGGGCCATTGACCTCATCCGCGGCCACCAACACGTCGAAAACATGGTCGCCGCCAGCTCTCGCGATATGGGAGGACGACGACCATAACCGTTACCTCGTTGCGCCCGCCGCGTCGGCTAAAGGCACGATCATAACCTTCAAACTAACCGGCAATCCGTCCAAACCGGAACTGCAGCAATTATGGACGGCAGGCGATCTCGGTACCCCTTCCGCGCCCATTGTTGTCAATGGCGTCGTGTTCGCGCTCAGCACGGGCACAGCCGCGTCACCCGCCGTGCTCTATGCTTTCAACGGCGCCTCCGGTACGGAACTCTGGAACAGCGGCAAGGCAATTTCCGCTTACGTTCAGTCGACTCCGATCTGGTCTTCGAACGCTCAGGTCTATGTCGCGACCCACGATGGAACCTTGTACGCGTTCGGCTTCGCCATGGATCGCCACCTGTAGGCATAAAATGATGCGACGGCCGGTATGCTTAACCTCGCCCCTGTCGCGGACTTGACTATACAGGTCGGTGAACCGATCGAAATCGGGACCACGGTCGCGGGATTTCGGAGACTAATACCGATTGTGGGCGGCGAAGTGCGTGGGCCGCGGCTGAATGGGCGCGTTCTCCCGGGCGGAGCCGACTGCCAGGTGATCCGAACCGATGGCGTCCTGGAACTCAGAGCGCAATACGTCATTGAAACGCCGGAACTCAGCCGCATCCTGATCGACAATTCCGGAGTTCGGCGCGGCCCTGAGGAAGCGATGGAGCGTCTCCGTCGCGGGGAAGTGGTGGACCCGTCCCTGATCTATTTCCGAACAAGCCCTCGCTTTGAAACCGGCGATCCGAACTATCAATGGCTGACGAGGTCGTTGTTCATCGCCACCGGCGCTCGCCGCCCGGATCGAGTGGAACTGGCTTTTTTCGAAGTCTTGTAACCGCTCTTTACTCCGGCCCAACCGCCAAAGCCCGAAATGCCTCTTCTGCGACTCCTGGGGTGTAGAGCTTCTCCCTCGTAAGCCATCCGTGCACTTCGATCATCTTGGCGATGCAACCCGTCCAGCCAGTCTGATGGCTGGCGCCGACTCCCGCGCCATTGTCGCCATGAAAATACTCGTAGAACAGAAGATGGTCCCGCCAGTGCGGATCGGTCTGGAACTTTTCGATTCCTCCGAACACGGGCCGGTGGCCCTGGTTGTCGCGAGTAAAGATCCGGATCAGCCGCTCTGCCAGTTCTTGAGCGACTTCGAACAGGGTCATAAGCCTGCCCGAACCGGTGGGGCATTCGATCTGGAAGGAATCCCCGTAGTAAGCGGCCATGCGAATCAATGCGCCGTAGAGAAGTACGTTCACGGGCATCCAGACCGGGCCCCGCCAGTTGGAGTTGCCGCCGAACATGTCGTTGTCCGACTCGCCCGGCAGATACGACACGCGGAACTCCTGACCTTCGTTGTGAAACACAAACGGATGGTCCAGGTGGAAGCGGGACAACGCGCGGATTCCGTGAGGGCCGAAGAACTCGTCCTCGTCGAGCATTCTTGCGAGGATTCTTCGCAACTTCGACTCATTGACAATCGAAATCATGCGCCGCCCGGCAACGCCAGGCGCTCCCGGCATATGCAGGTTCTGGATGAGTTCCGGATGCCAACCCATAAACTCCTTCGCGTCCTGATCGAAGTGGGAGAGCGCCTCGAGATCGTTCTGCTCGAAGACGAGAACGGCCATCAGCGGTAGCAGCCCGACAACGGATCGCACTTTTAACCTTGTGGAGCGCCCGTCAGGCAGGCGCAGGACATCGTAGAAGAAGCCGTCTTCTTCGTCCCACATCTCGTCCTCGCATTCTCCCAGGCGGTCCATCGACCCGGCGATCAGCATCGTGTGTTCGAAGAACTTCTCGGCGAACTCCTCATAGAGCGGGTTGTGAGAAGCGAGTTCGACGGAAATGCGCAGCATCTGCTGGCTATAGAAGACCATCCAGGCGGTGCCATCGGCCTGCTCCAGGCTGCCGCCTGTGGGTAAAGGCGCGCTGCGATCGAATACTCCGATGTTGTCCAGTCCCAGAAATCCGCCTTCAAAGACGTTATTGCCGAAACGGTCCTTTCGGTTAATCCACCACGTGAAGTTCATCAGCAGCTTCCCGAAGGCGAACTTGAGAAACTCCGTATCACCCTTACCGCCGTTTCTGTGCTTGTCCTGCAGATAGGTCTGCATGACGGCGTAAGCGTGCACGGGAGGATTTACATCGCTGAAGTTCCATTCGTAAGCGGGTATCTGCCCGTTCGGGTGGATGTAGCGGTTGCGTAGCATCAGGTCGAGTTGGATTTTGGCGAAATCAGGGTCCAGATTCGCGAAAGGCAGCATGTGAAACGCGAGATCCCATGCGGCATACCACGGATATTCCCACTTATCCGGCATCGAGATGATGTCGCAGTTGCGCATGTGGAACCATCCGGCGTTGCGCACCTTCGCCCGCTCCTCGGACGGCGATGTCGGCACGACGTGGTGCTCTTCCAGCCACGCATGCAGATCGTAATTGAAAAATTGCTTGGTCCAGAGCATTCCGGCCAGCGCCTGACGCATGACGCTCGATCGGTCCGGGTCCGCCTTCACGGCCGGCGGAGTCATGGTTTCGTAAAATTCATCAGCTTCCCGAATGCGTGTGGCGACAAGGTCATCGAACCCCTGGAAGGCTCCGGACATTTGCCCCGGATCCATTGCCGTTAGCCTGAGCCGCACCGTGGCCGTCTCGCGCGCGCCGATTGTGAGTTGATAGAGGGGAGCGGCTTTGGTTCCGATATTCGCCGGGTTGGTCGCGTCATTCAAGCCGCGGACGATGAAGTTGTTAATGCCGTCCTTCACGTATGGCGAACCGTTCGGGCGCTGAAAGAGCCGCTCGTGATTCGTTTCGTTCTCCGTGAAAAGGACGGGCGGCGACCCCTCGCAATAGAGGTAATAGCCGGACATCGCTTGAAGCGCCGGATCCGTGTGATTCGCCCGAACTACGCTGGCGCTCTCATGCGACGCGATCTGCTTCAACTCGGGCTTGAATCCCTTGTCGTGCCATGACCACGTATTGCGGAACCAAAGAGTGGGGAGCAGGTGCAGCGCGGCTGGCTCCGGGCCCCGGTTCGCGACGCTGATCCGGATGAGCAGATCTTCCGGATCGCGTTTAGCGTACTCGACGAAAACATCGAAATACCGGTCTTCGTTGAAGACGCCGGTATCGATCAGTTCGTATTCCCGTTGGGAACGGCCGCGCTGCCGGTTGGTCTGCACGAGATCGACATACGGATATGCGGCCTGCGGATATTTGTACAGGTACCGCATGTAGGAATGCGTCGGCGTGCTGTCGAGGTAGAAATAGTATTCTTTTACGTCCTCACCGTGATTGCCCTCGCTGTTGGTCAGTCCAAAGAGACGTTCTTTCAGAATCGGATCACGGCCATTCCAAAGAGCAATAGCGAAGCAGAGAATCTGCCGATCGTCGGAAACTCCCGCCAGTCCGTCTTCTCCCCAGCGATAAGCGCGCGACCTCGCCTGATCATGCGGAAAATATGCCCAGGCATTGCCATCTGTACTGTAGTCCTCACGAACGGTGCCCCATTGTCGCTCGCTCAGGTAAGGGCCCCATTTTTTCCATTGCGATCCCGCATCGCGCAAACGGACCCGTTCGATGCAATCCGTCTTGAGTTCGCTCATTGCCTGCCTCCTCGCGGCCCTCTATGCGCGGTTGTGAGGGCCTCCTCACGCTCTTGACGAATCGCGTGAGCGACACAGGCGTCAACAGCGATCGAAGAAGCGGCAAGCTTGTCTCGGGGACCAGACCGGCGCTCGTGGCAGCCGTTCGATGCCGGCGCAGCCCTCTGGTTTTATTACCGTTTACTCGATCAGACCAAACGCAATGATGTTTTGCCCAGCGTTCAGCGCAATGTATTGCTTGCCGTCGAACACGTAGGTCATAGGCGAAGCTTTGATCTGGGCGCTGGTCTGAAAGTTCCAAAGTGGCTTGCCAGTTGATGCCTCAACGGCCGTCAGAATTCCGCCGTCGCCGCAGAAGAACAGAACGCCGGTCGCGAATCCGAGAGTTCCGCCCCACGAATTCGCCGCGCCGGTTTCCGGAAGTTCCCAGACAACCTTGCCGTTCGTGATGTCGATCGCGCGCAGGATCTCGCGCGGATTTTCATCCGGCGCGAGCCGCTGCGAACCGCCGGAATATCCCCGGCCTGCCTGCCACTCTTCCGTCGTGCGGGTCGCGTAAATGCTGCATTTCTCAAACGTCTGAACGATGTAATAGCCGGTGCGGGGATCGTACGTCGATGAGAACCAGTTCGTCGCGCCATCCTGGGACGGGCAAACGCGCGTGCTGTTGGGAGTCGGCCCGGGTGGAAGAGGCAGAAGCGCCGGCTTGCCGTCGGGCCCAAGCTCCTTAGCCCAGTTCATGTTCTGGATGAAGGGTTTCGCCAGCAGCACCTTGCCGTTCTCGCGGTCCAGCACGTAGAAGAAACCGTTGCGATTCGCCTGAATCAGCAGCTTGCGCGGGCTGCCCTGCCAGTCGCGGTCAATCAGCGCCAAGGGCTCGGTGGCGTCCCAGTCATGCACGTCATGCGGGGTGGTCTGGTAATACCATTTCAGCTTCCCCGTCCTGGGCTCGAGCGCGACGATCGACGACGTGTAGAGGTTATCGCCCTTTCGCTCCTCGCCGTTGTAATCCGGCCCCGGATTGCCCGTCGCCCAATAGATCATGTCCAGTTCGGGATCGTAAGAACCGGTGAGCCACGCCACGCCGCTGGGATGTTCAATCGCCTTGCCTCCCCATGTTTCGGAGCCGGGCTCGCCCGGCTTCGGAACCGTCCAGAAGCGCCAGACTTCTTTCCCGTCCTTCGGATCGAAGGCGGCGATGAAACCGCGCGCCCCCTGCTCTCCGCCCGCTGTGCCGGTCACGACAAGGTTGTCGACGACCAGGGGCGCTGAGGTCGCGTTGTAGTTCTGATGCCAGTCGGCCATCTCGGTTTCCCAGGCAAGCTCGCCGGTGAACCGATTCAGCGCCAGCAAATGAGCGTTGTCTGTCACCATGAAAACCCGGTCGCCCAACCATGCGACCCCGCGATTGATGCCAGACGCGGCGTTGCCGACCAGGCCCTTGGTGCGCGGACGTTGGAAATGCCAGATTTCGCGGCCCGCGCCCGCGTCAAGCGCCCAGCATTCGTTTCCGCTCGTGACGTACATGATTCCCTGCACGACAACCGGCGTTGTCTGACCGCGCGACGTGGCCCCATCCAGCGTATAGATCCACTTCGGCGCGAGCTTCGAGATGTTTTGAGGAGTGATCTGCGCCAGAGCGCTGTAACGATTGGCCCGGGTGTCGCCGTTGTACGTCGTCCAGTCCGTCTGCGACGTCACTTCCCTGAACTTCCCCGCTTTTGCGGGCCGCAGAAGATGGATGTGATTGTCGTCGGTCCTGACCTGCAGATCGAGTGCGCTTTCGTTCAGCACGATTCCGTTGATCTGACTGCCGCTCTCCAGTTCAATCGTCCGGCGCACGGGCGCCGCGGCGCGGCGGCGTGGACGGATCGTCCGCAGGAAGGTCATGAGCTGCGCCTTTTCCGGCCCGGCAATATTTGGAAATCCCGGCATACCGCGATTGGGAATGCCATCGTGAATCAGGGCAGAGAGCTGGTCGTCGCTGAGGTTGGTGAGCCTGTTCGCGATGTTCGGCCCCATCTCTCCGCCGAGGCCATCGCCTCCGTGGCATGTCCCGCAGTTGCGCTCGAAGCCCGCCTGCCCCGGAGCCGCGCCGGCGTTTTGGCCCGCCGCCGCTGCGGCCCACCAGAGAGACAGACAGAAGACTCCGAAAGAAGATTTAGTCATGGAAAACCGGTATAAACAGGTTCGCGCCGGAAGCGGTCCCTTGCTATGGACGTAATTTTAGTAAACAGAGACGAACCTGCCATAGCGCGTACCTTTTTGAAGGGCGCTGATATCATCTCTCTCATGTCCGCCCCCGCCACTCTGCGCATTCTGATCATCCTGACTTCTTTCGCTGCGCTCGTGCCCGGGGCAAACCCGCCGGAAGCCTCCATTTCCAACGGAGTGATCAAAGCCGGACTGTATCTCCCGGATGCGAAAGATGGCTACTATCGCGGCACTCGCTTTGACTGGTCCGGCGTGATCAATAGTCTGGAATACGCGGGCCACAATTACTACGGCCCCTGGTTCACCAAATCCGATCCTGCCGTGCGCGATTTCGCCTATCAGGGCAGCGACATAGCGGTCGGTATCGCAAGCGGAAGCATGGGTCCATGCGAAGAGTTCGCGCTTCCCCTCGGATTTGACAGCGCGAAGCCAGGCGGGACCTTTGTCAAAATCGGCGTTGGCGTCCTTCGGAAGACGGATGCCAGCCCCTATACGTCTTACACGAACTACGAAATCGTCGACCCCGGAAAATGGAAGATCAAGACCACTCGCGATTCAGTCGAGTTCACCCAGGAACTGAATGACCCCGCGGGTTACGGCTACCGCTATCGAAAGACGATCCACCTTTCGGCGGGCAAACCGGAGATGCGCATCAGCCATTCGATCGTGAATACGGGAAAACTTCCGATCAGGAGCCGGGTTTACAATCACAACTTCCTCGTACTGGACCATCTCGCTACCGGCCCGAGCTACACCATAACAACGCCTTACGACATCCAATCGCCGCGCCCGCCGGATGCGCGCTTTGCGGTGATCCGCGGCAAACAGTTGGTCTATGTCCGAACCCTGGAGAATCAGGACAAACTTACGGCGGTCCTCGGGGGATTTGGATCAAGCGCTTCTGATTACGACTTCCGCGTCGAAAACCGAAGGGCGGGCGCCGGGCTTCGGTTTCAGGGGGATCACCCTCTTCAGAGCGCGAGCCTTTGGTCCATTCGCAGCGTGATGGCTGTCGAGCCTTTCATTGAAATTCCTGTCGATTCCGGCAAGGAATTCACCTGGACCTACACGTACACGTATTACACGATCCCGAAGTAAGCGTAAAATCGTCGCATGCTGACGACGCGGCGCGCTCTCTTAACCGCCTTTGCGCTAACCCCGCTTACAAAGCTCCGCGCTGCCGGACGGTCCATTCGCCTCGGTGGCCCCGTCTTCCTGAAATCGGATGACCCGCGTGAACTTGCGCGCGAGCACCGCCGCCTCGGTTACAGCGCGGCCTACTGCCCCAACGCGCGCTCCGCAGACGGCGATCGAACGCGCGCCATCCGGGAAGCTTTCACCGCGGAATCGGTGATCATCGCCGAGGTCGGCGCATGGAAGAACATGCTCGACCCGGACCCGGCGGCGCGGAAGACCAATATCGACTATGTCATCGAGCGGCTGGCGCTGGCCGAAGCCGTTCAGTCCCGGTGCTGCGTCGATATCGCAGGCTCCTACAACCCGAAGTATTGGTATGGCATGAACCCGCGCAATCTCTCAAAGGAATTTTTCGACGCTACCGTCGAGAACTGCCGCCGCGTGATCGACGCCGTCAAGCCCACGCGAACTCGGTTCACGATCGAGATGATGCCCTGGTCACTGCCGGACGGCCCGGATTCCTATCTCCAATTGATCCGCGCTGTCGACCGCACGGCTTTTGGCGTGCATCTGGACGTCTGCAACGTGATCAACAGTCCGGAGCGCTTCTACAACAACAAGGCAGTGATCGACGAATGTTTCAAGAAGCTGGGGCCTGCGATCGTCTCATGCCACGCCAAAGATCTGGCGTGGATTCCGGAGTACAACGTTCATTTCGCGGAGGTGGTTCCGGGCCGCGGCGAAGTGGACTATGCCGCCTACCTCACAAACCTCTCGCGGCTGGCTGTGGATGCGCCGCTAATGCTTGAGCACCTGAAAACTGCTGAAGAATACGACGAAGCGCGCGAGTACGTGAAACGGACGGGGGAAAAAGCCGGCGTCACATTCGCTTAACGCTTCCGCCTGTCAATCCGCACTCGGGTCCACTCCGTGATAAAGCCGCATCCGCGCGCCGGCCGCATTGCAGTCCGGGGTTTACGGAATCCCGACGTCCCCCCTGGAGCCTCATGGATTTCGGCCCAACGCGCCGAACCGCCCGGGGTAAAAACTCCGAACAATGCCCGCCGATGTGATCGCGGTTACATTGATGCCCGCCAAATCCCATTTTTGTTTTGCGCGAATGCTTTGAGTGCGCCATAATCGGTCACCATCGCGTCGCTCTGCAGCGGAGACATGACATATGGGCGTCCTCCTGGAAGGCTTCTTTTCCGAACTCAGTAGTCAACCGGGCAATTTCTGGTGGGATCATCTCGCCGGGCAGGCGCATGACCTCGCCAGTTCCGGGTTCACCGCAATCTGGTTGCCGCCGCCGCTAAAGGGCGCCGCCGGCGGGTTCTCGGATGGATACGATCCGTTCGATGACTACGACCTCGGCTCCAAAGACCAGAGGGGCACCATTCCCACGCGTTATGGCACGCGCGAATCCCTGCAAAGATGCGCGGCGATGATGCGCGCCAACGGCCTCGATATCTACATAGATCTTGTCGAAAACCAGCGAGATGGAGATGATGGGCATTTCAACTTCAAGTACAAAGACGCCTTTGGGAATCAGGATGGCGGCCGCTTTGCCAAGGGCCCCCAGGACTTCCATCCATTTGTTCCCCAGGACCCCGGCGTCTTTGACGACTCGTTCTCGTTCGGGCGTGATCTGGCGCCGATCAACGGCGGTCAGCCGAAGGGTGAATGCGGCGTCAATCTCATCGCCGCGGCTGATTGGTTAACACGCGCGCTCGATCCCCAGGGTTACCGGCTGGACGACGCCAAGGGCGTCTCGACGATTTTCGCCGTCGAGTTGCTCTCAGCGAAATCCATGGCGAATAAGTTCGCGGTCGCCGAGTTCGCCGATGGCGATCTTGGGTTGATCAGCAATTGGGCGAACGCGATGCAGCACCGTTCCAGCGCGTTCGACTTCCCGCTGCGATTCGCCTTGCAGGCCATGTGTAACAATCCAGACCAGTTTTGGATGGCATCCCTCAATGGAGCCGGCCTGGTGGGAAATGATCCGCTCGGAGCGGTCACATTCGTTGAGAATTACGACACGGATCGCGGCGGTATTGGCGGTCCCGTTATCAACAACAAGCTGCTGGCGTACGCGTATATCCTCACCGCCGAAGGCTACCCGTGCGTGTTTTACCGGGATTACAGCAAAGATCCGAATTGCTTCGGGCTCAAGGATCCGATCGATCGGCTGATCGCGATCCACGAAAGAGTCGCGGCCGGTCCGAGCCTGCAGCGCTTCATGGACGGCGGCGTATTTGCGTTTGAACGTTTGGGAGGAACGCACCTTCTCGTTGGCCTTAATAAAGACATCGCGACAACGCGAACGATCAACGTGCAGACCGGTTTCGGGCCCAACAAGGAATTGCAGAATCTCACTGACGACCACGCTCCGCGCGCGAAGACAGACGGAGGCGGTAACGTGACGATCACGATCCCGAGGAATACCGGAGGGAGCGGATACGTCTGCTACGGATTGCCGACGAATATCGGCGCTCCCTTTAAGCCAAACACGATTCCTACCACCCAGGTATACGACGGCGCCTCCGATCTCGACATCAAACCAGCCATAGCCAAACAGTCCAATCAGGTTTGCCGGATTTTCCCGGCGGCAAAAACGCAGATCACGCTGAAACTGAACGCCGATACGACTCACTGGACGAGTACGACCTCCGTAACCGTAACGCTCCGTGATGGCTCCGGCAAAGCCTTGGGTTCGCATGTGTTCGATCTGAAGAATCAGGGCGCATCTTTTTCAGCGGCGACGACAAAATCTGAATTCCACTCGATTGTCATTGAGGCTGCAAATACGCCCCTGCAAAACAGCACGCCCAGCTTCTCGCTTGCAGTGACTTACACGGCGCCGCAAACGTTGTAACCAAACCTGCGCCTTTTGGGTGCGCTCTATATGATCGGTCATTCATGCGAAATCTTTGGGTCTGGCTATTGGCCGTTTCGTCTCTATACGCTTAGCGATCGCCGCGTGCGTCTTGTGGAGGTGAGCGAGTACGCGGCTTTGCAGGATCTTGACGGCCGATCGGCTTTGACGACCGGCCGTCTGCTCACGCACGGATTGGCGAAACGCTTGGCTCAGTGAATCGTCCAGCCGCCATCGACCATCAGCGTATGCCCGACCACCATGTCGGACAAATGACTGGACAGAAAGAGCACCGCGCCGACTAAATCGTCCGGCTGATTCCACCTCCCGGCAGGCAGCATCTGAGTAGTGGCCCATTCCTTGTAACCGGGGCGCTCCAGGATGATCTTGCGGGTAGCGGTCTCGGTGATGCACGGCGCCACGACGTTGACGGAGACGCCCTGATTCGCCCACTCTAGTGAAAGCGCACGCGACAGATGATGCACTCCCGCTTTCGCCGCAGCATACACCGACCGCGACTTGAATGCGACAACACCGAAGTTCGATCCGATATTGATGATCTTCCCGCTGCCCTGCGGAATCATGATCCGCGCGGCTGCCTGACATGCGAAGAATACGCTCTTCAGCGCCGAATCCATCGTTCGGTCGTATTCGTCTTCGTCAACATCCAGCGCCATCGAGTTGCCGGTCCAGCACGCGTTGTTAACCAGGATGTCGAGGCGTCCGAACGCCGCTTCGGTTTTGTTCATTAATACCCGTAGATCGTCGACCTTTGAAACATCGGTAAGCACGATCTCGGCGCGCCGGCCGAGATCTTCAATCTCACGCTTCACATCGCTGATCTCCGAGCGCCGTCCGTCCGGATGTTTCGCGAGCACAAGATGAGCGCCCGCCTGCGCGAGCCCTATTGCAATGCTGCGTCCGATACCCTGCGACGCGCCCGTGACGATCGCGATCTTGTCTTTCAGTCCGAAGCTCGAATAATCTGCCGGCATTTGACAATGGTTACAGATGTTCCTCAATGGTTCGGTCAAGTTGCTCGGTTATCAGGCCGCCGCAAGTAATTATCGGAAGTCTCGGCTACGGACGGGAAGCGCCGGAGCGCCATCCTCCGGATCCAGGTGTTTCAACATCCTCGACCAGTCCCACACATCTTTCGCAACGACATGCAGCACCTGCCCTTCTCTCTGAACAGTTCCCCGGCAGGCCAAAAGCTTTCCGTGATAGACAGCTGCATGATGTTTTGTGTGAACGTGCTTCCACACGATCAGATTGGACGCTCCGGTTTCATCTTCAATGGTGAGGAAGATGGTTTCTTTCGCCGTCGCCGGATGCTGGCGGAATAACACAATCCCCGCCACCAGAACCGATTTGTCGTTCTCCGTTTTTTTCAATTCCGCCGTGGTAATCACCCGCCTCGCCTTCAGCCTGGAACGCAGGAATGTCAGCGGATGATCGCGCAACGTGAATCCGGCTGCGAGATAATCCGCGAGAACTTCCTGGCTGTCGGTTGCCGGCGGCAGACTTGCATCCGGATCGTCGAACAGATCCGCGCCGGCGAATAATGGCGGAGTCCTGCCGCCGAGAGCGCTCGCCTTCCACAGCGCCTGTCGCCGATCCATCGTCATTGATGCGAATGCGTCAGACTGCGCGAGCCGGTCGAGCGCGCGGCGGCTGCACCCGGTACGTCGCGCAACCTCTGCAGGCGCGTGATATCCGGAACCCCTCTCTTCCGCTATCGCCTTCCCCTCTTTTTCCGGCAGCCCGGAAACCATGTGCATGCCGATTCGCACCGCGTGCCGGGAAGAACTCTCCACCGGCTCCAGCGTTGTCTCCCAATCGCTGCGATTGACGTCGATCGGCCGTATTTCCACGCCATGTTCACGCGCATCGCGAATCAATTGCGCCGGAGCGTAAAAGCCCATTGGCTGGCTGTTCAGCAGGGCAGCGCAGAAGACATCCGGGTAATGATATTTGATCCAGGCCGAAACATACACTAGGTTTGCGAAAGAGATGGCATGCGCTTCCGGGAATCCATAGGTGCCGAATCCCTCAATCTGGCTGAAGCAGCGTTCCGCAAATTCCCGTGAATAGTTATTTTTGAGCATTCCCTGGAGAAAGCGCTCACGATGGGATGAGATGGTCCCGACGTGGCGGAATGTCGCCAGCGATCTTCGTAAATCATCCGCTTCTTCCGGAGTGAATCCTGCCCCGATAATGGCGATCTGCATCGCCTGTTCCTGAAACAACGGCACGCCCAGGGTTTTCTTCAGAACGGCTTCCAGTGCCGGGCTGGGATACGAAACCGAGTCTTTCCCCTCCCGGCGCCGCAGATAAGGATGCACCATATCTCCCTGAATCGGACCAGGGCGAACGATCGCGACCTCAATCACCAGGTCGTAAAACGTATTCGGTTTCAGGCGGGGCAGCATACTCTGCTGCGCGCGGCTTTCCACCTGAAAGACCCCGATGGAATCCGCATTCTGCAGCATCGTATACACAGCAGGATCCTCGCCTGGGATGTCCGCAAGGGTATGGGTTTTCCCATAATGGCGCTCCAGCAAATCGAACGCGCGCCGGATTGCGGTGAGCATTCCAAGGGCGAGAATATCGACCTTCATCATTCCCAGCTCATCGATATCGTCTTTCTCCCACTGGATGACCGTGCGGTCCTTCATCCTCGCGTTTTCGATCGGCACGAGTTCATCCAGACGGCCTCGTGAGATCACGAACCCGCCGACGTGCTGGGAAAGATGACGCGGGAATCCCACCAGTTGATTCATCAGATCCAAAGCAAGCTTTCTGCGCTCCATTGAAGTCTTATCGGAAATCTCAAAGACTTTGCTCACCTCACGAATCACGCGCCGCTTTCGATAGTGCACAACAGTTGCGGTGAGCCCGGCGCGCTCGCGCCCATACTTTTCATAGATGTGCTGGATCACCTCTTCCCGGCGCTCGTGCTCGAAATCGACATCGATATCCGGAGGCTCGTTACGAGCCGCTGAGATGAATCGCTCGAACAGAAGGCCGCGCGCGACGGGATCCGCCTCCGTAATCCCCAGGCAGTAACAGATGATGGAGTTCGCCGCCGACCCGCGTCCCTGGCAAAGAATCTTCTTTTCTTTTGCGAACTTCACAATTTCATGGACGGTGAGGAAGTACGGCGCATACTCCCGCTCCGCGATCAGTTTCAGCTCATGCAGGATTTGCTTTGTGACTACTTCCGGGACTTCTCCGGGATAACGGATTTTGGCGCCGGCAAAGGCGCGCCGCCTGAGATCTTCGAATGCCGAGAGCCCCGGCGTGACAATCTCCTCGGGATACTCGTACTTCAGTTCGTCCATGGAAAACCGGCACTGATCGGCGATTTCGAGGGTGGCGTCGAGCGCATCCGGCCAATCGGAAAACAACTGCGTCATGACATCGCGCGGTTTCAGATGCCGTTCCGCGTTGGCCTGCAGCCGAAAACCCGCCTCGGTCAGCGCGCATTTTTCGCGAATACAGGTCACAACATCCAGAAGCATCTTCCGCTCCGGTTCGTGGTAGAGCACATCGTTGGTCACGACCAGTGGAATGGAGAGCGATCGGGCGAAAGAGGCGACCGTCTGAATCCACTGCCGGTCATCGCCGCGGCAGTAGTGGGTGATCGCGAGATGAAGATTTCCGCGAAACAGGTCGGCGCAACGCCGGATGTGCGTTCTTGCAGATTCGTTCAAAACCTGCGGGAAAGGAAGAATGAAGCGCTGGCATTCCGAGTAGTTCGCGACATCCGCGAGATGAAGAATGCATTCGCCCTTTTCCGCGCGGCGCCGCCCCAGCGTCAGAAGCTGCGTGAGATTTCCATAAGCTTTCCGATTGGTGGGATAGCACAGAATACTGTCTCCATTTGAGAGATCCAGCCGGCAACCCGTTATCAGGCGGGTGTAAGGCGTTTTGGCTTTCTTCAGAGTGGAATGCGCGAGAACAATGCCGGAAAGCGTATTCCGGTCAGTGAGCGCGATCGCGGAATAGCGATACTCGTTTGCGGCGTTCACCAGCTCCTGCGGATGCGATGCTCCCCGCAGAAAGCTGAAATTGGACGATACCTGCAACTCCGCGTATTCGCGCATAAGTTTAAGCAAAATGCCCGTGCAGAAACCACTGCCCGGAATGGTGAAAAATCCAAAAGCGCAGTCCCTGGTCGTCTTCGACCCTGTAATAGTCGCGCTCGCCCCAGCGCGACCGGCTCTCGCGCCACCACTCCGCGGCGAGCCGCTCCGGCCCTTCCGCGCAGACAATACGATGTCGTCGTTCGCCGATGAAGAACTGTACCGGCGAGCCATCTCTCGCGGTTCCACCGGCCGGAATCACAATCGAAACTTCAATGCGCATGGGCGGATCGATCAGGCGGACCGGGCGAATGCGATAGCCCGGCCACTCCGCGTTCGCCATCACCGGTTCGGCCGCGGGCCGGAACTCGACAGAGGACTCCGGCAACAGACTCTCGCGCAGACGAATGCGGGTGACTTCGTGGAATCCCAGCTTCATTCCCAGGCGGTCCACCAGCATGTCGAAGGAGTCCTCATCCTTTATTGGGTTCCTGCCTGGGCTCAGTTGATCGAAGGTGAACTGAGTGGCAGGCAAAGCCTCGGCCGACACGACCGAAAGAACAAAGGTTTCAAATCCGTAGTCCGCCCAGAGTTTTTCCAGCCTGCCGCTGAACAGACGCATCAGGTGGGAAGCATCGCGGCAGGGTTTCGAGGTGCGCACTTCACACCAATCCACCGTTCCGTCCACGCGATAACAGGCAAGATCCATATGCCTTGATCCGAGATGGTTTTTCTCGAGCTTCGTGCAGACCTCCTGCAACAGATCTCCCAATACGTACTCGGCGGAACCAACGGTGGAGATTGGTTCCGCAAGAACTCGCGCAGCCCGATAGCGGGCGGCTGGCCGCCACGGCGTCAGTGGATCTTCCGCGCCCTTGAAAACCTGATCCAGGCGCCAGGGGAGAGTGGATCCAAATCGCGCGTTTAACGAGCCGCGTGGGATTTTCCTCACCGCGGCGACGGTGATTAATCCCAGGCGACGCAGTTCGGCCGCGATTTCATGCGGCAGATGAAGCGCTTCCACCGGCAAAGGATTGAGAGCGGCAATCGCATAGTCGCCGTGAACGATTTGTTTATCGCTGTAGCGCGCCAATGCCCATGCCGCGCCACGGGTATCGGCTATAGATGCGCGCGCGGCGATGCCCATTCGATGCAGACGATGCTGCATATCGAGAAGCAGACCGCCCTCTTCACCGGCGCTTTTACTTCGAAAGAGGTGTGCGCAGCCCGTGATATCGAGGATGACGCCATCACTTCCGTCCTGCGAAACCAGCGGGGAGTATCGATCGCACCATTCGACCAGTTTCGTCAGCCGCTCGACAGCAATATCCGGACAGAAGAGGCTGAGAAAACGGCGGGCCATCTCATCCCAAAGCCTGATATGCCGGTTGCTGCTCGGACAGGATCTCCTGTAATTTCCCGCCGCGCCATTCCAGAATCCATTTCCCCGGACGTCCGCCGCGGCTGTAAAGAAGATCGGTCTCCCATACCGGCTCATGCAGCCTGTGTCCGGGCTCTCCTCTCACGGAGGAAATCTTCCATCGCGTGACAGGAGCGGCGATACAACCCGCCGCTGCGCCGCCCACCAGAAATCCGGTCGCTCCGCTGGATTCAGCCGCAAGCTGAAGCCGGCGGGACTCCGTCAGATCGAGATCGTCAACGAACGCGATTACGGAACTGACTTCGGAGCACCGCAATGTTTCCATCACGGCCCAGAGCCGGTCCAGCGGGCGCTTCGCGATGACATGCAGGATCTGATCATGCCGGACCCCATAGGGCAGCAGACCGGGAAGGTAAAGGGATCGGTCCGGAGCAATAAAGAGAATGTTTCCCCGGTCTCCGGCAATGCGCGCCGAAAGGATCGCGGCGAATACGACAGCGGGAGCAAGGCTCGATCCTTTCACTTCATGAATGCAGTGAACCGGCAGTCCGCCAAAGGGAAGCCAATGATTTATGGGCTCAGTTATGGGAATGGTCTGCGAGAATCGGCGCGGTACATCCTCCAGACTGGCGATCCTTTGACGAAGCTTCTGGATGGCCGGATTGGGAGGCATTTCCAGCGATCAGGATAACACGATTTTCGCCTTTTGTTCGCCTTTGTGGATTGCCGACTCCGACGCTTCAGCCGGAATACCCTCACGGGTTCGGACTCTCGCGGGACCGTGAAACCCGCAATCAACTTCCACCGGTTATCCAGGCCCGCCAGCAGGCGCTGCGCCTCGTGGGGTGAACTCCGTTTTGTAGGCGGCCACGCAGGCGTGCCTGGAATCAAAGATGCGCCCGCTGCCGATCAGATCAACGAGCCCCATCTGCTCCAGATTCGCGTGATGTTCCACGGGAACCTGAACGAGAGCAAGAACGACGCCAATTTTGTCGAGGTCCTGATGTAATTCCGCCAGGGCCCGACCGGCGGAATAGTCCAGGCCCGTGATCGCCGTGGCATCGATCACCAGCCAGCGAACGGGCGAGGGCGAGTCCCGGACCAATCGGCGGGCCTGCTCAGCAAAGAACGCGACATTTGCGTAGAACAGGTCGCTGCCAAACCAAAACATGAACAGTCCGGGTTCCGTCATCCTGCCGGCGAGGAGTTCCTCCAGGCGCCAGGTACCGCCGGCATCCTGCACCATTACCCCGGTTTGAGGACGATAGCTGTGGCGGACATGTTGAAGCAGGGAAACCACCGCCGCCAGCAGGATGCCCTGCTCCACGCCGAAAATGACAACGGTGAGGGCTGTCACGATCGCGAGGAGGAATTCGCGGGGGGCCGAACGCCGGATCTCGGCGAGGCCGCGAAAGTCAATCAGCTTTACGCCAACGAGGAAGACGATGGCAGCCAGGACGGCGTTCGGCAGATAGCTGAGTGGGCCGGTCAGGAAAAGCAGCACCATCAGAACCAGTGCCGCCGTGGTCATCTGCGACCATTGAGTGCGGCCGCCGGCCGTGTCCACCATGGCTGTCTTGGTGGGACTGCCGTTGACGACGAATGTGCCGCTGCAAGCCGCGATCGCGTTCGCAACCGAGAGACCAACCAGGTCCACATTCTGGCTGAAATTGTCGCGATAGACGAGAGCGTAGGCACGGGAGGTTGCGGCACTCTGCGCGAGGATGACAATGAAGCAGGAAAAAGCAATCGGAAGAACCAGCGTGATGTCGGCCAGAGTCACGCCGGGCAGACCGAGGTGGGGAAGGCCACCCGGAACCGCGCCCACGACGCCGATGCCTCGATCTTTCCACTGGAACACCGAGCTGGCTACGATCATCCCGATCACGGCGAGCAAGGCGCCGGGGAAGCGCGGCGCAAGAATCTCAGATCCGACGATAATGGCCAAAACCGCCAGAGCGATAAAAAGCGTGGGCAGATGCGTCTCCGGCAAGCGCTGTAAGGTGAACAGGAGCTGATGCAGGAATCCGTGGCCGCCCTTTTCAATACCGAGCATCTCGTGCAGTTCGCCCAGCGCAACCTGAACGCCGACCCCGGACAGAAAGCCGACAAGAACTGTGCGAGACAGGAAGTCGGCGAGGAAGCCCAGACGGAACAGTCTCGCCAGAAGCAGTATGCCGGCAGTCACGAGGGCGATGAGGCTCGTGAGAGCGACATACCGGGGCGTATTGGCTATGAGCGACAAAGACGCCAGACCAGCCGCGACCATGGCCGCGGTCGCGGAGTCAGCGGCTACGACTAAATGGCGCGATGAGCCAAACAGAGCGAATGCGAGTACGGGCAGAAACATCGTGTACAGACCCGTAATGACCGGCGTGCCGATGATTTTGGTGTAGCCCATCACCTCGGGGATACCCAGGGCGCCGAGCGTGATTCCGGCTATGATTTCCGGCCCAATCCGAACGCCTTCGAAAGGCAGCAAACCCTGAAGCACCGGAAGCCGCGATCCCTGATCCCCGCCCGATTTGGCATGAGGGCCCATTATTTCCTCTATTTCGAGCGCAGCAGCGCATCCTTTGCATTCGCTATTTCTGCGAGCCTGGCTGCGTCGACCTCGGGATACGCCAGGTCAAGAGAAAGCAGCCTGTCGATGACGGCGGCCGCGACCACCACTCTGGTGAACCACTTGGTATCGGCCGGCACCACGTACCAGGGGCTATCTTTGGTCGCGGTATTCCGGATCATATCTTCGTAGGCGTTCTGGTATTCATTCCAGTGCTCGCGCTCCGCCATATCCGATGCCGAGAACTTCCAGTTCTTCTCCGGCTCATCAGCCCGCGCCAAAAACCGCCGTTTCTGTTCCTCTTTCGAAACGTGCAGAAAGAATTTCACAACCGCGACGCCATTGCGGTTGAGATACCGTTCAAAGGAACGAATGTCTTCAAAGCGCTCGTCCCAGACGCCCTTTTTAAGAAGTGCCGGCGGAATCTTCTGCTTCCGAAGAAACTCCGGATGAACGCGGACCACCAGAACTTCCTCGTAATAGCTTCTGTTAAAGATGCCGATCTGCCCGCGATTCGGCAGGCATTTCATGCATCGCCAAAGATAGTCATGATCAAGGTCTTCCGCGGAAGGCGACTTGAATGAGTAGACCTGGCAGCCCTGGGGGTTGATGCCGGACATGACATGCTTGATGGCTCCATCCTTACCCGCGGCGTCGAGCGCCTGGAAGATCAGCAGGACGGCCCATTTGTCCTGCGCATACAGCTTGTCCTGCAGTTTGGCGAGGGTCCGGACGCCGGCAGCCAGCGCATCTTTGGCCTCCGGCTCAGCCTCAGATCCGAAGCCCAGCGTGTCCGATGGATCTACATCTTTCAGACGGAATTTCTGTCCGTTGGTGATCCGGAATGGCTCGGCAAAGCGGCGAGCTCTCTTTATCACGTCTTTTGGTTTCATATGGCGATCAATCCCCGTTTGGCGGCGCGGAGGGATTCCTACATGCGGCAACGCTCGATTGATGTGGGTAAGAGGCTCGTCGGTTGAAATTATGTGACGTTCTCAAGTGTCTGATGCGCCGGGGGTTGGATAGTGCTCAACTCCCTATTGGAGGCGTCACTGTCATCAAAGCTCAATTTCATGAAGCAACCGGACGAACTTCAGAAAAGCTCGTTTCTCTACGCTTTGAGAAAAACGCGGCGGCGAGTTCGAGGCTCGTCTGCGAATATCGGAAATTGGATTCCTTTGACTCAGTTCCGACCGTTCGGGGGCTGCCGTTTATCGGCGTACTTCCGGCGATCCGAAAGAATCCTCTGGAGTTTTTCTCGCGAATTCTACGCGAGCACGGAGACAGGGTGCGTTTTCGCGTGCTCGGCCGGGACGTTCTCCTGCTCTCTCATCCGGAAGACCTGGAGCGGGTGCTGATCAAGCGCCGCGATGTCTACGGCCGTTCGGCGCAAATCCTCGCGTTGCGCTCTCTGTTCGGTCAGGGGTTGCTCGCGAGCGATGGCGCGCTATGGAAGCGTCAGCGCGCGATGATCCAGCCGAGTTTCGATCGCCATGCCTTGACCCGATACGCATGCATGATGCTGGACTGCATCGCCCGGCAAATTGCGGAGTGGCGGCCGGGCGCCGTTCGCGACGTGCACGTGGACATGATGCGCTACACCCGCGAAACGATCTGTAGCGTCCTTTTCGGAAGCGCTTTCGCTGTCGAACACTCGGAAATCGCGAACGACGTTTCCACGGTGTTTGGCGACCTACGGTCGGAACTCCTGTACCTGAGAGTGTGGCGCTGGCTGCCATTCGGGCGAAGCTTGAAATGGAATCACGCCGTCGCCGCGCTGAACGACTCAGTCAGGAACATCATTGAAGCGCGCCGCGCATCATCTGAACCGGGAGATGATCTTCTCGCCGAGCTCATGAAGGCGCGGGATACGCAGGGGGCGTCCATGTCGGATGAACAACTGCATGACGAAATCCTGACCTTTTTCCTCGCCGGACACGAGACCGCCGCAATTGCGCTCACATGGACCATCTATTTACTGGCGAGGTATTCCGGTATTCAAAGAATTGCTCAAAAGGAAGTGGCGGGCGTGACGGAGAACGACGCGGTCAGACCCGAGCATTACGCCCAATTACGGTATCTGACGGCCGTTGTAAAAGAAGCGATGCGTCTCTATCCGCCTGTCTGGAGCCTGGGCCGACAAGCGGCGGATGGGACAGAGATCTGGCTCTGCATTTACGCTCTGCATCGGGATGACCGGTGGTACGGTCGCCCCGACGATTTCCGACCGGAACGCTGGCTGGACGACGAGCCCCAACGCCCATTCACTTACATGCCGTTTGGAACTGGTCCGAGAATGTGCATCGGGCAGCATTTCGCGATGATGGAAGCAGTTCTGGGTCTGGCCGTCATTCTGAAACAGTTTGCGTTTGACCCTCATCTCGAGCCCGCTGAAGTCAACCCCTGGATTACCTTAAGACCAAAGCAGCCCATCCTGGTGCGTGTGTCTGCTGAGTAGCGGGCATGCCCATCACGGCGTCGATCCTCCGCTGGTATCGCGCAGTTCGCGGAACCAGTTCACCACGACCTGGATCTGCCGATAGTCCGGTGGATCGTTCACGACTTTCAACATCAGGAACCGGCTGCCGTCGTGAGAGAGCAGCATGTCGCGGTTCCATAGACTGGTTCCGGCCTGATAGGGCCCCGCGAAGAGTTTGCGCGGTATTCCTGCTTTTCCGGTTTTCGGATCGAACGCAACGGCCCAGATTGCATTTCGAAGCTCATAATAGATCTCGCGTCCGGATGGCGCCCAAAGGGAGTTCTGTCCGCCCTCGCTGGTGATGCGGATCGGTTGCGTCTTTCCCGTATATTGCTGGCCCGGATACTGCTGGACGTAAACCTCAAAGCGGCCCGTCAGGCCGCTGGTGTAGGAAATCCAGCGGCCGTCGGGCGAGAAGGAAGGAAAAACGTCGTCCTCAGTAGTGCATGCGATGCACTGCGGCTGCGCGCCGGGCGTCATCGAGAGAGCGTAAATGTCGCGTTTTGTTCTGTCGTGATAGCCCTCCGTAAACAGGATGGCGTTCGCGGCGGCGGACCAGGATTGCGGGTATTTCCCGAAGTAAGCATCACCTTGTAACGGCCGCGGCGCGGAGGAGCCGTCGAGTGCCGTGACGTAAAGGGTGTCCATCCGCTCGCCCTGGAAACGCGCCGCGAGGGCCACCGAACGGTTGTCGGGAGCCCAGATCCCGCCGGTGCCGGGGCTCTCATCCGAATGAACTTCCTTCCAGACGCCGTCGTTCAGACCGTACGAATAGATCTTCCACTGATCGCCCGACTCATAGCGCGTCAGCAAGAGCCGCTCTCCGTCGGCCGAGAGATCGAGCAGCCGATAGCGGCCCGGCGGAAGTCCCGACGGCGTCTCGCGCCCCTCGCGATCCACCCACACGGGCTGGCGCTGATGTACGATCGAGCCGCGGAAATATACGAGCGTGCCTGTATCGGAGACGTCCATCTGCACGCCCGCATAGCGATCCGGCGCAACATCGTTCACCATCGCCACGGGCTTGCCCGTGACTTCCCGACGTTCCGGATCAAAGGGCGCAGCCCACAAGCCGCCCGAACGGCTGAAGATCAGGTGGCCGGAAGGAAGATAACGCCCGTTCGCGGCGTGGCCCAGCAACTGGCGCACGTTGTGGTCTGACAGGGCGATCCGATTGATGGCCGTATCGCTGGGCGCGTAGTCCGTCGTCGCGACCAGACCGCTGCCGAGCAACTGCGTCGGATACCATGTGCCAGCCGGTTGCGGTTCGGCAAGCAACGGTTCCGGGTTGCCGCCCTCCGCCCGGACGCGAAAGATGCCCCGGAAGTCGCTGGCTTTGGAAGGCGGATAATCCGTCGCGCTGAAATAGATCCATCCATCCGAGCCCCACACGAGCGTTCCATCGGGCGAACGCCGCCCGAGCGTTAGCAACTTCCGGTTCGACCGCCCGTCGATTGAAGCTTCGCGCAACTCTCCGGCCTGCGACATGTACGCTACCCGGTCGCCCGCAGGCGAAAATGTGAGGCTGGTCGCCTGGGCGGTCTCAGCCAGCGTGTGAAACGCATTCTCCCGCAGACTACGGGCGTAGATCTGCCGGACGCCGCCCGATATGGCAATCCACGCCAACGTCGCGCCGTCACGGGAAATAGCGATTTGGCGGCCCGAATAAAACTGGAATTCCTGCCCCGGCGGCAGATCGATCGCAAACCGGACGGTTGGCCCGTAGCCGGCGGCGCGACCCCTGTGAACCACCAACGCCAAACCCACGGCGACTACCACCACAGTCGCAGCCGACACCGCGATCCATGGCCACTTCAGTCGGCGCACCTTCGGAACAGCGGCTGGGGGTTCGGCCGAAGGCTGCTTCTCCAGTGGCCGCAAAGTCGCCAAAGGCGGCGGTCCCGGGACCGCGACCGGCGCGATGAACTGATATCCGCCTCGGGGAACCGTACGGATGAACTGAGGATTCTCGGCCGAGTCGCGGAGGGCCAGGCGGAGCTTGTTCATTGCGGTGTTCAGCCCGGCATCGAACTGGACATAGGTATCGGAGGGCCAGAGTTCCGACTGAAGCTGATCGCGGGTGACCAGCGAGCCGGGGTTCCGGAGCAGCGCCGCCAGCAGCCGTGCGGGTAATTCCTGTAGCCGCACTTGCTGCCCGGAGCGCTTCAACTCCAAGATGTCCGGCTGAAATTCGTAAAGACCGAAACGGACCGGACGAGACACATCCCTCAGCGATGCTCCCGGTGGCCCCATGGTCGGCCAGTATAACACCCCGAGTATTCGTTTAGATTACAGGTTAAGTTTCTGTAAATAGGGGGCTTAATTGTTTAGACGCTAGTCGCCGCAGTTGATCCGGAATTGAGCCGCAATTGATTCGACGCCACTACTTCCAAGCCCTAATCTGACTTCGAACCGCGGCCGAGGAACGCGATTCAGGAGAAACAAAATGTTTATAACGCACCAAAAATCAGGGCGGGAGCCTGGCCGGAGAACTCTCGGGGCCTGGGCTCTCTGTCCGGCACTTCTACTCTTGTTTATGTCCGGCGCTCAAGCGCAGGCCCCCGATCCGAACCAGTCGGTCGGCATCAGCTCGTCCATGCCCGGCCTGGTCCTTTGGGATCAGTGTGGCTGGGAGGGACAGCGGCCCTGCACGTCGAACGACCCGATCTTCGGCGCGGTGAACTCCACGTCCAATTCTTTGGCGACGGGCTGCGACATCACGCTGTTCCCGATCAACCATGTCTGCACGGACAAGGGCGCCCGGCACAACGCCAGCGTTCCAGGCGGCTATGCTCCGGGCTGGCTCCAGTCACAGCAGTCGGATCAGTACAACCGGATCTCCGCCGATCTGCCGATGAATCTGGTTCCCATCCTCGGCACGCATAACTCTTACAGCAACTCGGCGGACGGCGGCTCCGAAATTATTAATCTCGATCAGCATTTCACCATCACCGACCAGTTGAATCTCGGAGCGCGCTTCGTTCGTCTCGACCCGGTTAACAGCGCGAACGGGCAAAGCGTCATGGGATGCCATATCTCGGACCTCGGCTCGACGTTTTCCAAGGTCATCACCGACATCAACCTCCTCACCCGCCAGAGTTACCCAACGAATGCCAGTCAACTCTGCGCTACGAGCATTACCAACCTGACATTCGCGCAATCGCTTGACGGCGCATTCTCCTTTCAGCGGCCGATCTATCTGGCCGTCGAAGAGATTCAGCACTGGCTTGCCAACAATCCGGCGGAAGTCGTGTTCATCACGGTCAATAACTTTTATAGTTCCGGACAGAGCGGCTACGTCGATCCCGCCGACCTCAGCGCGATCTTCCTGCATGTGTTGGGGAACATGTTGCTGACGCCACAGCAGTACCAGACCATGAACAGTCCCACGCCATGGCCGACGATTCGTCAGATGCGCGCTCTTGGCAAACAGGCGATGGTGTTCTTCTCAAATTCGTCGGGCGCCTCCGGAGTCTGGGACCCATCTCCGCAGGACACATCACTCGCTCATTGGCCCAGCACCTCGAATCCGAACTTTCCCGCGTGCCTCGATTTCGGAGGCATGCAAGTAGGACCGGGGCGCGACGCCACCAAGTCCGAATGGAACGGAGAGGACCGCAGTCTCAGCAACGCCTTTAACGCGTCCGATGAAAGCGGCCTCATGACCTGGCAGAACGTCGTCACCGCCACTCAATGCGGCTACGGAACTATTTCGCTCGATTTTCTGTATTCCCTTGGAAGCGCGGTCAACAACACATATATTCCGTATCCTGGTAGCGTTAACTTCACCACGGGCGGCAACTTCTATTCGGCGGACAGCGGACTGGACGAGCGGCCGCAGTGGCTGATCTGGAGCTGGCTACGGAATACGCCGGTAGCCCCGTCGGGCGGCGGGCCGGCCGCTCTGGTCCGGCAAAATCTGAGCGGCGAGGATTTAGGCGTCTCCCTGGTATTCGAGGGAAGTCCGGTAACCGCGAATATCATGGACTACCGGTGGCAACAGATGGGCGCGTCCAACACGCTGCCATTCGCGTGCGCGGGGCCTTATCAGCGCGTGGCAGGAAGCCCGTTTCCCGATCCGAGCAACATGTGGGTCTATTCCTGGGCCATCACGACGGTCAGCGACGTCTGGGCGAACGGCGAAACCGAATGCCAGAACGAATTCGGGAGCGGCTTTCATTTCTGGCACCCGATGAGCGCTCCCGAGGACAAGGTCCTTGTAAACGCGATGATGAGTCTCGGGGTCGGACAAGTCTGGCTGAACTACAATCCCGGCGCGACAGTGGCCTTTCCGAGCCAGGTGACGCTCAACCACACGCTGGGCGGTTCTAACACGGGGGCGGACGTCGTCGTCGCGGGCGGGTTCGGTGGAGAACTCACCGCGTCATTCGTTCCCGATCCGGGGTCGCCGAATTTCCTCCTGGGCAGCCAGAACATTCCGGGAAGCAACATCTTTCATCTGACTGCGAACGATACGGCTCTGGCCGGCGTGAAGAGCGGACAGTTTCACGGCGTCCTCACGATCACCGAACAGCACCCGGATAACAGCCCGTCGAGTTCATCGCGGGTTTCGGTTTTTCTGAATTTCTCAAACAGCAACACCTTCGGCGCAACTCCGCCCTCGGTGAATTTCACCACTTCGTTAACGCAGACAGTGAGGCTGGGATCATCGCCGGCGCCGGTGGGCTTCACCTACAGCAAGACACATCAGCCGCCGTGGCTGACGGTGACGTTCAACCAGATGACGACTCCCGCAACGATGACTCTGGTCGCGGATCCTCAAGGCGCGCCCTTCAACGCCCCCATGACTTACAGCCTGACTCTCACGCCGACGGATTCGAATTTTCCGCCGCTGACGATTCCCGTGACGATTCAGGTCGCCAACGTCACGATCAAGGCAAGCCCGTTCGCCGCGACCCCCGCAACGATTGACGGAAATTCGGTGACTCTGCCGGCTCCCGAGATATGGGTCGTAGGAAGCACGCATCAAGTCAGCCTGCCGTCGCAGTTTACGCCCGACCAAGCCACGTACTACAAATTCAACAATTGGAGCGGCCCACAAACAGGAACGCCGTTCCTCAACATCACCGTGCCTGCGGGTACCCCGATTTATACGGGCCAATACAACACACGGTATACGCTGACGCTTTCTTCGAGCCCGACTGCCGGAGGAACGGTGACGCCAAGTCCCGCGCCCGATTCGCTCGGCACGCTTCCGGCCGGAACGCAGGTCACCCTAACCGCGGCCGCCGCGACCGGATTTGTGTTCAAGCAGTTTACCGGGGCGTCGACCAGCCAGCAAAGCCCGGCCACGATCACGCTGAACGCGCCCGCGTCGGCAACGGGCATGTTTGTCGCGCAGCAGGCGCAGACCACGTTTAATACGAATCCGCCTGGACTTACCATACTCGTGGATGGCGTGAGCTACCCCACTCCCGCCAACTTTGCCTGGGCGACTACCGAGACCCATTCGGTAGCTGGTCCCACACAGACGACCGCTCCGGGCACGCAAGTCTTATTCACCAGTTGGAGCGATCACAGCACCGCCTCACCGAGGACGTTCTCGGGCAGCGCCACTCCGGTGAGCTATACGCTGAACTTCGGCCAGACGCAGTATCTGGTTTCAGCGCAGGTCGTACCTTCGCTCTCCGGCTCAGTCACTGGCGCCGGCTGGTATAGCGCTGGCACACAGGCGACGCTGCAAGCTACCGCCGCTCAGGGATTCAACTTCAGTTCTTATAGCGGCGGAATCAGTTCCACGCAGCCCATTGTTCCATTCACGGTAACCGGACCCGTCCAAGTCAGCGCAAACTTCACTGGAGTCAAACCTCCGCTGCTTTACGCTTCATCGGCGGCGCGTATAGACAACGGCGACGGAACGGTGGTCGTTCCGATCATCCTGAATGACCTCGCTTCGGCCGGACCCGCGGGCAATGCGGCGATCACGGGGGTTTCGGTTGTCACAGTGCCTTTGGGAGCGGGCCCGCCTACCATCAATCCTCCTGCGACGCCTTATCCGGTTGGCGTGGGGACTCTGTTACCCGGCCAGAGCAGCCCTGCCCTGCCACTGACGGTCGTCTGGCCTACCTCGGCCACTCGCGTGACTTTCAACATTCAGTTCGCGGCTAGCGGAGGCTACTCGGGCTCCACTAATCTCACCATCTTCCGCTAACCGGCAGCCAGCGACATTTATAAGGAGTTAAAAATGAAAATCAGAATCGTTTTAACGCTAATAGCGGTATCGGCCGGCGTGAGTCAGGCGGCCACCATGTTGACGCTCAATCCCGCCAGCGGGAATATTACAGGCGCCCCGGGCGACACCGTGGGATGGGGGTTCGATCTGACCTCCGATCCCACCGACTGGACGACCATCACGGCCGTTACGCCTATTCTCGAAAGCAATCCGGGGCTCGGGATTTTTCTGGATTTCTTCAGTCCACAAGGCGGGCCGGTCAACGGCTCACTCGCGGCTGGAGCGCCGGATTGGGTGGAGTCGTTCGATGTCTCGACGTTCAGCGGATTCGGCAGCTACACGATCGATCCCGCCGCGCAGACCGGCGACTCGGACAGCGGCGTTTTTCTGGTTGAGTATGAGCAGTTCAGCGGCGATCCGGCAGTCTGCGCCAATTGTTTCGTGACGTCGGGGACGTTCCTGCAAAATTTCAGCGTGACCACGACGACTCCCGAACCTTCCGGATTCATCATGGCGATTATGGGGGCGGCCCTGATCTGGCTGCCTGCCCGGCGAAGGAGGCGCCCGCGGGAATAACAGGGAACCGTGTGCGAAGCAAGGCGGGACGGCTGGGGTCGAGGTGGATCCAGGAGGACGATCGACTGAAGACCGCAGCGGATGCGCTCCGAAGGCGCCGCGCTAAGGGCCCACATTCGGTACCCGCGAGTGGTTTGTCCTGCGCCGCTTAAATAATAAGCGCTTGATGAACGGCGATCATCATTGATGTCTTACAGGAAACGGTGGCGTTTCCGAAGGTCCGCGGTGATCATCGTTTTTGAACAGCGGTTGGTTTGGGCTGTTATCGCATTGGCTGCCGGTAGCGGCCGACTGCAGGCTCAGTTCACGGACCCTCGCACCTACGACAACAGCCCTGTGGGGATCAATCAATTGACGTTGGGCTATGGCTTTGCCCACGCCAACGCATCGATCGATTCTTCGCTCGTGATCCCGGGGGCAAAGCTGGATCTGAATGTCGGAATTCTTGACTACATCCGAGGGGTCAGCTTCTTCCGCCGTTATGCCTGGATTGAAGCCAGTGTGCCGATTGCAGGCCTCGCCGGCGCGGTGACCGGTACGACGCTCCAGGGTTCCGTCACCGGCGCCGGCGACTCCAGCTATGTGTTTGGCGCCCTGCTCAAAGGAGGGCCGGCGCTCAGCGTACACGACTTTCCGACCTATGACCCGACGACCACCTTCGGAGTGAGTCTCACCGTCACAGCGCCCACCGGCGTATACAACGCGGACAAGGTTCTCAACCTCGGCTCCGACCGTTGGTCATTTAAGCCGGAGATCGCCGTTTCTCATCCTTTCGGACCGAATCATAATTGGGTGGTCGACGGGTATGCCAATGCCTATTTTTTCACCGATAACACCGGTTATCACGGCCGGGAAATACTCCGGCAACAGCCGCTCCCAGGCTTTGAGGGGCATCTGAGCTATTCCTTCACCTCCAGTATCTGGGCTTCCGTGGACCTTCGTTATGCATTCCGCGGAGATACCCTCGTGGATAGTGGGGACCAGCAGAATTCGCAGCAGAACGTTACTCTGGGGAGCGAGGTGAATGTTTCGTTGAGCCCGAAGCACTCGCTTCTGTTTTTGCTCGCGAAGGCCGTGGTGTACCGGAACGCGCCTGCTTCGACAATCTTTGGAATCAAGTACATCTATGGCTGGGGAAAGGGCTATAAGTAATCATCTTTTAGAACTTCCCTCAGCGCGGGCAGCCTGGCGAGGTGCGGCAGGCCTGCATCCGTGACCTTCAGGCATTCGTAGAAGTCGACTTGCTCCAGGGAGTCGATGCCGCCCAGCATTTCGAGGCTTCCATCGGTGATTCGCGTCAGACCCGCGTAGTAATAGGTAATCGCGAGGTCTTTTATGTGTTCCGTGGCCGCGTCCCCGGTGTCGCGGCGGCACATGCAGGTCAGGCGCTCCAGATTGCGGCAGCGACCGACGTGACGGAAGCCGGCGCCGGTAAAGCCGATGGGCGTCAGTTCGCGCAACGCGGGGAACTCAGGAACGTTGCGAGCGCCGCGTCATCGACCTTCGCGCAACCGATACTCAGCCTGATTTTCGAGAAATGCGACAAAGCCGCGGCTCGCGAAGTTCTCACAGACGCGTCCCCAGATGCCTTCAGCAAACTTCGATTAACAATTGAGCGCGAGCACGCCAGCCCCAAGTGCAGATGCTTCGCACCGCAAAACGAGTTCGGCGTCTTGAGTGGATGTCTCCAGCCCGAAGCTTGCGCCGCGAGCGAAATCCCGACGACGCGCTCAAAAACCATGATCCGCAGGTTCCGAATAAAGATCCGTCCCGATCGAGTTCGCGGTTCGACGGCAAGTCGAGCCGCGAACCCGCAACCCAAGGTAACCGTCCTCAAGATCCAGCGTGAAAGTCACGCGATCTAAAGGAGAAATCGTGGCGGCGATATCGCCTGAAATCCTAACGGATGAACTGATATCCGGCGAATATCGCGCCGACCGCCACAATAGAAATGGCGCTAATAATGATATATTTTGTCCATTTCTCTTTCGGCGTACCTTCCATCGCGACGTTCTTCATTTGATCTTCGATGCTGTCGAACATAGTGACCTCCATCGGCGTCCCCGGCAGGGGAGGCTGGAAACTACCTTCGATCGAGATATTACACCTCTTTTACACCGAACGGAAGCGGGGGGTATACGCCGCCCGCCGGATTTGAGAAATGCGCGTCAGTGCGTGACGGGCTGCGCGACCTTCTGCGTACTCGCCGGTTCGGCCAGACCGTTCGACCGAATCTGATCAGGATTCGGCAATGCGGACGCGTCCCAGCCTCCGCCGAGCGCGACAATGAGATTCACGGCCGCCACCATGCGCCGCTGTAAAAGCGTCACCTGCTCGCGCTGGTCGCTCAATGCGATAGTCTGCGTGGTGATCACGTTCAGATAAGAATCCGTGCCTGCCTTGTACCGGTCGGTCTCAAGCGTGAGAGAGGTGTTAGCCGCCTCCACCGCAGCCGCCTGTTGCTCGGATTCCTGCGCCAGTACGCGCAGCGCGGAAAGGTTATCTTCCACCTGCTGAAATGCGGAGAGAACCGTCTCGCGATAAGCGGCCACCGAGGCGTCGTAAATCGCCTCCGCATTTTCGACCGTGGCATGGCGCCGGCCGAAATCGAAGAGGGTCTGCGACAGCGTCGGGCCCACAGACCATACGCGACTGGCCCAGGTAAAGAGGTTCGCGAAACTCGAATTCGTAAGGGCCGCCGACGCGGATATCGAGAGCGTAGGATAGTACGCCGTTTCGGCAATACCGATGTTGGCGTTCGCCGCGGCGATCAATCTCTCCTGCGCTGAGATATCGGGGCGGCGCTCAAGCAGCGTGGACGGAACCGCCACCGGAATCGGCGGAGGCGAACCCGCAATCCTGCCCGCCGGAATCGACAATTCCGCGGGGGCGCGTCCGGTAGTTACCGCAATTGCGTGCTCGAGTTGATTACGCGTCACCTGAAGATCGGTCATGTTGGCCTGAGTCGTGAAAAGCTGCGTCTGCGCAAGCGTCACGTCCGATTTCGCCGCCACTCCACCCGCGTAACGATTCTGCGTCAGCGTGAGATAGGTCTCGTACGCCTTGATCGTGTCCTGAAGCAGCGCGATCTCCATGTCCGTACCGATCAGATTGAAATAATCGGACGCCAGCGTAGCCTGGAGCGCAAGCCGGGCGTTTTCCAGATCCGCGGCGCTTACCTGCGCGTTGGCGTTGGCCGCTTCCACCGCAAGGCGAACCCGTCCCCATAGATCGGGAACCCAGGTTGCGCTGAACGGAATACTGAAGCTGCCCGTCGTGCCGCCGAGGCGGCTACCGTTCCCGCCCACCCCGGTCACACCCACCGAAGGTGATGCGCCGATTGTCGGGTAGTAATTGGCGCGAGCCCCCAGAACCAACGCGCGAGATGCCCGAAACTGCGCCTCCATCTGCTTAACAGTGAAATTGCCGGTGCTGACGCGCTCTTCCAGCTCGTTCAGTTGCGGGTCGTTGAAAATCTCCCACCACTTGCCTTTGAGCTGGCCATCGCTGGGCGTCGCGGTCTTCCATTCATCGCTTCCCGCCATCTCCTTGAACGAGGGCGTAGCGGGCGCTACCGGCCTCTGGTATTTGGGGCCAACCGCGCATGCGGAGCAGAGAATGATGGATGTGAGAGGCAGGTAAAGCCGTCGCTTCATCAATCTCCACTCTCCGCGTAACCGCCGGGAACGAGCAGGGCGGGACGCCGGCGGGTGCTGCGGCGGCTGAAGCGTAGTCTGAGTCTGTCGAGTGAAAGATAAATCACGGGCGTTGTAAATAGGGTCAGCATCTGGCTGACGATCAGGCCGCCGACGATCGCGATGCCGAGCGGACGCCGAAGTTCGGATCCCGTTCCGAGGCCAAGCGCCAAAGGCATTGCGCCCAAAAGCGCGGCCATAGTCGTCATCATGATGGGCCGGAAGCGCAGCTGGCATGCCTCGAAAATGGCCTCGCGCGAGTTCTTCCCTTCGTTGCGCTCGGCTGCGAGCGCGAAGTCGATCATCATGATCGCGTTCTTCTTCACGATGCCGATAAGAAGAATGATCGCAATCATCGCGATGATGTCGAGTTGCGTCTGGAACAGAACCAGGGCGATGAGCGCGCCGATTCCCGCGGAGGGCAGCGTCGAGATGATCGTCAGCGGGTGCACCAGGCTTTCATAGAGAATGCCCAGCACGATATATACAGCGAGTAGCGCCGTGCCGATCAGAATCGGCTGGTTCGAAAGCGAATCCTGATAAGCCTGCGCGGTGCCCGCGAACTTGCCGGTCACGGCCGCCGGAAGCCCCATCTCGATCTCGGCGCGATTGATCGCGGTGACCGCGTCGCTCAGCGACACGTTATCCGCGAGATTAAAGGAAATGGTCGACGCCGGGAACTGCCCCTGGTGCGGCAGTGAAAGGGGCGTAATGCCTTCCGACCAGTGCGCGAAAGCCGAAATCGGCACTTCAATTCCGCGCGGCGTCTGCACATAGACTTTGGAAAGCACCTCGGGACTGGACCACCATTTCTGTTCCAGCGCCAAGACCACGTGGTACTGATTGATCGACTTGTACATCGTCGAAACCTGCCGTTGCCCGAAAGCGCTGTAGAGAGCGCTATCCACGGCCTGAGCGGTAAGCCCCAGACGCGACGCGGTATCCCGATCGACCTTCACGTTTTCCGAAAGGCCGGAGTTCTGCAAATCCGAACTCACATCGGCGATCTCGGGCAGGACCTGCAGTCGCGCGAGCACGCGCGGCGCCCACTGATTCAGCAGATCCAGATCCTGCGTCTGAAGCGTGTACTGATACTGGGCGTTCCCCTGACGGCCACCCACGCGAATGTCCTGGCTCGATTGCAGATAAAGCGTTGCGCCGGGCATGCCGGACGTTTTCCGCCGGAGCCGCGAAATCACCTCGTCGGCCGTCACCTTGCGCACGCCGATCGGCTTGAGTTCGCAGAACAACTGCGCCGAGTTTCCGCCGCCGCGGCCGAACCCGCCGCTGCCGGAACCTGCGAACGCGTCGACGGTCTGGACATCGGGATCGCTGCGTACCTGCTGCTCGAACCAGCGCACCTTTTCGGAGAGGGCCGCGAAGGAAATATGTTGCTGTCCCTGAATCTGCCCCTGCAGGCGGCCTGTGTCCTGCTGCGGGAAAAAGCCCTTCGGAACCTGTATGTAGAGGTATACGTTCACGCCGATCGTGATCAGCATGACGATCATCGTGAGCGCCGGGTGGTTCAGAACCACCTGAAGCGCCGATGAGTAAGTCGAGATGATGAACCGGAAGAAGCGCTCACTCAGGTTATAGAGCCGCCCGTGAGTATGCTTGACCTTCAGAAGCCGCGAACACATCATCGGCGTCGTCGTCAGAGACACGACCATGGAGATCGCGATCGCGACTGAAAGAACCACAGCAAATTCGCGGAACAGGCGCCCCACGATGCCGCCCATCATGAGAATCGGGATGAACACGGCGATGAGCGATGTGCTCATGGAAAGCACCGTGAACCCGATCTCCTGCGCTCCCCGAAGCGCCGCCTGCATCGGAGCCATTCCATTCTCGATATGCCGGGTAATATTCTCGATCACCACGATGGCGTCGTCGACGACGAATCCTGTCGCGATCGTAAGCGCCATGAGCGACAGGTTGTCGAGGGTGTACCCGAGCAGGTACATCGCGCCGAACGTGCTGATCAGCGAGACCGGCACCGAAATACTGGGAATGAACGTCGCCCACCCGTTCCGCAGAAAGAGAAACACGACCAGGATCACGAGACTGATCGAAATGCCCATCGCGGTCTCGGCATCGATGACCGAAGCGCGAATCGTGGTGGTGCGGTCGTTGTCCACCTGCAGCGAAACGGTCGGCGGAAGCGACGCCTGGAACTGCGGCAGCACCGACCGTACGCGGTCGGCGGTCTCGATGATGTTCGCGTTCGGCTGGCGGGTCACCATGATCAGCACCGCTGGCTTGCCGCCCGCGAGCCCCATGTTGCGGACGTCCTCGACCGAGTCGAAGACGTTGCCAAGGTCCGTGAGCCGGATCGGCGCGTTGTTTCGGTAGAGCACTACAAGATTCTTGTAGTCCTTCGCTTCGAGAAGCTGATCCGTAGTCTGCAGTGGAAGCGTGCGATCGTTGTCGATCAGTTCGCCCTTCGGCCGGTTTGCATTCGCGTTGGCCAGAAAGTTGGCGATGATATCGAGTCCCACGTTGTACCGCGAAACGGGCTGCGGATTCAGTTCGACGCGAACCGCCGGCAGCGAACTGCCGTTGACGTTCACCTGGCCCACGCCTCGCACCTGCGCGAGCTTTTGCGCGAGAACCGAAGACGCCATGTCATAAAGCACCGGGGTCGGGACGACGTCCGACCTCAGCGACATGATCAGAATGGGCGCGTCGGATGGGTTCACCTTCCGGTAGCGCGGATTCGTGGGAAGGTTCGCCGGAAGATAACCGGCCGCGGCATTGATTGAAGCCTGCACATCGCGCGCCGCCGCGTTGATATCGCGGTTGAGATCGAACTGAAGGACCACACTCGCCGAACCCAGAGAGCTGTTCGAAGTCATCTCCGTCACGCCGGCGATGCGCGTGAACTGCTTTTCGAGCGGCGTGGCCACCGACGCGGCCATTACTTCCGGACTGCCGCCCGGCAACGAAGCGCTGACGAACACAGTCGGAAAATCGACCTGCGGCAGCGGTGAGACCGGAAGCTGGGTATACCCGATGGCCCCCGCCAGCGTAATCGCGATCGTCAGAAGAGTGGTCGCGACCGGTCTCTGAATAAAGGGGGAGGAAACGCTCACGCAGGAACCTCGGGAAGGTTAAGTTGCTCGGGATCGCGTTTCCCCCGCAGATTGGCCAGCCAGACGGCGATGCGCCCGAACCAGAGGTAAATCACCGGCGTGGTAAACAGGGTCAGAACCTGGCTTACCAGCAGACCGCCTATGATCGTGATGCCCAGAGGTCTGCGCAGTTCCGAACCCGTACCGGACCCGAAAGCCAGCGGCACGGCGCCCAGCAGAGCGGCCATGGTGGTCATCATGATAGGACGGAACCGCAACAGGCACGCCTGATAAATCGATTCCTCCGGCGTTTTGCCTTCGTGGCGTTCCGCTTCGAGGGCGAAGTCGATCATCATGATGGCGTTCTTCTTCACGATGCCGATCAGAAGAATGATTCCGATCAGGGCAATGACGTCGAGATCCTCCTTGAACAGGATCAGCGCGAGAATCGCGCCAACGCCGGCGGAAGGAAGCGTTGACAGAATCGTGATCGGGTGGATGTAGCTCTCGTAGAGTACGCCCAGCACGATATACACGGTAACGATCGCCGCCAGAATCAGAATCGGCTCGCTCTTCAGAGAGTTTTCGAACGCCGCGGCCGTGCCCTGGAACGTCGCCTCGATGCTGGCCGGCATCCCGACTTCTTTCGTCGCTTCGCGGATGTGATCGACAGCCGCGCCCAGCGACGCGCCCGGCGCGAGATTGAACGAGATCGTCACGACCGGGAACTGGCCCTGGTGATTAATCGAGATCGGAATCGGGACGGTCGTCGCGGTGGTGAATGTACTCAAAGGAGCCTGGGGCTGGGAAGCCGCGCCGGTCAGCGCGGTGTTCGTTCCGGCCAAAGCCACAGTCGATGCGAGGTTTGCTGACGCAGCGCCGATCTGCACGCGCAGATCCTGCAGCGCCTCCGCGCTCCGCTGCCATTTCTTGCCGGTTTCGAGTATGACGTGATACTGGTTCGCCTGCGTGAAAATCGTCGAGACCTGGCGCTGTCCAAACGCGTCGTAAAGCGTGTCGTCCACGTTTTGCGGCGTGATTCCGAAGCGCCCCGCCGTATCGCGGTCGATATTCACTTTCAGCCCCAGCCCGTTGTTCTGCTGGTCCGAAGCCACGTCGCGCAGTTCCGGAATCTGCTTCAGCCGATCCAGCACGCGCGGAATCCACTGGTCGAGGATTTCTTTCTGCGGCGCGTCCAGCGCGTACTGATACTGCGTTCGGCTGATGCGGTCTTCCACCGTCAGATCCTGCACCGGCTGCATGTAAAGCCTGATGCCGGGAATCTCGTCGACCTTCGGCTGCAGCCGGCGAATCACTTCCAGCGCCGACACGTCGCCGCGGTCCTTAAGCGGCTTCAACGTGATCTGGATTCGCCCTGAGTTCGGCGTCGTATTCGTTCCGTCAACGCCGATAAATGACGAAAGGTTCTCGACCGCCGGGTCTTTCAGAATCACGCTGGCGAGGCGCTGCTGGCGCTCTCCCATGGACTCGAAGGAAACAGTTTCCGGCGCCTCTGAAATGCCCAGGATCACGCCGGTGTCCTGAACCGGGAAGAAGCCTTTCGGAACGATGATGTAGAGGTAAATCGTCAGTGCCAGCGTGCCGACCGCGATCAGGAGCGTAAGCGGCTGATGCCGCAGCACCACCCTCACCATCTTTCCGTACTGCTCGATTGTCTTGACGAACACCCACTCGGACCAGCGATAGAAGCGCCCCTGTTCGTGTTCCGGCTTGTGTTTCAGAATGCGCGCCGACATCATCGGCGTCAGCGTCAAAGATACGAATGCCGAAAGGATGATGGTCACCGCCAGCGTAACGGCGAATTCCCGGAACAGCCGGCCTACGATGTCGGCCATAAACAACAGCGGAATCAGCACGGCGATGAGTGAAACCGTCAGTGAAACGATCGTGAACCCGATTTCGCCCGAACCCTTGAGCGCCGCTTCCATTGCTGAATCGCCCATCTCGAGGTAGCGCGAGATGTTCTCGATCATGACGATCGCATCGTCCACCACGAATCCGGTGGAAATCGTAAGCGCCATCAGCGAAAGGTTGTCGAGGCTGTACCCGAGCAGATACATCACGCCGAACGTGCCCACGAGCGACAACGGAACAGCGATGCCCGGAATCAGCGTTGCGGACAGATTTCGAAGGAACAGGAAAATGACCATGACGACCAGCGCGATGGTCAGCGCCAGTTCGAATTCCACATCCTCGACCGAAGCGCGAATGGTCGTCGTGCGATCCGTGATGGTCTTAAGGTGCACCGATTCCGGCATCGACGCCTGAATCTGGGGCAGCAGCGCGGTCACCGTGTCGACGACGCCGATGATATTCGTGCCCGGCTGCCGCTGAATATTAAGAATGATCGCCGGATTTTCGCCGACCCAGGCCTTCTGCTTCGTGTTCTCGACGCCGTCGATTACCTGGGCCACATCCGACAGCCGCACAGGCGCGCCATTACGGTAGGCGATCACGATCGGGGCGTACTCGGCCGCCGAGCTGATCTGATCATTATCGTTAATGGTCCACGCCTGTTCGGCGCCGTCGAAGTTCCCCTTGGCGGCGTTGACGTTGGCGCTCCCCAGCGCGGTGCGCAGCGTCTCCAGGCTGAGCCCGTAAGAAGCGAGGGCAGTGGGATTTGCCTGCACACGCACAGCTCGGCGTTGCCCGCCGCTGATGCTCACAAGACCCACGCCTTTAAGTTGCGAGATGCGCTGGGCCATGCGCGTCTCGGCCAGTTCCTCGACAAAAGGCAGCGGCATCGTGTCCGACGTGATTGCGATGGTCAGAATCGGCGCGTCGGCCGGATTTGTCTTCGAATAGATCGGCGGAGTGGGCAGGTCTTTCGGAAGGAATGTGCCGGCGCCGTTGATCGCAGCCTGCACCTCCTGCTCCGCGATATCGATGTTCAGTTCGAGCGAAAACTGCAGCGTGATCAGCGAACTTCCGAAGGAGCTGATCGAAGTCATCTGCTGCAGCCCGGGAACCTGCCCGAACTGCTTCTCCAGAGGCGCGGTAACCGACGAGGTCATGACCTCAGGGCTGGCGCCGGGGTAGAAGGTTTGAATCTGAATGGTCGGATAGTCGACCTGCGGCAGCGCCGAGACGGGTAACTGCTGGAACGCCACAACCCCGACGAGCACAAGGCCCGCCATCATTAGCGACGTCGCGACCGGCCTTTCAATAAAGATGCGCGACGGACTCATTTACTGCTGGTCCCCGCCCTTCTTTCCCTTTCGCCCGAATCCGCCGCCCGATCGGGGTCCGCCGCCGGCAGCCCCGCCGTTCTGCACTGACGCGTCCGCCGCCGCCCCAGGGGCGGCGGCCTGCTGACCGCCCTTGCTGCGGCCCCGGCCGCGGCCGCCGCGACCCGCGGGCAATGCCAGGGGATCCTCACCCGGACGGCGCACGCGCACCTGAGTACCGTTCTGCAGCCGGTCCGTTCCGTCGGTAACGACCGGATCGTTCTCCTTCAGTCCGCTCGAAATCGACGTCATGTTGTTATCCATGACGATATCGGGCGTAACATTCTGGATTTGGACCTTTGAGTTCTCGTCGACCAGAAATACGAACGGGCCGTTCTGTCCATGCTGGATTCCCACGGACGGGATCACCATCTGATCCTTCTTCGTGTCCACAAGCAGCCGCATGTTGACGAACTGGTTCGGGAAGAGCGCATTGTCCTTGTTCTCAAACACCGCCTTCAGCTTCGACGTGCCAGTCGTGGGATCGATCTGGTTGTCGATCGTGGCCAGATAACCGGACGAAAGCTTTTGCGAGTTGTCGCGATTGAAGGCGTCTACGGGCAGGCGCGCGCCCGCATGAAGTTTCGAAAGCACCTGGGGCAGGGTGTCCTCCGGAATGGTGAAAAACACGGCGATCGGCTGCACCTGCGTAATCACGATCAGGCCGTTCGCGTCCGAAGCGTGGACGATATTGCCGGGATCCACCAGCCGCAACCCCACGCGTCCGGAGATCGGCGCGATGATGTGGGCGTACGTAATCTGGAGCCTCGCGTTGTCGATGTTCGCCTGGTCCGTCTTGACGTTCCCCTCGTATTGACCCACCGTGGCGATCTGGGTATCGAGTTGCTGCTTCGGAATCGCGTCCTGCGCAAGAAGAGTTTGATAGCGGGTGAGGTCGAGGTGCGCGTTGGCGAGCAGGGCTTGGTCACGGGCAAGCGTGCCCTGCGCCTGCTCCAGCATGACCTGATACGGGCGCGGATCGATCAGCGCCAGTTCGTCGCCCGCTTTCACCATGTCGCCTTCTTTGAAGTTGACGTTCATCAGTTGGCCGTCGACGCGGCTCTTAACCGTAACGGTGTAGAAGGCTCCGACATTGCCGAGTCCCGTCAGATAGACGGGAACATTCATCGCTTTCGCCGGCGTGACGACGACCGGCTGGGGGCCGAACGCGCCCCCGCGACTATTTCGTCCCCCCCGGCCACGGCCATTCTGCGGCTGGGGAACAAGGTCCGGCTGCCCAGCGCGCCACACCGCGTAACCGGCGACGCCAACGATCGCGAGCAGAAACACCACCCAGATCAGGCCGCGCTTACGGTGTTTACGCGGAGGCGGTGGCGCGCCATGATCCCCCGGGTGCGCCGGAGGCGCGGCGCGGTGCTCCGGCGGAGTCTTAAGGTCGGTGGTAGTGGTGTTCGTGATCATTCAAACCGCGTTCAGGACAATAAATGTAAGTGACTGCTTACAGCAGTCCGAGGTAACACGGGAACGCCGCGGCGAAAAGCAGATTTCACCATATGTCCCCTCGGCGCGCCAGAAACCGGCGCAATAGCGGTATAACGCTACCGCTTGTTGAAATCATTGTACTTTGGAACGGCACGAGTGCGGAGCCGCACGGTCGAAGACCGCCCCGTTCCCTGGAACTTGCAGCATTTATTATGCGCCACGGCCGGGCCGGTAAATTGTAAATCAGGGTCAAGACGGTACTCCGAACCCCACCGATCGGACGATATCTGCACGAAAATATCCGTCCGCTAGAGGACCTTCCTGACGGTCTTCCCGACGCCCTTACCGATCTTACCGGCGCCTTTGACCGAACCGACAGTCACATCCTTACCCGCTTTCACCGCGCCGGTTCCGACAGAGACGCCTGCGTCAATCGGGTGCAGCGTCGCCAGATCCAGCGCGCCCTTTCCCACTCCGGTGGCGGCGCTGCCCGCTCCCTTGGCTACTCCGCCACCGACGGATCCCACGCCTCCGCCGATCTCCGCAGCCGCTCCTTTGCTCTTTTTCTTGCTCTTATGCGCCTTCTCTGCCTTGGCGGGCCTCTCGGTGGCCTGATCGCGCGAACCGACGTCCTGCGCCTGGACAGTCCCGAAGCTCAAAGTCAGCCCGGCGACGCATACTGCGAACAATTTCATAGGTCACCCGCCTGTTTCTGAGGACGCCGTTCCCTCTCTCCAGGATACAATATGGCGAAAAGGTTAACGTTTAAGTCAGCCACCTCCCGTCAAAAGCATGACGCTGAAACCCGTACTCCCAGCCCTTCTGGGCGCGGCGGCCCTGGCCGCTCAGACGCCAGCCCAGACCGAGCTTTTCGAGAAGAACGCGCGTCCCCTGTTCGCCGAGAAATGCCAGGGTTGCCATAACGCAAAGCTAAAAAGCGGCGGGATCGATTTCAGTTCCACGGAAGGAATGAAAGAGGCGGCCGCTACGGGCATTTTCGGAACCGCGGAGGCGCCGGATAAAAGCGTCATTCTGCAGGCGCTTGGTTATGACGGTCGCGTGAAAATGCCGCCGCAGGGCAAACTGCCCGCGGAAACGATCTCCGCGCTTCGCGAATGGATTGCCGCGGGGGCGCCGATTCCTGGTCCGGCGCCGGCCGCCGAAACCTCTTCAACCGGACTGCGCCCGGTCGCTCTCCGGGGCGTGATCACTGAGGCCGACAAGAACTACTGGGCGTTCAAACCCATGGCGCACCCCGTTCCGCCCGCCGCCGCCATTCCCGGCTGGGGTGACAACGCGATCGACCGTTTCATTGCTGCCAACCTCAGGAAGGACGGCATTTCTCCCGCGCAGCCCGCGACCCGCATCGCTCTGATCCGCCGGGCCACGTTCGACCTTACAGGACTCCCCCCCACCGAAAAGGAAATCGCCGATTTCCTCGCCGATAAATCGCCCAAGGCATTTGAAAAGGTCGTTGACCGCCTCCTCGCATCGCCCCGCTACGGAGAGCGCTGGGGCCGCCTCTGGCTCGACGTGATGCGCTATGCCGATTCCACCGGCAGCGACGAGGACCACCGATACCCGCATGCCTGGCGCTATCGCGACTATGTCATCAAAGCTTTCAACGATGACATGCCATACAACGAGTTCGTCCGCGAGCAACTTGCGGGGGATATTCTCGCCGCCGATCCAAACTCGGGAGTCGGATATCGCGGAATCGTCGCGACGGGCTTCCTCTCACTTGGCAAAAAAGCCCTCGCCCAGAAAGATCTTCCCCTCAAGCGATATGACGTTGTAGACGATCAGATCGACGTCACCGCGAAAGCGCTTCTGGGCCTGACGGTCACCTGCGCGCGTTGCCACGACCACAAATTCGATCCCATCGCGACCAAAGACTACTATTCGTTGGCCGCCATCTTCGCGAGCACGTTGAGCTACGAAAAGGGCGAGGATGGCGATCCCGTGCAGACGCCTCTCGCTCCCGCGGGTGTCTTCGAATCATTCAAGAAGCAGTGGACCGAATACCTGGGCGTGGAGCGGCAAATCAATAAGATTCTCGATTTCGACTCAGTCAGTAAGAAGGACCGCGACAAGCAGGAACCGCTCATCGCCCAATACATGCTGGCCACGTCCGGCGGGGATGCCTCCAATCTGGACTCGTCGCAACTCGCCCACTGGACCGCATATCTGAAATCCAATCGTCCGGAACTCGCCAGGTGGCGCGCCGCAACCAATGCTGACCGCGCTCAGATCGCGAAGGAGTATCAGGAAGAGTTCCGCCGGTCCGCGTATCAATACGACCAGAATCTGAGTTGGTGGAAGACCGCCCGATCGAGCTATCCCAACTCCGGAAAGGTCGCAGGCCCGCGACCGGATGTTGACAAAAGTAAAGACGCCTTCTTCTACTCGGTCTGGATCGATTCCAACGGTCCGCTTTACGCCCCGAGCGAGTCCCGCATTGCGTCGTTGACCGCCGAAAAAGCCGAAGAACTCCGTAAACTGCTCGCGCAAAGCGCCGCACTGGAAAAGAATCTTCCCACCGAGGAAGTGCCGATGGCCATCGCGGTCAAAGAAGGCCCCACGATGGATCAGCATGTCTTCCTTCGCGGCGATTATCACAATCCGGGGGACGCCGTTCAGCGAACCGCGCCCGCGATTCTCCGCATCAACGCTCCCGCACCGCCCGTCTCTACCGCAAGCGGACGGCTCGAACTCGCCAACTGGATCGTCGATCCGCGCAATCCGCTGCCGGCGCGCGTGATGGTAAACCGCATCTGGCAGGGCCACTTCGGAGAGGGAATTGTCCGGACGCCCGACAACTTCGGGAAACTCGGAGACCGCCCGTCCAATCCCGAACTGCTTGACTACCTTGCCACGCAGTTCGTCGAGAACGGGTGGTCGATTAAGAAGATGCACCGCGCCATTATGTTGTCCAGGACCTACCAGATGAGCGCAGAGTACGACGCGGAGAAGAAGGCAAAGGACCCGGAAGACCGCCTCCTTTCCCGCTTTCCCCGTCAACGCCTCTCGATTGAAGAAATCCGCGACGCCTTCCTCGCGATCGGAGGCGACCTCGATCTCACGATGGGCGGCACGCTCGATCCAGGCGTCGGAACCGACGGCGAAACGAGCGCCAACCGCATCAGCATGAATCCCGAGAGCACGAATCGCCGCAGCATCTACCTGCCGCTTCGCCGCTCCAACCTGCCGACGCTTTATATGCTGTTCGACTTTGGCGACGCGACCAGCCCTGAGGGCAAGCGCAACCCGACGACGGTAGCGACGCAGGCGCTCTTCGTCATGAACAGCCCACTTGTGAACCGCGAAGCCCAGGCCCTCGCCGACCGCGTCCTGAAGCAGGAGAAGAAGGATTCGCGCCGTATTGATGAAGCTTATGTCGCCATCCTGGATCGGCATGCGAACGCCGCCGAGATCGACGCCGGCCTGTCTTACATCCAGAGCCTGCAGCGTAAATGGACCGACATTAACGAAGCCAAGGCGTGGCAGAGTTTCTGCCATGCCCTGATGGCATCCAACGAATTCCTGTACGTCTATTAAGGAGCCCACCGGACCATGCTGAAGAATTTCGTCGTCAAACCGCCCCGGCCGAATCAGCTCTCACGCCGGGCCATGCTGCGGGCCGCTGGCTGCGGTTTTGGTTTCATGGGACTTCAGTCGCTCCTCGCGGAAACGGCGGCGGATCCTCTGGCTCCGAAATCGCCCATGTTCCCGGCGCGCGCCAAGCGCGTGATCTTTCTGTTCATGCATGGAGGGCCGTCGTCGATCGATACATTCGATCCGAAGCCTTATCTCGATCAGAACGACGGCAAACCCCTGCCGATCAAGCAGCCACTGACGTTTGCGGCCGGCAAAACAGGCGGGTTGATGAAATCGCCCTGGCAATTCAAGAACTGCGGTCAGAGCGGTCTGCCGATCAGTAATCTCTTCCCCGAAATTCGCGAACAGGCTGACGACCTGTGTGTGGTCCGTTCCGTCGTTGGCGAGGGCGTTGACCATGGCGCCGCGCTCCTCCAGACCTTCACCGGCACCTTCACATTCACACGGCCCAGCATGGGCTCCTGGGTCCTCTACGGACTGGGCACGGAGAACCGCAATCTGCCGGGCTACATCACCATCAAGCCTGCGCTTTCCCACGGCGGCGCGAAGAACTGGAGTTCCGGCTTCCTGCCCGGTTCCGTTCAGGGCACAGCCATCGGTCACGCAGGCATGCAGGTCGCCGATATCCAGAAAGAGCCGATCGAATACCTCGTCAATCAGGGACTCAATCGCGAGCAGCAGCGGTACGAACTGGACATGATCCAGGCCATCAACCGCAAGCATCAGGAGATGTGGAAGCTCGACGACGATCTTGAAACCCGCATCCAGTCCTTTGAGATGGCGTTCCGGATGCAAGCCGAAGCGGCCAAAGTTTTCGACGTTTCAGGCGAATCCGAGGCCACAAAGAAACTCTACGGCCTGGATGACCCCAAGACCGCCGATTTCGGATGGCAGTGCCTGCTTGCGCGCCGTCTCGCCGAAGCTGACGTTCGCTTCATCCAGTGCACCCACAGCTACAAGTGGGACCAGCATTCCGACCTGTTCGTCAAACACAACGAAAACGCCGGCGAAGTTGACAAGCCCATCGCAGGTCTTCTGAAAGATCTGAAAGCGCGCGGCCTCCTGAAAGATACTCTCGTCATCTGGTCCGGCGAATTCGGCCGTACTCCTGTTTCCGAAAGCGGCAACGGGCGCGATCACAACCCCTATGGCTACACAGTCTGGATGGCGGGCGGCGGCGTAAAGCCAGGCTTCGCTTATGGCGCTACCGACGAATTCGGATATCACGCGGCCGAGAACCGCATGCACATCCACGACTATCACGCCACCGTGCTTGCGCTATTGGGCCTCGATCATACGAAACTCACTTATCGTTACTCCGGACGCGACTTTCGACTCACCGATACGGCAGGCGCCGTGCATGACGGCATATTCGCTTAGGAGCGAATATGGCAGCAAAAAAGTCGACCACCAAGAGCCGCAGTAAAGTCGGCAAGGTGATGCATGAGTACAAACACGGACAGTTGAGGTCCGGCAGCGGAGGAAAGGTCAAAAGCCGCAAACAGGCCATCGCCATCGGGCTGAGCGAAGCGCGAGCCGCCGGCGCAAAGATCCCGAAGAAGAAGGCAGCCAAAAAAGCCACGAAGAAGTCCTAACGGAACTGCCGCTTGTAGAAGAAGTTGATGCTGACGATCCCGTTCTGATCGCGCATCGCCACCGCCGAGTACTGAGGATTGAACGCCCACTCGACCCGGACAATCATGCTGTTCGGATCGTCCACCGCCGTGACGTACGTGAATGTCAGGTTGCTCGAGATCCTCTGCTGGAGTGTTACGCTCGCGGTGGGCACACTAGAGCCGGTCGTGAACGTGGGATCGATTTTCAGCTGCGAGAGTCCGAAAACGCGCTGCAGCCTTCCCGCCACCGGATCGGCCAACGCCTTACCCACAATCGCAGATTCGCCCATCTGCTGGAAGCCCTGCGCGGGTTGGGATGGCTGATTCGCAAGCAGCGTCGGATCCGATGTCGGCGTCGTGCCCGATGCCAACAGGCTCACAATCTCCTCGAACTGGAGTGGCGGGTCGGACGTGTAACTCAGTTTCATGTTATCGACGGGTCCCGTCACGCGCACCGTCACCGTTACGCCCTTCGCCTCGGTGTCAAGGCTCACATCCAGAATCGGCTCGATACGCACAGGGTTGTAGAACGCGATTGTCCCGTTATCCACGCGATACTGCGATCCGAAAAATACGAGTTGCCCCTCAGTGATGTTCACTCGCCCCAGAACGCCTGGCTCAGAGGCCGTACCTCGCACACGAAGGTCCGCATCAGCCTGCAGGTTCTCCGCAAGAGACGACTCCACAGTCATCGCGGGCGACGTGCGGACACGAATGTCCAGCCGCATATTGTCGAGCAGCGGCGACGGCGCTGACGGCGCCTGCACGGGCGGCGCTGCGCGCGTCAGGATCGAACCGATATCGGTTCGCGGCGCGTAGCTGATTCGTGTGATCGTCGCCGTCCCGGACAGGACGCTGTTCTCGGTAGTGCCTGTGAATTGAATGTCGGCGTTCGACGTGACGCTCACGCCCTGCTGCAGCCGGACCCGCACCCGCGTGGCCACCGCATGCAATCCGAACCGCATGGCCGGGCTGAAGCCGGCGGCTCCTGTCACGGTCACGCGCCCGCCGCCCACTTCCGCAGTCAGAGTTCGGACCTGCGCGCTGTTCCCATTGAACACGATAGTCCCGCTCGCGTTTGAAATTCCGATCGGCGCGGCAGGGTGGTTGAAAGCCGCGTTCTGAAGCGTCAACTGCCCGTTCACAAGTGGTTGCGAAAACGTGCCGCGAACCGTTGCCCCAATCTGGACCCGGCCCGCCGAATAAATCTCGCGGTCGAAATTCTGCAGCAGGCCGATATCCGTATTCGCAGTGACCGCTGCATTCAAAGACTGATCGTTGAGTGATGCCGTCCCGCTCAGTTGAAGATCCGTCTGCGGTCCCGTGAGATGCGCGCTTTCGACGCGAATCGCTCCGCGATCCATTGCGAGCGACACCGGGCCCTGATTCGAAAACGCAATCGGCTTCCCTACCCCCGGACGCGGCTTTGTCGTGAAGTTCACCTTATCGAGGCGCAGCGCTCCATTGAGCAATGCCGTTTTCATCACGGGGCCGTTAACCGTAGCCGATCCATCCACCACCACGTCAAACGGCGGAGGTCCCTCGGGATTCGCCTGAGCAAGCGGCTGAATGCGCGCCCACGCCAGATTCGAAAACGTGAGCTGCGCGTTCACAGGATAATCCGCAGTCAGTTCAGCCGTACCGCGCCCCTGAATCGAGGATCCCGCCAGGTCCGAATCGAGCGTAAAGCCTACCTGGTTCGCTGAAGTTGTGGCCGCCGTAAACTTCAAATCCCCATAGCTATGGCCCTCGGCTGTAATTCCCGAAGCCGAGAGGTTCGCGTTCAGAGCGCGGAAGAGGATTCTCGGATCTTTCTCGTGAATCGTGACCGTTCCGTTCGCGCTCAGGTCCAACTTTCCGCCGAGCCCCGGCCGCAGCGTTTGCGCGTTGTGAATCTTCGAGAGATCGATATGACTACTTGTGATGTTGAACCGCGCATCGCCCTGCTCGAACTTGCCGGCCGGATGGTCGTAATGCGCGGCCAGGTCGATCCGCGATGGCCCTGCAACGATCTCGAGGTTCTGCACATCCACGCTGCTCGCCTGATACGAAACGCTGCCGCGTACGCGGTCCAGCGGCTCGCTGTAAATCACCGCGTGCGAAAGATCGATATTGGCGCTCCCCTGCGGATTCGTCATCGTTCCACTCAGGTGCGCGGAAGCAGTGAGTGTCCCCTTCGCGGGTATGTCGGACCGCTCGACCGCGTTGAGCGCCCGGTCGAGGGCTACGTTCGCGACGTTCAGATCCGCGTTCGTCGGATACTCGCTTACAAGTTGCGTCGTGCCGTTAACGCGCACCTGGCCCCCGAGAGCGTTGATACTGGCCTGATAAGTAGCGGTCTGGCCGGTGGTGTGCGCCGTGATGGTCGAGTTGCCGTAATCCACGCCGCGGTACTTGACGCCATTCGCATTAACATCGGCGTTCACGCACGTGAGGAGAAAATCGTTCGCGCCGATGGACGCGTTCGCGTCCGCATTGATCTGCATCGTTCCCGCTAACTGTGGAAACTGCGCGAGATCGATCGTGTTGCTCTGAACGTGCGCGTGCGCGGTTCCCGTTGAAAAGCTGTCGGGCGGGTGATGATACTCCGCCGTGACATTCACGCGTCCGTTCCCGGACTGAATAAACGCGGCCGGAATCGTCATCAGTTGATCGCTCAGATTCACCTGCGCCTGAATCTGATCGAACTTCTGACCGTCGATTGTCCCATTCAACCCCTGCAGATTTGCGGAACCCTGCGGATTCCCCAACGTTCCACGGATCTGCGCGTTTGCGGTCAGCGCTCCCGAATATCCCTGCGTCGGCTGCTCCGCCAGCGCCATGGCGTCCGCCAGGTCGGCGTTCACCACTCTCAGGTTCGCGGCCAGCGGAGCGGTCGGGGGCGCGGACCAGTTTTTCAGCCCGACATTCCCCGCGAACGCAGCCTGCATCGTTCCGCGCGTCAGGTTTCCATTGCTGATTGCCGTGTTCGCGCTTGTCGCCGCCACGTCCGCGGTGAGCGTCTGAAACGATCGGCCTTCGACTGTAAAGCCACCCACGGCCAGATGCCCCGCCACGCGCGGCGACGCAACGTTTCCCGTAATCGCGCCCTTGAACGTTGCGTCACCGGTCAAAGCGATCGGCGTGTTCGGAACGAAATCGTTCAGATTGCGCGTGGTCAGCGTGACATCGATTTGCTTGCCCACCGAACCATTCAGCGTGATCCGCGAGTGCGGCAGCGTCAGATAAGAATTCTCGAGCGCCAGGTTATCGGTCGCGCCGTTGTACTGCGCGTTCAGCCGCCCGGATAGCGGGATGCCGCGCTTTCCGGGCGCAACGGTCAGATGCGCGCTGCCGACGATGCCCTTCGTTCCCCGAGGCTTCGTATCGCCAGTCAGATCAATCGGGCCGGAGATCGCGCCATCGTAGTCGGTCTTAGAGCCCATGGCGCGCGCAGCGGTTTGAATATCCAGATGCCGAAGGCTTCCCTGAACCTTATATTTCTCGAAATCGGTCAGCGAAACGTTGCCGTCATACTCGCCACCAAGCGCCGAAAGCTTCAGGGCTTGCAGATCGATTGTGTTCACAGCCGGCGAACCGCTTGAGTAGACATGCATCGCCGATGCGAGGTTCACGTTCGAAATCCGTTGCTTTCCCTGCTCAACGGAAACGCCTTTTGCGGCGATCTCTCCCGTCACATCGTAATTCCACGCCGCATCCAACTTCGCTGTTCCGCCAATGTCAACCGCGCCCTGCGGACGCTGCTGCAGTTTCACCAGCCGGCCGAGTTCCGCCAGCGCCAGATGCGATTTGAACTGCATCGCCGCCTTGCCGTTCGGGTCCTTCAGCCGCCCCGATGCCTCGATGTTCGAATCACCCAGCGTCAACCGCAGCCCGGTTACATCCACGACGTTGTCATCCACCGCCGCATTGGCGTCAAGTTCCATCTCGCCGGGGACGCCTTTCACATTCACAGCCAGCGGAATGTCCGCCAGGTTTTGCACGTCGATCGTCGCGAGATGACCATTCACATGCGCGTTGATCCTGGGATGGTTCATGTTTGCGATCGACCCGTCGATTGACACCGCCGAGACCGGCGTCGTGACGGTCGCATGATGAATATCGATCCGATCCTTCTGCAACGCGACCGGCAACGAAATCCGGAACGTCACTGGCGTATTCCGACCGGAAACAACATACGTCGGCTCGAGATCCAGTTGCCCCTGATATCCCTCATTCAGGGTGTTGTAGTAAAGCTGCGCCCTGAGATTGTTTGCCTGAATATTCATCGGCCTCGTGCGTGAGTCGAATGTCACGAGCCCGTTGGTCATCTCAAAATGGCTCACCGCCAGATCAACCACTGTTTCAAGCGTCGATTTATTGGAAGTCGATCGCTGCTTCGGCGAGGGAATATTCGTGCGCCCGTCGGGAAACACAACGATGTTCACCTGCGGGCGGTCAACCCCCAGGTACGTGATATCAAGGAGCCGGTGAATGCTCGTGAAGAATCGGAAATTCAACTGAGCCTTCGCCGCCCGGACGAACGGCTGCGCGCTGGCCGGTTCGTTTCCGTGTATTACGAATCCGGTCACGACCGCCTGCAGGTGAGTGACGTCGAACGAGAACGTCGCGACCTCCGTCTTGCCGCCCGTCGCCTCGTTGGTTGTCGCGATAATCTGCTCGCGAACGAAATTGCGGAACCAGTTCGTGTGTACGACGATCAGCGTCGTAACGAAAACCGTGGCCAACAAAGCGCAGAGCGCGACCACCGCAACACGGAAGATCCGTTGACCGCGCGTCACTGCGACACCCCCTGAAATGCGGCCTGGCGAAACTCGACGCGGGCCTGTTTACGCGCCGCCGCAAGCCACTCGTCAAACTGCTTGTTGACTTGCTCCCCCTGAAGCGTGTCTCGGATCTTCGGAGCAACGGACTCGAACGAGGCTTTCCTCAAATCGGGATGCTGATCGTAATAGCCGCGAACCTCTTCATCGGTGACAAGGGCGCCCGCACGAAATCGCTGGTCGATGAACTTCAGAACCGTCAGTTGCCAGACAAGCTGTTCGCGCAACGTATCCTCGTTCAACCCGTAGTTCGCGAGCGCCTGCCGAAGCCGCGCCTCCGACCCGGCGTAGCGGTTTTGGCGGATCTGCGCCAACATCGCATTCGCGTCGGCGTCCGACGCGCGCTCATAGCCTCCAGTAGCCAGTTCGTCGCGAATGATCTGCTGATCGATGAGTCGATCCGCGGATTTCCGCTTCGCGTCAGCGTTCTCCAGCAGCGGCTGACCGTTGAGAAAGTCCGTTAAACGGAGATCGCGGTCCACGTCGCTGACCTTGATCGCATGCCTCCCGACGACCGCCGCGATCCGGTCGATCACAACCGCGCCGGTCGCCGCGCTCGAAATCGCAATCGCCAGACAGAGAAGTCTTCGCATCAGAAAGCCTGCCCGATCGAAAAGAAGAACTGGAAGTGGCCGATACTCTGCCGGGTCGGCGTGCAGAAACTCGGTTGCGCCGACGGAGGCAGGTTGGGGTTGCACTGCAGCAGTTCGGTGGGAGTTCCGCCGAAGCCGTTATAAGCGGGCGGGTTCAGTGTGTACGCCAGGTCCACTCGAATAGGGCCGACAGGAGTCTGATAGCGAATACCGAATCCCACGGCATGCACGGTGTAGTCGAAGTCCTGAAGATCCTTTTGCGAATAGCGGAACGAAATGTTGCTGATCGAGGTGAAGATGTTGCCCATGTCATGGAATAAAACGCCCTGAACGTTTTCACCGATCAGCGGAAACCGCAGTTCCAGGTTGTTAAAGAGAAGCGCGTTGCCCCCAAGAGGAAAGCCGGTGGGAGGCGAGGATGGTCCGCCGGGAACCAGAGGCGCTCCGATATCGCGCGGGCCCGCCTGGTTATAGGGAAACGCGCGCAGCGAATCGGCGCCGCCGCCGAAGAACCGCTCCGGAAGCGGCACGGACTCCTGGGCGGTAAGCCCCGCCGGCGCGTTGAACGGAAGGATGATGCCGAACTGCGTCTGACGAGCGAAAATGATCTGCTTCGTGACGCGGTAATACGTCGCATTGCGCCCAAGGACCCGAGCGAAGTTTCGCTGCGAACCGAAGACTTTGTCCGCGAGCCCCACGTCCACAGTGTTATAGATCCCGCGCGAAGGATTGGCGGGGTTGTTGCGGCGGTCCTGTATCAGGCTCGTCGAGAGCATGCCGATCCGGACCGATTGCAGAAACTGCGGAATCAGCAACACGGGGATCACCACGTCGCTCACGCTCACGCGCCGGTAAGCGAAGCGGAACAACTCGGTAAGAGACTTCGAGTACGTCTGCGAAACCTGTACCGATCCCTCTTCGCGCAGCGAGGAGAACGTTCTCACGTTCAGAACCCTGTCGTACAGCAGCGAATAAGTAATAGTGCGCTTATCGTCGTTGAGGAAGCGCGGCTGCAGATAGGAAAACGAAGCGCGTTTTTCCAGCGAAGAATACAGAGTCTTGAGACTGAGGGTGTGCCCGCGGCCCAGGAAATTGATCCGGCTGATGTCGAAGGAGAACTCGGGACTGAACCCCGTTTCCCCGCCGGGCGCAGCGAGAGTCGTCGTACTGGGAGTGCCAAAGCGCGCGACCTGGGCGCCGACGCCGATATTAAGCGTGTAGCGGTTCGCCTCTTCGAAGTTGTAAAGGACATACTTGTGTTCGGCGGCGCCGTCGGGATTCTGAATCGCCGTATCGACGCGCGCGAAGACGCCCAGATCGTACAGCCTCTTTTGAATATCCGTCTGGGTTACCGGTGAAAGCGCATCGCCCGGCTTCATCGTGATCGTTTTGTCAACCAGGCTCTGCCGCGTGGTGCGAATGCCTGATGTGATCACCCTCCGCACGTACTGCCGCTCGCCTTCGGTGATCTCATACCGGACGTTCACGTGATTCGGCTCCTCGCCCGGCTGCCACGCGGCTTTGAATGTAGCCGAAGGAAGGCCGTGCGCGAAGTAGTAGGTCAGGATCGCATTGCGATCCGCCGCGAGGTTCACATCCGCGAAAGGCTGACCTACCGAGGACGCGAGCACAGGCAGATCCTGACGCTGAATCTGAGCCATTCCGGCGACTTCGAGTTTGTCCACGATCCACTGCGGACCTTCGGTCACAGTCACAGTGACCGAGACATCGCCCGACTTGCCCTTGTAGTCATCATCCACACGCGTCGCCACCTTCACGTCGCGGAAACCGTTCGATTTATAAAGCTCGGCGATGTTCTCCTCATCTTTTTTCCGGAACGCATCGCTGTAACGGCCGTGCCGGATGTTGAACGATGCGGGCGTGATAAACATGCGCTCGCGGATCGTGGGGGTATCGAAATACTTGTTCCCGGCGATTTCCACTCGCGCTACTTTGTGGCGCTCGCCCTTCGAAATCGCATATTCGATGGTTTCCAGGTCGTTCTGCGGCGGGCGCACGCGAAAATCGACTTCGACGTCGTAATATCCCTTGCTCTGGAAGTAATCTTCCAGATTGCGGCGGCCTTCCACGAGGAGGTCTGTATCGACGGCCCGTTCGTCATACACCGGCACGTAACGTTTCAGCACTCGCTTCGAGACTTTTGCTTCCACGGCCTGAACCTCGATCTTCGGTCCGGGATCGATCGTAAGGTGCGGGTGCATACGGCGGTGGTCGGCGTCGTAGTCGATGCTCTCGAGGCGTGCCCGAACGGCAAGATGACCTTTGCCCTCGTATTTACTTCGAACGCCCGATACGCCCTTGCGAGTGCGCGCCTGCGAGGCCTTTAGCCACCAGTGAATCAGAGGAATCCGCCAGCCGGTGGCGCGGATGATCGCATCCTCCGAAAACAAAGTGTTCCCCTGAATCACGGGCATGTCGTATTTGGCCCGCTTTCCCTCGTGGATATGGAACGTTATGAAAACCTGCTGACCGTTCGCGTTCCGCTCGACCTCAGGCGTCACGCTTCCCTCGTAGAGGCCGTTCGCTGTGAGCAGACGCTTGAGATTGTCCACGGCGCTCGACACGTCTTCGTCGCGAAACTCGGTTCCCAGCGTGAACTGCGCGCTGCTGTGAAGTTGTCCGCGGCTCGGCGCGGTCCCGATCTTTCCCTCCACATTAACGCCGCCCACGAACCATTTGGACTCCGTTACGAATCGGACGATAACGCCGTCGCCGGCGGGTTCGGCCTCCACCGAGATGTCGGTGAAGCGGCCAGTGGAATAAAGCGCATCGATCGCGCGCGCCACGTCGTCGGCGTGAAGCGCAGTTCCCTTCTTCAGCGGCTGGAATCTTTCCAGATCCACCGGATCGATAGTCAGAGCTGGTTCATATTGAATCTCGGCGATCGTTCGGCCTTCGAATCGGCCAGTCTGCGCCGCAAGCGGAACGGCGCACGCAAGAGACAAAACGACTGGAGCGAATTGATACCACAACCGCTGATGAGCCATCCGGGAACGCGCGACAAAATCCAGCAACTGGATGGCCCATCCCGTCACGCGTTAAGAATGCTTTTGTGCGGCGCCTTACGCGTTACAAACCGAGAGGTTCGGTGGCCCGATACTCCGCGGCTTTTTCCTCCGCCAGCGTATCGTTCAGGAAGGTACCGACTCCGCTTTCGACGCCCGCCAGATATTTGATTTTTGTCGGGCTTCTCTGAATCGGGCAGCACTCCACGTGAAAGTGGAAATACGGATACTCGCCGCGTGTGGGGCGCTGCCGGACCATCATCATTAGCGGAATCGCGAAGTTCCACAGGTTGTCGTACTTGAGCCGGACCGCCTTGATCATTCGGGCCAGCTCAGTTGCGCCGGCGTCATCAAAATCCGCCAGAGACGCCAGGTGGCGCCGCGGATAAATCTGCATCTCGCCCGGCCATCGCGCATGAAAAGGCACGAACGCCACCAGATTCTCCGATTCCAGAACGATGCGCTCGCGCGCGGCGAGCTCACCGGCGAGAATTGCGCAATACAGGCATTCTTTGTGTTTACCGTGATATTCGCGCGCCGCGCTCAATTCCCGCTCCGCAAGCGGCGGAATAAAAGGCATCGAATAGATTTGCCCGTGCGGATGCGGCATCGTCACGCCGATCGCCTCGCCGGTGTTTTCGAAGATGTAAACGTAAGCGATCTCCGGGTCCGCGAACATCTGCGCCGATCGCGAGCGCCAGAGATCCACCACCTCGCGCCAGTGTTCCGCGCTCATCCGTGAAGGCGGCAGATTGTGATCGGAATGATAAAGGACCACGTCGCATTGGCCGCGCGCGCCGGTAGAGTGAAACAGCCCCGGTCGATCCTCAAACGGCGGATACTCCTTGCTGAACGCCGCGAAATCGTTTGGATACAGATACGTGTCGTAATGATCGGGAACCTGGCCGGAACCCGGGCAGAACGGGCACCAGTCCCTGGGCATCTGCGGCCGGTTTTGCCTCTTGGCGGCCACGCCCACCCACTCGCGGAGCAGCGGATGCCAGCGCAGTTCGCTCACGCTCAGATGCTCCGAACCGGCAGAGAAACGATATCGTCCACTCGCATCGCCTCTTTGACCACGTAAGGCTCACCGTACTTCGCGCCGATGAGATTACCGTAAAAGCGGGCCACGGCGGCGAGGCGCTCGCGAATCTCAGCCTCATTCGGGAACAGCGTCTGGCCTTCCGAAACTTCGCCGTATTGCGAGCGATAGGCCAGCAGCGATTCCATGCGGCGGTCGAAATAACGCGTGATGTCCACAACGAACGAAGGCGTCACGTTGGCGTAACTCGACGAGTAGAGGATCTTATAAGGCCGATGCGGTTCCGTGTACTGATCGATCTTCTTCAGCCCGGCGAGAAAGCACGCCTCGTACCCGATCTCCGAAGCGCGGTAATGATCGGGATGCCGTCCCGTCCAGTATGGAAGAATGACCGTGCGCGGGCGCAACTCGCGGATACGGTGCGCGAGCGTCATCCGACCCGCCATCGAATTTTCGAGCCGCGCGTCGGGGAAATGAAGATTCTCGCGGTGGGATACCTTGAGCAGGTCAGCGGCCGCGCGGGATTCGGCGACACGGGTTTCAGGCGTGCCGCGCGTGCCCATGTCTCCGGCGGTCAGATCGATGATGCCGGTCTTATAACCGGTATCGGCCATCTTCAGCAGCGTTCCGCCGCACGTCTGTTCCACATCGTCCGGATGAGCGGCGATGGCTAATATGTCGATCATGTTTTACCAGTAGATATCTCGGCTTTGCGGGAAATAGCGCGTTCGCGTGCCCATTGTTTTAATGAGAATCATTCCGCTGATGAAGCCGCCGATATGCGCGAACCAGGCTACGCCGGAATCAGTCACATTCGTGTGGGCGATGGATCCGTAACCGCTGAAGATCTGCGCGACGAACCAGAACAGAAGCAATCCAACTGCGGGTATGTCCACGGTCGTGATGAACACAAACAAAAAAACCAGAGTGCGGATGTTGGCGCGCGGGAACTTTACAAGGTAGCCCCCCATCACGCCCGCAATCGCGCCGCTCGCCCCTACCGTCGGCATTCGGGAATCGTAGTTGAAGATGACGTGCACGATGCCGGCGATGATGCCGCACGCGAAATAAAAGCCCAGAAACTTCGTGTGGCCCATGGCGTCTTCAAGGCTTTTTCCGAAGGCCCAGAGAAACATCATGTTCCCGATGATGTGGCTCCAGCCGCCATGCAGGAACATCGAAGTAACCAGCGTTTCGAGACGCAGATGCGCCGGAACAAGTCCGTAGTGGGTGGTGAAGTAATTACGCGAGTAATCGTCGAGCGTGAGTTCGAACAGGAATACGAACGAACACGCAACGATCAGCAGGGTGGTAACGATCGGCGGAGTATAGGTCGGCCGGTCGTCTCGAAGAGGAAACATTCAGGGAGCCAGAACGCGCCGCGCGATATCGGGCTGCGGCCGGCGCTCTCCGCGGGCCTGCAGACTCCGCGCTTCATCCAGAGTCGCGATGCCCCCGCGCGCGCCCATCGCGGTGCAGTTGAGAGCAGCCATCGCGTTGGCGAATCCGAGCGCTTCGGCAATCGGCATCTGCTGCAAGACAGCATAACAAAAAGCCCCGTGAAACACGTCTCCCGCGCCGGTCGTGTCCACACAGTTGACTACGAAGGCCGGTGAG